>CANPGB010000024.1 GCA_947573485.1 uncultured Porphyromonadaceae bacterium | reverse complement strand
AGCGGAGCTGCAAGCGGAGCTGCAAGCGCGTAAACAACAATACGAGTACTACCGCAACGCGCTGCTGTCCTTTGACTCCGAAGGTGTAACTACCTGGGGGGGGCGTAGTTACGAGGTTTTATGGAAGTCAATGGAAGAAGTCTTTGAAATGCGTAATGGTTATACCCCCTCAAAGAATAATCCTGCTTTTTGGGAGGGTGGTACAATTCCATGGTTCAGAATGGAAGATATTAGAGAAAACGGAAGAATCCTTTCCGATTCCATTCAGCACATAACACCGGCAGCAATAAAAGGCAAAGGTTTGTTTGAGGCAAATACGTTTATTTTGGCAACCACAGCAACAATCGGGGAGCATGCGCTCCTAATTGCTGATTCGCTTGCGAATCAGCGATTTACTAACTTAAAAGTTAGTAAATCGCTGAGAGATAAACTTCTAACGAAGTTTATCTACTACTATATGTTTGTCGTTGATGCATTTTGTAAGAACAATACCAATGTGTCGGGTTTTGCTTCTGTTGATATGGGCAAGCTCAAAAGCATGCCGTTCCCAATCCCACCACTCCCCGTGCAAGAAAAAATCGTAGGCATCCTCGACCGTTTCGACACCCTTGTCAACGACCTCACCGCAGGGCTGCCTGCCGAAATTGCAGCCGTACGCGAGCGCTACGAATACTACCGTAACTCCTTATTGACCTTCACACCCCTGGAGGCATAAACAATTCTACTATGACTGAATACGACCTTATAAGCCAAAATCCCGAGTCGACGGTGGTAGCCGAGTTTGAGCCCGGCTACTACAGCGCCGCACAATACCAAAGCGAGGCAGAGCTTGAAAAAGATTTCATCGACCGCCTCACCCGTCAGGCCTATGAATACCTTCCTTTGACCGGCGAGAGCGAGCTTATAGCAAATCTGCGGCGGCAACTCGAGCGCCTCAACGGCATTGTTTTCGCCGACGCCGAGTGGGCCGACTTCTTTGCCAAATATATAGGCAACCCCAACATGGGCATAGAGGAGAAAACACGCACTATCCAGGAAGACCACGTAAAGGCTTGGGAGCGCCCCGACGGCTCGCTGGTCAATATCGCCTTGATTGACAAAAACAATATCCACAACAACTCCCTCCAGGTTATCAACCAATATGTGCCCGAGGGCGGAGCTTATGAGAATCGCTACGACGTGACTATCCTCGTCAACGGGCTGCCGCTGGTGCATGTCGAGCTCAAACGCCGTGGCGTGAGCATTAAGGATGCCTTCAACCAAATCGACCGCTATCAGCGCGACTCTTTCTGGGCCGGAAGCGGTCTCTTTGAGTTTATACAGATTTTCGTTATCTCAAACGGCACGCTCACAAAGTACTATAGCAATACTACCCGCGACGCCGTGTGCCGCGCAAATCAGAACAACGGCCCGGCCAAAGGCAAGAAACAGACCTCTAACTCCTTCGAGTTTACCTCTTACTGGGCAAACCGCAGCAACACGCCTATCTACGACCTCGTCGACTTCACCTGCACATTCTTCTCAAAACACACCCTTCTCAACATCCTCACCCGCTACTGTGTGTTCACCTCCGAGAACCTCCTGCTGGTCATGCGCCCCTATCAGATAGCTGCCACCGAAGAGATTCTGCTACGCATTAAAACCTCGACCAACGCCCGCACCTGCGGAACAATCGAGGCAGGAGGCTACATATGGCACACCACGGGCTCGGGCAAGACTCTCACATCGTTCAAGACGGCGCGCCTGGCATCGCGCCTGCCCGAAATCGACAAAGTGCTTTTTGTGGTCGACCGTAAAGACCTCGACTATCAGACCATGAAGGAGTACGACCGCTTCGAGCGCGGATCCGCCAACTCAAACGGCTCTACAGCAGTGCTCAAGAAGCAGCTCGACGACCCGGCCGCACGTATCATTATCACCACCATACAGAAGCTCTCCAACTTCATTGCACGTAACCCGCAGCATGCCGTCTATAACAGTCATACGGTACTGATTTTCGACGAGTGCCACCGTTCGCAGTTTGGCGACATGCACCGTGCCATTACACGCAAGTTCCGCAACTATCACATGTTCGGCTTTACCGGCACTCCTATTTTCCCCGATAACGCCGGAGCAATACGCAACGTGGAGTTCACCACCACTGAGGGCGCCTTTGGCAATCGCCTGCACAGCTATACCATTGTCGATGCTATCCGCGACTGTAATGTGCTGCCTTTCAAAGTCGACTACATACGCACCATGCGTGAAGAGGAGGAGATCCTCGATGAGAAAGTAAACAACATCGACCGCGAGCGTGCTCTTATGGCTCCTGAGCGAATCGCCCTGATTTCTAAGTATATCCTGGAGCATTTCGAACAGAAAACCCGCCGCGACGCCCGCAGCTACTCTTTCTCGCGCCTTACCAATGTGAGCGAGGTGGCCTCGGCCAAAGACCGCGGCAAAGTAAACGAGCTCAAGGCGCGCACCCGCCTCACCGGCTTCAACTCTATATTCGCCGTTGCCTCAATTCCTTTTGTAAAGCTCTACTACACTGAGCTGCAGAAGCAGAACGCACTCCTTCCGCCGGCCAAACGTCTGCGCATAGCCACAATATTCAGCTACGCTCCAAATGTAGACACCGACGATGAAACCCCCGAAGATACCGACGGGCTCGATCAATCGTCACGCGAGTTCCTCGACGCCTGCATAAAAGATTATAACGCAATGTTCGGTACAAGCTACGATACCTCGGCCGAGAAATTCCAGAACTACTACAAGGATCTATCTCTCAGAATGAAAAACCGCGAGGTCGACCTCCTTATAGTTGTCAATATGTTCCTCACAGGCTTCGATGCCACAACCCTCAACACCCTGTGGGTCGACAAGAACCTGCGTTACCACGGCCTGCTGCAGGCCTACTCGCGCACCAACCGCATACTCAACTCCATTAAGGACCATGGCAATATTGTATGCTTCCGCAACCTCGAGAAAGCCACAAACGATTGCCTTAAGCTCTTCGGCAACAAGAAAGCCGCAGGCCTCATTTTGCTAAAGACTTTCAACGACTATTTCTACGGCTACGACGATGAGCGTGGGCGCCACGTCCCCGGCTGGCAGGAGCTTATTGCCGAACTCTTCGCTAAATTTCCCCTTGGCTCTGAAATTGTGGGCGAGAAAGCCGAGAAAGAGTTCATCAGGCTCTTCGGCACCATTCTCCGCGCTCACAATATTCTCATGACTTTCGATGAGTTTGCCGCAAACAAGATAATCTCCGACGATGATTTCGTGGATTACCGTGGTTTCTACAACGAACTGCACGATAAATATCGCCCGCAGAAAGGGACTCTCACAAACATCAACGACGACCTCGTGTTTGAAATGGAGCTCATGAAGAGCATAGAAATCAACATCGACTATATTCTCTTCCTCGTGGGGCAGCTCGACGGCGACGAGCCTCACGACCGCGAGATTATAATAAAGGCAATCAAGGCAATAGAGGCCTCGCCCGCACTGCGAAACAAGAAGGAGCTTATCGAAGATTTTATCGCCGGTCATACTCCCGGCGACGACGTCCACGCCAAATGGAAGGAGTTTGTGCACCGCGCCCAGCAGGAGCAGATTGAGGAAATAATCTCCTCTGAGAACCTGCGCCGCGAAAAGGCCCTCGACTTCGTGAGCCAATGTTTCCGCGACGGCGAGGTTAAGGAAAGCGGCACAGCCATTGCCGACATCCTGCCGCCCATGGGGCTCTTCGGTGGCGCCGGGGCGCGCCGCGCTGAGAAAAAGAAAAATGTTATCGGCCGCCTGCGGGAGTTTTTCGACCGTTTCTACGATATCTCCGGCGGCGAGTTTTTTAGACCATAAATAACAGACAATGAGTGAAAACGTTTCGGGAGCATCGGCCTTCGATAAGTTCCGTATGCTCGTATGGCAGCACCTGCTGCTTCTTGTCTCTCTCTTTATAATGACTGCCGGGGTGGCGTTGTGCGTGCGCTCCAATATGGGCAGCAGTGTTATATCGTCGGTGCCGTTGGCCTTCACGCTTGCCGGTGCCGAGGGGTTGGTGCCTGCGCTCACCTTGGGCGACTATACCAATATTCTTAATGTGCTCCTCGTGGTGGGGCAGGTTGTGGTGCTCCGCCGCCGCTTCGAGGCCGTGCAGCTGCTGCAGCTCGCGGTGGGCTGTGTTTTCGGCGTGCTTATCGACGTCAATATGGCTGCAACCTCGGCTCTTGTTTGCGACACCTTGCCCATGCAGGGCGCCGTGCAGTTTGCAGGATGCACGCTCCTGGCTCTCGGCGTTGCCTTCGAGGTGCGCTGCGGCTCCGTGACAATGCCCGGCGAGGGCTTCCCCGTGGCAATCAGCCGTGTTACGGGCAAGGCTTTTGCCAAGATAAAGATTAACGTCGACATCACTCTTGTGGTGCTCGCAGTGGTGTCGTGCTACATTTTCTTTGGCCGCTGGATGTGGAATGTCGTTGGTCCCGGCACGCTCTTCGCCATGCTTTATGTGGGGCTCGCCGTCAAATTCTTCTCGGCACACCTCGGCTGGTTCGACCGCCTGCTCGCCTACCGACCGGGCTTCCGTCGTCATATCTACGGCCTCGCCCGCTTCATCTACCGCAAGTTTTAAGCAACTCCTCGGTCGACACTGAGGGGCTCGAGGCTCCCCCGGAGGGGGATTATTTGGTTAACCCCGAGGCTGTTGCAGAACATCAAACATTGCAAAATCTCGAGGGTCTATGTAGGGACATGCCTTTGGCATGTTTGATTGATTCTGCTTTGATTTCCTGACCTTTACATGCCAAAGGCATGTCCCTACAGTTTTCGAATTTTAGAAAATATAGACGTATCACACGAAGTTCTGCAACACCCTCGGGGCAGCTATGTGATGTGACAAAGCCGTGCCGGAGGTACGGTACCCCCGCACAAGTCCCTCGGTAGATGTCGCTTAGTACCCCTTGCGGTATTTGTCGGCTGCACCCTCGGCTGCCTCTTCGAGTATACTGAGGTAGGAGGTGTAGCGCGACTGTGCTATCCTATTTTCTTCAACGGCCTCGAGCACGGCGCATCCGGGCTCGTGGGTGTGTGTGCAGTTGCCGAAGCGGCACTCTGCCGAGGTCTTGAAGATTTCGGGGAAGTAGTGGCCGACCTCGGTGGTGTCGAACTCCACCACGCCGAAGCCGCGCAGGCCGGGGGTGTCGATAATGCGGCCGCCGCCGGGCAGCGGGTACATCTCCGAGAAGGTGGTGGTGTGCATGCCCGTGTCGTGGGTGGCCGAAATCTCGCCTGTGCGGAGGTCGAGGCCCGGAATCAAGACGTTGATTAGCGACGATTTACCCACGCCTGAGTTGCCCGAGAAGAGCGTGACTTTGTCGCGCAGGAAGTCGGTGAGCTCGTCGAGCCCCTCGCCTGTCTCTGCCGATACGGCCAAGGCAGGGTAGCCTATCGAGCGGTAGAGGTAGAGCACGGCTTCGAGCAACTCGCGGTCTTCGGGCTCGTCGAGGAGGTCGATTTTATTTATAACTATCGCCGCGGGCACGCCGTAGGCTTCGGCCGAGGCAAGGAAGCGGTCGATAAATGTTGTGGAGGTAGTGGGGTGGGCGAGCGTGGCTACGAGCACGGCGCAGTCTACGTTGGCGGCTATTATGTGAGCGGCCTTCGAGAGGTTGCTCGAGCGCCTTATTATATAGTTGGTGCGTGGCAGTACTGTGGTGATGAAGGCGGTGCCGTCGGGACCCTTGTCGGAGAGCTCCACATGGTCGCCCACAGCCACGGGGTTGGTGGTGCGGAGCCCTTTGATTCGGAAGTTGCCCTTGGCAAGGCAGGGTATCTCCTCGCCTGCCGCCGTCTCGGCCACGTAGTGTGCGCCGGTGTTGCGTATTATGGTGCCTTGAATTTTCATATGCCAAAATTAGCGAAAAATCGCCGTTTACGCTGTCTTTTTCTTGCTTTATTTGTTTTATCTGTATAATATAACGTTTTACAGCTATGAAAAAGATTTATGCAGCTGCCGCAATAGTACTGGTTTCGCTTGGTGTCGCCGCCTGCGCCGACCTCGGTCTGGGCGTAGACCTCGATTCGTCGGGGGTGAATCCGTACTGGTATGGCTCGGGATATATAGGCGACACTTATTGGAATACTCCGGTGTGGAACTACGGCCCTATATATAATCCGCGGCCTCCGCGTCCACCTCTGATTGGCGGTGGTCCCGGCCCGGTTATACCTCAGCCTCCCGTGCAGGCTCCGCGTCCGCCACAGGTTAATGTCAACCCCGGCATGAACGGGGGTGTGCCCAATACTGTAGGTGGCATCCAGCGCCCCGGCAACGGTGGCCTGCCCAACCCCTCGAACGTGCAGAACCCGCCGAGCGTGCCCACGGCGCGACCGGTGTCGAACAACGCCGCAAGGCGTTAGCTCAACAGCGGCTGTATGCGCTTGAGGGCGGCGATGAAGGCGTCAACCTCCTCGAAGGTATTGTAAGCGGCGAAAGCGGCGCGTACGGTACCTTCGATGCCGAGCGTCTCCATTAGCGGCTGGGCGCAATGGTGACCCGTGCGCACGGCTATGCCGAGCTGGTCGAGAAGAATACCGGTGTCGTAGTGGTGGGCGTCGCCGAGGAGAAAAGATATTACGGCGCTCTTGCCTGGCGCCGTGCCGAAGATACGCATGCCCGGAATCTCGAGCATGCGTTTTGTTGCATATTCGAGCAGGGCGTGCTCGTGGGCGGCGATGGCGTCGATGCCGAGCCCCTCCATGTAGTCAATGGCACGACCGAGGGCGGCGGCGCCTACGTAGTCGGGCGTTCCGGCTTCAAATTTATAGGGAAGGTCGGCCCATGTGGTGCCTGTAAAGCTCACATGACCAATCATTTCGCCGCCACCCTGGTAGGGCGGCATGGCTTCGAGCAGCTCGCGGCGACCGTAGAGTATGCCCACGCCGGTGGGGCCATACATCTTGTGCGATGAGAATGCGTAGAAGTCGGCGCCCAACTCCTTGACATCAACTTTGAGGTGTGCCACCCCCTGTGCGCCGTCGACGAGCACGAGGGCGCCGCGCTCATGGGCGTAAGCCGTGATTTCGGCTATGGGGTTGACAGTGCCGAGCACGTTCGACACCTGGGTTACAGCCACCAGGCGTGTGCGCTCTGTGAAGAGGCTGCGGTAGGTGTCGAGGTCGAGACTGCCGTCGGCAAGAATCGGCACCACTTTTATGGCGATTTTCTTGCGCGCCTGCAGTAACTGCCAGGGCACGATGTTGGAGTGGTGCTCCATGACGGTGAGAATGATCTCGTCGCCGTCTTCGAGGAGCTCGCCGTAGCTCGAGGCCACGAGGTTTATGGCCTCGGTGGTGCCACGGGTGAAGATAATCTCGTCGGTCGACTCGGCACCTATAAACCGGCGCACACGCTCGCGCGAGGCCTCCATTGCCGAGGTCGCCTCCTGCGATAGGCAGTGCACGCCGCGGTGAACGTTGGCCTTGGAGGTGTAGTATATGTGTTCGATGTCGTCGACAACGGCGCGGGGCGTCTGCGTCGAGGCGGCATTGTCGAGGTACACCAAGGGGCGACCGTTCACTTCGCGCGTCAGTATGGGGAAATCGGCGCGCACGGCATTGACATCAAGTTCGGCCATAGCTTTCACTGTTTAAGAGTGTGGCACCCGGCGGTGCAGGCGTCGCACGAGGCGGCGGCTCCCGAGAGGCGCTTCTCAACGAGCACGTGCAGGCGCTGCCGCAGCACTTCGTAAGATATATTGTCGATGACATCAGCCATGAAAGCCTGGGTGAGCATGTTGCGCGCTTCGGCGGCGGGTATGCCGCGGCTCTGCATGTAGAAGAGGGCGCGCTCGTCGAGCTGACCGGTAGTGGCGCCGTGGCCGCACTTAACCTCGTCGCAGTAAATCTCGAGCTGAGGGGCGGCGGTCATGCGGGCGTCGCTGCCTATGAGCAGATTGCGGTTGGTCTGGACGGCGTCGGTGAACACCGCGCCCTCCTCAACGATAATCTTGCCACCGAAACCGCCGCGCGAAGCGTCGTAGAGCGCGTTCTTGAAGAGCTGACGGCTGCTGCAGTGCTTGCCGTGGTGGCGGAGGGTAACCTGATTGTCTACCGTTTGCGTCTCGGCGCATATGGCAAGGCCGCAGAGCGAGGTCTCGGCGTAGTCGCCGTCGACGTCTATGTTGTACTCGTTGCGTGTCACGCCTCCGTGCAGGAATATTGTGGCGGCGCTGAAGCGCGAGTGCGAGTCCTGGTGCACGTTGAGGTGCCACCAGCGGCGTGCGGCGGCCGTACCTTCTTCTATATCGTAAAGCTCTATGTCGGCGCTCTCGGCCACATGCACGTCTATCACCTCAAGGTTGAGGTGCTCGGGCGTGTCGGGCATGGAGTGGTCGCACAGGAGCAGTTTTCCCTTGGCCGATTTTTCGGCGATCACTATCATGCGGCGCGCCGAGAGCATGGGGGTGGCAGCGCTCGCTATATTCACGAGTTGCAGAGGCCTTTCGAGCTCGGCGCCCTCGGCGATATGCACGAGCACGCCGCCGGTGAGCAGCATGGCGTTGAGGGCGGCAGCGGGGCTGTCGGTGCTCAGAGCCTTGCGCACGGCCTCTTCGAGATGCGCGGGCACCTCGGTCAAGGGGCACACGGTGACGCCTGCGGGCAGGTTGCTCTCAAGCTCGTCGGAGGGCAGGAAAGTGTCGTTGGCAAAGATTGCCGGAAGACTGTTTATGGTGGTCATGCCGCAGCGAAGGGCGGCGCTGACATCGGCGGGAGTAGCCACGCCGAAGATGTTCACACCGTAGTCGGGGGCGAGGAGGGCATGGGGTGCTGCGGCGGCCACTCCCATGGGGTCGGGGCGGTAGGCTGCGGCGGCAGCGAGGGTGCTCTCATAGCCGCGGCGGTTGATTTCGCCTATGAAAGACGACACCTTGCGCGCTGCGGCGTGCTCCTGCCAGAGGGTGGTATATTGGGTGAATGTCTCGCGGGGCTTCATCATTCCTTGTCTACTTGTTCTTTAATCCAGTCGTAGCCCTTCTCTTCGAGCTCGAGGGCGAGCTCGGGGCCGCCGGAGTATACTATGCGCCCCTTGTAGAGGATGTGCACGAAGTCGGGTTTGATATAGTCGAGCAGGCGCTGGTAGTGGGTTATGACTATGGTGGCGTTGCGGTCGGTGCGAAGCTTGTTCACGCCGCCTGCCACTATGCGCAGGGCGTCGATGTCAAGACCGGAGTCGGTTTCGTCGAGTATCGAGAGCTTGGGCTCGAGCACCGCCATCTGGAAAATTTCGTTGCGCTTCTTCTCGCCGCCCGAGAATCCTTCGTTCACCGAGCGCGAGGCGAGTTTGTTGTCGAGCTCAACTATGGCACGCTTCTGGCGCATGAGTTTGAGGAAGTCGGCAGCCGACATCGGCGGCTCGTTGAAGTATTTGCGCTTGGCGTTTACGGCGGCGCGCATGAAGTTCACCATTGTCACGCCGGGAATCTCCACCGGGTACTGGAACGAGAGGAAGAGCCCCTCGTGGCTGCGGTCTTCGGGCGAGAGGGCGAGGAGGTCTACGCCGTTGAGGCTCGCCGTGCCGCCCGTTACTGTGAATCGAGGGTCGCCGGCGAGGACGCCCGAGAGGGTGCTCTTGCCCGAACCGTTGGGGCCCATTATCGCGTGTACTTCACCGGGGCGAACGGTGAGGTTTATGCCGCGGAGTATTTCTTTGCCGTCGATACCGGCGCGTAAGTCGCTTACTTTAAGTAATTCTTCCATATCTTCTTGGTCTGCTTCTTTATTATCCCACGCTCCCTTCGAGGGTTATGGCAAGGAGCTTCTGGGCTTCTACGGCAAACTCCATGGGCAGCTTGTTCATAACCTCTTTGGCGTAGCCGTTCACAATCAGGGCCACAGCCTCTTCGGTGGGGATGCCGCGCTGGTTGCAATAGAATATCTGTTGTTCAGAGATTTTAGATGTCGTGGCCTCGTGCTCGACTATGGCCGTGGCGTTGGCGCAGTCGATTACGGGGAACGTGTGGGCGCCGCAGGTGTCGCTCAGCAGCAGCGAGTCGCACTGGGTGTAGTTGCGCACGCCCGTGGCGTCTTTGGCAACCTTCACAAGACCGCGGTAGCTGTTCTCGCTGTGCCCCGCCGATATGCCTTTCGATACTATCGTCGAGCGGGTGTTGGAGCCCGTGTGTATCATCTTGGTGCCGGTGTCGGCCTGCTGGCGGTTGTTGGTGACGGCCACCGAGTAGAACTCGCCCACCGAGCCCTCGCCCGCAAGGATGCACGAGGGGTATTTCCAGGTGATTGCCGAGCCGGTCTCTACCTGCGTCCACGAGAGTTTGGAGTAATCGCCACGGCACAATCCGCGTTTGGTTACGAAGTTATACACGCCGCCGCGCCCTTCGGCATCGCCGGCATACCAGTTCTGCACGGTAGAGTATTTTACTTCGGCGCGGTCTTCAACTATAATCTCCACGATAGCGGCGTGCAGCTGGTTCTCGTCGCGCATGGGCGCCGTGCAGCCTTCGAGGTAGCTCACGTAGGCATCATCGTCGGCAACGATGAGCGTGCGCTCAAACTGTCCGGTGCCCGAGGCGTTGATGCGGAAGTAGGTAGAGAGCTCCATGGGGCAGCGCACACCTTTGGGGATGTACACGAACGAGCCGTCGGAGAACACCGCCGAGTTGAGGGCGGCATAGAAGTTGTCGCGGTAGCTCACCACCTTGCCGAGGTATTTGCGCACAAGGTCGGGGTATTCGCGCACGGCCTCGCTGAAAGAGCAGAATATGATGCCTAACTCGGCAAGACGCTCGCGGTGAGTGGTGCGCACCGACACCGAGTCCATAACCGCATCAACGGCCATGCCTGAGAGCGCTTTCTGCTCTTCAAGGGGTATGCCGAGGCGGTTGAAAGTGTCGATGAGTGCCGGGTCTACCTCGTCGAGGCTCTTGGGCGAGGCCTTCTTGCGGGGTGCCGCATAGTAGCTTATGGCCTGGAAGTCGATTTCGGGGATGTTGAGATGCGCCCACTCGGGAGGGGTGAGCGTCAGCCAGTGGCGGAAGGCTTTGAGGCGGAAGTCGAGGAGCCACTCGGGCTCGCCTTTCTTCTCTGAGATAAGGCGCACCACATCTTCGCTCAGACCCGCCGGTATCACGTCGGTGTCTATATCGGAAGTGAAGCCGTATTTATATTCGCCCGATGTTGCCCGCGAGAGCACATCGGCGTCGTCTTCTTTTGCTTTGTTGTTAATTTCGTCTGTCATTGTTTAGATAACAATCAATTGTTGTCTCCGGTTGCGATATAACCCATGAGCGAGGGCGCGAATGTGGCAAGCGCCGTGCGCCAGGGTTTGCCGGGCACCGAAAACCATGCTTTGTCGGAGGGCACCACTACGAGGTATATGTTCACGGCAATGCTCGCCGCAAGCAGCCACATGCCCATGGTGAAGAGTGCCCCCGCAATACGGTCGGCAAGGCGTATGTGCAGTGCGCCGAGCACGCGGGTGAAAAGCCCGGCTATGATGCGCACCACCAGGAACACGGCGATGAACACAAGCAGGTAGACCGCTACCTTGAACGCGGCGGCATGTTCTGAACCGGGGCTTATGAGCCAGCGGCATACATCATCACCGAAAAGGCGGCATACAACTATGCCGAGAATAACCCCGGCAATGGTGCCTATCTGGTGCACGAAACCCTTCATGGCACCAACTACGGCGGCAATCACGGATATGGCTATTATAATAATGTCGAGTGTACCCATCTTTTGATTGGTTTTGAACTGCAAAATTACAAATTTTTTTTCAGCCAAACGCCCTCTGAATAAAGAAAGCGCCCGCGGCTGACCCCGGAGGGCCGGCCGCAGGCGCGGTATACAGGTTGAGTATCGCTTACGCAGTTTTTTTTCTGACGGGCAGATTATTCCTGCACGAGCGATACGATGAGTTCTTTCTCGTCTTCGGGATCCTGGGCGAGCTGTACTTTGCCTTCGCGGGCGAGCCAGCCTATAGCAGCGAAGACTTCCTTGTCTTTGAGCTTGGTAATCTTTTTAAGCTGCTTTACGCCAAGAGCGTCAGCGCCGTTGAGCGCCACCCATACTGTGCCGGCATATGCGCCGATTGTCTCTGTGTTCATTGTTGAATGTTTTTAGTTATAGTTAGACATTATTTTGGTTGTCTTCGTGGAGATTTTGCTCGTCTTGCGCTGCAAAATTAACATAATTTGCCTAATCTCCAAGTATACTTGTATAACAATTTTTAGGCTATTTTTGTTTTGAAAGTTCTAATTTGCTGTATATCAGTGCTTGTATGCGCTATTTGTAAATATCGCATTAATTGCTTAATTTTGTGCCTCATTGATTTTTGAAGCAGCAAAATGTCTGATATTTACGATATCCGCCGCTACGGCAAACTCGCTTTCCTCGTCGCTTCGGCGGCGGTGGTGGCTCTCTTCCTTTACTTCTCCGATAGCCTCATCCGCGACCTCTCGGCTGTCGAGCGCGAGAGAATGCAGATATGGGCCGACGCTACCAAGGAGCTCGCCGACGCTTCTACGGGCGACGGTGAGGCCGCCGACATCGACTTCCTCCTCGGCATAATCCAGAGCAACACCACAATCCCGGTGCTCCTCACCGACGCCGACGGCAGGCTCATAAACCAGCGAAATTTCAAACTCCCAGTCGAGGAAGACGACAACACCTTCGGAGTCCCGGCCGACCCTCGCAACATCGAGTTCCTCGACAAAAGGCTCGCCGACCTGCGCAACGGCACCAACGTGATAGGAATCGAAATCGCCGACGGCACATACCAGTATCTTTATTATGAAGATTCCACGCTCCTAAAGCGTATAAGCGTTTTCCCTTATATACAACTGCTTGTGATGCTTGCTTTTATAGCGGTGGTCTACTTTGCCGTGCTCTCCACCAAAAAGGCCGAGCAGAACAAGGTATGGGTAGGCCTCTCAAAAGAGACTGCCCACCAGCTGGGCACCCCTATCTCGTCGCTTATGGCTTGGATGGAACTCCTCCCCGACCTCGGCGTAGACCCCGACACCCTCGCCGAAATGAACAAGGACGTCAACCGCCTCAGCACTATCGCCTCGCGATTCTCAAAAATAGGCTCTGAGCCGAAAATGGATTGTGTGGACCTCAACGGCGTGGTAGGCGAGGCCGTGGCATATATGAAAACGCGCATCTCGGGGCGCATCTCGCTCTCCTGTGAGCCATGGCCTGCACCTATGCCCGTAAAAGCCTGCACCCCGCTGCTCGAGTGGGTAATTGAAAACCTTATAAAAAATGCTGTTGACGCCATGGAAGGCGCCGGTTCTATTACCGTCACCCTCGGCTCGACGCCCGTCAACGACTTCATCGAGGTGGCCGACACAGGCAAGGGCATAAGCCGCAAGAACCATAAAACGGTATTCAACCCGGGCTACACCACAAAAAGCCGCGGCTGGGGTCTCGGCCTTACTCTCGCCAAACGAATTATAGAGGAATACCACCGCGGCCGGATCTACGTAAAGCAGTCGGCGCCCGGCGTAGGCACTACTTTCCGCATCGACCTCCCCAAAGCCCAGTAAGGCGTCCTACATTGTGCCCGCGTTCCCTCTGTGTGCATCTCTTTGCGTGGTTACACCAAATTCCCCCGGAGGGGGTAAAGCTGGTTAACCCCCGGCGCAGCCGGGGGTGGGGCTATGGCTGTGTAATGCCGTGCCGGAGGTACGGTACTGGGGTTGTTTTAAGTTTAAGTATAATCGTTGCGGCGGGCGCCTAACTCTCGTGGTTGTGCTGCAGCAGGGCGAGCAGGGCAGAGCGGTCGAGCACGCGCAGTTCCTTGTTGGTATACTCTATGAGCCCGCGCTCCTTCATTGAGTCGAGGCCGGCCTCGAAGGTCGCTCTCTGAACGCCGAACAGCGAGCAGAGGTCGCGCGTGCGGCACGTGAGCACTATGTCGGTGCCGCCGGGCTGACTCAGCGCCGCTATCCAGAACGCTATGCGCTCGTCAATCTCGCCCGTGGTGAGCGAGAGCACTCCCTGCATCGCTTTCTGTGCGTTGGCCGAGAGGGTGTTCAGGTAGTTGAACATGAACACAGGGTCGCTGTAGAGTATATTGAGGTAGTCCTGTTTGTCGATTTGAAGTATTCCCGTTGTCTCGAGTGCCTCCACGGTGCACGGATACGTGGTGAAGCGCCCGAAAAGGAAGTCGGGAGCTATAACCGCAGGAGCTTTAAGTGTCTGCGACACCGCAAAGCGCCCGTTGGCGTTGACTATGGTGGTGCGGACTGAACCCGAGATGACGAAGGTGAGATGCGTGCATGCTTCTCCTGACCTTATTATGGTTTCTCCGGCCGGAAATTTCAGAAAATGAAACTTCGACTCGCCGACGGTCTTCGACAGACGCTGGTGTGAGACTCCGCGGAAAAGCGGCAGCTCCATCAGAAGTTCAAACATGCTTGCCATGGTTTTTATTCCTTTGTGTGCTTTATGTGTTAAATAATCATTATTTTAACGTCGCGGCACGGCCTTTGGTTCAGCCTGCGGTGGCTTTCGAAACAACAAAGGTACGAATATTCTGCCGGAAAACAAGACAGGATGTCTTCTCACGAGGACATCCTGCTGCGTTTTAATTGACTTAAAACAATTACATAACTAACATAAAACACATTTTTATTCGTGGGAGAGATGATAATCAGCAAACCCCTCGCCGGTCAGCGGCTGACCGGTAAGCAGGTGTTTACTGAAAATCAAAATGAGTCCATTAAGTACTAACAATCTATACTAACCCTAAAACTGAATATAATCGTGTATCTTTCTTTTGCACTGCAAAGTTACAATCAAAAATCGGGTTTTGCCGCGCGATACTAAGCTAATATAAACTGTTTATAACTGATTATATTTTTAATACATTGATTATTAGTAATGTATAGTGCGATTGTTTTCGAGTGAATATAAATTATAATATCAGAAAGTGGAGGTAATTTTCATGATATTATCCTCGAAATTATCGCGGTCAACCGCTCTCGCTTTAAGCCTGTTACGGTAGGCGTAGATTGTGTTGAGCGAGTAGTTGAGCACCTGGGCTATACGCGAGCTTTCTTCAATACCGAGGCGCATGAAAGCTAAGATGCGAAGGTCGGTGTTGAGCTGGTCGGGGCGTACCTCTATTTTCTGGTCGGGCAGAAGAAGGGCGTTGACCTGCGACACGAAGTCGGGGTAGATATGTAGGAAGGCGTTGTCGAACACTTCGTAAAATTCGCGACTCTGTTCTTCGACGAATTTGCCCGATTTTGTCATGCGGTAAAGCTCGTCGGACTGCCCCGCGGCCAATTTGCGGGTAGCTATCTTGCAGAACTGGTTCAGCTTATCCATATATATCGAGCACAGCTGCAGGAACTGGCTGATATACACCTCTTTTGCCGTGTTGGCTGCCTTGAGGCTGGCCTGCAGCCGCTCCATTTTGCGCATCTCGCGGTGAAGTATTATCATGGTGGCTACGAGCCCCACCACCAGGCACGATATTATGGCAAGAATCCAGTACATTGTTGAGCGCCAGCTCGCTATCAGAGCCGAGTGGGCTCGCTCGATGATAGGCAGCGAGCGCGACGACTCCAACATTCGCAGCGGTGCACCGCACTCCACGGCATTGGCAAGCGCGTTCGACAGGAACTTGTGGGCCGTGTTCACATCTCCGTGGGCATAGAGTATGTTGCCTAACTCCTGCAGCGAAACCACCTCGCGGGTGGCAGCCGTAAGGTCGGCCATGGCCGAGAGCGCAAGGTAATAGGTGTAGAGGTCTTTGTCGCCCTTGGTGTTGGCTATGGTGGAGAGGTGGTGGGCGGCACGCGCCATGAGGTTGCTTGTCAGCGGCTCATTGTCAACCACTTCCTCAAGCAGTACTCTCGCTGTTTCTTTGCGTCCGGTGAGCAGGTTGTACTCGCCGAGGTTGTATTTGTAGGCGGGGCTGTCGGGTGGCAGTATGCTTATGAGCTTTTCCTGAAGGTCGAGGGCAGCTCGCTGATGCGGCTCGCTGACCTCGGGATAACTTTGGAAGAAGGCGCTGATGTAGCTGTGCATCTGGCGCCCTTCCTCGTAGTACGAGGGCAGCAGCTGTGCCGGTATGCTGTCGGGGTTTATGGAGTTGAACTCGCGCACGGCCATGTCGGAGAATCCCGCCAAGGGCAGGAGCGCCGCGCGTTTCCATATGAACTGCATTTTTACAGGACCTGTGGCGCTCTCTATGCCCCGCCCCAGGTAGTAGAGCGCCGAGTCGTTGTTGAACGATGTATAGCCGTCGGAAATCTTCATGAGAAGTTCCGACGAGAAGCCGTTGCGCCGCCCTTCGGTCACGAGGCTGTCGATAGCCGCCTGGCGTGTCTCGATAAAGCCGCTGCGTTTGTCGAGCATCCCGCTGAGGTCAGAAAGGATATTCTCCACATCTTTGGCATTGGCTGCCTGCGAGGTGCCAAAGCATAGCAGTAGTATGACTGTCAGTAAGTAGCGCATTTATTGTGCCGGGTCAAAGCGGGCTGCAAGCTCGTCGTTATTTATAATGGTGAGCACGGGCAGTCCGTCGGGTGTGAACGAGGGCTCGGAGCAGCGGAAGAGGTCGGCAACGAGCGTTTCCATTTCTTCCGACGACAGCGCCTGCACGCTTTTAACTGCTCCTGACCGCGCCATGGCGTTGGCCAGCGGGCGGATAATGGCATCACCGGCGCCGGGCTGCGATTCTGCTTCGGCGAGTATTGAAAGCAGGGCCTCGCCGGGGTTCCCTCCGCTGAGGGGCGCGGGTACGGCGCTGATATTCCAGCGGGTAGAGTCGACGGCGCTGAGTTTGAAGCCGAGTCGCTCGAGCTGAGGCATAAGCTCGGGCAGAAGGGCGCTCTGCGAGGGTGCAAGCTCGATAAGCTCGTCGAAAAGCAGAGCTTGCGAGGCAATGCTCCCTTCGGCGAGCGACGCCGTGTAGCGCTCGAAGAGTATGCGTATGTGAGCACGGCGCTGCATAATCACCATAAGCCCTGAGTGAGAGCCGGTTATTATATAGCTGTTCTGCCACTGCAGGCAAGTGGGGGCGTTGGCGGCGGCGCTCGCGCCCTCTATGGGGTCGTTGTCGAAGAACGTCGAGGCGGCAGGAGCGCTGTTGTAGGCGCTCTCGCGCTTGTTGTTGAAGTTCTCGTAGAGCTTCTCCCAATCCTGCGACGGGCGGTTCGACGACGACGGCCTCCAGCTGATACCCTCCGAACTGTGCCCCGACGACGGCGCTCCGGCAAAGGGGTTGTAGGTGTCATCGAAGCTCTCGGCGGGCATACCGGCCTCGGCAGCAGGGTCGAAAACCGGTATCTCGGGAGCGTCCTCAAGGTCGAAATCGAGCGCTCCGGCAGCCTGACTCTTGCCGAGGGTCTCGCGCACTGCCGCTTCAAGTATCTGCCATATGGCCTGCTCGTGCTCGAATTTTATCTCGTGCTTCTGCGGGTGTATGTTCACGTCGATAGTCGCGGGGTCTACCTCGAAGTTTATGAAGTAGGAGGGCTGGGCGTCGGGTGCTATGAGCTGCTCGTAGCATTTCATCACCGCCTTGTGGAAGAAGGGGTGACGCATGTTGCGGCCGTTCACGAAGAGAAACTGCTGCGCCCCGCGCTTCTTGGCAAAGCGGGGCAGCCCCACGAAGCCGCTGATTTTCACCAGCGATGTCTCGGTGCCAACTGCCGCCACCTGGCTCTCGAGGTTCTTGCCGAAGAGGGCGCCGATGCGCTGCTTGAGGGTACCCGCACGGAATTGGTGCAGGGTTACATCGTTGTGTATCAGCGTGAAATCTATGTTGGTGTTAACAAGGGCGAGCCGCTCGAACTCCCGCAGTATGTGGCTGAGCTCTATGCTGTCTTTTTTCAGGAACTTGCGGCGCGCGGGCATGTGGAAGAAGATGTTCTTCACCATAAGATTGGTGCCCGGCACGCAGGAGGCCGGCTCCTGACTCTCGAATTTCGACTCTGAGATAAGCAGACGCGTGCCTATGCTGTCGCCGTGACGCATGGTGCGCAGGTCTATCTGAGCGACCGCTGCCACCGAGGGCAGAGCCTCGCCTCTGAAGCCCATGGTGTGCAGGCTGTAGAGGTCGGTGGCGGCCGCTATCTTGCTGGTAGCGTGGCGCTCGAAGGCCATGCGGGCGTCGGTGGGCGACATGCCGCAACCGTTATCCACAACCTGTATCAGGGTGCGCCCGGCGTCTTTCAATATAATCTGTATGGAGGTGGCTCCGGCATCGACAGCATTCTCAACAAGCTCTTTGATTACTGAGGCCGGGCGCTGGATAACCTCGCCCGCGGCTATCTGGTTGGCTACGGAGTCGGGCAGGAGACGTATTACGTCGCTGTTCATAAGAAATTAAAATGTGACTAAAGGAGACGATTGCAGGCGCGGAAGCACCTCCACGCTGAGCTTGTCGGTCTGGAAGGGCGTTGTGGCAATGGCAACCCCGGCTCCCTCAAGCGCCGTGCGGATAGTGTTGAGCGCCGTCTGCGGGGTGTTGTTATCCTGGCTGAGGTGGCACAGGAATATGCGGCGCAGGTCCATGCCGGGCGCTATGGCAGCCAGGTAGCGCGCGGTGTCGGCATTGTCGAGGTGCCCTATCGTGGAGGCGATGCGCGCCTTGAGGTGCTGCGGGTAGCGACCCGTGCGGAGCATCTCTGCATCGTAGTTGCTCTCTATCATCAGGTGCGTGGCCTGCCTTATGTAGTGGTCGGCGCGCGCGGTGATTGTGCCCGTGTCGGTGGTCACCACAAAGTGGGTGTCGCCGCAGTCTATGGCAAAACCGGCATTGTCGGTGCCGTCGTGGCTGGTCTCGAATGCCGTTACGCTGAAAGCCCCCACGGTAAACGGAAACTCTTTGTATATCGGTGTGTGATAGTCTTTTATGCGGCGCGACATGCTGTGGCGCCTGAGCAGACCGTTGAAAGCCTTCATCGTGGCATAGAGTCGCATGTGGCGGTTGTAGCGCAGTATGGCGTAGGCATAGCGCACGTGGTCGCTGTGGTCGTGCGTGAGCAGTATGCCCTGGATTGTGAGCGGGTCTATGCTGTTGGCGGCAAGCTCGGCCATTACGTAGTTGTTGTCGACTCCGGCGTCAATGAGCAGACCGCACGAGGGGGTGCCTATATACGAGCAATTGCCGCTGCTGCCGCTGCCGAACGACATGAAACGCACTCGCTCGGGAATGGCAAGGGCTTCGTCGGGCAGCGCCTCAAGCCCCGACTCGCTCTCCGGGGCCGCGGGGGCATCGAAGAGTCCGGGATGCGAGGCCCAGAAAGCCTCCTGATTGCGTTTTTGGCGGCGGCGCGTCATTGTTTATAGAGAAGGAAGATTGCCGGACGCTTCGCATAGTCGTAGCTCGACGTCTTCCATGCTTTTACGGGTTTGGTGATTATAGATTGCGACTCGCCGCTGATGTCGGCGGCCACGCACAGCAACAGGTCGCCGGGCAGCGTCGATGCGAGCTCGGCTATGAGTTTGTTGTTGCGGTAGGGTGTCTCTATGAAAATCTGTGTCTGGTGGCGGCTGCGTATATCGCGCTCCATTTGCTTGAGCGTGGCCGAGCGACGTCCGGCATCAATCGGCAGATAGCCCGAGAAGCTGAACGACTGCCCGTTGAAGCCCGAGCCCATGAGCGACATAAGTATGCTCGAAGGGCCCACCAAAGGCACCACCTCTATTCCGCGGCGCTGGGCGGCAGCCACAAGGTCGGCTCCGGGGTCGGCCACGGCAGGGCAGCCCGCCTCGCTTATTATGCCTATGTCGTGACCCTCGAGGGCTGGGGCGAGCATGGCGTCGACAGCTTCGGCAGGGGTGTGCTCGTTGAGAACCTCGAAGTGGAGGCTGTCGATGTCAATGGCGCGGTTGCAGGCTTTAAGGAAGCGGCGCGCGGTGCGAAGTTCTTCCACAACGAAAAATTTCACCGCAGAAATCAGCTCGATATTCTTCTGCGGCAACACATCGCTCGGCGCACACGGTGCCATTAGCGACGGAAAGAGATATATTTTTCCTGTGGGCATAACGGTTACAAAATTACTAAAAATTCGCCAAACAGCCAATAGATTTTTCTTGTTCGGGATTTTTCAGGCCCGTTTCTTTTGCCTCCGTCTTAACTTTGCCTCCGTAAATCAATCGTAAGTTATGGAATATGAAATGCTTGTGGCCATCGACTTTGGCCGCATACGCCGCATTGCACGTGAGTTAAGCCCCGGTACCCGCATAAGCGATGTAAGGGCGGCTTACCGAAGTTTCTGCTCCCGCATGGCCGGGCGCCTCTGCAGCCAACGCATTGTCAAGCTGCATGATAAGAGCGAACTGGCATATTTGTTGTTTATCGCCGAACCCTTCCCCTCGGGCCGCTTCTGGCTCAGGCGCGACATTGAGGTTGCCATAGCTCTCTCAGCTGCGGCAGCAAGGGGCGAGGGCGCACTTCACGAAGCTTTCAGCGAATTATGCGCCTGCATAGAACTGTCGCTCGACAACCCCGGCCTCAGCGACGAAGGCCTTGACGGCGACGCCACAGCATGTGCTCTACAAGGCCGCGCGTGAGCAGATAGGCGTTGAACGCAAGCCACAAACCCGAATTGCCCATGGCATGGCGAAGCGCGAAATAGAGCGCGAAAAACACCACAAGGGCGGCGGCAAGGGCAAGCAGCATGGCGCGGGGCGCAACGAGCCCCACAAAAATCCCGTCCCACACAAAAGCGGCAAAACCGCACAAGGGCAGCGCTACTGCCCACCAAAGGTAGCTGCGCGCTACCGACACCACATGAGGGTCTTCGGCAAGAATACCCATAAACCACTCACCGGCAAGGGCGTAGAGCAGCGCGAAAACAAGAGCGCAGCCTACGCCCGTTTTCATAAGCGCACGAACCAGGCTACCAAGCCGACTTTCATCTGCAGCCCCCGCATATTTCCCTGCAAGAGCCTCCCCTGCATAAGCGAAGCCGTCCATGAAAAAGGAGAAGAGCATAAAGAGCTGCAGCAGCAAGGCATTGGCCGCTAATATGTCGGAACCGCAGAGCGCTCCGGCGTGCGTAAACCACACAGTGACAGCCACAAGGCAACACGTGCGCAGAAAAATATCCACATTGAGCCTGAAAAAAGAGAGCAGGGCACCGCGCTCGAATACCTCCCGCAATGGCACACGTTCGGGCTTGAAGCGCCAAAGTACTATCACAAAAGCCATTGCCGAGCCTGCCCATTGCGCCACAGTTGTTCCCGTGGCCACGCCCTCGATTTTCCACCCGAGGCCAAACACAAGTCCGAGGCTCACCGAGATATTCACGAGGTTGGTGGCAATGGCCACCCACAGAGCTGCCCGCGAGTTCTGCATACCCACAAACCACCCCGCCATGGCGTAGCCTGCCATTACCGCCGGGGCGCCCCATATGCAGATGTCGAAGTACCGTGCCGCCAAGGCCGCCGTCGGCCCGTCGGCATCCATAAACCCGAGCACAAGAGTGCATATAGGCCTCCCGAGGGCTATCATGGCAATGCCAAGGCCGAGGGCTATGGCAAGTGCGCGCCAGAGTGTCACTGCGCATCGCCGCTCCGACCTCGCCCCGTAGGCCTGCGCCGTGAGGCCGCTCGTGCCCATGCGCAGGAAGTTGAACAGCCAGTAGAGCATATTGAACATCGTTCCCCCCACGGCTATCGCTGCTATATAAACAGGAGCGCCGATGTGGCCGGTGACGGCCACATCGACGAGACTGAGCAAGGGCGTAGTGAGATTCGACACTATCGCCGGCAATGCTATGGCGAGAATCTCCCGCCGGTGATTATTTGGCTTTGCGCGATGCAAAGTAGAGGTATCCGATAAGGGCTGCGTAAGCTACGAGGCCAAGAATCTGGGGCACGAACTCGCCGCCGTTAGAAGGCACTTTCACCCCGCAGAAAATGGTGATTGCGGCAAAGACGCCGAAGAGGGCGCCGCCTGCTATGAGGCCCGACGAGATAAGGGTACCGCGGTCGGTGCGTGCACGGCATACCTCGGGGTTACGCGAGCTGTGGCTTACGAAGTGGTTTACAAGACCGCCCACAAGCATAGGCGTATTCAGGTGCAGGGGCAGGAACATACCAAGGCAGAAAGCAAGTGCCGGTACGCCTAACCAGTTGAGTATAAGGGCAAGGATAGCTCCTATTATATAAAGTGTCCAAGGGGTGGCGCCGCCCATCATCATGGGCTCTATAACCTTGGCCATGGCGTTGGCCTGCGGTGCGGCCATGGCATCAGGGCCGGTGAAGCCGTACACCTTGTTGAGCATGAGCATTACACCGCCTACGGTAGCTGCCGACACCAGGGTGCCCAGGAACTTCCATGTCTCCTGCTTTTTGGGTGTCGAGCCAAGCCAGTAGCCAATCTTAAGGTCGGTAACGAAGCCGCCGGCCATGGAGAGCGCCGTGCACACTACGCCGCCAAGAACCATGGCGGCAACTATGCCCGAAGTGCCGTTGAGGCCGATTGCCACAAACACGCCTGAGGCTATGATAAGGGTCATGAGGGTCATGCCGCTCACGGGGTTGCTGCCCACAATGGCTATGGCGTTGGCTGCTACGGTGGTGAAGAGGAAAGCGATGATAGTCACCACTATCCATGCAACGAGAGCCTGCCAGAACACGTGTATGACGCCGAACCAGAAGAAGAGTAGCACACCGATGAGGGCTATGCCGCTGAAATAGGCTATGTGCTTCATCGAGATGTCGGTCTGCCAGCGCGGGGTGCTACCCTGTGCCTGGGCTCCTTTGAGCTCGCGGGCGGCAAGACCTACGGCCTGACCGATGATGCCGCGCGACTTCACAATGCCTATGATACCGGCCATGGCGATGCCGCCTATACCTATCATGCGCGCATAGTCGGCAAAAATCTGTGCAGCGCTCATCGACGCTATCTCAGGCGAGCCGTAAGCGCCCATAAGAGGTATGATGAACCACCATACGAAAATCGAACCGGCAAATATAACGAAGGCATATTTCAGGCCAACGATGTAACCGAGACCGAGCACGGCTGCGCCGGTGTTGCACGAGAACACAAACTTGGTCTTGTCGGCAAGAGCCTGGCCCCACGAGTATGCCGTGGTTGTCACTACCTCGGTCCACCACCCGAAGGTGGCAACGATATAGTCGTAGAGACCGCCGATGAGCGAGGCCGCAACAAGCAGTTTTGCCTGCGAGCCGCCCTCGGCCTCCGATGCCTTGGCGCTCTGGCCGCTGATAAGCACCTGTGTGGTGGCGGTAGCCTCGGGGAAGGGGTATTTGCCGTGCATATCCTTCACGAAGTACTTGCGGAAAGGTATGAAGAAGAGTATACCTAACACACCGCCGAAGAGCGAGCTCAGGAATACCTCAAGGAAGTTCACCGTTATCTCGGGGTGCGACGACTGAAGGATGTAGAGTGCCGGAAGGGTGAAAATTGTACCGGCCACGATAACGCCCGAGCAGGCGCCTATCGACTGTATGATAACGTTCTGCCCGAGCGGGTCTTTCTTCTTGAGCCAGCCCGAAAGGCCAACGGCGATAATGGCAATGGGGATGGCGGCTTCAAACACCTGACCTACTTTAAGGCCAAGGTAAGCGGCTGCCGCACTGAATATTATGCACAGCACAAGACCGGTAATCACGGAGTAGGGCGTTACCTCGGCGTACTTCCGCGCCGGGTGCATCACCGGGCGGTACTCCTCGTCTTCGCCAAGCTCCACAAAGGCGTTCTCCGGGAGGTCGATAGGGTCGACGTCAGCTGCCGGAATGTCCTTAGGCAGTTTCTCTGATTTCATGTTGGTTTATAGGTATTTATTTTACGGGTATTTTTATTTTCTGGCCGGCCTGGATGTTGTCGCCTGCAAAATTGTTGGCTTTCTTAATGGCCTGCACCGTAACGCCATAGCGCTTGGCTATCTTGGAGAGATTCTCGCCGCGACGCACGGTGTGGTATTTGGGCTTGGCCTGTGTCGTTGCCTTCTTGGCGGCTTTCTCCTTTGCCGGGGCGGCCTTGCGCGTTTCCTGTTTGACTTCGGGCTCGGGAGCGCTCTGTTCTTCAACTTCCTGCTCGGCCTCATGCACGGCAAAGGCGGCGGCCACACCATCGCTCACGGTTGCGGTGCTGTCGGCGGGTGCTGTCGGGGCTGCTATGCTGTCGGTGAGCACGGGCGCGGCAGTGCTGTCGGCAGGCGCAATCACGTTGTTTTCAATGGTTTCGGGCTCTTTCACAGGCTCGGGCTGAGGCTTGTAGCGGCGCTGTACGGTGGTGATTTTCAGGGTGCGGCCGGCCTTCACAGTCTTACCAACCTTGTTCTGCTTGCGTATGGCGCGAACCGTAACACCGTATTTAGCAGCGATTTTCGCAAGCGTCTCGCCCTTGCGTACCTTGTGGTATACGGTAGTCTCTTCGTCGTAGTACTCGCCTCGTGAGTCGCGGCCTACGGTGGCACCCGACGCAGGCTCTACTATACCTCGGCGGGCATAGGCGCTTGCGTTGTGGTTGACTATGGAGTCCTCGCTCGCAACATAGGCATAGGCCTGAAGCGACGGAAGCACGAGCGAGTAGGGGCGGATGTCTCCGGGGATATAGTCCTTGCGGAACTGGGGGTTGAGGGCGCGTAGCTCGGCCATGGGTATGTCCATAACCTGCGAGATCTGCTCGAAATGCACGCGGCGACTCACATGAACGGTGTCGGTCACTATTGGGCGGCGGGCAAGGGCAGGCGATATGTTATGGTCTTTATGATAGGTCATTATATAGTTGGCGGCGATAAACGCGGGCACATAGCCGCGGGTCTCCTTGGGAAGGAAAGGATAGATATCCCAGAAGTCGTGTTTGCCCTCTCCGGCACGGCGCAGAGCCTTGTTCACGTTGCCCGGGCCGCAGTTGTAGGCGGCAATGGCAAGCGACCAGTCGTTATATGTGTTGTAGAGCTGCTTGAGGTAGCGGGCTCCGGCGTCCGACGAGAGGTAAGGGTCGCGGCGCTGGTCGATTATGGTGTTAACCTCCAGACCGAGCCCCTTGGCGGTGGCGGGCATGAACTGCCACAGGCCGCCCGCTCCCACGCGCGAGGTGGCGGTAGGCACGAGGGCTGATTCTATCACGGGCAGATATTTGAGCTCGTGCGGGAGTCCGTGGCGCTCAAGGGCTTCCTCAAAAATCGGCATGTAATATATGCTCAGACCGAGCATGTTCTCTACAAGCTGTTTCTTGCGGTTGGCGTAGAACTGTATCATGTTCTTCACCACCGAGTTAAGAGGCATCTCTATCTCGGTGGGCAGAGCCGCCAGGCGCTCGAGCAATACCTCGTCCGAGAAGTCCTGCGAGTCGCGTTTATCGGCCTCATAGTCGAGTACTATATAGTTCTGCAAATACCAGTCCTCGAGCATTTTGCGGGTGTCGGTCTCGAAGCTCTGAGGCATTACTACAGTGGGGTCCATTGAACTGTCGGATACCGAGAGCACCGACTGCTGTGCTTCGGCCGGAAAGGCCAGGGCGACGGCAAAGGCCCCTGCAAGAAGTTTGCGTATTATAGTCATGGTTTATAGTATAATCGTCGTTGATTTTCAGAAGTTTAGTGCCCAACATAAACCCACGGCAGGTTTAAGCCCGCGCGTTTCCTGGAAAAGCACGGGCGCCACGTCCATCGAGAGTTCGGGCGAGATATCGAAGTGCGAGAGAGAGGCATCGACATAGGCATCGACCATAGCCACAAGATAAACCCCGACCATGGCTATGATGCAAAGGTCGCGGTTGCGGCGGTAGAAGTTCTTGCGTGACTGAAGCACGTTGGTAAGCCACGTGCGGTCGAGGTCGCTTTCCTGAGTGTTGGGCGGGAAGAAATTCATGTATGAGTTCGTCGAGGGGTCGGAGTCCATAATGTCGCGGTACGCCTTGGTGTAGTCGTTGAGCATGCCGTTGTTCCACGACGTTGCATAACCGAGCCCCATGTACGCGCCTATCACTATAGGCAGTTTCCAGTAGCGGCGGTTGTAGAGCTGACCGAGCCCCGGGAAAAGAGCCGACATCCACACGGCACGCGTGGGGTCGGGGTTGAACACCATTTCGCGCTCCTCCCAGCGGTCGAACTCCGAGATTGCTGGCGTTTCGGCAACCCCCTCGTCGCCGGGCACTATCTCGCCGGTAAGCTCAGCCTCTCCGAGCACAACGCGAACGCTGTCGGGCGCGGCGGCAATGGTGTCGGTGGTATTGCGGTGCTGCTTCACCGGCAGGTGTTTGCTCTGGGCATGGCACAGGCACGCTCCCGCAAGGGCGAGAGCCACGCACAGCGGCCTCACAATTCTATATATCACTACCCGGGCCTCAGTCATCTTGGTGTTTGAGTGAGTCGAAGAGTGTTATCAGCCGCTCGAGCTCATCTTCGTTCTTGAACGGGAAAGTAATGCGGCCGCGGCCCTGCTTGTCGCAGGCAAACTGCACGGGGGTGCGGAAAGTGGCCGAGAGGTGTTTCTTGAGCACATCAAAGTCGCCCGCATCCATTTTATTGCGCGCCTTGGGAGCTTCCTTGGCGGCGCCGTTCTCATAGAGCTTGGCAAGTTCCTCCACGCGGCGCACAGAGAGCCCCTGCTTCAGAATCTCGTTGTAGAGCTTCAGCTGCAGCGCGGGGTCGCTTATGGTGAGGAGGGCTCGCGCATGACCCATATCGACACGCTTGTCACGCAGACCCAACTGAACCTCGGCGGGCAGTTTGAGCAGGCGCAGGAAGTTGGCTATAGTCGCGCGCTTCTTGCCTATGCGCTCGCTAAGCCGCTCCTGCGTGAGGTTATACTGCTCGATGAGCTTGCGGAATGTGAGGGCGATTTCTATAGCGTTGAGGTCCTCGCGCTGTATGTTCTCTATGAGAGCCATTTCCGTGAGCTCGGCGTCGTTGGCCGTGCGTATGTAGGCCGGCACCGAGCCCAGGCCTGCCATGAGGGCAGCGCGGTAGCGGCGCTCTCCGGCTATTATCTGGTAGGTGTCGGGGCCGGTCTTGCGCAGCGACAGTGGCTGTATGATGCCGAGCTGCCGTATCGAGGCCGCCAGCTCCTCGAGCGACACATCGTCGAAAAGCTTGCGAGGCTGGTCGGGGTTGGGGGTTATCGAAGAGAGAGGTATGTCGTTGATTGCCGATGAGCCGCTTGCAGGCACATCGTCCATCGAAATCAGGGAGTCGAGCCCACGTCCGAGGGCACTGCGTTTCAAAGCCATTTTATAGTTTTATGTGTTAGCTTGCCTGGCGCTTGCGGCGCGAGTTTTTGGCAATAAGTTCTTTTGCGAGAAGCACATGACTGGTGGCTCCGCGGCTTTCGGCATCGTAGAGCAGGGCGGGCAGCCCGTGGCTCGGAGCCTCGCTGAGGCGTATGTTGCGCGGTATCACCGTGTCGAACACCATTTCGGCAAAATGCCCCTTGAGCTCCTCGTAAATCTGGTTGGCAAGGCGAAGGCGCGCGTCGTACATCGTAAGCAGGAAGCCTTCGATTTCGAGCTGCGGGTTAAGGCGCGATTTTATTATGCGTATGGTGTTGAGCAGCTTGCTGATGCCTTCGAGGGCAAAATACTCGGCCTGTACAGGGATTATCACCGAGTCGGCTGCCGTAAGGGCGTTGACGGTAATGAGACCTAAAGAGGGCGAGCAGTCTATGATTATGAAATCATAGCTGTCTTTTACAGGAGCAAGCAGCTTGAGCAGCACTTTCTCGCGGTCGGGCTTGCTGATGAGCTCTATTTCTGCTCCGGCAAGGTCGATGCGCGACCCTATTAGGTAGAGCCCGTCCATGCATGTGGGCACCTCGGCTCCGGCAAGAGGATAGCTGTCGACCATACATTCGTAAATCGACGATGTCATGCTCCGGGGCTCTATCCCGTAACCCGAGGTGGCGTTGGCCTGCGGGTCGGCGTCGATTATCAGCACTTTCTTGCCCTCAGCCGCAAGCGAGGCAGCAAGGTTGATTGTGGTGGTAGTCTTGCCGACGCCCCCTTTCTGGTTAGCTATTGCGATTATCTTACCCATTTCAATCGGTTATGTGAGAGATTAGTGCGCAAAGTAACGAATAATTCGTGAAACGCCAAAATTTTGTTCCACGAAAATAATTTTCCTGTTGATAACAAGCCCCCGATGTTGATAAGTGACCCACTGAGAGAGCTATTCCTTTTTTATATAACGCAGCCCGGTGTGAGAAAAGCTCTCTCGCCGGGCTGTAAGTTTCTATCGGGTGTTTTCAGCGTACCACAAATTTGCGGCCACCGGCAATGTAGATACCGGCAGGAAGGCCGGCGACGGCCTCAGAGGCTGTCACGCCACGGCGCACTGCCATACCCTGCAGGTTATAGACGTCGACAAGCGTATCTTCGGCTGTCTCGAGTGCGGCTGCCGAGGTCGATGTTTTCTTGCCGGTGAGGGCTACGGCGGTGATGTTGTAGGAATTCCCGCCCTCAGGATTGCTCTGGATGAGCAGGGCATTGACATCGGCCAGGGCTGCCTTTACGTCGATGTTCTCGAGGTCGACAATGGCGCGCTTGCTCTCGCGCACGAGATTCTTGGAGGCGTCGCCCCACACGGCGGCAGGATTGTCGAAAGCCGTCATCACGTTCATCACATATGAGGTGTTGTCTCCGTTGTCGTCGCTGAGGTAGATTTCGAGGTAGCGCTGGTTGTCGTAGTTGTCGAACGCAGTCTTGTAGAGATCCATGGTGTTCCAGTTGTCAACCCAGAAATAGCCGCCCCAGATTGCTCCCTCGGGCATTGCAAAGCCGTCGTTGTAAACCTCCACCGAGGTCACGGTAAAGGAGGCTCCGCAGAGTTCGAGTCCGTAGCTGCGCAGGCTCTGCACTCCGGCTTCGGTGAGGTAAAGTTTGGCTTCGCTCTTGCCTGCGATGTTGCTGAGGATAGAGCCGGGCAGCCATGCGCCGTCGGCCTTGAACTCGATAACGTCGGTGGCGTCGGCGAGGTTTACCTGTATATAGTTACCGGCGTTTACGTCCTCGAAGTTCTCGGCACCGATAGTGAGGGTGTTTTCCCACGTTACGGCCACGGCATCGCCGCTGTAGAGGTTTTTCACGAGTTCCTGGGCATGGAGAGAGCCTGCAAGCGCCAGGACGGCACCTGCCATGAGTAATTGTTTAAGCATGTGTTTCAGTGTTTTGCGGGAGGCTGCCTCTTGCTTTGGCGGCCTCCCGCCGGTTGATATTGAGTGTTAGTTGTCGGCTTTTGCTATGGTGAGGTTTGATACCTCGATTGTGGAGTTGTAGCTGTTTATGCTCCAGCAGTTGCGGGCTGCGCCGTACACGCGCGCCGTGATTGCGGCACAGCCGTCGATATACATCGTGGCAACGGAGTTGTCTGTCACGATGCTGATGTTATAGACACCGTCGGCAGGGGCGCCGAACACATATCCGTCTGCACCGCCTATGAATCCGGCACTGTCAGCGCCTTCTTCCTCATAGTTTATTTTGCGGTGGCCTTCGCCCTCTGGATTTACAACGAGGGTGGGGTAGGAGGTGGAGTCGCTGCCGCGGCCAAACGACACTCCGAAGCGTGCGTCGCCACCGCATTTCACGGTAAAGCTTATGCGGTTTTCATAGCCAAGACGTCCGAAAGAGCGCTGGCTGTCGGCATCAAGGGTAAAAGCTGCCTCCGCCGTGCCCTGCCCGAAGCGGGCGGCTATGGCGGGAACTTCACCTAAAAGGAGGGTACCGTCGGGCTGCTGCACCAGGCGGTGGGCAACGAGAGCGCCCGCCCAGTCCATATTGCCGGTATTGCTGCCGCCGGCGCGGGTGGCGCTCCAGCCCCACAGGTAGCGGTTGGTGCCGTCGGAGGCCGTCTTTCCGGCATAGAGGGCGCGGCTGTCGAGCATGCCCTCGCGCGAATCGGGCCAGAGTCCGGCGTCGCCTGCCGTGCAAGCTTTGAGCTCATCGAGGCTGCGGCCTTTGAAGTACTGCACGCGGCGCACGGCATCGTGCTGCTCCGAGTAGATAAGATACCACCACTCGCCAATTTTGAAGAGGTCGGGGCACTCGTAGAAACGGTCCCACATCATGGTCATGAACACGCCGGCACTCTCCCATGCGCGCAGGTCGGCCGAGGTATATTCGGCAAGCACGCCCTTGCCCTCGCGCTTGGTGGCTACGAGCATATGCCACTTGCCGTCGTCGCCCTTGAACACAAAGGGGTCGCGGTAGTCCTGCGTGCTGTAGCCCTCAGTGGCGCCGCTCAGTATAAAGGCGGGGTCTTTATGCCACGTCACGAAGTCGCTCGACGTAGCCACCATGACGGCCTCGTTGATGCCTGCGGTGCTGGCGGCATTAGGCGAGTGGGCGGTGTAGAAAGTGTGGTAGAGGCTGCCGTCGTACACCGTCGAGCCCGTGCCGAGAGCGGCGTCGAGGTCGGTCTCGGCTCCACAGGGTATAAGTTCGCCTAAGGAGCGGTAGCTCGCACCGTCGGCAGTGCTCACACCCCATATCGGGTGATAAGTCAGGGGTTGGTTCGGGCGGTAGTCCTGAAGGTACAGTATCTTGAAGTCGCCTGCAACGGGGTCGTAGAAAGGCATGGGGTCGCCCACATAGCCAACGGCAGGTTTATAGTATATGTTGGCCGAAGCCTGATCGGGAGCATTGTAGAAAGTGCTGCTCGAATCAAGGTCGATATTGCCGACCGCGGGGCTGTCGCTGTCGCTGCACGAAGTGGTGGCCAGACTTGCCAATGCCACTGCTATGACGCTGTATATCATTGTTTTCATCGTGGTATTATTTGCAGAGGTAGTTGATTGAGTTTTTGGTCAGAGCCACTATATTCTCGTAGTAGGGGTTGGGTACACCGTTGGGATTGTACCACTCGTAAGCCGGTGTGCCTATTGTGATTACCGTGCCCGACTGATAGCCTTTAAGGGCTTCGTAAGGTTCGAACTCGGCGATTGTCACTCGGTTTACGTCGTAGTCATGACCCGAGGCGAGAGCCTTGGCTCCCGTGCGTTCGGCCCAGCCTTCGGGCGAACCGTAGGGGTCCCAGTCGGCGCCCCACTGCAGGGTGCGGTTCGAGTTTGCGCAGCCTGCGCCCACGAGCAGCACGCGGCCGTCGGCATCGGTAGGCAGTCCGGCGTAGATCGCATGGTCCTCATGCCCGGTGATAGTGAAGCCAAGGTCGTAGGCCAGAGTCTCGTAGCTGTCGCCGCCGAACATGTTGTTGGGGCTCTGCTGGTCGCGGGCTATGCGCCATACGTCGTTGATATAGCGGGCGCCGTCGCGAGAGGCCAGGATATTGCCGCCGCGCAGCCAGTAGGCGTTGAAGTGGTCGCGAGAGTCCCACATTTGTCCGGGCCAGTCGGTGAAGTCGAAGTGGCACCAAACCATAGTGAAGTCATCGAGCTTGACGTCGCCGTCGATAATCTGCTGAACCGACACATAGCGGCTGTTGGGCACATTCTCAAGCATCCAGCGGCAGGCGGCAGAGGCTTCGTCGCCGAGAGAGTAGGCGTCGGAGGCGGTGCCCACAAAGGCCTTCGGAGCCTGCGACATCTCGTCTTTGACAACCGTAACGGTATAGTCGGCGGTAGCGGTACGGCAGACGGCCTTGAGCACCACAGGCTCGCTGAAATCGAGCACGGCACCGCTGCCGGGGGTAACAACAGCCCCCGCATTGACGGTGAAAGTGGCCTGCATGGCGCTCACATAGGCGTCGAGAGGCACGAATACGAGTATCGTGCGGGCGCTGTTGTCGATAGTGCCATGATACTGCCCGTCGAGCGTAAAGCTCAGAAATTCAACGTTGTCATGCACCACGCTCATGGTGTATACGCTCTGTACATCGCCGTTGGTAACGGTTATCGAGCGCGGTACGGTGGCATTGAACACCGTGCCTGCAGGCAGCGAGCACGAGGCTCCCTCGCTGAGGCTTATGGCATCGACTTTCATAACACTGAGGTCGAAGTCTGCGGGTACGTTTACGCTTATGGTGCGCGGTGTGTGGTCAATAACACCTTCGTAGCCGCTCACCGTTATGGCCTCGACGCGGGTATCGCCCTCAAGAGAGAGGGTAGAGGTCTTGCTGTCGCTGCACGAGGCAAGCAGGAGGGCCGCAGCAAGAAGCGGATATTTTATCAACTGTTTCATGGTTAGAAGCCTATGTTCTGTTTGTAATGCCCGTTCGATGCGCTGATCTGGGCAAAAGGTATGGGTAGGTATTCGTTCTTGTCGGCGGTGAAGTGGGCCGAGCTGTAGATGGCGCAGTTGTCAGCCTCATCGGCAAAGTAGCGGTTGAGGGTGCTCTCGGCCTCGCCACGACGAACGAGGTCGAAGAAGCGCTCGCTCTCCATAGCAAGCTCTATGCGGCGCTCATGCTTCACTATCTTCAGGGCCTCCTCGGGGGTATAGCTGCCGGTGTAGGGGAGCACGCGCAGACGCACGCCGTAAAGCTGCTCGTAGCCCGATATTGCCGCAGTGCTCTGGCGTGCGCGGTTGCGCAGTTCGTTGACTATGGCAATGGCGCCGTCACGACCGAGCTGGGCAAGTGCCTCGGCTCGTGTGAGCATCACATCGGCGTAGCGGAGCACTATGCGGTTCATCGGCGAATCCCACCACGAACCCTTCACGAGGTAGCTGCCGTCGGGGTCTACGTTATGTTTCAGCGACACGTAGTAGCCATAGAGCCCGTTGGAGCGGCTCCACACCGCCGTGCGGTCCATTATATAGTTGGAGTTGAACATATAAGGTGTGCCCGGCATGCCCACGGTGAGGAAGAGGCGAGGGTCGGCATAGTCCGAAGCCATGTCATAGTCCTTGTCATTGAAGGTGTCGAGGTAGGGCAGACCGTCGGCGTCCGTGCGGAAAGCGTTGACTATGTTCTGCGAGGGCTTGTAGAAGTCGCAGCCGCCGTCGGTAACGCCGGGGATGTTGGGCACGATAAGGCCATACGACCAGTTGCAGTTGCCGTGAGTGGTGCCGTCGTTGAAAGAGTACTGCATCGCCCATATCGACTCAGGACCGTTCTCAAACTCGGGCTCGGGGCGGAAATTGTTGTGGAAGTCGCCGTCAAGACCAAAACCTGCGGCGCTGTAGATTGCGGGTTCGGTGTAGCGCAGCACCTCCTCAAGGTCGGCATTGTTTACCGAAGTCACGCGGTGCGATTCGGGGTCATCCTGGTGGAATGCTTTGTAGAGGTAAGTCTTGGCAAGATATGCGGCAGCGGCGGCACGGGTCGGGCGACCAACCTCGCTCTGAATCTCGGGCAGGGTGTCGAAGGCATATTTGAAGTCATCGGCAATGAGCTGCCATCCTTCGTCGTTGGTGTAGGCCGTGTTCTCAAGCTCGTTGTACTGCGAGGGGGTGAGGGTGTGGTCGGTGGCGAAAGGTATGTTTTTGTAGAGGCGTTTGAGCAGGAAGTGACCGTGGCCGCGCAGGAAGCGCATCTCGGCAATACGGCTGTCGCGCTCGGGGTAGGCCTTACTGTCCATTTCGTAGAGCACCGCGAGGGCGGCGTTGGCGCGCGATATGCCGTTGTAGAGGCGCTGCCACATGTCGGAGATATTCCAGTTGGTGCTCATCACGCCTTGCTCTATCTCAAGGGCATGGAACACATCGCCGTCCTCCGTACCGTTGCCGCCCTTGTAGGCGTCGTCGGAGCGTACGTCGAAGTTCCACATCGAGAACGACGAGTTGATGTCCTCGGCCGAAATCCACACGGCGTAGGCCGAGATTACAAGGTTATCCACGTTCTCGCCGTCGAGCACCTGCTCCTGGTCGAGCACACCCTGCGGGCGCGGATTGTCGAGGAAGTCGTTGCAGGCGGTGGCGCCGAGCATAAGGGCCACGGCTGCAGGATATATTATTCGTTTCATTGTTGGTATCAGAAGGTTACGTTAAGTCCGAATGTTACGTTGGCGGCAATGGGGTAGCCGAAGTTGGGGTTCTCGGGGTCAACGCCCGTGAAGTTCTTGCTGTGGATGCACAGCAGGTTCTGCCCGCTCACATAGAAGCGCAGTTTCTGCATGCGTATCTTCTCGCTCAGGTGGCGCGGAAGGGTATAACCAAGCTGCACGTTGCGTAGCTTGAGGTAGGAACCGTTCTCCACGAAGTAGGTCGATACGCGTTTCTCGTTGTTGGCGTCGCTGCGTGTAAGCGCAGGGATTGTGGAGTTCGGGTTGCTCGGTGTCCACGCGTCGAGCAGGCGCTCGCCCTTGTTGAGGAAGCCTATGTTCAGGCCGCTCCAGAGGTCTGTCTCTTTTTTGAGGTCGGAGATTACGTCCTGCCCCTGGGCTCCTTGCCAGAACATTGTGAAGTCGAAGTCTTTATACTGCAGGTACACGTTCAGACCGTAGCTGAAATCGGGTGTCGGGTCGTAGATCCACTGCTGGTCGGCAACAGTGATGCGGCCGTCGCCGTCGAGGTCGCGCCAGCGTATGCGGCCGGGAGCGGCACCCTCCTGTATGGCATGGCTCTCTACCTCGGCCTGGTTTTGGAAAATGCCGTCGGCAACATAGCCCGCCTGCGCACCGAAGGTATGACCGACAACGCTGTAAACGCCGTTGCCGCCGAAGGTGCCGTTGGCTGCCACGGTGGCAGGGATAGCGGTGATTTTGTTGCGGTATGCCGAGATATTGCCGGTGATTTCGTAGCGGAAACCGCCCGAAGTGGTGTTGCGGTAGCCGAGGTTGAGTTCAACACCCTTGTTGCTCATCTCACCGGCGTTGATCCACTGGTTGGAGCCCTCGCCCATAGCGGCGATGCCAACCATTTCAACGAGGATGTCGGAGGTCTTTTTGTAGTAGAGGTCGAGTGAGCCGTAGAAGCGCGAGTTGAACATGCTCCAGTCAACACCTATATTATATTGTGTGGTGGTCTCCCACTTGATGTCGGGGTTGCCTATCTGGTTGCGCTTGAAGCCGGAGGCGAGGATAGAGCCGCCGTTGGTGCCACCGATGTCGTACGAGGTGCCGTAGCTCTGACCGCCCGACTCGCTCACGCCGTAGTTGGGTACATACACAAAGTAGCGGGCGAGGTTGCTGATCTCCTGGTTACCGGTCTGGCCCCACGAGAGGCGCAGTTTAAGGTCGTTGAGCCATGTGGCGTTGCGGAGGAACGATTCATTGTTGATTCGCCAGCCGAGCGACACCGAGGGGAAAGTAGCCCAGCGGTTGTTGGCACCGAAGCGCGAGGAGCCGTCGTGGCGTACGGTAACGCCAATGAGGTAGCGCTCATCCCACGAGTAGTTGGCTTTGCCGAAGAACGAGGCGAGTGAGAAGCCGTCGCCCGAGCCGTAGGCCTGCGCTGTGCCTGCACCGGCATCGGGCCACATGAAGTCGGGGTTGAGAACCGAGAAATCGGTCTTGTAACCCGAGAACCACGATGAGTTCTCGCGGTTGAGCTCAACGCCTGCAAGTACGTCGAAGTGGCTGCGGCCGAAGTCTATGTTGTAGCTCGCCACGGCGTTCCACATCCAGCGGGTCCAGTGTTCCTGCTTGGCCTCTACGGCATTGGTATTGTTGGCAACATTGCCTTCGGTAATGGGGTAGGTGAATATCCTCTGCTGCTTCTGCGAGTAGTCGAGGCCGAAAGTGGTGCGTATGTTGAAGCCTTTGAAGGGGTTGATGTTGACATATGCGTCGCCGAAAATTCGCCAGTAGGTGTAGCGGTTGTCTTTGTTGCGCTCAAGGCGAGCTACGGGATTCTCGCGGTCGGGATAGCCGCCAACCGGTCAGGCATACTCGCCGTCGGTGGTGTAGACGGGCAGCGAGGGGTTGGCCTGAAGTACATTTTCAAGGAAGCCGCCGGGAGCTGCAGCCTCGTTGGTGCGGTTTACGGTGAAGTGCTCGCCTATGGTGACAACGTCGCCAAAGGGCTTGAACTCGGTGTTCACGCGGGCCGAGAGGCGCTCGAAGTCTGATGTCTTGATTACGCCGAGGTTCTTGTAATAGCCTAATGAGAAGAAAGAACTCATCTTCTCGGTAGATCCGCTCACCGAGAAATTGTAATTCTGTATGAAACCCGTGCGGGTGGTCTCGTCGAACCAGTCGGTGTCGGCTGCCGGAGTCTTGCCCGCGCTGTCGAGGTACTTGTTCATGCTCAGCGAGTGCAGCACAGGAACGCCGGAGGCGTCATAGCCCCAGTTGTAGCGGTAGCCGAGGGCGTTGGTGTTGGGGTCCTGACCGTCGTTCACATAAGCCTGCCACATGGCGCGGCCGTAGCCGTCGGCGTCGAGAACCTTCATGCGGCGGGTGTAGAACTGAGCCGCCAGCGAGGCATCGAAGCTTATGCGCAGGTCATTGCCGCGCTTGGTGGTGATGATTATCACACCGTTGGCGGCGCGCGAACCGTAGATAGAGGCCGAAGCCGCGTCTTTAAGAATCTGTATGCTCTCTATATCGCCGGGGTTGAGCTCGTGCATGCCGCCCTTGGTGGGAACACCGTCGATAATATAAAGAGGGTCGTTGTTGTTGAGCGTACCGATACCGCGTATGCGCACCGTAGAGGCGCCCGAAGGATTGCCGTCGGCCGAGATATTCATGCCAGGCACGCGTCCCTGGAGTGCCTTGATAGGGTTGTTCTCGTTCTGCTTGGCAAGCTCGTTCATGTCTACGGCCGTAATGGCGCCCGTGACATCAACCTTGCGCTGAGTGGTGTAGCCTACCACCACAACCTCATCAAGGAGCTTGCTGTCTTCCTCGAGTCTCACGTTCATGGTGGCGGCAGCCTCAAGCGTTGTGCTGCGGTAACCGATATAAGAGAATACTAAGCGGGTGCCTTCGGCAACGGTGAGGGTGAAATTGCCGTCGTAGTCGGTGGCTGCCGCGCCAAGCGACGCTCCTCCCTCGGCAACGACACTCGCGCCTATGAGAGGCTCGCCGTCGGTGGCCGATACTACGGTGCCCTGCACCGTGATATTACCGCCGATCATGCGCAGGCCTGCAAACAGCATCATTAGCGCGCATAGGGTAATTTGTTTCATGATTGGATTTATTGGTTTGCGTGATTTTTATTAATTTCTGACGCAAAATTATAAACTGCGCCTTTTTCAGCTCTATAACGCATGTTGCACCGCATATCAAATTTGATGCAAGTACACATTTTCGATATTCAATGACACAATCATGCTCCTTCGCCTCATGCAAAAATAGCGCTTGCTCTGTAGATTCACAACACCCGCAGCCTTTTACACTCGTTAATTAACACAGAATTGGCCGACTCCCCATACTGTGGGCAGTCGGCCGATATTATTTTGTTATGCGAAGTTTAGTCCTTGGCAGGAGCTATCGCGCGCCATACTCCCGCGCTGCAGAGTGCGCCAAGGAAGGGTGCCACGATGAACAGCCACAGCTGCGACAGCGGAGTGGCGTTGCCCTCGATAGCGGCGAAGATAGCCGGACCGATAGAACGGGCGGGGTTGACAGATGTTCCAGTGATAGGAATACATGCTATGTGAACGAGCACCAGGGTAAGACCGATTGCAAGTCCGGCGAAGTTGCCCGCTCCCTTGCGGCTGTCGGTAGTGCCGAGAACCACGAGAACAAAGATAAAGGTGAAGATAGTCTCGGCGATGAACGCGGGCACAATGTTGCCCTCCATAAAGGAGTTCGCTCCCGTAGTCGTCGTGTTGTTGAACACGGCCTCTACGCCCGCCTCATTGCCTGTGTGAACAAGCACATAGAGCACTGCCGACGCTATGATGGCGCCTATTACCTGGAAGAGCATGTAGCCTAAGGCCTCGCCGCTCTTCATGCGACCGTTGGCCCACACGCCGAGGGTAATGGCGGGGTTGATGTGGCAGCCCGAGATATTGCCTATGGTGTAAGCCATGGCAACTACCGAGAGGCCGAAGGCAAACGCTACTCCGAGCGTGCTGATGCCGTAGCCTGTGGTGCCCAGACCGATACCGGCGAAGATTGCGCTGCCGCAACCCATGAGAGTGAGCACGAAGGTGCCCAGCATTTCTGACAAGTACTTTCTCATAAAATAAATAGTTTGATAAGTAGTAGGTTGGTGATTGAACGTATTTATAACAATGTTACGCCCGTAAAGTTAACAATTAATCGCCAATCCGCAATATTTTTAACAATTCCATAAAAAAGGGTGAGCATCGCCCACCCTCTTTATGTCCTTTCTGTTATTTATGTCTTTCTGTCTAAACAGAGAGGGCGAGCACCGCCCACCCTCACTTCTCACGGCGTCCACCGTGCTCTTCAGCACCACAATGGGCGCAGAGTGCCCCGGAGGGGCTCCATATGGTTAACCCCGGGCGCATGCGCCCGGGGCTGTAAAGCAAAGAATTAAGGCCGTGCCGGAGGTACGGTACACGGGCATCTCCAGGCTATTTGTCTTTAGCGAGTATCAGCGCCGAGCAAGGCACCACCACGGTCTTGCCGCCCTTTATGGTGCCCAGACCGCCGTCGGGGTCGATCTGGCCGTCGCGGGCTATCACCGTCCACTCGCCGCGCGGTATCGAGGCCGTGTAAGGCTCAGTGCCGCCGTTGAACACCAGTTTTATCTCTTTCCACGCGTCGCCGTTGGCATTGTTCTTTATCGAGTACGACACCACATTGTCGGCCGTTACCTTGTCGAACACGATATTACGGGCAATATCCTCGGCGGTAGTCATGCGGAAAGCGGGGTGCTCCTTGCGCAGGCGTATCAGATTGCGGTAGTAATCAAACTGCCCGGCATTGGCAGTCTTGAGGTTCCAGTCGATGGCATTGATTGAGTCGGGCGACTTATAGGAATTGTGTACACCCTTCTTATCGCGGAAAACCTCCTCGCCCGCAAACATGAAAGGCGTGCCCTGCGAGGTGAACACTATCGTCTGGGCAAGACGCGCAGCACGCTGCCGCTCGGCTTCGGTAGAGCCGGGCATCGAGGCGGCCAGTTTGTCGGTAAGCGTCAGGTCGTCGTGGCACGACACATAGTTTATAATCTCTGTAGGTGCGCCCGCATAGGGTGCCTTGGCGTTGTTGCCCTTGCTGTAGTCTACCTGCGGGTGGGCGGTCGAGGCCACGATACCTATCTTCACAGTTTCCTCGTTCCCGGGCTTGCCGGTGGCGAAACCGCGGTCACGGGCGTCGGAGTAGTGGCCCTTCACGGCGTCGCGGATGTCGTCGGAGAACACTGCGATGCCCTTCATCTTGTCTACGTTAACCTTCAGAGCCTGCTGCTCGGAGGGCAGAGGAGAGGCGCCGGCAGTCCAGCCCTCGCCGTATACGAATATCGACGGGTTGATTTTCTTCAGCTCGGCGGCTACCTCGTTCATCGTCTCTATGTCGTGTATGGCCATAAGGTCGAAGCGGAAGCCGTCGATGTGGTATTCGTCGGCCCAGTACTTCACCGAGTTCACAATGAAGTCGCGCATCTGCTGCCGCTCCGAGGCTGTCTCGTTGCCGCAGCCCGAGGCATCGCTGTAGCTGCCGTCCTCGCGGTGGCGGTAGAAGTAGCCGGGTGCCGTCAGCGAGAAGTTGGAGTCGTCGTTATTGGCCGTGTGGTTATATACCACGTCCATTACAACGCCAATGCCCGCATCATGCAGTGCCTTAACCATTTCTTTCATCTCGCGCACACGGGTGGCGGGGTTGGCAGGGTCGGTGGAGTACGAGCCCTCGGGCGCGTTGTAGTTGTATGGGTCGTAGCCCCAGTTATACTGGTTGGAGGGCAGATTTGCCTCGTCTACCGAGTTGTAGTCATACGAGGGCAGGATATGCACGTGCGTTATGCCTAACTCCTTGAGGTGGTCTATGCCCGTGCTCGCCCCCGCCGGGGTCTTGGTGCCGGGCTCGGTAAGCGCAAGGAACTTGCCCTTGTGTACTATGCCCGAACTCGGGTGCATGCTCATGTCGCGGTGGTGCATCTCATATATTATGGCGTCGGTGATGTTCTCCACCACGGGGCCGCGGTCGGCTTCCCAACCCTCGGGGTTGGTGGTGGCGAAGTCTATGATAGCGGCGCGCTGACCGTTGGTGCCCACGGCCTTGGCCCATATGCCCGGGGTCTCGGCAAGGCGCTTGCCGTCGGCGGTAACTACAAAGGTGTAGAATTTGCCGTAGAGCTGCTCGGGTACCGACACGCGCCACGTGCCGTTCTCGCTCCGTTTCATCGCCAAGGTATCGGTGGCGGGGGTGTTGCGGTCGCTGTTGAAGAGGAGTACCTCGGCGGCATCGGCCTTCGGCGACCAGAGGGTGAAGTGGGTGCCCGTCTTGTCAACAACGAGCTCGAGGTCGTCGCCCTTGTACGACGGCCATTCTGCGTAACTGCTTTCCATGGTGGTCTGCGCATTGAGCGCCGGTACGCCTGCAAGCGTGCCGAGCGCGATAGCTGTACATAATTTAAAGTTCATGCGTAGTAGTATGATAAAAAATAAAAGTATTCTGTATCAGAGCCCGAGTTCTTCGCGGAGGAAGGGGGCGGTGGGCGAGTCGGTGGCGGCAACTTCCTCGGGAGTGCCTTGCGCTATTATCCTGCCGCCTCCTGCACCGCCGTCAGGTCCCATATCCACTATATAGTCGGCAGCTTTCACAACATCGAGGTTATGCTCTATCACGAGCACGGTGTTGCCTCGGTCTACAAGCCGGTTCAGGATTCCTAAAAGCGTGCGTATGTCGTCGAAGTGCAGCCCCGTGGTGGGCTCGTCGAGTATGAAGAGCGTGCGCCCGGTGTCGCGCTTGGCAAGCTCGGTGGCGAGCTTCACGCGCTGGTTCTCGCCGCCGGAGAGGGTCGACGACGGCTGCCCGAGTTTGATATACCCCAGGCCTATCTCCTGCAGCACCTTGATTTTCTTGTATATCGAAGGCACACCCGAGAAAAACTCGACGGCCTGGTTGATAGTCATGTCGAGAACGTCGGCTATCGACTTGCCCTTGAAGCGCACCTCAAGGGTCTCGCGGTTGTAGCGCTTGCCGTGGCACTCCTCGCAGGGTATGAGTACGTCGGGCAGGAAGTTCATCTCTATGGTCTTGTAACCGTTGCCGGAGCAGGCCTCGCAGCGCCCCCCGGCTACGTTGAACGAGAAGCGCCCGGGTTTGTAGCCGCGTATCTTGGCCTCGGGGAGGTTGACGAAGAGGTTGCGGATGTCGGTGAAAACGCCCGTATATGTCGCGGGGTTGGAGCGCGGTGTGCGCCCTAATGGCGACTGGTCAACGGTCACCACTTTGTCTATGTTCTCTATCCCTTCTATGCCTTCGTAGGGCAGGGGAGCAGTCTCGGAGCGGTAGAAGTGTTTGCTCAGAATTGGCTGCAAGGTGCCGTTGACGAGCGACGATTTGCCGCTGCCCGACACACCCGCGATAACGGTGAGTGTGCCCAGTGGCAGGGTGAAATCCACCTTTTTCAGGTTGTGCCCGGTGGCGCCCCGCAGTGTGATGCTCTTGCCTGAGCCCGCACGGCGCTGCTCGGGCACGGCTATGCTCTCGGCGCCGTTGAGGTAGCGCGCCGTCACGGTGTCGCATTTGAGCATGTCGCCGGGTGTGCCCTGGAATACCACTTTGCCGCCCTTGCGGCCGGCGCCGGGACCTATGTCTACAATGTAGTCGGCCTGCAGCATCATGTCTTTGTCATGCTCTACAACAACTATGGTGTTCGAGGCATCGCGCAGACGTTTGAGCGACTCTATAAGGCGGTGGTTGTCGCGCTGATGCAGCCCTATCGAGGGCTCGTCGAGTATATAGAGCACATTCACAAGCTCGGAGCCTAACTGGGTGGCAAGGCGTATGCGTTGGCTCTCGCCGCCCGAGAGGGTGGCGGAGTTGCGGTTGAGTTGCAGGTAGTCGAGGCCAACATCTACAAGGAAGTGCAGGCGCGTCGATATTTCTTTTATGATTTCGGTGGCTATGCGGCGGTCGCGCTCGCTGAGACGCTCCTGAACGCTGTCGGCCCAAGAGGCGAGCTCCGAGATGTCGAGCCGCGAGAGCTCGGCAATGTTTTTGCCGTCTACAAAGAAGTGCAGGGCCTCGCGGTTCAGGCGGTCGCCATTGCACTCGGGGCAGGTGCAGCGGCTGAAAAATTGACCGCTCCATTTTTTCTCGCGGTAGCCCGCATCCTCGTCGGTCTGGTTCTCTATGAACTTCACTATGCCGTCGAACGAGCTGAAAAAACTCATGCTCACGTTCTCGCCCGTGCTCATACCCGCCATTTCGGTAGTGCCGTTGAATATCTCATCGACGCACTCGTCGGGTAGGTCGCGGAAAGGTGTCTTGAGCGTGAAACCGTGCTTCTCAACTATGGCGCGGAGCTGCATGAAGAGCACGTTGTCGCGGTATTTACCCACGGGCACGAGCGCGCCGCCGTATATCGACAGGCTTTCGTCGGGCACCATTTTGGCGCGGTCAATGAGGTTCACGTAGCCGAGTCCCTTGCAGCGGGGGCACGCGCCCTGAGGCGAGTTGAACGAGAAGTTGTGCGGTGCCGGGTCGTGATACGAGATGCCCGTGGCCGGGTCCATGAGCTCCTGGCTGTAGTAGGCCACGCTGTCGGCCTCTACGTCATATACCACAAGCTCTTTGTCGCCCTGTGCGAGGGCGTTCTCCACCGACGCCAACAGCCGCTCGGAGTCTTTGTCTGATACTTTTAGCCTGTCTATTACAAGCTCTATCGAGTGGTTGCGGTAGCGGTCGAGCTTCATACCGCGGCTTATCTCCATTAGCTCGCCGTCGACGCGCACGTTGAGGAAGCCTTTTTTCGTGAGTTGCTCGAAGAGGTCTTTGTAGTGACCCTTGCGGTTCTTTACGAGCGGTGCCAGGATATAAATCTTGCGGTCGGCATACTTCTCGAGTATCAGACTCACAATTTTTTCGTCGGTATATTTCACCATTTCCTGCCCCGAGAGGTAGCTTATGGCATGACCGATGCGCGCAAAGAGCAGGCGAAGGAAGTCGTAAACCTCCGTCGTGGTGCCTATGGTGCTTCGAGGGTTGCGGTTAACCGTTTTCTGCTCTATGGCAATCACGGGGCAGAGTCCGCTTATGCTGTCTACATCGGGGCGCTCGAGGTTGCCGAGCATATTGCGCGCGTAGGCCGAGAAGGTCTCTATATAGCGGCGCTGGCCTTCGGCAAATATGGTGTCGAAAGCAAGCGACGATTTCCCCGACCCGCTGAGGCCGGTGATTACCGTAAGCTCGTTGTGCGGTATCTCTACGTCGATATTCTTAAGATTGTTCACGCGTGCCCCGGTCACCACTATCTTGTTGGTGGTGCCGTCGTCGGCCACCTGGGGCACGCCGCCCTTCTTCTGTTCGCTCATCAGCGTTCTGTCCACTTTGAGTTATAGGTTTTCGTGCCCGCTTTCTTGCGCGAAAGTGAATCGGACGTCGGTATACGCACCTTGTATGTCTTGCCGGCCTTGTTGGTCAGCGAGAGCGAGCGTATCCACGGGTTCTCCTCGCGCAGTGTGGCGTAGCTTATACCCTGCGCCTTGGCCCAGTCGGCCCAGCTCTCAACGGGGCCGTTCACCTCTACCGTGCGGTATTTGCGCGGCTGGTAGAGCTGGCTGTCGCGAAGGTGGAATCCGTAGGCCTGCGGGTTCTCCATTATGGTCTTCATCGCTGCCACGCGGTAGGGGTAGCGTGTGGTCTCCTCGGCAAGGAAAAGGTCGAGCGAGGTGTTCTGACCCTGCTTGTCGAGGGCGCGGCTTATGCGCGTCTGGCCGCCGTTATACGAGGCCATGGCCGTGGGCCAGTCGCCATAGCGCGCATACGCTTTCTTGAGGTAGCGGCAGGCTGCGGCGGTGGCTTTCTCAAGGTTATAGCGCTCGTCGATTTCATCGCTCACCTCAAGCCCGTATTCCTTGGCGGCGGAGGCTATGAACTGCCACAGACCCGCTGCCTTGGCAGGCGAATAGGCGCGCGGGTTGAGCGACGACTCCACACACGCAAGGTAGAGGAGGTCTTCGGGCACGCCGTTGGCACGCAGTAAGGGTGCCAACTCAGGAAAATAGCGGTTGGCACGCTTGATTATGAGCATCGTATTGCCGTGGGTGTAGGCAAGCGAGGTGAGCTCGCGGTCGAAAGCCTCGTAGCGGTCGGCGCGGTCAAGGTCTATGCTCTTGCCGCAAAGCTCTACAGAGGTGGGTATCACGGGCGAATAAACATCGCTGAACCGCGACGCGCTCTGAGCCGAAGCCCCCGCCGCTGCTATCGAGAGTATGATGTATAGTAGTGTCTTGCGCATTGTTAAGTCTTATTCTGTAGCTTCCCCTCCGCCTGAAGAGGTGCTGCCTTGTTTGTAGTTGATTATGTTGATGTCGCCCGAGCGTTTATATTTCACGCCGTCGGCGCCCTCGGCTGTTATCACATAGAAATAAACACCTGCGGGCACAAATTTCCCGCCGTATTTGCCGTCCCACCCCTGACCGGGGTCGGTGCTCGAAAAGAGCTCCTTGCCTAAACGGTTGAAAATGTGGCACTCATAGCGCACGAGCGACTTGTAGCTTACTTTCCACTCGTCGTTAACGCCTGGCGAACCCTGCGGCGAGAAAGCGTTGGGGATAAGCAGTTTCGACTCGCCTATGAAAATGCTGTAGGTTTCGCCCGCATACTCGCAGGTGCCGTCGTTGTTGTTGGCCACGAAGCGCACATAGGTGGTGCCGTTCTCCGTAAAGGTGTAGTCGAAGTCAAGCTCGTTGAAAGTAAGCTCGGGAATACCGAAATCGGGGTCGCGCGATATCTGCCACTCCCTGAAAATTGCCGCATCGCTCACGCATGCCTCGAAATGAATCTCGCACGGTGCTGAGCCCCCGAGCCCGTCCATATTGTCGGAGCCCTGCTCATTGTCGTTCTCGCGCACGCTCTGGGTGGCGCGGCTCTCGGCCGCAACCGCAACGGCTGTGTAGGTGTCGGAGTGAACGCTCTCCTCACGGCCCCACGCACGCAGGAAGCGGTCGCCCGTGAGCGTGAATATGGTGTTGCACAGCGGTGCCGAAACATTTATCGTGCCGCCGTTGATAGCCTGCAGGGTCTCGCTGGTGTTCCCCTGCACATAGCCGAAGCTCCCCTCGTCGTAGCGCAGGGTGCTGTTTTCAACCTCAAGCTCGCGCGAGAGCACAAGTCGGCGCCCGTTGATGCTGTAGTAAGGTATCTCGGCTGCCTTGCCGCTGAAAGTCAGCGTGGCGCGGTCGCAGTCCTGCTCGGCGGCGAAACCGAGAGCTCCCGCCTCAAAAGTGTGCTGCGAATAGTCCACAACCCAGAAAGCCGTCTGACGTCCGCTCTCCTCAACGATATAACCCATATCGCCCGCCGAGGCAGCGAACTTCACCGTCGCGCCCTCGCGGCTGAAAGCTATAGGCTCGCCATAGGCGCCACCGAGATTGCTGAAACGCGACACCGTGACCTGCGACGAAGCCGACCCGGCCTCGGCAACGATAGTCACTCCCGCAGTAGCAGGAATAACATACACGCCCTCAAGACCTGTCGAGGCGCCAGCCTCAACACGCACGGCGGCAGCCTCGGTGCCCTCGAAACTTATTGCTTGTGATACATAAGCCGGGCACAGCGCCGCTGTTGCAATTATTATTCGTAATATTCCTCTCATTATGCCATGATATATAACATACAAAATTACGAAATATCTGCCGCTGCCGCAATATTTCCCCCCTCCCGCCTCCTTTCTTTTAACGTTTATTGTATAGGGCTCAGAGCACCACTTTCCCGACACCGGGAGAGATGTAGATACCCCCTCGGGCAGGCTTGGTCACACGGCGTCCCTGAAGGTCGAAGAGAACTTCTTCCCTCTCGGCCGGAGGCGTGGGCATTGCGACGCCCGACAACTCGCCTTTGAGGTCGGGAAGCGCCGCTGCAGGCGTGCTGTCGCGAAGCGGTTCGGCATAGGGCTCGGAGAGCGACGAATAATCGCCGAACAGCTCCTTCAGGCTCTCAAGGCGCGTTTTCAAGATATTGCTTGCTCGCGTATAGCCTCTTGCTACGTCGCTGTTGTCGGCGATATAGAAAGCCTCGTAGCCCTCAAGCGAAGGAACCTGACGCCAACGCTCGGCATCGCATTTGGCACCCTCGGAAATACGGCTTGTGAACAGCTCCATTTCTTCATAAAGCCCGTCGAAACAGTTGCTCATAAACCAAAGCCAGGTCTCCTCGACTTTCGACTGGAAGGTCGGGTTCATGCAAATCGATGCTATCCAGTGATTGGAATACTTGCCGTCGGCAAACAGGCGCTTGCCTGCAACGGCGTCAAACGCGTGGCCGCAGTCCCACAAGGGCGAGAAATGCCACTTCTGACCTTCGCCGCGGTCACGGAAAAGATAGGTCGAACCGCTGTATGCCTCGGTATGCCCTACCATTTCTACCACAAGATAGTAACGCGCGGCATCGTCAAGATCCATATAGCTCCATAAGCTGTCGTTGCACGCACCTATGGCATCGTTCATGGCATTGAGTTGGTGCGATACAAAGCTCTTTTGTATGGGCGAGTACTCCTCGGGAGTATCATAGGTAACATACATTTTCATCGGTTTCGCGTCCGGAACACACGATTTCTCTGCTATACATATCTGGTTTTCCTCGATATAATTGTCGATTTCCACTATGTAGCCTCCCGTGACAAGCTCGGGATCCTCTTCGTTGTCGTCAAGCTCGGCGATGTCAATGCGATCGGAGTCCACGCGTATGCTCTCGGTGAGCATATATAGTCCGCGGTAGTCATTGTTGATTACAAGCTCGACAGGCTGCTGCCATGGTGTCCACGGCAAACCTATGCGCTTGCCAAGATTAAAGGCCGTAAAGTTGCGCAGCCATGCAAACGGGTCGTCGGCGTGGGGTAGCAGGGCGAAATGCTTGCTCTTGGTCATTCCGAGAAGACTCTGCTTCTTGCCGAGTTTGAGCTTGAAAGGCTTCTTCGAGTAAGCCTTGCGCGTGAAATTGCCGCGGGCCTTTATTTCCAGCGGGAGAGGCTCATCGGCACTTCCTATATTTTCTGCCCCGAGGGCCTCAAGCCACTCGCAGCCATTGGTGTCGAGATAGTACTCGCCATCAAAATAATCTTTGTGTTCCAGGTCGTATCTGATAATCTCATTATCAAAGCCCTCCTCGCCATATACGTTGATGTAGAGCACCGGCAGGGTGCCCGAGGCCTTATAGACAACCTCTTCAGGTTCCGGATCTTCGGGGGTGGTGGGAGTTTCTGCTTCGGCCTCGCTTGCAAAAACAGGCGTAGCTATGCCAAAAACAGATACAAGAAAAGTGATAATGTAAAGTAATCTCGTCATAATGGTCGGTTGATTGGTTATGCTTACAAAAATACGCAAAAATTTTCATTGGCGAAGCGAATACACCGCCAATTAACAATCATTAACCACCTCCATAATGTTCGCCCTCACATAGCATGCAACTCGCTCCCCGCCCTCCAAGCCCTTCTCACTTTATTTGTTCAAGCAAGGGGGCTTCAGCCACCGCATACCGCCCCATCACTGCTTTGGTGTTGTGCGAGGGCGGAAAGCCCGAGTAACGTGCTGGAAAGTGGCTACCCGATCTTATCCATTGCATCGCTGCTCGTTGATTCTAAAGTATTAATTGCCACTGACCTGTTTTGTGAATATCGGCCGTATGTCTAACGCCTCCATTTCGGTTATGAGACGCACCCTGTTATCGGGAATCGCCTTTATGAAAGCTGTAATATCATCGCCATATGCGCGCCCGGAATAGAATAGAAGCATTGTGCCCGTACGCCCGTTGATCTTTATGTTGGTATAGTAATGGAGGTCAAGTTCTACAACGCTTAGGCCCTCTCTGCCCTCGGCTTTTGCCTCTGCCATATCGCTTACGAGAAATTCAAGCATATGCGTATCGTTTTTCTCAAACGCAAGATAATTGCATACCAAATCTGTTTGCTTTCTCTTTTCAAGCTCCTGCACCTTGAGGCCTGCGAGGTCTCTTGCTGTGAAATCTGAAAAGTGGATGCTCACGGTGAACATCGACTTGTAGTTGTCGAAATTCTCGCCCTCGGGCAAATACTCCTGTATGTAATAGTCAGCTGTCGGGTGAGAGCTCCAGGCGAGCTTGTATGTATTGCCGTTGTATTTGATATCTCCGCCTACGCTGTAGTACTCGACTGCATCTTGTGCTCTTGCCGGAATAAGCGATAGTAGAATTGCGGATAAAAGGATTGTAATAGTTTTCATAGTGTGGAAGAAAAACAAAAGAGGGCGAGCCAATTATTGACTCGCCCTCCTTGAGTTTGTCGTATCAGTTGATTAGTACTGGTAAGCTTTGAGCTGGTCGAGGGCGAAGTTGTCGATAAACTCGCAGTGACGGGCTACCTCGGCCTGTGCAAGCTTGGTGTAGACAAGTGCGGTGCCGCGGAACGACTCTGTGGTCTTGGCATCCTGAAGCAGGAGGTAAGCCATGATGATGTCACCGGCCATTTCTACAAGGCGACGGGCCATGAAGTCGAGGTAAGCGGGGTCGTTGGCCTCGGTAACCTTGGCTACGGCAGCGGTGTATTTGGCGGTGAGCTCCTTGAGGATAGCGGCCATGGGCTCGAGTTCGGCGGGATAACCGGCCTGGGCGTAGCTGTCGATGAGCGCTGCATAGGTGCCGGTGGTCACGTGGCGGATAGCCGCAACAACCTGAAGCTGGGTAGTACCTTCATAAATCGATGTGATGCGGGCGTCGCGGTAGATGCGTTCGCAGGCATAATCTTTCATGAAGCCCGAGCCGCCGTGAATCTGGATGCAGTCGTAGGCGTTCTGGTTGCA
>CANPGB010000023.1 GCA_947573485.1 uncultured Porphyromonadaceae bacterium | reverse complement strand
CTGAATCTCGTCTGCAAAGGTAAAAGTTACTGGGTTAATCTGCGTCTTTCAGACGTGTTCGTGAGCTCAGTGTGACTATCCGGGCAGGCCTTCGCCTGCGGCTTCGGCGCACCCGTACCGGATTATTCAGCGTTTTAGCAGACGCTCTCCTTGTATCCCATAGCCTCGGTAGGGTAGACTGTCATTTCCTTGCGGCCCCCGCGACTCACATCCCGAAGAAGGTGCTGAAAGCCTTGATAGTGGCTACGTGGTCGGCTGTCGAGGCGGTCTCGCAGGCCGAGTGCATTGCCCACAGGGGAGCGCCCATATCCACGCCGCGGAGCGGTATCTGTGAGGTGAGGATGTTGCCGAGGGTAGAGCCGCCGGCCACATCGCTGTGGTTCACAAAGTACTGGCAGGGCACACCGGCTATCTCGCATATGCGGGCGAATACGGCGGCGCTGTCGGCGTCGGTCATGTACTTGCAGTTGGCGTTCACCTTTATGCAGGGGCCTGCGCCGAGAGCGGGGTGGTTGGTGGGATCGTATTTCTCGCCGTAGTTGGGGTGGAAGCCGTGGGCGTTGTCGGCCGAAATCATAAACGACTGAGCCACGGCGCGCATGTAGTCGGTCTCAGAGCCTCCGAGAGCCATTGTAATGCGGCGCAGTATGTGCTCGAGCACAGGCGAGGCTGCCCCCTGCTTTGTGCCTGAGCCCGTCTCCTCGTTATCGAAAATTGCAAGCACGCGCGTGTGCTCCGAGGGCTTGTCGGCGTTCTCGAGGAGCGCGGTGAGACCGGCGTGAACCATCGAGAGGTCGTCGAGGCGCCCCGAGCATATGAGTTCGCCGTTGAGCCCTGTGGTCTGTGCAGGCGCCGTGATGTATAGCGAGAGGTCGTAGTCGAGGATTTCTTCCGCCTCTACGCCGAGCTCTGCGGCTACTGTAGCGCGCACGAGGCCTGCGGCGTCATCGCAACCGAGGGCGAGCACCGGCAGCATGTCTTTCTGCTTGGAGAGCTTCACCCCGTCGTTCACGGCACGGTTGAAGTGTATGGCAAGGTCCGGAATAACAAGGAGCGGGCGCTCTATGCGCAACAGGCGGCATGCGGGCTCAAGGGGATTGTCGGAGCGCAGCATTACACGTCCGGCTATCGAAAGCGGGCGGTCGAACCATGTGTAGAGTATCGGGCCGCCGTATACCTCGGTGTTGAGTTTCACCACACCGCCGTCGCAGAGCATCTCGCAGTGGGGTTTTATGCGGAATCCGGGCGAATCGCTGTGAGCGGCCACGAGGTGGAACCCGCCCTCGCCGGGGGCAGCCGTTCCGGCCACGAAAGCGAATATCGCCGAGCCGTTCTTGGTAATGTAATATTTCCCGCCCGGCACTATCTGCCAGTTGTGGCGCATGTCGAGGGCGCTGAAACCGGCAGCTTCAAGGCGCCGGCGTGTGGTCTCTACGGCCCAGAAATTTACGGGCGAGCTGTCGAGGAATGAGCAGAGGTCGCTGATATATTTGTTCATTCGAGGTTGAAGTCGGCGTTATAGTAAATATAGTTTGCCGCGCGGAGGGCGCTGCAGATAGTGTCGGAGAGATAGGTGGCGAAGCGGTATTTCACTTCGGCGAGCACCTCGGGAATCATCTCGGGAGTGGCCTGGCCTATGGTGGCGGCAATATCGGCCATGTTTTGGAAGATGTCGGCGAGCTTCTCGGCGAGCGATACGGCCACGGGAGTGTCGGAGTAGCGCATGTCGTCGGCAGCCGTGTCGAGATACATGTCGTTCTCACCCAAGAGCTTGGCCATAAGCGAGCGCACGGCATCGTACTGCTCTTCTTCCATCGTCGAGTATACGGCGTCGGTAGCCATGGGCTCGGTGTCGTCGGCGTCATCGTCGTCGCCATAGGGGCGGATGTCGGCCATGGTGGTGTAGAAGCGCGGCAGATAGCGGAGCACCTCGCGCAGGAAAGTCTTGGGTTCGGTGTCGGCGCAGGCGGCCACCACCTTGCAGTATTCAATAGAGAGGGCGGCGATAGAGAGCGCCGCTGCAGGTATCTGTGAGTTCATTTCTTTTCGGTAGGGCGGTAGAGCCGGTTGTCGATAATGTATTTGTATACGCCTGCGGGCAGAAAATAGTTCATGTCGCGCCCCTTGGCAATGGCGTCGCGCACAAAAGTGCTTGAAATGTTTGCCATGGGAGCGTTCACTATCTCCATGCCCACGGTGTGGTCGTCTTCAAGAGGGTAACCCGGGCGCGGGTACACTATCACGCCATATTCATCGAGTATGCGCTGAGGCTCGCGCCAACGGTCGAATATCGCCCAGTTGTCGCTGCCTATTATTATTTTGAAGCGCGTGTCGGGGTAGCGCTCGGCGAGAACATCGAGGGTGTTTATGGTGAACGACGGCCTGGGCATGCTCAGCTCTATGTCGCAGATGTCGATGTCGGGCGCTCCTTTGGCGGCTATCGAGAGCATCTGCAGGCGTTTGAGGTCGGGGATGAGCTCGCCGGGGTCTTTGAGCGGATTGCGCGGCGAGAGCGTCAGCCACACCTTATCCACGTAGCCCCACTGCACGAGATAGGAGGCCAGCATCATGTGGCCTATGTGCACGGGGTTGAAAGAGCCGCCTAAGATACCTACCGTCTCCATTACGCAAGGGCTATGAAGCCGCCTATAAGGTTGCGGGTCTCACGCACGGCATCGTCGAGCTGTGCGTTCACTATGCGGCGGTCGAACTCTGCCGCACGCGAGAGCTCGTACTGGGCGCGGTCGATGCGCACGTCGATAACCTCTTCGGTCTCGGTGCCGCGGAACACAAGCCTGCGGCGCAGTTCCTCGATGCTCGGCGGCTCGATGAAGAGCGTAAGGGCGCGCTCGCCGTAGATGCGTTTCACGCCGAGGGCGCCGTTGACATCGAGGTCGAGTATTATGTTGTGTCCCTGGTCGGTGATGCGGTCGATTTCGCTGCGGAGCGTGCCGTAGAAGCGGCCCGGATATACTTCTTCGTACTCAACGAACTCGTCTTCGGCAATGGCGTCGCGGAAAGCCTCTTCGGTCATGAAGTAGTAGTTTACGCCGTCGGTCTCTCCTTCGCGCGGGGGGCGCGTGGTGGCTGATACCGAGAATCCGAGGTTGAGGTCGCCCCCGTCGATGAGGGCGTTGATAATTGTAGATTTGCCGCAGCCCGAGGGGGCTGCGACAACTATGATTTTTCCTTTTTTATCCATACTTATTGATGAGCCGGACGGAGGAGGTCGTTAACGGTCTTTACGGGGTTGAATGTTGATGCGGGCACTACCACAAACACTGTGTTCCAGTCGCTCATGGCACCGTTCCAGAGGCCGGGGAGCTCAAGGGCGCGCAGGTCGCGGCCGCCTGCCGACTTCTCGGAGATGAACCCGGTGGCGTGGTCGACGTGCTTGCGCAGGTCATATTTCGCGCCTTCGGGATTTTTGATGTAGCACACGAGGTCAACGGGGTTGAAGTAGCCCGCTTTCTTGAGCATCTCGGCGTTCTCGGGCTTCGAGAGGTCGATCTGGGTAGACTCGAGTATCTGCGGAGCCACCGAATTGCCGTCGCTCGAGAAGGCGTTGAAGGGGCCGCCGCCGGGTTCGCCTTCGTTGCGCACCATGCCGCACACGCGCACGGGGCGTGCAAGCACCTTGCGCAGAGCCTCGGCGCGCTCGGCAAGTGTGCCTTCGCCGTTGAGGTCTTTCGAGAAGTACGAGAGGGTGTTAACCACAAATTCCTCGGCTTCCTGCACGAGCTCCTCGGTGGGGTTGGCAAGGTCGAGGTATATGCTGTAGGCCAGGTCTACGACTGTCATCAGCAGACCGCCGAGCAGCTTCTTGTATTCTATCGTTGACTCGCGGTGGCCTTCGTTCACCACATTGTCGATGTTCTTGATGAATACGACCTCGGCGTCGATGTCGTTGAGGTTCTCGATGAGGGCACCATGACCGCCGGGGCGGAACACGAGCTTGCCGGCCTCGTCGCGGAAGAGTTCGTTGTCGGGGGTCACGGCAATGGTGTCGGTCGAGGGTTTCTGCTCAGAGAGCGAGATGTCGTATTTCACACCGAATTTCTGCTCCATGGCAGGCACGGCCTCGGCGAGCTTGGCCTCAAAAAGTTTGCGGTGGTTGGCCGACACTGTAAAGTGCAGGCGTACCTTGCCGTCGGTGGCGGCTGTCTGGGCACCTTCGGCGAGCTGCTCTTCGAGGGCGGTGCGCACTTCGGCGCCCCCGTCGTAGCGGTGGAAGGTGAGGAGTGCCTTGGGCAACTGGCCGTAGTTGAGGCCTTCGGGGAGGATTATCGCACCCACCAGGTCTTTGAAGCGGCCGTCGGCAATGAGGCTTTCGGCGGTGGTACCTTCGCCGTAGAGGCGAGCTATAATCTTCTGAAGTTCGGCGTAGAAGGCGAAGTCGCTGATGCGCTCAACCAGCTGTGCCACAGGGCTGCCTTCGGCGGGAGCTTCCTCGGTGCCGTTAACAAAGGCGAAGAGAGCCTTGAACATGCGCGAGGCAGCGCCCGAGGCGGGCACGAATTTGAGCACGTCGCCGCCGTTGGCGAGATATTCGTCCCAGCGGGCCTCGCACTGCTTCTTGAGCTCGGGGCTGAAAGTCAGGAGGCCGTTCTCCGGGGCTGAGGGTGATTCGATTCTGAGGTAGGGAAAACCTGTGCGGAAGCGCTCAAGCTGCGCTTCCACCTGTTCTTGGGTGATGCCGCGCTCCTTGAGCTGCTCGAGGTCGGCGGCGGTGAAGTTTGCCATGGATATGGTGTTTTAGGGTTTGCTTTTCAAAATTACATATTTTTGCGCAGGCTGCCAAAAAATAAGTCACGATTTACGCTTCTTATACAGCTGGTAGGAGTTGAACACGTTGTGCCATATGCTGTACATGCCACCCGCAACCGCTGTTACGGGCGAGAGGAAGGTATAGCCCAGCCATATGATGAACACCGTGTTTTTCTGCCCCAAGGCCTGGCCGCCCTCTATATGCTCGCCGTAGCGGCTGCCTATGATTTTGCCGAGGAAGAACTGCAGCAGGCAGCATACCAGCGACACCGCACCTATGGCAATGAGCATGCCCACAGGCACACGGCTGTGCATTATGGCCTTGACGGTGGTGGCTATGGCAAGGGCGAGAGCCACTGCCCAGAGATAGAAGGCGAGGTCGGGGTAGCGGCGCAGACGCCCGGCAAGCCCCGGCAGATAGCGGCGCACTCCCCAGGCTGCAATGAGCGGGCAGATGAGCAGGGGGAACACCTTGTAGATTATAAGCCTGAACGTGGGCAGGAAGTCGAGACCCTCATGCGGGTGCGCTATGGGCAGCAGCACGGGCGCCGTGAGGGCTATGGCAATGTTGATTATTATGGTGTAGGTGGTGATGTCGGCGGGGTTGCCGTCGAGCTTGCGCGTGACCACGGCTGCCGCGGTGGCCGTAGGGCAGAGCAGGCACAGCATGGCGCTCTCAAGCACTATGCGGTACTGCGAGTCGGCTATCATCACAAGCACAAAGGTGAGGGCGGCAAAGAAGCCGAGTTGTATCAATATGTGCCAAAGATGCCAGCGGCGCAGGTGCAGGTCGTGGGGGCCGATACTCAGAAAGGTGAGGAAGAGCATCGAGAAAATGAGCAAGGGCTGCACTATGGCCACAATCTGTGCTGCGGCAGCGTGGGTGCCGTCGAGCCACGGTATGCTCACATATATAAAATAAGCCGCTACCCCGGCCAGTATGGCTATGGGTAGCGTCCAGTTGCGTAGGAATGAAATTACGTTCATCAGATTAATTCACATATTAGAGTCGCCGAGGTGGCATCGAGCACTCGCACCTTGCGGAGCTCGCCCACTTTTGCGTCGCCGCGAGGGAACACGGCCGTCTTGTTCTGACTCGTGCGGCCCACCATTTGCTCTTTCGACCGCTTGGCAACACCCTCCACAAGCACTTCGAACTCCTTGCCCACATCGCGGCGGTTAGAGGCTGCCGAGAGCTCGTTCTGCAAGGCTATCATGCGGTTGAGGCGCTCTATCTTGACCTCCTCGGGTACGTTGTCGGGCATAGTGCGCGAGGCGAGGGTGCCGGGGCGCTCCGAGTATTTGAACATGAACGAGGAGTCGAAGCCCACGGTGCGCATAAGGTCGAGCGTCTGCTGGAAATCTTCCTCGGTCTCGCCGTGGAAACCGGTGAAGAGGTCGCTCGATATGCCGCAGTCGGGTATTGCGCGGCGAATGGCCGCAATGCGGTCGAGATACCACTCGCGGGTGTATTTGCGGTTCATGTTCTTGAGAACCTCGTTGCTGCCGCTCTGAACCGGAAGGTGTATGTGGCGGCAGATGTTGGGGTGGGCGGCTATGGCGGCGATAGTGGCATCGCTCATATCCTTGGGGTGCGAGGTGGTGAAGCGCACGCGCATGTGCGGGGCGGCCTCGGCAACCTTGGCAAGGAGAGCGGGGAAGTCGGTCACGGTGCCGTCGTCGGCGGTGTAGCGGTAGCTGTTCACGTTCTGCCCAAGGAGAGTCACCTCCTTGAAGCCGCGTTGGGCAAGGTCGGCGAGCTCGCGCAGTATGCTGTCGACCTCGCGCGAGCGCTCGCGGCCGCGGGTGTAGGGCACTATGCAGTAGGAGCAGAAATTATTGCAGCCGCGCATGATGCTTATGTAACCCGAGACAGTCTGCCCGGGTATGCGCGCCGGAACTATGTCGCGGTAAGTTTCTGTGGTGCTGAGCTCCACGTTCACGGCCTCGTTGCCGCTCTCGGCTGCCGCGAAGAGCGCCGGGAGGTCGAGGTAGGCGTCGGGGCCTGCCACGAGGTCTACCCCGTGGTTCTTCACCAGCTCATCGCGCACGCGCTCGGCCATGCAGCCTATCACTCCTATTATATGTGGGTGGCGGGTCTTGCGCCGCATGGCATTGAGAGCCTGCAGGCGCGCAACAATTTTTTGCTCGGCATTGTCGCGTATCGAGCATGTATTAAGCAGAACGGCGTCGGCGCCGTCGATGTCGTCGGCAAGCTTGTAGCCGGCCATTTCCATGACGGCGGCCACCACTTCGCTGTCGGCAACGTTCATCTGGCAGCCGTAAGTCTCTATATAAAGGCGCGGTGTGGCCTCCGTTGTCTTTGAGTTTTCCATTTCAAATATTTGTAACATTACGCGATAATGCGTAAATTTGCACAAAATTACAAAAAAAAGTGGATTCCGATTTCATTGGCTTTATAATAGCTGTGGTTGTAACGGCGGTAATAGGCCTGATTGAGCGGCAGGGAAAGAAGCGCAAGAGCGCCCCCGCCCCCAAAGTCAGGCAGGCTGCCACGCGCCCTGCTGCCGTAAAGCCTGCCCGCCAGGCTCCTCCGAGGCGCACGCCCAAGGTGAGCCCCGAGGCTCAGAGCCACAGCCATGCAGCTCCTGCTCCAAAGGCACAGGCTCCGGCTGCGTTCCTCGACAATGAAGAAGGAGCCCGCGTGACGGCCGACACTCCCGCTCCTGTGCGCGCTGTCGCCTGCCGCCCCGCACTAAAGCCCCTCGACCGCGACGGCCTACGCAACGCCGTTATCTGGGGCGAGATTCTCAAACCCAAGTTTTGATTAACCTTTTATCTGAAAGAATACACAAAATCTTTACAATCCTATTATATGGCATTCAATTACATCACGGCTCAGGAAGCAGCCGAAATGATTAACAATGGCGATACCATAGGCCTGTCGGGATTCACAGCTCCCGGAACTCCTAAATTTATAACGGAGGCTCTTGCCGAAAAGGCTGTGCGCGAGCACGAGGCAGGTCGAGAGTTCAAGGTAAACATGTTTACCGGTGCCTCGACAAGTGACCATGTCGACGGCGTGCTTTCCCGTGCCAACGCATACAATATGCGCGCTCCCTACCAGAACGTGCCCGACCTCCGCAAGCGCATCAACGCTCACGACTGCCACTACTTCGACCGTCACCTCTCCGAGATGGCACAGGAAGTGCGCTACGGCACTTATGGCGACATCGACGTGGCAATTATCGAAGCAGCCGATATCAACGACAAGGGCGAGATTATCCTCGGTTGCGGTTTGGGCAACGTGCCCACCTACGCCGCAATGGCTAAAAAGATTTTCATCGAGCTCAACGATAAGCTGCCCCACCAGCTCCTCGGCATGCACGACGTGTATATGCCCCTCGACCCGCCCCGTCGCCGCGAGATTCCTATCTACGCCGCCAACGACCGCGTGGGCTCGCCCGTGCTCAAAGTCGACCCCGCAAAGGTTGTGGGTATCGTGCGCACAAGCTCCTACGACTGCGTGAAGCCCTTCACCGCTCCCGACGAGGTTTCAACCATGATCGGCAAGAACGTGGTGCGCTTCCTCGTAGGCGAATACAAGGCCGGACGTCTCCCCAAAGAGTTCCTCCCCCTCCAGTCGGGCGTGGGTAATGTGGCCAACGCCGTGCTCTACGACCTCGGCGAGAGCAAGGAACTGCCCCCCTTCATGATGTACACCGAAGTTATCCAGGACGCCGTGCTCGAACTCCTCCAGAAAGGCAAATGTACTTTCGCCTCTACCTGCTCGATGACCTTCACCGACGACACCGAGAAGAAACTCTTCAGCGACATCTCCTTCTTCCACGATAAAATCCTTATGCGCCCCGCCGAAATCTCGAACAACCCCGAGGTTATCCGCCGCATAGGTGTTATCGCAATGAACACAGCCCTCGAGGCCGACCTCTTCGGCAGCGTAAACTCAACCCACGTGCTCGGCACACGCATGATGAACGGTATCGGCGGCTCGGGCGACTTCACCCGCAACGCATACCTCTCTATCTTCTCCTGCCCCTCGGTAAGCAAGGGCGGCCTCATCAGCAACATCGTGCCCATGGTCGCTCACCCCGACCACAGCGAGCACTCTGTCGACATCCTCGTCACCGACCAGGGTATCGCCGACCTGCGCCACAAAGACCCCGTGCAGCGCGCTCACGAGATTATAAACAACTGCGCCCACCCCATGTACCGCCCGCTCCTCAACGACTACCTCAAGCTCGGTACACAGGGTCAGACTCCCCACACCCTCCGCGCAGCATTCGCTTTCCACAACGCTTTCAACGAGAGCGGCGACATGCGCAATGCCGATTATGCCAAGTATCTCTAAACCATAAGTATACAATCTAAGCACGCCTGCAAGACAGCTTTCACACGCTTCCGTGCAGGCGCTTTTTTCAATGGCAAACCGACTCTCATCTTTCTTCGTTGACTATTTCTCGCTCTCGGGCCAGCTCGTGTCGCAGGCCGAAGCCGAGAAAGCAATCCGCGACGGCGTATCGTTCCGCGGCACAAACATTCTCATCCTAATCCTCGCTATTTTCATAGCGTCGCTCGGCCTCAACACCAACTCCACAGCCGTCATAATCGGCGCCATGCTCATATCGCCGCTAATGGGGCCTATCATAGGCATAGGGCTCGGCGTGGGCGTCCACGACTTCGACCTGCTCAAACGCTGTGTGCGCAACCTGCTCATGGCAGCCGGATTCTCGGTGATAGCCTCGACGCTTTATTTCCTCATCTCGCCCGTCAACGAGCAGCATAGTGAGCTTCTGGCACGTACCTCCCCCACAATTTACGATGTGCTCATAGGCTTCTTCGGCGGAGGCGCCGGTATCATAGCTCTCGGAAGCACCAACAAAGGCAACGTTATCCCCGGTGTGGCAATCGCTACGGCACTTATGCCACCGTTGTGCACGGCCGGATACGGCCTCGCCACCTGGCAGCTCAACTATTTCTTCGGAGCCACTTACCTCTTTATAATCAACTCGATATACATAGCTTTCGCCACATTTATAGGCGTAAAGCTTATGAAATACAAGGCGGCTTCGGAGGCCGATACAGCCCGTGCCCGCAAGGTGCGCCGCATTGTCTACTCGCTCGCGATACTCACAATGCTGCCGAGTATCTATCTTACCTACAACATGCTGCGCCAGAGCAAGTTCACCGCCGATGCCGACCGCTTCGTGGCCGCCGAGTGCCGCTTCCCCGAGACGCAGGTACTTCAGCGTCGTGCCTACTATGACGACGGTACCCGCTGCCTCTCGCTCACTCTCGTGGGCCGCACATTGCCACTCGACTCCCTGCGCCTGGCCCTCTCTTCCAAACTGAAATTCTACGGCCTCGCAGGCACAAGGCTTACATTTATTCAAGGCGGAACCGACGAAAGCAGCAAGGCAGGCGACGCCGCTTTTGCGCCGGGCATTGGCGACATCTACCGTATTGCACAGAATACTATAACCCGCCAGCAGTCTACTATAGACTCGCTGCAGACTCAGCTCGACATGGCGCGCCAATCCGAACTCTCGGCGCCTGAGATTTCGCCCGAGATAAAGGTGCTCTTCCCCTCGGTAGAGCGCATAGGTGTGTCGCTCACAGTGTTCAGCAAGCCCGGAGAGGCCGCGACAGACACCGCCACGGTGGCCATGGTACACACGCGCGGACGCTTCACCCACGCCGAGCGCAAAAAGCTGGCCGAGTATCTTGAGGCACGCCTCGACTATCGCAAGGTTACGGTAGTGGAAGTGCCTGAATAATAAATGAATTAAAGATTTATCGTTTCGCCGTCGGCAGGAATTATTATCCTACCGGCGAAATATTGTGCCGCCTCGGCTGCATAGCTTTGCTGCCGGTCGGGCGTACGGTCCTCGCTATGGTAGAGCGCGAGTGTGCCTACGGCGGCTCGGGAGGCCACCTCGGCCACGTCTTTCACCGTGTAGTGGTGCTTTTCGTAGGGCTTGAATATGTCGCGGTCGGCATAGCGGCAGAAGGCGCCGCACAGCACAAGGTCGGCTCCGGCGGCATGTGGCATATTGCTCTCGGTGAGAGCCTCATCGCCAAGGCACACAAAACTCTTGCCCGAGGGGAAGTGCATGCGGAAGCCCGTCTGCGCAACGTTTTCCGACCCGGCATTGAAGAAGTCTACCGAAGCTCCGGCAAAGTTCACCGAAGAACCCTCGTCTACGGTGCGGAAGTCTGCGATAGTCAGTAATTTGCGGTAGTGCGATTCGAGCAGCGTAAGGCGGCAGATAGTGAGCAGGCTGCGCATGGCTTCTGAATTGGCATAAACCGTAGGGCGATGCCGCAGTTGCCCGGCTATAGCGAGGTTGATAAACCCTCGCATAAGCCATACGGCGCCAAGAATATGGTCGGTGTGGCTGTGCGTGACAAAGAAATGTGTGACCTCGCCAACATCAACACCGGCATTGGCGAGAGCTGCGAAAATGCCATTGCCCCCTCCGGCGTCGGTGAGCCATGTGGCACCCCCGAAGCGTACTGCCGAGCAGGCGTTATAGCTCGCTGTAGGGAAGGCCGACCCCGTGCCGATTATAATTATGTCAGCGTTTTCACTCTTCATTGGGGGCGATTGAGCTCACACGTATCAGTTCGATGCGGTTGGCCGACTTTTTGAGTATGTCGAAGCGGAACGGCTCGATGAGCACCTCGTCGCCCTGCGCGGGAATCGTGCCGGTGGTATGCAGTATGTAACCTGCAACGGTCTGGTAGCTGTCGTCCTCGGGTATGTCGAGGTGGAAGCGCTCGTTGATTTCGGCTATCTCGCAGCGACCCGAGAACTCATAGATGCCGGGCTCTACCTCGCGGGCGGTAAGCCCCGAAGTGTCGTGCTCGTCCTCGATATTGCCGCAAATCTCTTCCATGAGGTCTTCAAGCGTGAGCATGCCTGCCGTGCCACCGAATTCGTCGATAACGATAGCTATCGAGCGCTTCTGCGTGAGCAGGCGGCGCATCATTACATTGGCAAGGAGGTTTTCGGGCGTGTAGAGCACTGGCTTGATGCGCTCTTTCCAATCGACGTCGGGGTTAAAAAGCTCGCTCACATGTATATAGCCTACGATAGTGTCGATGTCGTCACGGAAAACTATAACCTTCGAGCGGCCCGTTGTGGTGAAAATCTCGGCAAGGCGGTCGCGCGTTGTGGTGTCGATATTAACGGCCACAATCTCATTGCGCGGTATCATGCAGTCGCGCACGTGGGTCGACGAGAAATCGAGGGCGTTGCGGAAAATCTTCACTTCGTTCTCAACCGTCTGCTTCTTTTCCTCCATATCGTCGATAGTTTCTTCGATATAGTCGTTGAGCTCGCCTATTGATATGAGACTCAGGGTTTTGTCGGGGTCTTTTATGCCTACAAGACGCATGAGGGCCTTCGAGAGCCACGAGGTGAAGAGCGACACCGGGTAGAGCACTATGTAAAAGAGGTATATGGGCAGCGCGAAGATTTTAAGAGAGCTGTTAGGGTTGATTCCCAACACCGTCTTGGGCAGGAACTCGCCGCAGAGAAGTATCACCAAGGTAGATATAAGTGTCTGGGCGACAAGGATAAAGAACTCGTTAGGATAAATCTCGGCAATGAGTGGCTCTATGAGCGCCGCCGCTCCCATACCATATATTACCAGCATCACATTGTTTCCCACGAGGATAGTGGAAATGAAAAGCTCGGAGTGTGAGTAGAAGCGCTTTATGATGCGCGAGATAAGGCCGCCGCGGCTGATGTCGAGCTCGACGCGCACACGGTCTGAGGTTACGTAAGCCATTTCGACGCCGGAGAAAAGCGCCGAGAATAGCAGTGATATGAGAGTTATTATAATCCAGACGTTCATCTTGCAGGTTTGGGCTTTTTATCGAGGGTTTCGTCGAGCAACTTTCCTTTCTGAGGCTTGATGTCGGGTGTGGCTATCAGCTCCTGAGGGCCGCTGCGGGCACTTTGGGCAGGGGCTTGCCGTGATGCGCGCTGCCTCGGACGGGCGGCGGGTGCCGCACTGTCGGCAGCAGTGCTGTCGGGCGTTGCCTTGCGCTCGCCGCGCAGGTTACCGGGCAGAATAGCCGTGGGGCGGTGTACAGTGTAGTACTTCATGCTTTGGTCCGACTCGAATCCGTAGCCTTCTATCGTACGGTCGGTGCGCACGATGTGTATAAAGGAGTCGCTGTATATTTTCCGTGAATTTTGATCCCAGAAGAGTTGTTGTGTGAGAAAGCTGTCGGCCGCAGTGTTCACCATAATCACGTTGCCGTCGAGGCGCCAGAGCCGCTTGCGCGAGAAGTAAGTGGCCGAGTCGCACACCACCGACGACTCCAATTGCATGCCGTGGTCGTACTGCTCCATTTCGAGCCCTTCCGGGAAACGCCAGAAAGGCTCCTCGGCGTCGTCGAAGAGCTGCCAAAGAGCCGCCGTGAGATGATATTTGGTGTAACCCGAGTCGCTGATGAAAGTAGAGACATCGGTGGTGGCCATGGTTGGGGTGGTGTAGCCGTCGGCGGTGTTGGGCACATAGCGCTGCACTTCGGGCTTGCCGGGGAGGAGCAGCCACACAACAAGGCCGGCGACAACTATTGCCGCCGGAAGCCAACGCATTATTTTGCGCCGTTTATCCATAGTTCAGAGAAAAAGCTCCAGAAAGCTTGCCGCGGTACTCGTTACCTTGGCTTTGAAATAACGGAAGTTATTCTCCTCATCGAGTATGAGTACCCTGAACTGCCCGTCGGAAAGTTTCGTATACGACAGAAGTTTGAACCAGGTGTCCTGCAGCTGAGTGGTCTTGCCTTTGTATTTATGAGTGTTCAGGAAGAGCTTGGCACCCGAAAAAGTGCCGGTCCAGTCAGAACCTCCCTCTCCCGAGTTTGTCCACGAGAGCGTGAAAGTGCCTTTCTTGCGGTCGAAAGCTATTATCATGTTCTCGTCGGCATTCCCCTTGGCCTTCGAGGGGTATTGAGTGTTAAGCTCTTTGCCGTCGCTGTATGTGCCGTATTTTTCGAGTTGCATATCGACGATGTTCAGGTCGGTTCCTCCGGCATTGAGCAGGTCGGTCCAACGCACACCGCTCTGTGCCGAGGCACTGTTTGCGGCACATGCTGCGATAACAATGAGAAGTAGTCTGAGGAGTTTCATCAATAAATCTTACTTTTCTGGAACCACAGCTCGTTGATATTCACGCCAATGGTGATGTTGAGGTAGTCTTCCTTCACAAGCGGGTTGGGGTGCGCCTGGCGGTGCATCCACTCGAAGCCCACATTGATAGTGGTCTTGAAGCCGGGCACGGGGAAGCCGAAACCGGCCGTGATGCCGTACTGGCGAAGCTGGTTCTCCTGCAGCTTGAGGTAGTCGTCGCTCCAGTAACCGCCTATGCGGTAGTTGATGCGGCGCAGATAGCTGCCGCGGAAGTCGGGTGTATACTGCAGGCCGAGAGCCATTTTCGAGCGGTTGGCAAATTTGTGAAGTTCGGGGTCACCCTCGAATCCGCGGTATTTGCACTTGCTCCAGGGCTGGTAGGTGTAGTCGAACTCTACCATAACCTTGCGGTCGAACTCATAGTTGATACCGGCACCCCATGTCTCGGGCAGCGAGTAGTTGCCGCGGAGCTTGTGCTCGTCGGAGAACTGGGGCTCGGTGTCGAGGGCGGTGTCGTAGTACACCTGGCGACCGGTGCCGAGGAGTGTCTTTGCCGGGCTGTAGGTGAGACCGAGGGTCATGCGGTCGGTGCGGTTGAGGGGGAAGGAGTACTGGATACCGAAGTCGAGGCGGTAGTCGCGCACAATCATTTGCTTCTGGAAGAGGGCGCTCTGGGCCGACGACAGCGAGGCATAGGTCTCGTTGATTATCGTGCCGAAGAGATACGATATGTTGGCACCCACGGTGAACCCTTTGAAGGGGCGCCCGGCAATGCCGAGGTAAAGTTCGTTGATAGAGCCGTTGCCCTGGCGCGAGTCAATACCGTTTTCAATCTCGGAGCCGAAAGAGTATCCGACCGAGGAGAAGGGGAGCAGACCTATCGACATGCCCATGTATTTGCCAAGGGGGAACTGCATGTTCACATAGTCGAGACCGCCGCCGAAGTTGCTGTCATGCAGTTTAGTCCCGTCCACAACCTCGCTCTGCCACAGGTTGGTGAGGTCGATACCCATGTCGAAGAGGAAGGTGAGCGAGTCGATGGCGGCATACGAAGCCGGGTTCATGGCGTTGATCTGGCGTCCTGAGTTCATGGCATATCCCACACCGCCCATAGAGCGCTGGGTCGAGGTTGCGTGGTCGCGGAGCACGCCGTAGCCGTAGGCCGAGTAAGGTGTCATGGTGCCGTTCTGAGCACTCATTAAGCCATATGCTGAGATGAAGAGGGCGACAATCGCCGTTAGCCTGCTGAATTTCATTATTTGATAATGCTGTAAAGACCTTTATGCACGAGGCAGGGGTCGTATATGTAGTCGAATGTGATAAGTTTCTGTTCAATAAGTAATTGAGCCGAGCCGCCCGTGAGCACTGCGAGGGCGCCGGGGCCCGCCGCGCGGTGGTAGTACTCAAGTTCGGCCGCCACGCCGCGCACTGCGCCGCTGCGCATTGCCGTGGCTGTTGTATAGCCCCACATGGGTATATCGCCGCCGTCGCTCTCCACAGCCGGCAGGGCGTCGGTAAACGCCGCAAGGGCGCGGAGTCTGAGGTCGACGCCGGGCGCTATATTGCCGCCCGAGAAGAGAGGACCGGGCTTCACGAAGTCGTAGGTCACCGCCGTGCCTATGTCGCTCACTAACAGCGGGCGCTCGCTGCCGGCAACGGCTATGGCACCGAGGGCGGCGGCTATGCGGTCGGCACCGAGGGTGGCGCGGCTTTCGTAGTCGATGCTCAGAGGCATCTCGGCAGCGCAGTTGAGGTCTACCAGCTTGCGGCACAGAGGCTCGAGCGAGGCAAGGTCTTCGGCGCGGTCGCTGGCTACCACGGTGCAGTACACTGCGGCGTCGAAAAGTGTGCTCGCAGGTAGCCCGCGGCGCACCAGGAGGCTCTTGGCCAGCTCGCCGGCAGGGAGCGATTCGTCGCCCTTGGCGGCAACGAGAATATTGCCGTCACCGTCCCACAACGCTGCCTTGAGGGCAGTGTTTCCGCGGTCGATAGTGAGTTTCACTTGCATAATGGGGCAAAATTACGAAATAGCGCTCAAACGAGGGGTATTATTCTATTTATTAAATGTTAAATATGCTTAGAACTCCGCGTTCACTTCCTTGGCCTGAGGCGCCTCGTGGCGCAGTGTGTAGTTGTTGCGTATGCTCTCGAAGTCGTCGGGGTGCGCTTTCAGCGCCTCCGATTCGGGCAGCGGGTCGTAGCTGTCGAGCACGCCCTCCATGCTCACCGTTACTGCCGGAGCAGGAGGCAGGGGAGCCTCCACAGTCACGCGGGGCATCATGAAGAAGGTTGTCAGTGCGTCCAAAGCTATCTGAGAGGCGCGTATCTTGCCCTCGCTGGAGTAGCCTGCTATATGAGGCGTGGCTATGGCGGTGAGGCCCAAGAGTTCTTTATTGATAACGGGCTCGCCCTCCCAGCAGTCGATAATCAGAGGGCCGACCTGCCCGGCACGCTTGGCGGCGATGAGAGCTTCAGTGTCTATGATACCGCCGCGGGCGCTGTTGATTATCACCGGACTGCGGCGCAGCTTGGCAAAGAACGCGGCGTCGGCCATGTGGTGGGTGGGGTAGGGGCCGTCGGAGGTCAGAGGTGTGTGGAAAGTGATGATGTCGGCCTCGCGCGCTATGGTGTCGAGGTCGCACCACTCGTCGCCACCCTCGGCTTCCTGCCGGGGAGGGTCGTAGCAGAGCACCTTCATGTCGAAGGCCTTGGCCCAGCGCGCTACTATCGAGCCTACATGCCCGAGGCCGATTACGGCTATCGTATACGATGTTATCGGCCGGTTGATGATATTGAAGATAGTGGCGAACACATATTGTGCCACTGCCGGAGCGTTGCAGCCCGGGGCGTTGGTCACCGTTATATGGCGCTTGGCGCAGTAGTCGGCATCGATGTGGTCGGTGCCTATGGTGGCAGTGGCTATCATCTTCACTTCCGACTTGGCAAGCAGCTCGGCATTGCACTCTGTGCGGGTGCGTATCATGAGTCCGTCCACCTCCCGCACTGCCTTCGGAGTGATTTCTTCGGGCTTGAGGTAGCGCACGGTGGCATAGGAGTCGAGCAAGCCCTTCACAAAGGGTATCTTGTCTTCTATTATAAGTCTTATATTATTGTTTGGCATGCGAAGAGGGCGGCGTAAACCGCTATGAGAATTATTATTGCGAACACCGATTTATCGGCGCGGTGGGTCGAGAGGTAGTGTGTGGCTTCCATTGATGCGCAGAAGTTCAGCATCGGCACATACGAAATCATATTGTTGTAGTCGGCAGCCATGGCTATAACCGTAGTGAGGGCCGTGACTACAAAAACGCCGTTGATAGCGCGCGCACGCGCATTGTAGGCTATCGTCTTCATGAGGTTGAGCACATAGAACAACAGCATCGTAACCGTGCTGAAACCCACTGCGATAAGCAACAGCAGAGTGTCGTCGCCGCTTATTACCGAGAATATGCTCACAAACGACGGCATATCAAAGTCTTCCGGGCTCACTATGCCGAAGCCCAAGAGTAGAATCCAGGGCGTGGCAATGCCCATGAAGATAGCCAACAGGCTGCGCATGTTGAAAATACGCATCTGTGCGCAGCCAATGATAAACGCCGGCATGTATATTAAAAAGCAATACTGCGTGGCGCCGAAAGCCGAGAGCAAGGCGAAGAGCAGAAACACGTGCCGAGTGGCCGAAGTATCGCGGTAGCAGCTCAGAAGCAGGAAGATACATGCCGGAACCACTATCGCCAGAAGCGTGCCCGTGTAGAACTGGGTGAAGAGGTCAGGGGTGGCAAGCTGCATAAGGGCGAAGAGCCCGATGTAGAGCGACGACATAGACCTCAGCACATTGAACACCTTGTTCAACAGCAGCATAATAACCACCGTGAGGGCGCTACCGCAAAGCCCCACCCAGAAGTCGGCGGCAGCCTCCGGCACCCACATGTTGGCCGACGGCAGGACAAGCCCCTTGTCGCCCGTGAGCGGCATGGTGTAGCCCATGGCATAGAACGCTATGGCTGCCGCCGCGGCACACACCGCAAGAGCTATATTGAAGCCACGCGAGTGGCTGATTCCGAGTAATATCGACAGTCGCAAAACTGTTATTTATTTGTTAATTATTAATTACTAAATTATCAACTCCAAACTCCAAACTTCTAACTCCTAACTCCTAACTCCTAACTCCTAACTCCTAACTCCTAACTTCTAACTCCTAACTCCTAACTAACTCACCCATAAGCCTCTCAAAAGTCTCATCGAGATTCTCCGTCAAACCCGGGTGCGGCCTCGACGTGCCTATGCAGGCGCTGCGCACTGCCGTGAGCCAGCGGAAACGTTCGTGAGCCTCAAGTTGCCCTATGGGCGAATTGTCGCCCTTGGCCACCGATACAAAAGCGTCGAGCTGAGCCTGCACGGCATCAAGGTCGGCCCCGGGCATGAAAGCCGCCACGCGGGCGCTGTCGATAGCCGTGGCCGCGCGCAGCCAGCGGCGGCGCTTGCACATCATCACCAGGCCTACGTTGACAAACTCCTCGCGCTCCACGCGGGGGCAGTAGCGTATCACCGCATACTCATATAAGTGCTTTGCGGGCTGCGATTGCATGGTCGGTAAAGATTTTTGAGTTTGAAAGACGCGTCTTCAGAAAAGTGCGGTATACCTCCCGCTGCTCGGCCGGAGGGATAACTGCCGAGGCCTGTTCGAGCCACACTTCGGGTATGGTGTCCACGAGGCTGTCGACAAACTCCGGGGTGATTATCCGCCGCAGTTCTTCGTCGGCCTCCTCAAGGGCCGAGGCCTGGCGCAGCAGAGCGTGGTCTTTAACGTAGGCAAAAGGCGAGAGAGCTGCTTTCTCCCATCCCTCCCACGAGTGGTGGAAGATGAGCGACGAGCCGTGGTCTATGAGCCATAGTTCGCGGTTCCACAGCAGCATGTTGGTGTTACGTGCGGTGCGGTCAACATTGGTCAGGAAAGCATCGACCCACACTATGCGCGAGGCTGTGGTGGCGTCGGTGCGGTTTGTTGCCGCATCCCAGGCAAGAGCGCCCGAGAGGAAATGCAACCCTATGTTGAGACCTGTGCTCGCCCGCAGCAGGTCTTGTATCTCTTCGTCGCCCTCGGTGCGGCCGAAGTCCTCGTCGAGGTCAAGAAACACAAGCTCGGGCACGCGGAGCCCCGCTTTGCGGGCTATCTCGCCGCCTATGAGCTCGCTGATGAGAGCCTTTGAACCATGTCCGCCACCGCGGAACTTCACCACATATTTGAAGCCGTCCGAAGCCTCGGCGAGAGCAGGCAGGGAGCCGCCCTCGCGCAGAGGCATCATATAGCGGTCGAGATTCTCGTGCCTGAGATCGAGCATCAGAGTAAGTCTTTGCCTATGTCGCGGCGGAAATACATCCCCTCGAAATTGATGTCGGCAAGCGCCGCATACGATTTCGCCGAGGCGTCAATAATATCCTTGCCATACGATACCGCGGCGAGAACACGCCCGCCGGCTGTCTCTACAGTGCCGTTGGCGCCCTCGCGGGTTCCGGCATGGAACACCAGCGAGCCCTCGGGGCGGAGATTGCCTGTGATAGTCTTGCCCTTGGCATAGTCGCCGGGGTAGCCGCCCGACACGGCCATTACCGCAACCGTTGTGCGCGGGTCTATATCGAGCGTGGTGTCGGTGAGCTCGCCCTTGGCGGTGGCTACGAGCATAGGAAGCAGGTCGGAGGCAATGCGGGGCATTACCGATTCGGTCTCGGGGTCACCCATACGCACGTTGTATTCAATCACATAAGGCTCCTCGCCGCAGCGGATGAGGCCGAGGAAAATGAAGCCGCGATAGTCGATACCCTCGGCGATGAGGCCTTCTACGGTCGGGCGTATGATTTTCTCGTCGACCTTGGCCATGAAAGCCTCTGTGCAGAAAGGCGGAGGGCATACCGAACCCATGCCGCCGGTGTTGAGGCCGGTGTCGCCCTCGCCGACGCGCTTGTAGTCTTTGGCCGGAGGGAGCACGGCGTAGCGCCCTTTGCCGTCGGTGACAACGAACACCGAGCACTCTATGCCCGAGAGAAATTCTTCGATGACAACCTTTGCCGATGCCTTGCCGAACTGACCGGCAAGCATCTCGCGCAGCGAGCGCCGCGCCTCGTCGAGATTGTCGATAATGAGCACGCCCTTACCGGCAGCAAGACCGTCGGCCTTGAGCACGTAGGGGGCTGTGAGGCTTTCGAGGAAAGCGTCGCCCTCGGCAAGATTGGCCTCGGTGACAGTGAGATAGCGCGCCGTGGGTATATTGTGGCGACCCATAAAGGCCTTGGCGAAATCTTTCGAGCCCTCGAGAGCGGCTCCGGCAGCTCCCGGGCCCATGATGAGCAGCTCGCGGCCGTCGGCGGCAGCTTTGGCTTCGAGGCTCTCGCGCAATCCTGCCACGAGAGGGTCTTCGTTACCGGCCACCACAAGGTCGATGCCGTGCTCGCAAACAGCGGCATATACAGCGTCGAAGTCGGTGGGTTTCAGGGCGAGGTTGGTGCCGTAGTCTGCTGTTCCGGCGTTGCCGGGAGCTATGAAAAACTTGCCCATGAGAGGGCTTTGGCTCAGTTTCCATGCTATGGCAGCTTCGCGGCCGCCGCTGCCAAGGAGCAGCACATTCATTTTAGCGCTCATTTGTCGTCGTTAGGTGTATTGTCGGGGTTATTCTGGTCTTTTTTGCGCACGCGCCATGCCGGGCGGTTGAGAATCACGGTTTTCTCAGCCGGAATAGAGGGCTGGCGACCCAGGCGGTCGAGCCGTATCGGGCGCCGTTCCTTTTTCTCTTCTGCAGCTCCCGTTTCCTCGCGCCTGTCGCGTTTCTCAAAACGTGCGCGAGGTGCCTCATCATCGTTTTTGCGGAAAGGCTTACGCTCGGGACGCTCGCCGCGGAAAGGCTTGTCGCCACGACCGGGACGCTCGCTGCGGCCGGGGCGCTCACTGCGGAATGAACCGCCCTCGCGACGCGGACGGCGTTCGCGGCGTTCCTCGTCTGGCTTGCGGTCGGAGAGACGGCCTCCGGCAGCGCGGAAGTCGGCCTTCTTGCCCTCGAAAATCACATATTCGCGCAATTCGCAATCGAGTCCGCCGTTGTTTACGGCAATCTTCTGCGAGGGTGCCAGGCCTATCTCGTGGAAATAAACATCCTCATAGCCGATTATCCAGGCATGATAACCCGTGAACACATGCTTGAGCACGCGGCCTATGGTGTCGTAGAGGGCGTTCATGTCGTCGGAGCCGATGCGCTTGCCGTAGGGAGGGTTGGTGACGAGCACACCTGCCGGCTTGGGAGCCTCGGTCCACTGCGATATGGGCTTGGTTTCAAGAGTGATATATCGTGCCACACCTGCGTGCTTGGCATTCTCGAGGGCTATGGCAGTGGCGCGGGGCGAGATGTCGGCACCGATAATAGGCACTGTCACCTCACGCTCATTGCTGTCGTCGTTATATATTTCATCGAAAAGCTCGGCATCGAAGTCGGGCCAGTTCTCGAAAGCGAAATGTTTGCGGTAGATACCCGGATTGATACCTGCAGCAATCATGGCAGCCTCAATAAGGAAAGTGCCCGAACCGCACATGGGGTCGACGAAGGGAGTATCGCCCTTCCACCCTGTCATAAGTATGATACCGGCGGCAAGCACCTCATTGATAGGGGCGTCGGTCTGCGCCTTGCGCCAGCCGCGTTTGTGCAGCGACTCGCCCGAGGAGTCGAGCGAAAGCGTTACCTGCTTGCCCGAAATATGAACGTTGAGCATGATGTCGGCACCGTCGAGACGCACGCGTGGGCGACGCTCATCGCCGTAGCGGTCGCGGAACCAGTCTACAATACCGTCTTTCACGCGGTAAGTCACAAACTGAGTGTGGCGGAACTCATCGCTGAATGCCACTGTATCGATGGCAAAAGTCTGCGTTTCCTTAATCAAGGTACTCCAATCGTAATCCTTGACCTTGGCGTAAAGCTCGTCGGGGTCCGACGCCTCGAAAGTATAGAACGGCTTGAGGATGCGCAGTGCCGTACGGCAGCACATATTTGCCTTATACATCAGCGCCAGGTCGCCGCTGAACGATACCATGCGCTTACCCGGTGTTACATTTTCCGCACCGAGGGCGCGGAGCTCTTCGGCCAATACTCCCTCCAGGCCCTGGAGGGTTTTGGCAACCATATCGAAAGTGGTGTTCATATCTGTCAATGTTTTCGACTGCAAAGGTACAAATAAGCGAGCGCAACGGCAAATTTATTTGCAACGCCGTCCGCAGGACGAAGATTAACCCGTAACCGAGTACGCCGCAGCGTAGCGAGGCGTGCCCGGAGACACCGCAACGGCAAATTTATTTGCAATGCCGTCCGCAGGACGAATATTAACTTATGCATCTCATCTCTCGGAGAGAGTACCTTGTGATTAACCCCGAACTTCAGTTTGGGGGATAGCCACACACCGACCGGCCCGGAGGGCCTCAATCTGGTTAACCGGCGGTGCATGCCACCGCCGGCCACGCCGCAAATAGCAAAAGCCGCACCGGCGGTGCGGTACCCCACACAACTTCACCAATGCCTTTATCAATGTCTTAAAGTGCAGCCCGAACCTCCGTCGGCGCGAGTTTGTTCTTTAATAATAGAATCAAAAAAACTACTGTTATGAACGACCGACTTTCCTACGAAGAGAAAAAAGAATTGCCCGACAGCGTTTTCGGGCTCCCCGAACGCCGTGAATACCCCATGCCCGATGCTGCCCACGTGCGCGCCGCCGAGGCTTATTTCCGTTATTGCCCCGAAGAGCTGCGCCCCAAGCTCGCCAAGGCCATACTTGCCCGCGCAGCCGAGTTTGGTGTCGATGTGAAATCACCTGAAATCCTCAGCTACTCGCAAGAATAAAAATTTATTCGTACCTTTGTCCTCGCTTTCTTAACCATCAAGCCATTTATGGACGTCAAAGAATCAATGCGCGCCATACTGCGCGCCGAAAGTGAGGCAATTCTCGCCATTCCCGTCAGCGACGGCTACCAGCGTGCCGTCGACGCTATCGTGGAACGTGTGCATCGCCGTGGCGGCAAGCTCGTTACGGCAGGTATGGGTAAGGCCGGGCAGATTGCCATGAACATTGCCACGACTTTCTCGTCGACGGGAACGCCGGCGGTGAATCTGCACCCCAGCGAGGCTCAGCATGGCGACCTCGGAGTGCTCCAGCCCGACGACATCGTGCTCCTTATATCCAACAGCGGCAAGACCCGCGAGATTATCGAGCTCGTCGAGCTCCTCCATGGCCTCTATGCCGATATTCCCGTGATAGTCATCACGGGCGTGCCCGACAGCCCCCTGGCCCGTGCCGCCGATATCACCCTCTTCACAGCTCCGGCGCCCGAAGTATGCCCCCTGGGGCTCACTCCCACCACATCAACAACCATGATGACGGTGATAGGCGACGTGCTGGTGGTAAACGTTATGCAGGCCATTGGCTTTACCGTGGCCGACTATGCCAAGCGCCACCACGGAGGTTACCTCGGGGCTGCTGCAAGGGCTAAAAAAGAAGAAAAATGAAAAAAATAATATGTATAGGCGAGTGCGCCCTCTACCTCGTGCTCGATGCCAAGGGCCGTCCGTTGGGCAATATGCCGGGCGGACGCGTGCTCAACGCCGCCGCTATCCTCGCGCGCGACAAATATAATGTGGTCATGGCCTCCGAGGCCTCGGCCGACCCTGTGGGCGACATCGTGGCCGCATACCTCAAGGAGAGCGGTGTCGACCTCTCGTCGCTCGACCGCTTCACCGAGGGACGTACGCCTATAAACGTTTTTGTCGCTGCCGACACCTCGTCGGTGCCCGAGAGCGTCACCCGCTACGAGCAGTACCCCGACGATTGCTTCGACATCGTATGGCCGCGCGTCGACGAAGGCGACATCGTGCTCTTCGGTGGCTACTACGCCCTCGACGCCCGCATGCGTCCGCGCCTGAGCCGATTCCTGGCAAACTGCGCCGAGCGCAAGGCTATCCTCGTCTACATGCCCGGCTTCCTCCCCGTTCAGGAACCCCGCATAACGCGCGTAATGCCCGCTATCCTCGAGAACCTCGAGCTTGCCAACGTGGTAATAGCCCGCAACATCGACCTCAAACTCATCTTCGGCATCGACAACACCGACTCACTCTATCACGACCACATCGACTTCTACTGCCGCTCGCTTGTGAGCGTCGACGTCGCCAACCACCGCATAAGCTACTACACCGGCAAGGAGGTGAGCAGCGTCGAAATACCCGCCGACATATGTTCCACCCTTATCTGGAACGCCGGAGCCGCCGCCGGAGTAGTGGCCATGATAGCCGAGCGAGACCTCGACGCCAAAGCCCTCGAAGCTCCCGACGCGCCCACCCGCGAAGCCATAATCGGTGCCGCAGCTCGCAGCGCCGCGCAGGCCGCCAAGGCAATAGCTGAGCAGTGGCAGAAGATTTAATTAAAGCTCTGCTTTAATTAAAAGTCAAAAGTCAAAAGTCAAAAGTCAAAAGTCAGAAGTCAAAAGTCAAAAAATGGCAATCCTCTAATACTTTACCCTTTATCCTTTTTACTTTTGACTTGTCTTTCACCCTTTATCCTTTTTACTTTTGACTTATCCTTCACCACCCTTTATCCTTTTTACTTTTGACTTATCCTTTACCCTTTATCCTTTAAACTTTTTCCTTTAGTATAGTGTCAACCTACGCTCCCCAAATCAACCCCTTCGCCAAGGCACGCGACATGCACGTGGCCGTTGTGCGCACACTCTGGAACAGCCATATCACAGAACCCCTCATGGCAGGCGCCCTCGACGAATTTAAACGCCAGGGCCTCGGCGACGACGTTATCGACACCTTCGAGGTGCCCGGTGCCGTCGAACTCACCTTTGCAGCCTCTAAACTCATCGAAAGCGGCCTTTACGACGCTATCGTAGTCCTCGGATGCGTTATCCGCGGCGGCACACCCCACTTCGACTATGTGTGCCAGAGCGTTACCCAGGGCATAACACACCTCAACAGCGAGTGCGACATACCCGTAATCTTCGGTGTCCTCACCGTCGACTGCGAGCAGGACGCCCTCGACCGTGCCGGTGGTAAAGTCGGCAACAAAGGCACCGAGGCTGCTCAGGCCGCACTCCTTATGTTCGACTTTGCGCAGAAGGTAGAAAACCTCTGAGAACTTTTGCGCCCCGGGCGCGTTGTAATAAGAAACGTTCAACTAAACAATACTTATTATGGCAGACTCCAAGCGCAAATCTTCCAACATATGGGCCTGGCTCGTGGTGGCTATCATTGTGGCAGCCATTGCAGTAGGCACCCTCTTCTACATCGGGTGGTTTGATACCAACTCGCACGTCGATACCCCCGCAGGCGACAACGTCGAGCACCAGTACGAAATAACTACCGCAGGTGCCGACCAGCCCGGCGAAGCCGACTGGCAGAACGCCGGTTCGCAGTCGCTCCGCGAAGTAATTACCGAGCCCGAGGCCGAGACCGCAACTCCCCCCGAACCCGAATTCGAGACCGAAAATCAACAGTAAATTGAAACACAAGATATTATTGATTTCAACATTGGCAGTGGCAGCTTTCCTTGCGGAGGGCTGCCGCTCCAATGCAGGCTCGGCGACTCCTCTTGCCGATGCCGAGCAAGCATATGCCGCAGGTAGTTATGCCGAGGCTCAGAAATTGTGCGACGGCATAGCCACGGGCCCCGACACCACACGCCTCACCGTTGAGCAACGCTGTCGACTCTCACTCCTCCTCCTCCGGCTCGCCGAGAATTACGGCAACGAGGAAGCAAACACCGCCTTGGCAGCACGAAGCCTTGAGGTAGCTACCGACCGCTCAGCCGACTCGGTGGCCCTCTTCGTCAACTCGCTACCCGTTGAAGACCGCGCAGGCATAAGCCTCCTCTCTGCTATAAGCGAGGCTCACAACGCCACCGAAATTTCCGACACTATACTCCATTACGAATAGCATCACATATGGCCGAAGATAACTGGCTCGACAGGCTCGCCGCACTCCGCGGAACAATGCCCGACGACCAAGACAGCAACACTACCGAAACAGAGAACAGCAACGACGGGGAGCCTGCGCAGAGCGGGCGCCTCGACATTGTTTTTGAACGCAAGGGCCGCGCCGGAAAGTGCGCCACCATAATCACCGGCTTCACTATCGGCGACGACGCCGTGGCTGAGCTCGCCTCGCGACTAAAACGACGCCTCGGCACAGGTGGTTCGGCACGCGGCGGAGAGATTCTCGTGCAGGGCGACCGCCGTCGCGAGGTGCTCGCTTTCCTTACTTCCGAAGGCCTGAAAGCACGCATAATATGACCCTCGACGATATTTCAAAGGCTCTAATGCCGGCTTCGCGCCGCAAGGCCCTGCGCTCGCTCGCCTCTAAAGGCGGCGCCGCTACGGGGCTCGCAGGCTCATCGGCCGCCGTGGCGCTCTCGGCGCTCGAGAGCAAGCAGCCCGTGATTGTCGTGGGCGACAGTCTCGACGATGCCGGTTATCTCTATTTCGACCTCTGCCGCCTCGCCGGCGACGACAAAGTGGCCATGCTCCCCTCGGGCTTCAAGCGCGATATAAAGTACGGGCAGATCGACCCGCCCAACCAGATTCTGCGCACCGAGGCACTCGCCGCCATTGCCGCAGGCACGCCCCGCTTCGTTGTCACATATCCCGATGCCCTGGCCGAGTGCGTGGCCTCGCGGCAAGAGCTCCACAAGCACACCCTCAGCCTTGCCGTGGGTAGCCGCCGTGATATGACCGATGTTGAGAAGTGGCTGCGCGACAACGGTTTCAAGGCCGTCGATTACGTCTACGAGCCCGGCCAGTATGCTATCCGAGGCTCTATCTTCGATATTTTCGGCTACTCGGCCGAGCTCCCCGTGCGCCTCGATTTCTTCGGCGATGAAATCGACTCCATACGCCTTTTCGATGTCGAGACCCAGCTCTCCGAGCGCAAGCTCGACGCCATTGAGGTCACCGCCAACGTTGCTCATCGCGGCGACAAACAGTCGCTCCTCGACTTCATCGACGAAAGCTCCGTAATAGCTCTGCGCAACGAGAGCCTCACCGTAGGGCGCATCAAGGCCATTGCCGAGGCCGGAATGTCGGCCTACACACTCCTCACCGAAGACGGCGATGCCGACGCTCTCGACCTCGTGGTCGACCCCGACGCATTTGCCGCGCGCCTTGCTGCCTTCCACCGCTTCACTTTCACCGCTTCCAAGCCGGGCGACGACGGCACCCCCGCCAAGAGTCGCGCCGCAGCAACCCTCGCCTTCGACTGCACTCCCCAGGGCGTTTTCCACAAGAACTTCGACCTCATTGCCGACTCGTTCAAGCGCTTCGAGAGCGAGGGGTATCGCCTCTGCATCCTCTCCGACAATCCCAAGCAGTTCGAGCGCCTGCGTGAAATCTTCGCCGACCGTGGCGATAAAATCTCCTTCGAGACCGTCGACGGCACCCTCCACGAGGGTTTCGTGGATAACGAATCGAAGATATGCGTATTTACCGACCACCAGATTTTCGACCGTTTCCATAAATACACCCTCAAGAGCGAGCGTGCCCGAAACGGCAAACTCGCACTCTCGCTCAAGGAACTCGGCCAGATTGAGCCCGGCGACTACATTGTGCACCTCGACCACGGCGTGGGCAAATTCGCAGGCCTCCTCCGCACCGAAATAAACGGCAAGATGCAGGAGGTGATAAAGCTCATCTACCAGAACAACGACATCCTCCTCGTTTCCATACACTCGCTCCACAAGCTCGCAAAGTACCGCGGCAAAGAAGGCGTGCCCCCGAAAATTAACCGTCTCGGTTCGGGTGCATGGCAGAAGATGAAGGAGCGCACCAAAACCAAGCTCAAAGACATTGCACGCGACCTTATAAAGCTCTATGCAGCCCGCCGCGACGAGAAAGGTTTCGCTTTCTCGCCCGACACATATCTGCAGAACGAGCTTGAGGCATCGTTTATCTACGAGGATACCCCCGACCAGCTCACCGCCACGCAAGCCGTGAAAACCGATATGGAGAGCGAGCGCCCTATGGACCGCCTCATTTGTGGCGACGTGGGCTTCGGAAAGACCGAGATTGCTATCCGCGCGGCCTTCAAGGCAGCCGTCGACGGCAAGCAGGTGGCCGTACTCGTGCCCACCACAGTGCTCGCTTACCAGCACTTCCACACTTTCAGTGAGCGTCTTAAAGATTTCCCCGTCCGCGTCGAATACCTCTCTCGCGCACGCACGGCTAAAGACACCAAGGCTATCCTGGCCGACCTCGAGGCCGGTAAAATCGACATAGTCGTTGGCACCCACAAGCTCATTGGCAAAGGCGTGAAATTCAAAGACCTCGGCCTGCTCGTGATTGATGAGGAACAGAAATTCGGCGTGGCGGTAAAAGAGAAACTCCGCCAGATGAAGGTAAACATCGACACCCTCACCATGAGCGCCACCCCCATACCGCGCACCCTCCAGTTCTCGCTCATGGGTGCCCGCGACCTCTCCACCATAGCCACACCGCCCCCCAACCGTTACCCCATAATCACGCAGGTCGACGCCCTCAGCGACGAAATTGTGGCCGAGGCTATCAACTTCGAGCTCGCCCGCGGCGGCCAGGTGTTCTTCGTGAACCACCGCATCGAGGGGCTCTACGACCTCGAGAGCATGATTAAGCGCCTTGTGCCCGACGCACGCACCATAGTGGCTCACGGACAGATGCCTCCTGAGAAACTCGAGAAGGCTATAAACGATTTCTCGGCGCATGACTACGACATACTCCTTGCCACAACTATCATCGAGAGCGGCATCGACATGCCAAACGTCAATACCATAATAATCAACAACGCCCAGAACTTCGGCCTCAGCGAGCTTCACCAGCTTCGCGGCCGAGTAGGGCGCTCTTCGCGCAAAGCGTTCTGCTACCTCATGGTGCCTCCGGGCAATCCGCTGTCGCCCGACGCCCGACGCCGTCTGCAGGCTATCGAAAGCTTCTCCGACCTCGGCTCGGGCATACACATCGCCATGCAGGACCTCGACATACGCGGCGCCGGTAACCTCCTCGGGGCAGAGCAGAGCGGCTTCATCGCCGACCTCGGTTATGAAACCTACCAGCGCATACTCCGCGAGGCCGTAGTTGAGCTCCGCACCGAGGAGTTCCCCGAGCTGGCAGCCGACAACCAAGGTGCGTCTGACGATGATTTCGTGGCCGACTGCACCATTGAGAGCGACCTCGAGCTCCTCCTCCCCACCACCTACGTGCCCCAGGTGAGCGAGCGTATATCGCTCTATCAGGAACTCGAGAGCATTGAGCGCGATGACCAGCTCGACGCCTTCGAGGAACGCCTGCGCGACCGCTTCGGCCGTATCCCCGACGTCACCCGCGAGCTCCTCCTCGTGCCCCGCCTGAGGCGTGAGGCAAAGCGCCTCGGCATAGAGAAAGTGGTGCTCAAGCAAGGCTCGATGTTCCTCTACTTCGTGGGCGACGACAACAAGGCCTACTACCAGTCGCCGATGTTCGGGCGTCTGCTCAACTATCTGCAGCAGAACCCGCAGCGGGTGCAGATTCGCGAGCGCAATGGTCGCCGCAGTTTCCTCGTGGCCAAGGTGCCAAGCGTCAACTCTGCCCTCGGCATACTGCAGTCGATAATCGCTATGCCCTCTATCTGAGCCATGGTCACAGAAGCCGATATGCCCAATACCGTGGCATGGATCCGTAGCTGCTGGCCTGTGTCGGAGCGCTGCATGGCGCGCCTGCTGGAGTGTACCGTGCCGCGTAATTTCGGCAAGCGCCACTGCCTTATACGCGAAGGTGAGACCTGCGGCAAAGCCTATTTCATTGAGCGCGGCATTACCCGCAGCTATTGGATTGTCGACGGCGAAGAGATTACAACCTCTTTCACCACAGAGGGTTGCATCGTGTTCAGCATGGATGAGCTCTACTACGGGCGCACGAGCGAGGAATATGTCGAGACCGTAGAGCCCGCACTCGCTTTTGAGATTAGCATTGCCGACCTCAACCGCCTGATAGAGTCCGAGCCGGAGCTTGCCCATTGGGCGCGCGTCAACCACCAGAACGAATACCGCCGTCTCCACCGAACCCACAAGGAGCGCCTCGCCCTCCCTGCCCCCGAGCGATACCGCGCCTTCGCCCGCCAGTTCCCCGACGTATGCCGCCGTGCACGCCTCACCGACATCGCCTCATATATCGGGGTGGCTCCGGCAACCCTCAGCCGCATACGCGCCGAGATTTTTTGACGCAGGTCAAAGGTTATTAGCGGCCGGTGGGCTAACTTTGCACCGCAAAACATTTAAGCTATGTCATTATCACCCGCCACTGCTCTGAAACCTCGCTACGACCTCCTCGACGGCCTCCGCGGAGTTGCCGCCGTTATGGTAATTTGGTATCACTTTTTCGAGGGATTCGCTACCTCGCCCGTCGACCAACGCATGAATCACGGCTACCTCGCCGTCGACTTCTTCTTCGTCCTCTCGGGCTTCGTCATCGGCTATGCCTACGACGACCGTTGGCGCCGAGGCCTCACCGCCGGAGGCTTCATGCTCAGGCGTGTGATACGCTTGCAGCCAATGGTTGTGTTCAGCGTGATTCTCGGAGCGGCGGCCTATCTCCTGCAAGGCTCCGTGCAGTGGGATGGTACCCCGATACCCCTCCACAACGTTCTCATCGCGTTGGCGCTCGGCCTCTTCATGATTCCGGCGCTGCCTTTCTCCATGGCCGATGTGCGCGGCAACGGCGAGATGTTCTCGCTCAACGGCCCTGCCTGGTCGCTCTTTTTTGAATATATAGGCAGCGTGCTCTATGCCCTTGCGCTTCACCGCCTTTCTACCCGGGCCCTTCGTGCTGTGGTAGTGCTGTCGGGTCTCGGACTGGCTGTGGCGGCATGCACCAACCTCTCGGGCGCCTACCACATAGGCTTCGGCTGGTCAATGGCCGACTGGGGCTGGATTGGAGGTTTCCTCCGTCTGCTGTTCTCCTTCTCGGCAGGCATGCTCATGAGCCGCGGCTTCAAGGCAGTGCGCGTCCGCGGCGCTTTCTGGATATGCTCGGCGCTCATTGTAGCCACCATGGCCTGCCCCTATGTGACAGGTGCCGACGGTGGTCCCTCGGTGCTCAACGCCCTCTACGACAGCGCCTGCACTCTCTTCCTTTTCCCGGCTATCGTCTGGCTCGGCGCCTGCGGCAGCGTCACCGACCGCTTCTCGGCCGGCACCTGCAGCTTCCTCGGCCGCCTCTCCTACCCGGTGTACATCGTCCATTACCCCGCCATGTATCTCTTCTACGCCTGGGTATGGGGCAATGCACTCACCTTCGACAGTGTATGGCCCGTGTGCGTGGCTATCTTCGTGGGCATAATAATATTCGCCTGGCTTGTGATGCGCTTCTACGACGAGCCCGTTCGCCGCTACCTCTCGCGCAAGCTCTTGTAGCCTAAAGTTTTATTCCATTGCGGGCGAGCCCGGGCTCAAGCATACCCTCGGGCATGAATTTGCCCAGGGTATCCACCACGGTGTTGAGCATGCGCTCCCTCACATAGTCCTCCCTTATGTACATCGACACCTTGCGGAACGACAGGTGTTTACCCTCTATGCGGCGCACGTTTGCCCGCTGGGCGTCGCTGAGCATGGGCAGGTGCATCTCGGGTACTATGGTATAGCCGCCGTTGGTGTCTACGATGCGTATGAGCGTATCGATGTTCCCGGCCTCATACACATGCCTGCGCCCGGCGCGTGCCTTGCAGAAACTGAAAGCGCTCTCGCGCAGGCATTGCACCTCTTTCATCACCCAAAGGTGCTCATGTTCAAGCTCTTCAGGGCGGAATACCGGCAGCTTGCGCAGGCAGTCGGGCGAGAGATACACAAAGAAACGCTCGGTGTAGAGCGGTATCTCGAAAATCCCCTCGCAACGGCGCCCGGTGGTGGCAATTCCGGCGTCGCAGCTCGACTCCAACAGCGATTTTATCATAGCGTCGGGGCGCAGTTCCTCCACCGTGAGGCATACCTCGGGGTAGTCGGCGAGGTAAAGCCTGATAAAATCGGGCAGGATATAAGGCGCGATACTCGGCCCAACGGCCAGGCGGAAATCACCCGACACCGCGCCCTTGCTCTCGCTCACTATCTCCTTTATCTTGTTGGCTTCCATAAGCGTAAGTTTAGCCTGCGCCACTAAGCGGCTCCCTAAGCTCGTGGTGCGAAGCTTGCGGTTGTTGCGCTCGAAGATTCTCACGTCGAGTTCATCTTCAAGTTTGGCAATCATGCCGCTCAGAGTCGGTTGCGTCAGCCCCAAGGCCTCGGCCGCAAGGGCGAAGCTTTGGTGCCGGTCAACGGCAACTATGTATTTCAGTTGTTGAAGTGTCATATCGCTATTGATAGATATTTTCGATGCAAAGATAAATAAAACCGTTTGTTTATCTATTATTCCGTGCCTAACTTTGCACAAAATAAAAATTGGACACAGCATGAAATACCTTATAATTGGCGGAGTTGCAGGTGGTGCCACCGCTGCCGCAAGAATACGCCGTCTTACCGAAGACGCCGAGATTATCCTTTTTGAAAAAGGTGAGCATATTTCTTATGCCAACTGCGGCCTGCCTTACTACATTGGCGGCACCATTGCCGAGCGCGAGAAACTCCTCGTGCAGACTCCCGCCTCCTTCGGCACCCGCTTCAACATCGACGTGCGCGTAAACTCGGAGGTTACGGCAATCGACCGCGCTGCCAAGACTGTCACCGTAACTGCCCCCGACGGCTCTTCCTACACCGAGAGCTACGATAAACTCCTGCTCTCGCCCGGAGCCTCGCCCGTGCGGCCGCCCCTCCCCGGCATCGACACCGAGGGTATCTACACCCTGCGCAACGTGGCCGACACCGACCGAATCAAGGCTCGCGTCGAGGCCGGTGGTGTGTGCCGCGCCGTGATTGTAGGTGCGGGTTTCATCGGTCTCGAAATGGCCGAGAACCTCAGCCATGCGGGCGCCGAAGTCGCCGTCGTCGAAATGGCACCGCAGGTAATGGCGCCTATCGACTTCTCGATGGCGCAGATTGTGCACTCGCACCTCATCGAGAAAGGCGTGCGCCTCTACCTCGATACCGCTGTGGCCTCGTTCGCAAAGGTGGGTAATGAGATAGAGATTACTTTTGCCGACGGGCGCAAACTCTTGGCCGACATCGTGATACTCTCTATAGGCGTGCGCCCCAATACCGCTCTTGCCCTCGACGCCGGTCTTGAAATCGGACCCATGCGCGGCATAAAAGTCGATGAATTTCTCCGCACCTCCGATGAGAATATCTTCGCCGTGGGCGACGCCATTGAGTTCACACATCCCCTCACCGGCAAAACCTGGCTCAACTATCTTGCAGGTCCGGCAAACCGTCAGGCCCGTATCGTGGCCGACAATATGGTCTCGGGCGCCAAGACACCCTACGAGGGCGCTATAGGCACCTCGATAGCCAAGGTGTTCGATATGACCGTTGCCGCGACAGGGCTCGCCGCCAAGCGCCTCAAAGGCGAAGGAACCGACTATCTCACCGCCACTATTCACCCCTCATCGCATGCAGGTTATTACCCCGACGCCCTCCCCATGACTATAAAGCTGGTGTTCGCCCCTGCCGACGGTCGCGTTCTCGGCGCTCAGATTGTAGGTTACGACGGCGTGGATAAGCGAATCGATGTGATTTCAAGTATTATAAAGCACAGCGGCACCATCTACGACCTCACGCGTGTCGAGCAGGCCTACGCTCCCCCGTACTCCTCGGCAAAAGACCCCGTGGCCATTGCCGGATACGTGGCCTCGAATATCCTCAGCGGCAAGATGAAACCTGTTTATTGGCGCGAACTCGCCGCTATGCCCGAAGGAGCCTGCACGCTCATCGACGTGCGCACTCCAATGGAGTTTGCCGCAGGCGCTCTTCCCGGAGCCGTCAATATCCCCCTCGACAGCATGCGCGGGCGCCTCGCCGAAATCCCTGCCGACCGTCCTGTGGTGCTCTACTGCGGCGTGGGTCTGCGTGGCTACCTCGCATCAAATATCCTGCGTAACAACGGTTTCAACGACGTCCGCAACCTCATTGGCGGTATCAAGACCTTCCGCTCTGCAACAGCGCCTCTCCCCGCTCCCGCGCCCTTCGGTGGTAAAGCAGACTCGGCACCTGCTGCTACCGCTCCGGCAAGCGCGCATCTCACAATCGATGCCTGCGGCCTCGCTTGCCCCGGCCCTATCATGAAGCTCAAAGATGCCATGGAAAAACTCAACCCCGGCCAGGCTCTCGAAATCATTGCCACCGACCCCGGTTTCGCCCGCGACGCCGAAGCATGGTGCTCTTCTACAGGCAACAAATTCGTTTCATCGCGCTCACAAGCCGGTAAATATCATATAGCCGTAGAGCGCGGCGAGCCAACTAAAGAAAACGCCGTAGCCTCAACAGCTGCCAAAGGCAAAACCTTCGTGCTCTTCAGCGACGACCTCGATAAAGCCCTCGCCACATTCGTCCTCGCCAACGGTGCCGCTGCAACAGGCGAGAAAGTGACAATATTCTTCACTTTCTGGGGCCTCAACGCGATCAAGAAATCTGCAAAACCAAAGGTGCGCAAAGACCTCTTCGGACGCATGTTCGGCATGATGTTACCCTCCGATTCACGCAAACTCAAGCTCTCCAAAATGAACATGGGTGGCATGGGCAGCAAGATGATGCGCCACATCATGAAACGCAAGAACGTCGATTCGCTCGAGCAGCTCCGCGAAGCCGCTATCAGCAGCGGGGTCGAGTTTATAGCCTGCCAAATGTCAATGGACGTGATGGGCGTCGCACGCGAGGAGCTCCTCGACTGCGTAACAATAGGCGGCGTGGCCACATACATGAACCGCACCGAAAGCGCAAACCTCAACCTATTCATCTAATCATTTCCCCTCGCACGCTCCTTTGGGGTTGTGCGAGGGCGGAAAGCCCGAGAGGTGCACAAGAGGGCGAGCCCCTCACATCTTCACCGCCTGCAGCATCTCGTCGTACTCGGCCCACTCGGGGTCGTTCTCGGCGTAGATTTTGAGCGGAAGCAGAGGGAAATCGGCAAGCGAGCGGTTGAGAAAACCGTTGAAAGTCTGTGTGGAGAAGGTGTAGAAAACCCAGTTGCGCTCCCCGCCGCCGGTGTAGATGCCGGTGAGCACTGCTGTGGTCTTGCCCTTGAGTTGGGCGTCGAAGCTCTCGGTAATCTTTTCGAGGAGTTCCGAGGTGGCATCGTCGGGGAAGCCGAGCTCGCCCGCCGCAGTGTAGGGTAGGGTAACCTCTACGCGGATGTTATACTTGTCTTTGGAGCGGAATTTGGCAACGTCGAGGTTCGCCGTGACTATTATGGTATTGCCCGCCTCATCGACGGTAGGCACGGTGGTGAGATTGTCGTTTTCTGTCATGGCGGGAATTGTATTTTATGTAAAAAATCGCATGGCCGGAGTATAAGCCGGGTTATGTGGGAGGCGTCTACCGTTGGAGTGCGGGATACACCTGTCCGTCTGTCATTTATCTGCGCAGTCTACCCCCCGGCAATGGACGGGCAGCCCTTAGATGCCGGTATACTTGACCTTGCAACCCATAGGTTGTGCGGCACACCGCATTGCTGCGGTGCCCGGTGAGCTCTTACCTCACCTTTTCACCCTTGCCTCGCCGGAGCGGGGCGGTTGTTTTCTGTCACATTGAACCCTACCGTTACCGATAGCTTCCCGTTAGAAAATATGGTGCCCTGTGTTGCCCGGACTTTCCTCACGCCACTTATAGATATGGCGCGCGACAGACCCTCCGGCCATGCGAATATATGTGTCTTAACCTCTTATCACACCGCGGCCCGAGTTGCGCACGAAGTCGAGGATTATTTCGCGCTCGGGGGTGGCGGGAAGTTCGGCCTCGATACGGGCGATAGCGTCGGAGATGTTGAGCCCGCTCATATATAGGTAGCGGTAAATCTCCTGAATCTGTGCTATCGTTTCGGGGGCGAAGTTGTGGCGGCGCAGGCCTATGCTGTTGATACCCGTGTAGCTTATGGGCTCGCGGGCGGCCTTGACGTAGGGCGGTATGTCTTTGTTGACAAGCGCGCCGCCCTGCAGCATTACATACGAGCCTATGTGGCAGAACTGGTGCACGAGGCTGCCGCCGCCTATCACCGCGCAGTCGTCAACCACCACCTCACCGGCGAGCTGGGTGGCGTTGCTGATAATCACGCCGTTGCCTATGATGCAGTCGTGCGCTACGTGGCTGTATGCCATGATGAGGCAGTTCGAGCCAACTACGGTCTGCCCTTTGGCTGCAGTGCCGCGGTTTACGGTCACGCACTCGCGCAGGGTGGTGTTGTCGCCGATGATTGCGAGCGTTTCCTCGCCGCGGAACTTCAGGTCCTGCGGTATGGCGCCTACTACGGCACCGGGGAAAATCTTGCAGTTCTTGCCTATGCGCGAGCCCTCGAAGATAGTGACATTGCTGCCGATAACGGTGCCCTCGCCAATCTCCACATTGCCGTGGATAGTGACATTGCTGCCGATAACGGTGCCCTCGCCAATCTCCACATTGCCGTGGATAGTGACGAAGGGGCCGATTTCGACATTGTCAGCTATGCGCGCTTCAGGGCTGACGCAAGCCAGAGGATGTGTCATGTTCGATTACTTGTTTTTGATGATTCGGGCCATGAACTCGCACTCGCACACTACTTTCTCGCCTACAAAGGCGCGGCCTTTCATCACGGCCATACCGCGGCGAAGCGGAGTCATGAACGATACATGGAAAATGAGAGTGTCGCCGGGAACTACTTTCTGACGGAACTTCACGTTGTCAATCTTCATGAAGTAGGTCGAGTAGCGTTCGGCATCTTCTACCGAGCCTAAAACTAACAGGCCGCCGGTCTGTGCCATGGCCTCCACCAGGAGTACACCGGGCATTACAGGCTCCTGCGGGAAGTGGCCCTGGAAGAAGGGCTCGTTGGCGGTAACGTTCTTCACACCAACGATATAGTGTTCGCTCTTGTCGATGATTTTATCAACGAGGAGGAAGGGATAGCGGTGAGGTATGCAGCGGCGGATCTCATTGTTATCCATAAGAGGTGCTGCATTGGGGTCGTAGATAGGAGCCTGAACTTCCTGGCGTTTGATTTCGCTGCGAAGTGCCTTGGCAAGCTGGGTGTTGATAGTGTGGCCGGGCTTGGTGGCTATGATGCGGCCTTTGAGCGGACGGCCTATCAGGGCAATGTCGCCGATGAGGTCCATGAGCTTGTGGCGCGCAGGTTCGTTGGGGCTCGACAGCGGACGCTCGTTGATGAAGCCGAAGGCGTCGGCATCGTGGTGAGGCACGCCCATGAGGTCGGCGAGGTGGTCGAGCTCTTCCTGAGTCTTCTTGTGCTCGTAGATAACGATAGCGTTGTCAAGGTCGCCGCCCTTGATAAGGCCGGCTTTGAGCAGAGGCTCTATCTCGCGCACGAATACAAAGGTGCGGGCTCCGGCCATTTCGGCGCCGAAGTCGCTCACATGGTCGAGCGTGGCATACTGGTTGGCGAGAACGCTGCTGTTGAAGTTGATCTTCACGTCGAGGCTGAACTCGTCGTCGGGCAGAAGCATGAGTTTCGAGCCCGAGTCGGGGTCACAAACCTCAATCTTGTGCTTTACGTAGAAAAAGTCTTTGTCGGCGTTCTGCTCGGTGAGACCTACGCTCTGTATGCTCTCGTAGAAAGGTTTGGCGCTGCCGTCGAGGATAGGAATCTCGGGGCCGTCGACCTTGATGAGGCAGTTGTCGACACCGCTGGCATAAAGGGCTGCCATGGCGTGCTCTATGGTGCTCACTGTTACGTCGCCTTTGCCTATTACGGTGCCGCGCATGGTCGACACTACGTTTTCGGCAACGGCATCAAGCATCGGCTGGCCTTCCAGGTCGGTGCGCTGTATCTTGTATCCGTGGTTATCGGGGGCAGGGCAGAATGTGGCCGTCAGCTGTGCGCCTGTGTGCAGGCCTTTGCCGCTGAGGGTAAATTCGCCGTTAAGGGTTATCTGCTTCATTGCAAAGAAGTATGATTTATTTTTCGTTTAATTTCTTTTCGAGGGCGTCGATGCGGCGCAGGGCTGTCGCAAGCTGCTTCTGGGCCGCTACAAGGCGGGCGTAGTCGCCTGCAGGCATCGCCGGGGAACCCATTATGCGGCTGCCCGGTGCTACGCCTTTGGCTATGCCCGACTGCGCGCCTACTGTCACGCCGTCGCCTACGGTGATATGGCCTGCGAAGCCCACCTGACCGGCCACCATGCAGTGTGCGCCGATTTTAGTAGAACCGGCAATGCCAGTCTGGCTTGCCATTACAGTATGACTGCCTATCTCCACATTGTGGGCAACCTGTATGAGGTTGTCGAGCTTGACGCCGGTGGATATGTGGGTGCGACCCATGGTAGAGCGGTCTACGGTGGTGTTGGCGCCGATTTCCACATCGTCGTCAATCTGCACTATGCCGAGCTGCTCTATCTTGTGGAATACGCCCTTCGCATCGGGGGCGAAACCGAAACCGTCGCTGCCGATAACGGCACCGGCATGAATGGTGCAGCGCGAACCTATGCGGCAGCCGTAGTAAACTTTCACCCCGGGGTAGAGCACGGTGTCGTCGCCTATGCTCACACCTTCGCCAATATATACCTGAGGATAAATCTTCACGTTGCGGCCTATGCGGGCGCCTTTGCCTATGTAGGCGAAAGCACCAACGTAGCAGTCGTCTGAGATTTCAACACCTTCGGCAATATGGCACGGCTGCTCTATGCCGCGGTGCGAGGGTCTGAGTGCCTGCGCGGCTATACCCATGAGGGCGGCAAGCGCACTGTAAGGGTCGGCTACGCGGATAAGCGTGGCCTTGACGGGAGCGCTGAGCTCAAGGTCGCTGCGCACGAGCACCACCGAGGCCTCGGTGGTGTAGAGGTAATGCTCGTACTTCGGATTGGCAAGAAATGTGATGGTTCCTGGACGCCCTTCTTCTATCTTGGCGAAATCGCTTACCGCTACATCGCCGCGGCCCTCCACGGTACCGCCAATCTGTGAGGCTATTATGTCGGCTGTAAAAGTCATGTACAAGTCTTGTGTGGCCACAAGTTTAGCCTATGGCCCGTTTCAAAGTGCAAAATTGGCAAAAATTTTCCACATGGCAATGAAACGCGCCGAAAATCGAGCGATTTTCGGCGCGTTACTCCTATTGTAATGAGTCCTGACTTACTTTGCAGGGCTCAGTTTGAACGTGAAAGAGCGGTCGGCGTAGGGCAGGCGGTATTGCGGCAGCGGTTCGGAACGCCACGAGTCGATGCACCCGAGGCCTGTCTGGGCCTCGTCGATGCACAGCCATACGGCATTGTCAGCCTTGACCTCAGGCGAGTGCCACTGCTTTTTGTATAGGCCTTCGTCGAGCGACTCCTGAGAATAGTTGAGAGCCGATGCCGAGAAAGGCTTCGAGGCTACCACGGTGAGGCCTTTACCTCCGGCGTTGTGCTGTCTCCAGGTGCGGATATCGGTCTTGGTGCCGGTCTCCTGCGGGCGGATGTAGGGGTAGAACTGGTCGGCGACGCGCTCGCTGTAGCGGCCTATCAGTGCCGAGGCATTGCGGTCGGAGTAGTTCTCGCCGGGGCCGCGGCCATAGTAGTCGATGCGGTCGTATTCGGCCGGCATACGCATGCGCATGCCGAAGCGAAGCATGTCGGGCTCCTTGCGCGAGGCGTCGGCTGTAAGCTCTTCGGTCACCGAAACCTCGCCCGCGTTGTTAATGCGGTAGCTGATAGCGAGCGTGCCACCGGTTTTCCGCAGTTCGTACTTGGCCTTGACAACTGCTATGTCGCCTTCGAGTTCTGAGGTGAGCGATGTGAGGCGCAGACCCGGGTCGGCCCACACGCGGTTCTTCACATTGTACTGGCAACCGAAGTCGTTGTCGGTGGGCGCGCGCCAGAAGTTGGGCTCAAGCACAGCGCCCTCATCGAGGAGGCTGCGGCCGTCAACATCGTAGCGGCAGAGGTAGCCCGTATGGCGGTTGAAATCGAGGCGTGCCACGGGGCTTTCTACAATGAGGAATTTGTGGTCCTTATCGTTGATGCTCACTTTCCCTGCCGGGGTATAGCGGTCGGCCATGGACGGTGTCACGCCGGTGTCGGCAGCCTTGCCCTCGGCGAGGACGAACTGCTGGTAAGCGGTGATATGGTCGGGCTCGAGCAGACCTTTGGCACCTTTGAGGCGGTATTCCACATTGAGCAGCACCTCGCCCTCGGGCAGGTCGCCTATAGGCAGAGCCACGGGCATGGTTTCCTGAGGTTTGAGGGTGAGATTGTCAACAATTCCCGAGGCAACGGGAGTGCCGTCGGCAAGGAGTGTCCAGCGCAGGTAGTGGTCCGAGAAATCGGCGAAGTAATCTTCGTTGAAAACCGAGAGCTGGCCGTCGCCGAGATACTTCGTCCAGATAGGCTGCTGCCAGTATCGCACCTCCTGCATGTGGGGGTTGGGCACGCGGTCGGGCGAGATAAGGCCGTTGTCGCAGAAGTTGATGTCAGAGGCATCGTAGGCGTTCCAGTCGCCGCCGTAGCCATATATCTCAACCCCGTCTTTGCCTTTCTTGCGAAGCGACTGGTCCACAAAGTCCCATATATAGCCGCCTTGATACGACGGATATTTGCGGATAAGATCCCAGTACTCCTTGAAGCCGCCCATCGAGTTGCCCATGGCGTGGGCGTACTCGCACTGTATCAAGGGCTTGGGAGGATTGTTCTCAAGATATTTCTCGCAGTGGTCGTAAGAGGCATACATAGGGCAGGCGATGTCGGTGTTGCGGCCCGAACTCATGCGCCCGTCCGACGCGCGCTCGTATTGTACTGGGCGTGAGTTGTCGTAGCCCTTTATCCAATCGTAGCAGGCATCGAAGTTGGGGCCGTTGCCAGCCTCGTTGCCGAGCGACCATACTATCACAGCAGGGTGATTGTAGTTGCGCATCACATTGCGTTGGTTGCGCTCGAGGTGTGCCTTTGCAAACAGCGGATTCTTGGCGAGAGTAGCCTCTTCGTAGCCCATACCGTGGCTCTCTATGTTGGCCTCGGCGGTGAGGTAGATGCCATATTTGTCGCAGAGCTCGTACCAACGCGAGTCATTGGGATAGTGGCAGGTGCGCACAGCGTTGAAGTTGTTCTCTTTCAGAATCTTTATGTCTTCAATCATACGCTCTACGGGCACAACATACCCGCCATCGGGGTCGAGCTCGTGGCGGTTGGCGCCCTTGATGAGCACAGGCTTGCCGTTGACAAGCAGCTGATTGCCCTCTACCTTCACTTCGCGGAAGCCTGCGTTGATAGTAGTGCTCTCTATTGTCTTGCCTGCGCCGTCGAGCAGGGCGATGTTCACAGGGTAGAGTACAGGAGTCTCTGCACTCCAGAGCTCAACCGAGGGCAGCTCGAAAGTGATATTCTCCTTGGTGCTCTTCACCTTGGCCGATTTGGTGGCCACGGTCTTGCCGTCGGGGCCGGCGATGCTTACTTCAGCCGTGCAACCCTTGGCAGCGGGAGCGAAGCTGAGGTCTACAGTCAGGCTCCCGGCGGTATAATCCTTGGAGAGCGAAGGGGTAAGGTGGATGTCAGCAATGTGACGGCGGTCGCGGGCATAGAGATAATTCTCACGTGCAAGACCCGAGAGACGGAAGAAATCCTGATCTTCGAGATAGGTGCCGTCGCACCAGCGGAACATCTGCAGCGCTATCGTATTGGTACCCGGGTGCAGATATTTGGTGATGTCAAATTCGGTGTCGAGCTTGCTGTCTTCGCTGTAGCCCACAAATTTACCGTTCACCCACAGGTAGATGCACGAGGTCGCCGAGCCGAAGTGGGCTATCACCTGCTTGCCGCTCCACGACGCAGGAATCTCCACGGTGCGGCGGTAGCTGCCAACGTGGTTGTCTTTAGCCGGAACTTCAGGCGGATTGCTGTTGAACTGCTCGCGCCAGGGGTAACCTACATTTACGTATTGCGGGTCGCCGTAGCCGTTGAGCTCCCACAGCCCCGGCACAGGCATGGTGCCCCACGCGGTATCGTTGTAGTCGGTACGGAAAAAGTCGGTAGGGCGTTGGTCAGCATCGGCCACCCAATTGAATTTCCAGAGACCGTCAAGATTGATAAAGCGCTCTGAGTCAGCCTTTATGTTGGCTTTGGCGGCTTCGGCGCTCTCATAGGGGAAATACGACGCGCGCATCGGAAGCCTGTTGATTTCATTCACCGCAGGGTCGTGCCACTCGGTGAACGTCTGTGCCTGCACCGCTACCGCGGCAAGGAGCATCAGTTGAAGTGGTAGGATTCTCATGGTTTTGGGTATTTTGATTATGATTGGTTTTATGAGTAGGTATTTAAAGGCGGGAGCTGAGCGTCTGAAAGACGCTGATTAATCCCGTGACCCCGTTCGTCGGAGCTTTAGTAGAGGCGTGCGGGGACAGCTAAACCTCAAGGCCTGGCGTCCGCATGGACGCCGATTAAGATGTGGCTCGAACGTTCTGCGCCCTTAATCTGCGTCAAACAGCCTCATGAGAGCTTCGAACGTAAGCCCCTCGAAGCCGTCGATTACGGCATCGGCCTTATCGGTGAGCGTGTGCCGCGGGTTGGTCGTGGCAAGTGCCACAACGCGGGCTCCCGCGCTGCGCCCTGCCTGCAGCCCGGCATAGCTGTCTTCAAACACTATGCACTCGGCAGGCTCGGCACCGAGTCGGGCAGCCGCTTTAAGGTAACCCTCGGGGTGGGGCTTCGAGTTGCTCACATCTTTATCGGTGAGCACTGCGCCAAAGAACTCGCGGAAACCGGGGTGGGCGGCAAAGAGGCGCGTCATCTTGGGCAGATTGCTGCTCGTCACTATAGCCGCAGGCACTCCGCAGCGCTGCAGGTCGCCCAGGAACTCGAGCACGCCCTCAAAGATAGGGTACTCCATTGCTTCTTCGCGCTCTTTGAGCAGCGATACCACGCTGCGCCGTGTATCATCGTCGGCATAATAGGTGTTGAGAATGCGCTCAAGGGTATTGCCTTTGATTTTGAGTGCGAAATTCTCGATATGCGAGGGGTAGATGCTGTCGATTTCTTCCCAGATGCGGGTGTAGATTGTCTCCGTGTCGACGAGTACGCCGTCGAGGTCGAAAAGGGCTGCGGGCATTGGTCTGTAGCGTAAAGAGTTTTAGAGGGTTATGTGGGTTTGTCAAAAAGTGAGTCCGTCGATGTCGCTAAGACGCGAGCGGAGCATGGCCTCATCGTCGCGCCTTATGCGCAGGGTCATCGAGCACGAATTGTCGAAAGTCTGCTCGGCGATGGCAGCGCCGGTGGTTTTTATGAGTTTCATCACCGCGTTCATCGACACAAAGGGGAAGGTAAAGGCTATCTCGGCCATTTCGTGCCGCTCCTCTATGGTAGCGGCCTCCAGAGCGTCGCGCGCTGCCTGGCGGTAGGCGGCGATCAGCCCCGATGTTCCAAGCTTTATGCCGCCGAAATAGCGCACTACTATCACCACTACATCGGTGAGCTCCAGCGAGTTTATCTGCCCGAGGATAGGCTTCCCGGCAGTTCCCGACGGCTCGCCGTTGTCCGAACTCAAAAAGTCGGCGTGTGCCGGGCCTAACATATAGGCCCAGCACACGTGACGTGCATCATAATATTTCTTCTGATAGGCCGCTATCACACTTTTGGCTTCCTCGCGGGTGGCAACCGGGTGGGCGAAGGCGAGGAACTTGCTCATCTTCTCCTTGAAAATTGCCTCGGAGGGCGCTGTTATCGTGCGGTAGGTATCGGCCATGCAGGTGATTTACATTAGTATTGGTGCGATTCTCCCTCGAGCTCTTTCTCCGTAAGGGGCGAGGCGTTCATCTTGCTCCACACATACCAGATGTAAGCGAGAACAAAAGGCACGAGTATCGACACCCAGCTCATGGCCGTGAGTGTGAACTCCGACGACGAACTGTTGGCGAGCGTAAGCGACGAAGCCGCATCGACAGTCGACGGCAGATAAGCCGTGCCTCCGTAACCGGCGATGCAGAAAAGCACCACAACAACGGCAGCGGCTCCGAAACCTGCATACCAGATGCCGGCGCGCCACTTGCTGTCGAAAGCCGCACGGAAAATGCCGTAGAGTACCGCTACAACACCCACAAGCAGGATAGCGGCTAACCACCACATGCCAAGGAGGTTGTGCAGATAGATGTAGTCTTCGGCAATGAGCTGACCCTCGAAGTGGCGGTAACCTCCGGCAAGGAGAAGCACTACAAGGAAGGCAACGAAGAGAACGGCGAAGATAAGACCGTTGACAAGCACCTTGCGGCGCATGCGCGCGGTAAGTTCGGCGTCGCCACCTATATTATTTATAAAGTAGAGGGCTGCCATGGTGCGCGCAAGGAAGAACACTGCGAAGCCAAGCAGCAGGTTTTTCCAGCAGAAAATAGCCTCAAGGCCGTGCGTCGGTGCCCACTGCGAGATTACAGGAGCCGAAGCGTCAAGAATATTTGTCTTCGTAACGGTGAAAGCGCCGCCGAAGAAGAACATGCCCACGGCAACGCCCAAAAGCACGCAGCCGAAGAGGCTGTTGAACATCAGGAAGCCGTCGTAGATGCGCGTGCCGTAGATATTGCCCCGCTTGCGCCGGAACTCATAGCTCACCGCCTGGAGCACAAAGCTCAGCAGGATAAGCATCCACAACCAGTAGGCGCCACCGAAACTCGTGCTGTAGAACAGCGGGAACGAGGCGAAGAAAGCTCCGCCGAATACAACAAGGGTGGTGAAAGTGAACTCCCATTTGCGCCCTAAGGAGTTTACCATAAGCTGACGCTGCTCCTTGGTAGCGCGGCAGTAGAGCATCGACTGGCCCCCCTGGACGAAGAGAAGAAAGACGAGGGCTGCGCCAAGAACGGCGATAAGCAGCCACCAGTATGCTTGTAATAATTCAAGTTTTTCCATGGGTGAATCAGTGTTTGGGGGTTTCTATATCGCCTTTCGAGGCTGTGGCTATGTAGCGCAGCATAATGCTGATTTCGGCTATGAGAAGGCCGGTGAACACCGCGGCGAAAATCCAGAAAGTGAGTTTCACCGAGCCTGCGGGCACGCCCGAAATGGCTGCCGTCGTTGGCATGAGGTCCTGTATTACCCACGGCTGACGGCCTACCTCGGCAAGTACCCAGCCTGCCTGGCTGCATACCCATACTATCACTATCGAGAGCATGCCCACCCAGCACAGCCACGGGTGCTCAAGCACCTCGGGTTTGCGGCGGCAAAGGAATATCAGCACCACAAAGAGAGCAAGCAGATAGCCGCCCGCGATAACCATGATGCGGAAAGCATAGAAAGTCATGCTCACATTAGGCACAGCGGCCTCGGGCGAGGGCAGATAGCCGTAGCCGAAATAGGGGAAATGCTCCTTGACATCGGCGGCGGCAGCGGCCATGGCAGCCTCGTCGCCCGCGTTGCGGGCATCGGCATAGCGGCGCAGTGCATCTTGTGCCTGCTTGCCTATGAGTATCTTGTCGGCATACGAGAGGCCGTGGATAGTGTCGCCTGCAGCGTTGATGCTGATGCCGTCGATAAGGTCGTTGATACCGGGCACGAAGTTGTCGCCGTTACCATATATAAGGTACGAGAGGCCGTAGGGAATGTCCACGCTGAAAAGCATGGGCTCCTCGGCAGTGCGGCTCGACTCGGGTTTGAGTATGCCGAAGCCAACAAGATCCTGACCAACAGAACCGTGGTAAAGGCCTTCCATGGCGGCAAGCTTCATAGGCTGCACGCGGGCAACCTGCACGGCCGAGCCGTGACCCGTCCACAGGGTAAGAAGGATACCGGCAAGACCCACTATCGAGCCTATCGTCATCGAGCTCTTGGCGGCGGCGATATTGCGGCGGCGCCATAAGAGCCACGAGCTCACGCCGATAACGAATACACCCGCAAGGGTCCAAGCGCTGAACACCGCGTGGAAAAATTTATTGATAGCCACAGGGCTGAGTGCCACGGCAAAGAAGTCGGTCATCACATTACGCATCTGAGCCGGGTCGAACTCCATGCCCGTGGGGTACTGCATCCACGCGTTGGCAACAAGAATCCACAGCGCCGACAGTGATACGCCAAGAGCCGTGAGCCATGTCGAGGCAAGGTGGAAACCGCGGCTCACCTTGTTCCAACCGAAGAACATCACCGCAACGAACGTCGCCTCCATAAAGAAAGCCAAAAGCCCTTCGATTGCCAATGGAGCACCGAAAATGTCGCCTACAAACCAGCTGTAGTTCGACCAGTTGGTGCCGAACTCAAATTCGAGAATCAAGCCCGTGGCAACGCCGCAGGCAAAGTTGATGCCGAAGAGGGTCATCCAGAATTTGGTTATGCCTTTCCAGCGGGGATTGCCGGTGCGCACATAGATAGTCTCCATGATGGCGACAATCACCGAGAGCCCTATCGTGAGTGGCACGAAGAGCCAGTGGTACATGGCTGTGAGAGCAAACTGCGCCCTCGACCAGTCGACCAATCCAATCAAGTCATTCATAGTATAGAGTGTTGGTGTTAGAATTATCATGCGGCGCGGTAAGTGCCTCTCTCACAGCATCGGCACGCTCAGCATCTGTATCGTAGCGAGTGGCGAGGATGTCGGGGAAAAAGAAAAGCTTGAGAACCGCGAAAAAGATTATAAGTTTCACTATTATGAGCGCCCACAGCCGGCGGCCTACCGTCATATTGCGGAATCCGTCGATATAAAGGTCGGCTGCCCGACGCCAGAAAGTAGCTCCCCCTGCCATATCAGATTTTTGGGGGGATATTGGTGCCCGGAGGGGTGGCGTTCGGGCGCTTCACGCCGTGGATAAGGTCGTGGTCAGGAGCCTTCATCTTGACCTTGAGCTCATCGAAGCCCTTGCCGTATACGCCGTTGACATTGGCCTGCGTCGTAAAAGCCTGCGGGTCAATCGACTTTATTATGCGCGATATGGTCACGGCCTCTATCTTGCGGCACATCACAAGCAGCACCTTGACTTCGGCCTTCGAGTACCAGCCCATGCCCGAGAGCACTGTGCAACCGCGCTTCGCCTCATTGTTGATAGCGGTGGCTATCTCCTGCCATTTCGATGAGAAAATGGTAAACTGCACCGCCTGGCGGTTGGTGTTCACAACAAGATCGGCAACATACGACGTAAGGCACAGAACCACAAAGCCGTATATCACGAGGTCTATCTGATGCGAGATAAAGTACGACGACGATATTATTATACAGTCGGTATACAGCATCGTGCGCCCTATGGTCACGTTGGTATGCTTGGCAACCATGGCGGCTACAATATCAGTGCCGCCGCTCGACCCGTTGTGAGTGTAAGCTATGCTCACGCCCAGACCCGCGCAGATGCCGCCGATAACAACATTCATAAATGGTTCCGACGTCAGCGCTATACCCCCGAACAACGGTTGGAAAATGCCTATGAACACCGAAATCATGGTGGCCCCGTAAATAGTACCTACCACAAACTGCTTGCCAACAATCTTATACGCGAAAGCAAGCAAGGTAAGGTTGATGGCATACTGGGTTATGGCCACAGGAATCCCCGTGAGGAAGTAAACTATGGTGCTCAGACCTGTGGCACCTCCTATCACCACCTTCTCAGGCAGGATAAAGCCGCAGAAACCAAAGGCATAGAGTGCCATGCCGAAGGTTATGAAAAAATAGTCGCGCGCCGTGCGCCAGTGGGTAAGTACTTTCATCGATATAAACAGGCCATATGTTGACGAGGCAAAATTACGAAAAATTCGTTAACAATATCATCGCAGGGCGATTTTTATAAGAACTTTATCCCGACCCTCCCCGTTTGAGAATAAAACCGTATATTTGCCGAACAGTTCGTTCAACGTTTCAACAAGTAAAAGATTATGATAATAAATACAGCCCGTTTTGTGGTGAGCAACACCGACTTCACTAAATGCCCGCCCGAAAGCCGTCACGAGTATGCCTTCATCGGCCGCTCAAACGTGGGCAAATCTTCGCTCATCAACATGCTCACCGGTCGCCAGGGTCTCGCAATGACATCGGCAACCCCGGGCAAGACTATGCTCATCAACCACTTCCTCGTAAACGACAAGTGGTATATCGTCGACCTCCCCGGCTACGGGTACGCCCGCCGCAGCAAGGCCGACCGCGACCGCCTCGAAGGCATCATTAAAAGCTATATCCTTGGACGCCAACAGATGACAAACCTCTTCGTGCTCATCGACAGCCGACACGCTCCCCAGAAAATCGACCTCGAATTTATGGAGTGGCTCGGCGAGAACGGTGTGCCTTTCAGCATCGTCTTCACAAAAATGGATAAGCAGTCGGCAACGGCAGGTGAAGCGAAAGTCGCACAATATCTCGCCCAGCTCCTCGAGACATGGGAAGAGCTGCCACCCGTTTTCAAAACCTCAAGCGAGAAAGGAATAGGCCGCGAGGCAATACTCGATTATATCGAGGAAATGAATCGCCTCCCACTCGTCGTTCCCGAACAATAGGGCCCGCGCGAGCGTTCTTTATCTATAAGACTAACATTTAAAAACTCACTCTTATGAAAGATAAAGACCTTAACCGACCCGTAAGCGCCGATGCCGAAGCTGCCGACCGTTACCCCGGCGTAGCTGTCGACCACGACGACCACAACGACGTAGACCCCAAGCTCGTCAAAGAGCGCACACGCACGCTCAACAACAACCCCCGTAACAATAAACTCGACGAATAAAAAAATAAAGAGGCTGCGTTTATCGCAGTCTCTTTTTGTATCCCCGTGGGGAGTCGAACCCCAATCGTCGGAACCGGAATCCGAAATTCTATCCATTGAACTACGGAGACTTTTGTTGCCTTACGGCGTGCAAAAGTAATTCTTTTTTTGTAGTTTTGCAAAAATATTTGGCAAAGAATATGGATGTAAGAATCGAAGATTCGTGGAAGGCACCGCTTCGTGCCCAGTTCGACGCTCCTTATTTCGAGGAGCTTACACGCTTTGTGCGTGCCCGATATGCCGCAACCGAGGTCTATCCCGCCCCTTCACGCATTTTCGCGGCCTTCGACGCATGCCCCTTCGATAAAGTTAAAGTGGTAATCATCGGCCAGGACCCCTACCACGGCCCCGGTCAGGCCAACGGCCTCTGCTTCTCCGTGGCCCCCGGCGTCGCCATGCCCCCTTCGCTCATCAATATTTTTAAAGAAATGGCTGCCGATATGGGCTGCCCCGACTACCGCCCCGCCTCCGGCGACCTCTCTTACCTCGCCAACCAGGGAGTGCTCCTGCTCAACGCAACCCTCACCGTAGAGGCTCACTCACCGGGAGCTCATCAGGGCAAAGGCTGGGAAACCTTCACCGATGCCGTTATCGACGCCCTCAACCGCCGCCGCGAGCACATCGTCTTCCTTCTTTGGGGGAGCTATGCCATACGCAAAGGAGCGCTCATCGACCGCGGCAAACACCTCGTGCTCACCTCCGTGCACCCCTCGCCCCTCTCCGCACACCGCGGCTTCTTCGGCAACCACCACTTCAGCAAAGCCAACCAATACCTCACCGAGCACGGCCTCGAACCCATAAAATGGATATGAAGCGCCTCGCACTCCTCATAATAACAGCCGCGCTATTTGCCGCCGCCGCACGCCCTGCCACCGACACCATGACCGGCATCTTCAACGAGCGCATCAAATCGCTGCAGATAAAGCTCGACGGCGACGACTTCGCCATGCCCGTAATTGTTCTCAACAGTCCCGACCGCATACGAATATCCTTCGACCACCTCGCCGAAGATCGCGAGTACTTCCGCTATTCGCTCACTCACTGCAATGCCATGTGGCAACCTTCGGGCTTGGTCGACAGCGAGTTCCTCGACGGCTTCAACGAAGGAACGATCGACGACTACGACTTCTCGCGCGCCACAACCGTGCACTACGTGCATTATTCGCTCACCGTCCCCAACGAGCAGGTCGCCCCTCTCATCTCAGGCAACTACCTCCTGAAAATATACCCCGAGAGCGACCCCGACTCCGTGCTCGTGCAATGCCGATTCATGGTCAGCGAAGAGACGGCTCCCGTGGCACTCATGGCCTCCGCTCAGACCGACATCGACTACAACCGCTCGCACCAGCAGCTCTCCATAATCGTCGACACCGAGCGTGCAGGTGTCGAAGACCCCTTCAACGACCTCATAGTCGTCGCAGGGCAGAACGGACGCCTCGACTCCGAAGTCGCACTCCGGCAACCTCTGCGCATGCAAGGCCGTAAAGTGGTCTACGAGCACCAGCCCCAACTCATCTTCGATGCCGGTAACGAATATCGCCGCTTCGAAATCGTCAGCGACACATACCCCGGCATGGGCGTCGAGGGCATAGATTATCTCCACCCATATTATCACTACACCCTCTACACCGACGGCGAACGAGACGAAGAAAACTACGTCTACGACCAGACTCAGCACGGCCGCTACTTCGTGCGGAACTACAACTCCTCGGAGTCTGACACCGAAGCCGACTACGGTGTGGTTCACTTCACACTCGACATGCCCGAAGCCCCGGGCTCAATGATTTTCCTCGACGGCGACTTCGTGCAGCGCCGATTCGACGACAACTCACGTATGCAATATAACCACGCCGCAGCCCGCTACGAGCGCTCCATGCTCCTCAAGCAAGGAGCCTATAACTACCAGTACCTGATAGTCCCTCCGGGCGCTCGCCGAGGCTATACCTCAAAAATCGAAGGCGACAAATACCAGACCGTCAACGAATACACCGTGCGCGTCTACACACGCCGCCGGGGCGAGCGGTACGACCGACTCATTGGCACAGCTGCCGTTGTTAACCAATTGTAATCCACTATGCTACAGATTAAAGATACTTTGGTGAGCCTCGACCTCGCCGAAAAATATTTTTGCTGCGACCTCGATGCCTGCAAAGGCGCATGCTGCCTCGAAGGCGACGCCGGTGCACCCCTCGACGAGGGCGAGGCCGATGAGCTCAGGCGCATACTCCCCGTTATCTGGGACGAACTCCTCCCCGCGGCACAGCGCGAGATTGAGGCCACAGGCGTAAGCTATATCGACGAAGAAGGCGACGAGGTAACATCGCTCGTCGAAGGCGGAAACTGCGTTTTCTCTACCCTCGACGACGACGGCGGCTGGATTTGCGCCATAGAGCGGGCTTACCGCCAGGGACGCATCGACTACTACAAACCCGTATCGTGCCACCTATATCCCGTGCGCCTCAAAAAATACGACGGATTCACAGCCGTGAATTTCCACCGCTGGAAAATTTGCAAAGCCGCCGAAGTCCTCGGCCGCGCAAAAGGCCTCCGCGCCTATCAATTCCTCGAAGGCCCCCTCCGCCGCCGTTTCGGCGACGACTGGTACGAAGAACTCGCCCTAACCTGCCGCGAGTGGCTCCGCAGCCCCGACTGCAAAGACTGAAATATCGGCGCGTCCGTCAGGACGCTGATTAATCGGCACGGCGAAGCTGGAGAGCGTCTATACCGACATGCTCATCGGTGCGTCCGTCAGGACGCTGATTAATCCAGTAACTTTTACCTTTGCAGACGAGATTCAGAGTTAA
>CANPGB010000022.1 GCA_947573485.1 uncultured Porphyromonadaceae bacterium | reverse complement strand
GGGTTACTGGATTAATCAGCGTCCTGGCGGACGCCCTACACCCTGCCGGACGCCCCTCGCGTATGTACGATAACCCCGCGCGCCTTCGCTAAAGCTCCGGCGTGCGGGGTTATTGGATTAATCGTCGTCCTAACGGACGAGGAGAAGAATCTTGCTGAGGTAAAAATTCAGACGGTGAGAATCTCTTTCTCTTTTACAGCGAAGAGGTCGTCGATTTTCTTGAGGTATTTGTCGTGGAGCTTCTGTGTGGTAGCTTCGGCGTCTTTCTCGACGTCTTCGGGCATGCCCTGCTTAACGGCTTTCTTGAGGCCGTCGATAGCGTCGCGGCGTGCGTTGCGGACCGATACTTTGGCGTTCTCGGCCTCTGCTTTGCACTGCTTCACGAGGGCTTTACGGCGGTCTTCGGTGAGGGGTGGTATGGAGAGGCGGATAACTTCGCCGTTGTTCTCGGGAGTGATGCCTACCTCTGAGTTGATAATAGCTTTTTCAATGGGCTTGAACATGGCCTTTTCCCAGGGTGTAATGGCAATTGTGCGCGCGTCGGGAACGGAGATGTTGGCGACGTTTGACACGGGCACCATTGAGCCATAGTACTCAACGCGTACGGCGTCGAGAATCTTGGCATTTGCTTTACCGGCACGGATACGCGCGAGGGTCTCGTCGAGGTATGCCACGGCGAGCTCCATTTTTTCTTCGGCGGGTGCGATGTAGGTCTTGGGGTCTGTCATTTTATAATAAGGTTAAAGTTAAAAGTCAAGAGGTTAAAGTGTTTATTGCGGGGTACCGTACCTCCGGCACGGCTTTCTTCTGCTCGGCTCGCAGCCCCGGGCGACATGCGCCCGGGGTTAACCATATAGTCGGCCCTCCGGGCCTGTTTGCCCGTAATGCGCTGCCTTCGCAAGCCTCTGGCGACATGCGCCCGGGGTTAACCATATGGTCGGCCCTCCGGGCCTGTTTGCCCGTAATGCGCTGCCTTCGCAAGCCTCTGGCGACATGCGCCCGGGGTTAACCATATAGTCGGCCCTCCGGGCCTGGTGCGCCGAAGAGGGTGTCAATATACGAGGGTGCCTATGGGCTGACCTTCGATAACTTTGCGGAGGTTACCGGGGGTATCCATGTCGAAAACTACGATTTTCATGCCGTTTTCGCGGCAGAGGGTCGTGGCGGTGAGGTCCATGATTTTGAGGCCACGGTTGTAGATTTCGTCGTATGTAATTTTGTCGAATTTGGTGGCTGTGGGGTCTTTCTCGGGGTCGGCGGTATAGATACCGTCGACGCGTGTGCCTTTGAGCATTACATCGGCGTGTACTTCTACGGCTCGGAGGGCAGATGCGGTGTCGGTGGTGAAGAAGGGGTTGCCTGTGCCGCCTGCGATGATTGTGACTTTGCCGTCGGCGAGGCTTTCGATAGCGCGTGCGGGGCTATAGGGTTCGCCGATAGGGAACATGCCTATTGAGGTGAGCACACGGGCGGGACGGCCGAGGCTCTCGAGTGCTGAGCTGAGGGCGAGGGAGTTGATAACTGTGGCGAGCATGCCCATCTGGTCGCCTTTGACACGGTCGAAGCCTTTTGCTGCGCCTGAGAGTCCACGGAAGATGTTGCCGCCACCTATAACGATAGCGATGTCGACACCTGCGGCAGCGAGTTCGTCGATCTGGCGGGCGTATGAGTTGAGGCGGTCGGGGTCGATACCGTAGCCCTGGTGGCCCATGAGCGACTCGCCGCTGAGTTTGAGGAGGATTCTTTTATATTGGGGATCCATAGTTAGGAGTTAGGAGTTAGGGGTTAGGGGTTAGGAGTTAGGAGTTAGGAGTTTTTTTGGTGAGGAGTGAGGAGTTAGGAGTTATGGGTGAGGAGTTTTTGGGTGAGGAGTTTTTGGGTGAGGGGTTGGGGGTGAGGCAAAGTTACTTATTTTTTCTCTAACGGCAAAACGGTGCCGAACTCGGCGTGGAGGTCTTCGAAACGGGCGGCAACGCCTGCGCCGAAGCGGGCCATTGATGCACGGACGCGTTCGAGGGGTTTGCGAGTCATGTCGGCGCCTTTGCTGTAGAAGCAGTCGGCGTAGCATATGAGGCGCTCGAGGGTTGTCTCGGGCATGTATGAGCGGTCGGGCGGGAGTGGCAGGCCTGCGGCTTCGATTTCGGAGTGCAGGAGTCCGGCTCCGGTGTGTCGCTCGGCGACGCGCGCGTATGCTTCGGGGGCACGGAGGCTGCGTAGGATGTCGGCGCCTATTACTCCGTGGCAGAGGTATGGCTTGGTGCCGTAGCAGCCTATGCCGGGGGCGTTTGTGCGGATTATGCCAATGTCGTGGAGCATGGCGGCGTCGGTGATGTCGTCGTCGGAGAGTGGAAGGCTGAGGCGGTGTGCTATATCGAGTGCTTCGGCGGCGACGGCACTGCTATGGGTAAGCAAAATCCCGCTGACCTTTCGGCCTGCGGGATATATTTTGGCAACAATGTCGGGCCAGATCATTCCACAATTGTAATCCAACCGTGCACGTCGGGTTCTTCGCCTGCGCGGATAGCGTCGAGGCGGCGTACGAACTCAGTTGTCACGGGGCCGGGCTTGCCGTCTTTCGAAATTATGTATTTAATGCCTTTGTCGAGGTCGTGGATTTCGCCGATGGGCGAGCATACGGCGGCTGTACCGCAGGCTCCGGCTTCGGAGATGTCGTTGAGCTCGTCGACGGTGATGTGGCGCTCCTCTACTTCCATGCCCATTTCACGAGCGAGAGTCATGAGGCTCATGTTTGTGATCGAGGGGAGAATAGAGTCGGACTTGGGGGTGATATATTTGCCGTCTTTCACAGCATAGAAGTTGGCGGGGCCGCACTCGTCGAGGTATTTTTTCTCTTTGGGGTCGAGGTAAAGCACTGCCGAGTAGCCAAGGTCGTGTGCCTTTTTGCCTGCGCCCATAGAGGCTGCGTAGTTGCCACCCACTTTCCAGCGACCGGTGCCACGGGGAGCGACGCGGTCGTAGTCGCGCATTATGCAGATGTTGGTGTTCTTGAAGCCGCCTTTGAAGTATGGACCAACGGGGGTTACCATTACTATAAAGAGGTATTCGTCGGCTTCCTTTACGCCGATACGGGGAGAGATGCCGATTTCGACGGGGCGGATATATAGCGAGGCACCGCTGCCGTAAGGCGGGATGAAGCGCTCGTTTAGCTTGACGGCGCGGATGCACATTTCTTCGAATATTTCAATGGGTATAGGCTCCATGAGGATTCCTTTGGCGGACTCCTGCATTCGGCGGGCGTTGTCGCGGAGTCGGAAGATGCGGATCTTGCCGTCTTTACCGCGGAAAGCCTTGAGGCCCTCGAAAATTTCCTGACTGTAGTGGAGGCAGGTAGCTGCCATGTGGAGCTCTACGGTCTCCGACTTGGTCTCTTCGATAGGACCCCACTTGCCGTCGCGGAATGTGCAACGCACGTTGTAGTCTGTTGGATAGTATCCAAAGGGCAGAGTGCCCCAGTCAATGTCTGAATCCATGTATTTCAGTTTTAGTATGCGGCGCAAATTTATAGAAAAATTTCCATAATACCTAACAATGCCGGAAAAGATGTAACAAATAAGCGGGTGATGTGTCTAATAAACAGAATGACCACGACAGAGTTCGAAATACTTGCCCGAAATCTTCAGCCGCGCCTTGTGCGGACGGCCCGCGCCATAGTTGGCGACGAAGCCGAGGATGTAGCCCAGGAAACGATGCTGAAGCTTTGGAGCCTTCGCGACAGTCTCGACGAGTACCGGTCGGTTGAGGCCCTTGCGGTGCTGATGTCGCGGCGGATGGCAATCAATGCCGTGCGCGACCGTCACCCCGGGCGGCTTACGGGGCTTGAGGAGGCTCAGGCTACGGTAGAATCGGCCGAGGAGGCGGTAATCAGCCGCCAGCGGAGCGAGTATGTCGACAGTGTTCTTGCCTCTCTGCCCGACACCCAGCAGACGCTTTTGCGGCTTCGGCACATCGAGGGCTACGACAATGCCTCGATAGCGCAGCTCTTGGGCACAAGCGAGGGGGCGGTGCGCACGGCACTCTCACGGGCACGCCGCGCCGTGGCAAAAGTTTTTGATATCACCCAACTTTGATATACCTTATTAAATATATGACCGAATCCCAAATAAAAAAGCTGATAGGCGATTTCCTGGACGGCACCACGACGCCGGCGCAGGAGGAGAAGCTCTACGCTTACTTTGCCACGCACAGCAAGCTCCCGGCCGAGCTTGAGCGCTACCGGGCGATGTTCGGCTGGTATTCATCGCTGCCCCGGAAGAAAGCCTCTGCAAGCGCCGGGCGCCGCCTGTGGTGGAGCGCGGCTGCCGCTATCGCCGTTCTTGCCGCGGTGGGTATAGCGCTTGTCAAGATTGAGCCTGCTGCCGACAGCGAGCTCTATGCCTGCTACCGCGGCAGTTATGTGATATGCAACGGCAAGAAGAACACCGACCTGAGCGAGATTTACCGTCAGGTGGCGCTTGCCGAGGCTACGGCCGACAGCCTTGCGGCTATCCCGGGCCCGTCGATTCCTGACTATGAGGAAGATATGGTTGATGCGGCTCTGAGTGGCATCAAAGACCCTGTTCTCGCCGTAGAGTTGCGCAACGATTTCATGAATTAATTTTCAAAACATACACCCGTTATGAAACGAATTATATATTTACTTCTCTGTGTGATAGCCACTTCGGTTACTTTCGGAGCCTCGGCGCAGGATAAGATAGACAAAGTGCTCAACGACCTTGAGAAGAAGCGTGATGTGACCACAACCTACAGCGAGCGTCGCACCAAGAGCAAACGCAAGCTCTACCGCACTACGCGCGTGCTCACTTTCTCGAACCAGGAGTACTACAAACGGCTTGAGAAGGCTTTCGAGGAGGAGCGAACCAACGCGGTTTCGGCAGTTAAGAACAACGGCACCCGGACCTACCGCTTCGAGGACAAGAAGACGGCGAGCACCTACTCGCTCACGGGCAGCAACGGCAATTACACCGTGAGCATGAGCTGGTACGATACCTCGATAAACGAGAAGGACTACAACTCTGATAACAATATTTTTATATGCGACCCGGCGACATCGGACGGCACTATAATTGTGGCTTACGACAATCAGGGGAGCCAAGGGTGGGCCGACGAGCTCTCGCAGTGGGCTTGCGAGCAACGGGAGTGGGCCGAACGGTCGCGCGAGCAGGCGGCCTGGGCACGCGAACAGGCTGCCAAGGCACGCGAGCAAGCTGCCAAAGCACGTGAGCAGGCTGCCAAAGCCCGCAAGGAGGCTGCCAAGCTCCGTGAGCAGGCTGCCAAGGAGAGAGGCAAGGCCCAAAAGAGGGATATATAAGGATATTACAAGCGATAAGAGCGCCCGCGTATATGTTAAAATACGCGGGCGGTTTTAGTTAAATGTGTTAAAGTTTGGGGTTGTGGTTAAAAATCAGTGCGAAGATATGCGGAGTTTGGGAGAAATTAACTTTCTTTGTGCCTGCAAACCGTATTCGGGGGCCGCGAGCGGCCCATGTAGGATTATAACAATACTTATAAACGCACCTCATGCCAACACCGACAGGCAGCGCTGATACCATGTTATGCGCCACTATCTGCACTCACTTCACTGCGGCTCTTTCGCGAAAGGAGCCTGTTGCCGTATTGTGCAAGTTATGATTCTCGACGACAGCAAAAATACTCAATACATTTAATAAGTTAACTAAAACACCCTTGCATGAAGAACATTTGTCATCAAATGACGCGGAAAGCTCTGCTTGCAGTAAGCCTGCTGCTTGCGTGTGTCTTCCCGGCTTTAGCGCAAAACATCACAGTCACAGGTACTGTGTATGAACCCGAGGGCGAGCCCGCCATCGGCGCCAGCATCGAGGTACGAGGCGTAGCCGGCCACGGCGTCGTCACCGACTTCGACGGTAACTTCACCATTAAAGTTGCCCCCGACGCTACACTCGTTATTTCGTATGTAGGCTGCGACACACAGGAAGTGCCTGTTGAAGGCCGCACCAAAATCGAAGTGCACCTGCAGACCAACACCGTAGCGATGAACGAACTCGTAGTCGTAGGTTACGGTACAGTAAAGAAAGCCGACGCCACCGGTTCGGTGGGCGTTGTGAAGCCTTCAGAAATCGAAGCCGGTCTGGCCTCTACAGCCCAGGACCTCCTTGTAGGCGCAAGCCCCGGTGTGGTAGTATCTACCAACGGTGGTGACCCTGCCGGCGGCGCCAGCATCCAGATTCGCGGTGGCGCCTCTCTTTCGGCCTCCAACGACCCTCTTATCGTGGTTGACGGTGTGCCTATGGAAGGCAACACAGTGACCGGTTCGTCGAACCCCCTGTCTCTGATCAACCCCGAGAACATCGAGAACATGACCATCCTCAAGTCGGCCTCTGCAACCGCTATCTACGGTAGCCGTGCATCGAACGGTGTGATTATCATCACCACCAAGACCGGCAAGAGCGGCAAGCCCCAGGTGAGCTTCGCCGCCAACTTCAATGTTGCCACCCCGCGCAACTACATGGACATGATGACCGCCAACCGTTTCCGCGAGTTCATCACCAGCCGCTACGGAGCAGAAAGCGCCCAGGCTGCCGCTCTCGGCAATGCCAACACCAACTGGCAGAAAGAAGTGCTGCGCACTTCGTTCAGCCACGACTACAGCCTCTCTGTGGGCGGTACTGCCGGCTTCCTCCCCTACCGCGTTGCCGTTGACTACAGCAACCAGGCAGGTGTAATCCGCGAGACCGACAACCAGCGTGTAGGCGCGTCGATCAACCTCACCCCGAAGTTCTTCGACGACCTTCTGAGCGTTAACGTCAACCTCAAGGGTTCTTACATCACCAATAACTACGACCAGGGCTCGCTCGGCGGTGCCGTAGGCTTCAACCCCACCCTCCCCGTACACAGCCCCAACATCTTCAACAACTGGACAACCTACACCTCGGGCGGTGCTATCGCCGTACCCGGTGACGCAGGCACAAGCATCAACATTCTTGCAGCAGTGAACCCCGTTTCGCTCATCTATGAGTACTACAGCAAGTCGAAAGTATACCAGAGCGTAGGTAACCTCCAGGTTGACCTGAAGATGCCCTTCCTCAAGGAACTTCGCGCCAACCTCAACCTCGGCTACGACTACTCGCACGGTGAGTGCGCCAACCTCAACACCGCTTTCGGTCCGCAGGCTTGGCTCAACGGCTTCAGCATCAAGGCTGCCGACTTCCCCAACCTCCCGGCCGAGCTCAACCCGACCGACGCCGAGAGCGTAAACTTCAAGAAAGGCTACGCATCGCGCACCAAGGAAGCAGCCCAGAACTACACCCTTCTTCTTGACTTCTACTTGAACTACAACAAGGAGTTCCAGGCTATCAAGTCGGCTCTCGATGTAACCGCCGGTTACTCGTGGCAGCGTTTCAACTTCTCGAGCAACAACTTCAACGAGGTTGACCCCGCCATTGCCAACGCCACCTACGCACAGCTTGGCATCGACCCCACCGCTGCCAACGCTCAGGAACTTCTTGACACCTTCCGCGGTTTTGCCCGCTACAACTACTCGCCCAAGTACTACAGCAAGAGCCACTATCAGCTTCTGTCGTTCTTCGGTCGTGTGAACTACACTTTCATGGACCGCTACCTGCTTACCGCCACCCTCCGCTACGACGGTACCTCGCGCTTCGGCAAGGACAACCGCTGGGGTACATTCCCCGCAGTGGCTCTCGGCTGGAAGATTCTTGAAGAAGACTTCATGGAAGGCGCCCGCGGCGTGCTGAGCGAACTGAAGCTCCGCGGCGAATATGGTGTTACCGGCCAGCAGAACATCGGCTCTGACTACTATCCCTACCTGCCTATCTACTCTATCCTCACCAACGAAAGCAACACCTATCCTATCGGCTACAACCCCGACGGCACTCCCAACTACGTTCAGATTGCCTACCCCAACAAATATAACGGCGACCTGAAGTGGGAGGAGACCCACACATGGAACGTGGGTGTTGACTTCGGCTTCCTCAACAACCGCATCAACGGTAGCCTCGACTGGTACAAGCGTACATCGACCGATCTCCTTGTATATGCCAACTACCCCGCAGGCTCCAACCTCTCGAACACCGGTTACATCAACTTAGGCGACCTCGAGAACGTGGGTATCGAGTTCAACCTCAACACCCGCCCCGTTGTCACCAAGGATTTCGTATGGAACTCCAATGTGAACATTGCCTGGAACAAGAACAAGGTAACCCGCCTTGCCGAGGGTGCCGACACCGCCACCGGCTTTATCTCGAACGGTGTAATGTCGCAGAAGCACGTTGTAGGCCAGGCCGCATACACCTACTATGTATATGAGCAGGTTTACGATGCCGCAGGCAATCCTCTCGAAGGTGTGTATGTAGACCAGAACGCCGACGGTGTAATCGACCAGTCGGACCGCATCTACTACCACAACGCCCTCCCCGACATCACCGCCACCTGGAACAACACCTTCACCTACAAGAACTGGGACTTCGGTTTCGTTCTCCGCGGCGCATGGGGTGCCTGGAACTACAACCAGAACATGATGAGCAACTCGTTTGTTTCGGTAACCGCAACCGCACCTCTGAGCAATATCCTCGACAACACCTACATTTTCGAGCAGACCCGCACCACCGACCTTATGCTTTCGAGCCACTGGGTACAGAACGCATCGTTTGTACGCTGCGACAACATCACCCTTGGCTACACCTGGGAGAACCTGCTGAAGAACCAGCTCCGTCTGCGTCTTTTCGGTGCCGTTCAGAATCCCTTCGTGATCACCGGCTACAAGGGTCTTGACCCCGAAGTAACTTTCCAGAAAGGTATCGATAACAATGTTTATCCCCGTCCTATCTCCGTTACACTCGGTGTAGTGGCTAATTTCTAAACAGACAGCAACAATTCTCAATATGAAATTCAACAAAAATATCATAGTTGGTGCATTGGCTTTACTGGTAGTAGGCGCTACCTCGTGCGTAGGCGACCTTGACCTTCAGCCCAACGACCCCAACAACAAGCTTGAGCTTGACACCAAGGCAGAGTGGGATGGCTTCCTTGCCCGCCTCTACGGCAATCTCTACCGCGACGACGTAATCTCGACTTCTGACGGCGGTGCCGGTACGTTTACCCGTACGCACTTCAACCTGCAGGAGCTGATGACCGACGAGTGCTTCATCTCCGACAAATGGAACGACCCGGGCTACGTGGTGCTTAACTTCGCGCAGTGGACAAACGAGAACGAATGGATCTACGCCGCTTTCGCCCGCGAGTTCTTCAACGCCAAGATGGGTGCCGAGTATATCAGCGGCATGCAGGGCGCAGGCGCACAGTTCTATGACGCCGACGAGGTAAAGGCCCGCATCGCCGAGGCCCGTGCACTCCGTTGCCTCGCTTACTACTACATGATTGACCTCTATGGCCGCGGCCCCTGGATCGACGAGACCTCGGTGACCGGCGCCATACCTCCCACCTACGACCGCACCCAGCTCTTCGAGGCTACCGTAGCCGAGCTCAAAGGTTGCGTCGACGACCTCAAGCCTGCCGCACAGCAGGATTATGGCCGCGTAAGCCGCGAGGCAGGCTATATGCTTCTTGCCAAGCTCTACCTCAACGCCGAGGTCTACACCGGCACCGCCATGTGGACAGAGTGCGCCGCAGCTTGCCAGGAAGTTATCAAGAGCGGCATCCAGCTTGCTCCCGAATATAAATATCTCTTCTGCGCCTCCAACGACAAGTATGTAGGCAACGGCGAGATTCTGTGGGCAGTGCCCCAGCAGCAGGGCCGCATGGAGACATGGGGCGGCACCACCTACCTCACTGTAGGAGCCTGGATCGAGACCGTTCCTGCCGATGTTCTCACGAGCCTCAACAGCCAGGGTACAGTATGGTCGGGTATCCGTCTTCGTCCCGAGCTTTCGCGTGCTCTCAAGGGCGACAACCGCCGTCTTATCTACGAGGGCACTTTCCAGGAAGATATTCCTGACCTTGCCTCCTACGACAAGAACTCTTGCGGCTACATGCTCATCAAATACACCAACACCACCGAGGACGACTACACCAACACCGAAGGTCTCGAGAACAACGGCACCCAGGTATCGAACACCGACTACCCCATTTTCCGCCTTGCCGACACCTACCTTATGCTCGCCGAGTGCCAGCTCAACGGTGTTAACTGCGATGGTCTGAAGTACTTCAACCTCGTGCGTGAGCGTGCCAAGATGGAGCCCCTGAAGAGCCTTACCACCGACGACCTCCTCAAGGAGCGCCAGTGCGAGCTCTACATGGAAGGCCAGCGCCGCCAGGACCTCATCCGCTTCGGCCGCTTTACCGGCGGCAGCTATCTGTGGTCGTGGAAAAACGGTGTTTACGAAGGAGCCTCGCTGCCTGAGTACCGCGCCCTCTACCCCATACCTTACCAGTATGTTGAAACCGTGGGACAGAATCCCGGATATTAATTTTATCAATAGAGAATCATTCATCTGAATATGAAATTCAACAAGATATATACGGTAATGGCATGTGCCGCCGTGCTTTGCGGCGCAGCTTCGTGCGACCAGGTAACCGAGCCTGTACTGCAGAAGCCCGACCCTGCCACTTTCCAGATCTACGCCCCTGCGATGCAGGACCAGTATATCCAGCTTACCGAAGACGGCACCTTCGAGCTCGTTCTCAACGGTCAGCCTTCGTACGGTTTCTCGGCAGTGACACAGTACCGCGCACAGGTGTCGCTTGACGGTAACTTCGACGAGAATTCGCCCGAACTTACTCCTACCGGCACCGGCACACTGTCGCGCATGACCCTCAGCCAGCTCGACCTCGCCGAGGCTATCACCAAGCTTCACGGCTGGGAAGAGAAAGAGGACTACGTTGACCAGGGCGAAGAGAAGGTATACTTCCGCGGTGTAGCTTATATCGAAGGTATCGAGGAGAGCTGGGTAGCTACTTCCAACAGCACTTCTCTCAACCGCGTTCAGTCGTTCTTCTCAGTGCCCAAGCCCGGTCAGATCTGGGTAATCGGCAACTATGCAGGCGACTGGATCAGCCCCGAAGCTGCCCAGGAAGCAGCCCTTGAGCCTTATGCACTCTCAGAGAAAGACGATGAGGTACGCAGCAAGATCTACTACGGCAACATCACCTTCACCGTTGAGGATGCCGGCTGTATCTTCCGCTTCTACACAGCCCTCGACGGCTGGGACAACAGCTCAGTAGGCTGCTCGGGCGGTAGCGACAGCGATACCCCTGTAGAGTTCCCCGACTTTGTTGCAGGCAACACCCTCACCCACGGTTTGGCCAAGACCAAGGACTCGTTCAGCTTCCCCAACTATTGCGGTCCGCTCCAGTTCAAGGTAGACCTCAACACCAACGAAGCGACATTCACTGCAGAATAATCCTCTCACAGATAAGCGAATAAAACAGACATGAAGAAATTTTCTTTTATAGCTCTTACGGCGCTCGCCTGCATGGGGATTGTCTCCTGCGACGAATACACCCTGCCTAACCCTCCGGGTCAGAGCAACGAACCCGAAGCCGTTTTCCAGACCGACGGTCTTCAGCTGACCAACCTCGTTGACGGCACTATCGACCTTCCTGCGCTCACCGCAGCCGGTCAGCCCGTAAACCTCTTCTCCTACCTTCTGGAAGACTTCCCCGCCAGCTACGAACTTCAGCTTGTGAGCGAGTTCTCGGCCGACGACACCTTTGCCAAGACTGAAACTGCCACCCTCACCCTTGACGAGGGCACAGCAAGCCTCCGCGCAGGCGAGCTCCAGCAGATTTTCAACGGCCTTGTGAGCAAGGACCTCGTTGCCAAGCCTCTCTACACCCGAGTTGCGGCTTATGCCGTATCGGGCACCAGCACCGCCCGCATCGGTGGCCCCGACGTATATTTCTACGAGGGTGAGTACACCGTTCTCCCCAACCCGCAGGCCAACCTCATCGAGGAAGACTACTACATTGTAGGCAACTTCTGCGACTGGGATATCAAGAAAGCCGTGAAGATGCACCACCTCAACGAGGGCAACGTTTACGACAATCCTGATTTCTATCTCAAGGTTGACGTGACCGAGGCCGACGTTGCAGCCGGCGGCTACTCATGGAAACTCATCCCCGAATCGTCGTACAAGGCCAACAGCTGGGAAGGCGCCTTCGGTGTTGCCGACCTCTCGTCGACCGTATCGAGCACCACCGGTAACCTCCTTGAGGCTCCCGAGGCAGAGACCCGCGCTTACACCATCGACACCGAGAGCTCGTTTATGATCAAGGTGAACATGGAGACCCGCAAGTTCGAGGTAATGCTCGCCTTCGACAACCTCTGGATTCCTGCCACAGGCTACTCGACCACCAACTTCAACCAGATGCTCCGCCTTGCAACCACCGACTATATCCACTATAGCGGTACACTCTATCTGCAGACCAACTTCTGGTTCACCGGTCAGGCCAACCTCCGCGGTATCGTTTACCGTCCCGACGGTGCAATCGAAACCGACGAGGCCACCAAGAACTTCAACGGCAAGATGCAGATCGACAACGCAGGCTCATCGATGATGCGCGTTGCCAACCGCGGCCTCTACTATGTGACCGCCGACATCGCATCGCTCACCTACACCGGCACATATATCGGTTCGATTCAGATCATCGGCCAGTATAACAACTGGGATGCCGCAACCGCTCTCGAGCTGACAGCCACCAACGCCAAGTGCAACGTGTGGACTATCGACAATCTCGACATGCCCGCAGGCGAATACAAGTTCTGCGTTGACCACGCCTGGACTTACAGCTACGGCGGCGCTGAGGACGACATCGTTCAAAACGGCGGCAACCTGAATATCGAGGAGGCCGGCAAGTACAGCTTCGAGCTCCACTTCGATACTTATCCCGCACACCTCGTAGTGACCAAGAAGTAAACTTCCGCGTCACTGACACGACATAGCAACGGCACCGGCGCCCGCAAGGACGCCGGTGCTTTTTTTGCCTGATAGACATTTTTTTCGTAGTTTTGCAAATAAATCCTTTTTGCACATCCTATGCTTGAAACGATACGACCTTTCCTGCACGAACATATCACGGGCAGCTTCAGCGGCGCGATAATCAACACTTTGCTCTTGGTGGCTATAGCCGCGGGCTCGGTGGCGGTTTATTATATATGCAAGACTTTGCTGAGAATAGTCGAGCGGGTTATTCTGCGCAGCCCTACGGAGTGGGACGATGACCTTCTTGACCCGCGGATGCTTCGGGCAGTGTCGCAACTGGCGCCTGCCATGGCTGTGAACTGGCTTCTGCCGGGTCTCTTCGGCGAGACGCCCTCGTCGCTGCGGTGGCTATCGGCGCTGACTTCTCTCTACATACTGTGGGCTTTTGTACGTATACTTGTGATAGTCACGGGCAACCTCTACACGGCTTTCCTCAAGCGGCCACAGCTTCGCATGTATGCCGTGAAGGGTGTTTTCCAGATGTTCAAGCTCATCTTTATCTGCATCGGGACAATCATAGGGCTGAGCATACTCATAGGCAAGAGCCCTACGGTGATAATCGCAGCCTTGGGTGCCTCGGCAGCGGTGCTCATGCTGGTGTTCCAGGATACTATACTGGGGCTCGTGGCCTCTATCCAGCTCACGGCCAACAATATGCTGCGCCGAGGCGATTGGATAGAGACCAAGGCCAACGATGTTAACGGCGAGGTGCTCGAGGTGACTCTCACTGCCGTAAAGGTCAAGAACTGGGATAACTCGGTGTCGACCGTGCCGCCCTACACGCTCATAAAATCGTCGTTCCGCAACTACCAGCCGATGCGCGATTCGGGCGGACGCCGCGTGACGAGGCCTATCTACATCGACATCAACACCATACGCTTCTGCACGCCCGAAGAGCTCGAGTCGCTCCGCGCCAAAGGCTGGCTTGAGGGCATAGAGCCCGAGCAGGCTGCGCGCGTGGTGAATCTGCAACTTCTGCGCCGCTATTTGGCGGCCTACCTTGCCTCTCACCCCGACGTGAACCATAAGATGACGACGATAGTGCGCCAACTCGAGCCCACGCCGTCGGGGCTGCCCATAGAGCTCTACTTCTTTATCACCAATGTAGACTGGACGCCGTTCGAGGGCATAGCTTCCGATATTTTCGACCATGTTTACGCCGTAGTGGGTGAATTTGGCCTCTCGATGTTCCAGACGCCTGCCGGCACCGATCTCTCACGCGTCAAATGATACGGAGGCTCATCATACTCGCGCTCCTTGTTGCGGGGCTGCTCCCCGGCGCGGCGGGCATGTCGCCGGGCAAGGGTCTGTGCTGGTTCAACTACGATATAGGCAGCAAGCCCAACGCGGTTTTCGACATCTTCCGCGACAGCTCGGGGCGCAACTGGATAGGCACAACCTCGGGGCTCTACGAGTTCAACGGCTATCAGGCTTACGCCGCGCGGTGCGAGGGGTGGACTTTCCAGGCGCAGGTATATGCCATGACCGAGGCTCCCGACGGCCGCATATATGCAGGCTGCAACGACGGGCTTTTCATGCTCGACCCTGACAAGGGCGAAGTGACGTGGGTTGAGGGCGATTTCCCGCGCGAGATACGCTCACTGCTGCTCGACGGCGATACACTTCTCATAGGTTCTCTCTCGGGCTTGCGCTCCTATAACATAGTTAGCGGAGCCATTGCCGACCTCACTCCTCTACTGCCCCACCGCGCCGTGTACAGCCTTCTGCGCAGCGCCGAGGGTACGGTGTATGTGGGAACATACAACGGCGCTGTGGCTCTTGACCGGCGCCTCTCCGACGCACGGATTTTGAACTGCAGCGGTTATGCACCGGCCGCCGGCAACCTTTTTGTGAACGCTCTCGCGCAGGCTCCCTCCGGGGAAATCTACCTCGGCACAGAGGGGGCACTGCTACGCCACAGCCCCCGCACCGGGGCGACGAGCGTTGTGGCGGGGTCGGAAGGATATATAGTGAAATCGCTCGCACTGACCGACAGCGCCATTATAGCGGGCACCGACCACGGGCTGCTTGAGTTCGGGCCGGGCGGGAAGGTTGCAGTCTTCCGCCACGACTCGCGCATGCCCTCGTCGATAGCGTCGAATGTGGTGTGGTCGCTGCAGGTCGACAGCGAAGGCAATGTGTGGTGCGGTACCGAGGTAGGGCTGAGTATCGTTGACCCGTGGTCGCCGGTGCGCGTGTTCCCTATCGCCGACCTCACGGGCAGTGGCGCCGGGCAGCAGGTTTACAATATACTTCGCGACAGCCGGGGCTACCTGTGGCTCGGTGGCACCAACGGCCTCATCCGTCTTGGCGGCGGCGAGAAAGCCAAGTGGTTCATGCCCGCCGACGGAGGAATATCGCACAACCGCATACGCGACATCATGGAATCATCTGACGGCGAGCTGCGCGTCGCCACCGACGGCGGCATCAACATCTACGAGCGCGGCAAGGCCCGCTTTGTGAATCACCGCATGGCCGACCGCCGTCACCGCCTGAACGCCAACTGGGCTTACGGCATACTCGAGGATGCGGCCGACAGCAGTCTCTGGGTGGCAGGCTATCTCGGTGGCATTTTCCGCGAACGGCTCGACCGTTTCCACCGTGAGGGCACCACACACACCGCCGACACCGTATTCTCGACCCTCGGGGGTGCAATTGCCAACGACCTCATAGGGCAAATGGTGCAGGACAGCGACGGCAACAAGTGGGTTCTGCACTTCCGCGACTCGGCGCTCACACGCATCGACAGCCGTACGCAGGCGCTCACACGTGTGCCGGTGCGCGAGATTACCGGTGAAGAGCCCGTAATGCTCTGCCCGGCACCCGGGGGAGGGCTCTGGTGCGGATTCTACGGCGGAGTTGTATATATGGAACCCGACGGCACCATAGAATCGCGGCCTGCACGCTTCCCCTTCGGCACCGGCGATGAATCGGTAAAGGCCATGGGAATAATAAAAGGGCAACTGTGGGTTGCGACTTCGGCGGCCGTGTTCAGCATAGACCCTGCCGATATGGAGGCTCGTCTGCTTGCCCTGCCCGCCAAGAACTACACGGCAATCTACTTTGACCCGCAGTCGCAAATGGCAATACTCGGCGCCGACGACGAGATAGTGCTCGTAGAGCCGGGGCGACTTCTTGCCGAGCACTACCAAAGCGAGTTAGGCAGCGTGACCATGACCGAAGGCGACACCCGCGCCACTGTAATCCCCGGCCAGGAGAGCCTCCCCGAGCTGCCCGCGCACAACCGCAACGTGAGCATAGACCTCTCTACCGACGAATTTTCGCCGGGCCGCTACCTTCGTTTCTGCTACCGCCTCGACAACGACAGCACCTGGCAACTTCTCGCCCAGGGGTGCAACAGCATAGGCTTCACCACCCTCACTTCGGGGAAACACACGCTCGAACTTGCCGTGGCCGGAGTGCCGTCGAGCCGCCGCAGCGTGAACATCAACGTTGCCCGCCCATGGTATCTCACCAAGACTGCCATCGCCTTATATCTCATAGCCGCCATGGCACTTGTCACGGCCCTGGTAATGTGGCAACGGCGGCGCCAGCAGCGCCGCATCGAGGAGCTCGAGCGCGCCAGCGTGCTCGCCACGGTTGAAAACCGCATGTTCTTCCTTGCCAATATCTCGCACGAGCTCAAGACACCTCTCTCAATGATCATAGGGCCTCTGAGCAAGATACGCACCGGCGAGGGCGCCGATGAGGCCAAGGCCGACATAGACACGGCCTACCAGAACGCCATAAAACTTAACTCGCTCATACACCAGACGGTGGAGATAAACCGCATGGAGCTGCACAACGAGAATATGCTCATCTACTCGCGCATCGATGCCGTGGAATTTTGCCGCGACATATTCGACAGCTACCGCCGCTCGACCGTCGAGGCTCGCAACTTTGTGTTCACCGCACCCGAGCCACACATCTATGTGCGCATCGATGCCGTGAAACTCGAGTCGCTTGTCAGCAACCTCATTTCCAACGCCATAAAATATACCCGTGAGGGCGCTACCGTGGCACTCTCGGTAGCCCGCGACGGCGATTATTTCACCGTTGACGTCAGCGACGACGGCGTGGGCATACCCGCCGAAGAGCTGTCGCTCGTGTTCCAGCGCATGTACCGCTCGCCGCGCACGGCAGGCAGCCGCGAGGGCACGGGCATAGGCCTCTACCTTGTGCGGCAGTATGCCACCCTGCTCGGCGGCACGGTGAGCGTGGAGAGCCGCGTTGACGAGGGTTCGACCTTCCGCCTGCGTCTGCCCATGGGCGACGAGGCCTCGGAAGAGACAGCCGCCAATGCCGAAGAAGGTGCCGGCAAGAGCGACCGCCGCCCGCGCGTGCTTATTGTGGACGACAACCGCTCGATAGCCGCGTTTATATCGTCGGTACTCTCGGGCGAGTGCAACTGCGCTGTGGCATCTAACGGCAAGGCCGCCCTCGCCGTGGCTGCAAGTTTCCGCCCCGACCTCATCATAGCCGATGAGATGATGCCGGTGATGTCGGGTCTTGAGATGTGCCGCCGCCTTCGCGCCAACACCGCCATGGCCGGGGTGCCCATACTTCTGCTCACGGCCAACGACAGCCCCGAGGTGCACAGCGAGAGCATAAGCGCCGGTGCCGACGCATTCATGCCCAAACCCTTCGAGACACCAGTGCTCACAGCCAAGGTGCGGCAGCTTCTCGAGCGCTCGCGGCGCAACCGCAGCAAGATACCCTCTGACGACAGCGGCACCACCGCTGCTGCCGAAAGCGCTGCCGAGAGTGCCGCCGAGAAGCAGCTCGCCAAGGTTACGGAGGTGATAGAGAACAATATCTCGAACCCCGACCTTAATGTTGACTTCCTTTGCCGCGCGGTCGACCTCCCCGCAAAGTCGCTCTACCGCCTCATAAAGAAATACATGGGTGTGCCGCCGGTCGACTACATACGCCAGACGCGCCTGCGCAAGGCTGCCGTGCTGCTCGAACAGAAGAAATTCTCGGTGAGCGAGGTGATGTATATGGTAGGGTTCAGCTCGTCGTCGTACTTCTCGAAATGCTTCGCGGCGATGTTCGGCTGCACCCCCGGGCAATATCCGCCGGAGTCATAATTTTTTGGTAGAGAGATAAATTATTCATAACTTTGCGCTGTCATTGCGACACACTTACAGGAAGCGACCCGCAAGGGTCGGCCGACGAGCGAGTCGTCGGCAGGGAACGGGGTCAGAATCCCCGGCAGTCCCGCTGCCGTATTTCTCCGCCTGAGGAGCTTCACAATGCCACTGCGGCCCACGAGAGAACCAACTCCCGCGCCGTGGGAAGGCGAAGCCTCCGAGGAGATAAGCCGGAAGACCTATCCTGTAAGCCAATGGCTACAACCTGTTGCCGGTGAATATCTGCCGGGCATTGCTTACGAGGATTTAAGCTAAGGGTACATTATTATGGTCGAGCCACAGTATACCACTGGCGGCAGACCGGTATAGCTGTATGGCAGGAGTGGTTGCTCCGGCCTATCCCACATCCCCACAAAGAGGTGCCTGACTATTGAAGCAGGCTGCATGGTTGTTGATAACGGATTCTTTATCAACCAGCTATACAAGCATATGAATAAACTTTTTACCACAATTCTTGCATTGGCCGCCCTTATGCCGACGGCCAACGCCCGCACCGTGCAGGGCCAGCCGTGGCCCGGGCCGGTCGCCCCGATGAAAGCAGCCGCGTTGACGAGCGACGACGACCTTATGAACCCCACGCCTCCCGACGGCGAGGATCAGGGCTTCGATGCCTCACTGGTAGAAAACTGGAGCGGGAGCGGCTCGCAGGCTTCCTATCTTGTAATACAGTGGAACAGCGCAGGCGAAAACTATGCGCGCGTCTTCGGCTACCGCTACGACGGCACCAAATACGGTATCGACATGATAAACGCCGTAGTGGCCTCGAACCCACAGCTCTACTTCCTCACCCACCTCACCGACTTGGGTTACACCGTTGCCGGGTTCGGCTGGGATGCCGACTGCGACCGCAACATAGCCCTCGTGAAAGACGGCGAGATCCACACACCTGATCACTCTACCTCGGCGGTGACCACAACAGCTTACAACTATGACTCATGGACGGCCTACGATGCCGATGACATCTGGCAATCGGGCTGGTACAGCGGCTATTGGAGCTACTGGTGCAAGGATTCGTTCGACGAGGAATTCGGCTACTCGCCATTAGGCGCCTCATCACGTGAGCTCAGCGAAGGGAGTGTGGACGGGTGGATGTTCACAAGTTTCAGCGGTGGCGACAACAGCTGGAAAGAGCTCTATGCCGAACCCGCCGCGGCATCGGGCGAGACCTTTACCGCCAACGGCGTCACCTATCGCGTGCTCAACTCAAGCAAAAATGCCGTGGAAGTAATCGGCGCCACAAGCGATTTTGTTGATGTTCCTGCCACCGTGAGCAACGGAGGTGCCAACTACAGCGTGCTTGGCGTTGCCGACGGAGCTTTCAAGGGCTCCAACGTGCGCTTTTTCTCGGCAGCCTCGCTCTCGTATATAGGCGACAAGGCCTTTGAGAACGCCACCAACCTTGCCACAGTGATTGTCAACGGTGGCGCCCTGGCCTATGTCGGCGACCGCGCTTTTGCCGGTTGCGACTACCTCTCGCAGGCAATCTTCCCGGCAGACTGGAAGCCCACCGACCTCACCGGCGTGTCGATATTCGACAGCTGTGCAGGTCTTTCGGCGGTGCCATTCCCCGAGGGTTTCGGGTATATTCCCGATGCCTACTACGCAGGCACCGGCATCAGCTCTTACACCATTCCGGCCACAGTGAACAAGATAGGCGAGTATGCCTTCAGCGGCTGCTACCTGATGAGCGATTTCACCGTTGAGCGTCTGACACCGCCCGCTATTCCCGCCGGAGTCTTTGCAGGCATCAAGGCCGACGCCACACTGCACGTTCCTGCCGGAAGCGCCGACGCCTACCGCAACGCCACCGGGTGGAGCGACTTCGCCAACATCGAAGAGATTAAAGAGCCTGCCAGCGTGGGCACAAAATTCCAGGTGGGCGACTATTGGTACTGTGTGACCTCGACTAAGAACAGCGAGGTAGAGGTGGCATACCCCGGCGACACTCCCGCGGCCTTTGCTTTCAACCTGCAGACCCCGTATGTGCTCCCCGACGCGACTTCGAGTATCGCCATAATGCTACGCATACCTGTAACCGTAACTTACGATGACATCGAGTACAAGGTGACGGGCATTGGCGACTTCGCCTTTATCAACATTGGCGCCGGCAATAATGCCACCAACCTGAAGTACATTGTGACGCTCGTAGCGCCCAACGATGCCCCGGCCATGCACATCAAGCACCTTGGCCGCTATGCTTTTGCCTCGACCAAGAATTTTGTGTCGGTGGTAAATGTGCCCACATCGGTAGAGAGCCTCGGCGCCGGTGTGTTCTATAACTCAAATATCACCCAGCTTCAACTTACCGGCGAAGGAGAGTGTAAGATTACCGAAATCCCCGACTCCGCCTTCAACGGCTGGATGACGAGCTGCCCGCTTGTCACCGACAAAGTAACCCGGCTCGGCAAACGAGCCTTCGACAACAGCTACAGAATTAAGCTGCCTGATTTCACCGCCGCCAATCTCGAATACCTCGGCGACGAGTGCTTTGCAACCTACGGCGACCTCGGTGGCGTTATAAAGCTCAGCGATAAGCTCAGCTATCTTGGCAAGAACGGTTTCGGAGCCACAACGCTCGATGTGCCCGACAATACCCTCACTCTCCGAAGCGGCGTTACCTACGGAACATATACTTTCGGTTATGCCAAGGGCTTCACAAAGGTTTATATAGAGGACGGCATCGAGGCTGTACCCGACTATATGTTCTGGTACAACTCCCGCATAGAGGAAGTGCGCGTGCCCTCGACATTGAAGACCATAGGCACTCAGAGCTTCAACGGCACGACGGCTCTTAAAGCGATAGAGCTCCCCGAGGGTCTTGAAAGCATGGGAGAGAGCGCTTTCTCAGGCTCCGGCCTTGTGGAAGTCACGGTACCCGGCAGTGTAAAAACAATCCCTGCATTCTGCTTCTCTTCCTGCTCCAATCTCAAGAGACTGACACTTGAAGACGGTGTTGAGACCCTGGAGCGCCGCATAATAGGCAATTATACTCCTGCGGCATTTGAGGAACTCGTACTCGGACCGAGCATCAACAGCATGGCGGCAGCCGGCAACGGTTATTCGTTGGCAGAAGCACTCGATGCCGACAAGCACATTGTGTGGGACGCCATCAAGGAGCCGACAACGGCTGTTGCCAACGGTATTCAGAATTTCAAATATGACTGGAACGTAACGCCTCATGAGGTATTCACCCCCATCAAGCAGCACTATGTTCTTATGGGTCTTGGCAGCAAGTTCCCCTACGCCGTTAAAGAAATCCCTGTGGCTGTCACCTATCCCGAAGAGCATGAGGTAGCGCCTACCCATGAATCGGCCACCATACGCTTCACTCCCGAAATCGGGCTCGACGTTAGCGCCTATGACTTTGCCGAGGAGGCTGTTCCGGAAGTCTTCCGCAAGGCCGACATAGAGCTCTTCCTCGACGAGCACTTCGGCGGCCACACCTTGCAGTACCGCAAGCAGGGCGACGAAGAGTGGATTGACTACGAAGGTGAGATTCTGCCCGTGGAAGACTATTTCGAAAACGAGAATACCGCCGCAGCAGCAGCCGTGCGTGCCCGCGCTCCCCGCGCTGCAGCCACCACCTACGAGGCCAATCTTACGGGCCTCGACTACCACACGACCTACGAGTACCGCCTTGGCCACACGACAGGTGACAATGCCTATACCGATGCGGTGCACACCTTCACCACCTACTACCCCACAGGCGTGGAAAACGTTGCCGTGCGCGAGGTGAAGCTCTACCCCAACCCGGCAAGCAGCTACTTCAAGGTTGCCGCCGAAGGGCGCATAGAGATTTACTCGGCAGCCGGAGCTCTCGCCCTTACTGCCGAAGCCGATGGCGATGTGACAACAGTAAATGTGGAGTTGCTCTCAGCCGGCCTTTACCTTGTGCGCTATGAGCACGAGGGCCGCAGCATAAGCGAGCGCCTGATAGTGAAATAAGGCCATATAATATCTTTCCATACGTAGCACCGGCGGCACCTCGCGATGAGATGCCGCCGGTATTTTTTCAATATTGTTTTGTGCGCAGAACAAAAAAACAGCGAATATCGTTCTGCCGACAGAACGGATTCGTTTACTTGTAAGCCTCCGCCGCCTCGCGTATGGCGTAGAACATGCGTTTGTCGGCCTCGGTGAGCTCGACGCCGCGGCGCGACATCATGCGTGCGGCGATGTCGAAGAACTTTGTCATCGACACGTCGGAGTAGCCTGCCGTTGAGCCCTCGCTGAACGATGCCACGAAATTGCGGGGGAAGCCTGAGCCGTGGATGTTCACTCCTACACCGAGCACGGTGGCGGTGTTGAACATGGTGTTGATGCCTGCCTTGGAGTGGTCGCCCATGATAAGGCCGCAGAACTGGAGGCCTGTGCGAAGGAAGCGGCCTGCGGGGTAGTTCCAGAGTTTAATGGGCGTGTAGTCGTTCTTGAGGTTCGAGGCTACTGCACCGGCACCGATGTTGCACCACTGCCCTATAACGGCGTTGCCCAGAAAGCCGTCGTGGGCTTTATTGGAATATGCCTGCATGACCACATTGTTGAGCTCGCCGCCTACTTTGCACCATGGGCCGAGGGTGGTGCCGCCGTACACTTTGGTGCCCATGTTTACAACGGCGTGCTCGCAGAGAGCTATGGGGCCGCGGAGCATTGAGCCTTCCATAATCTCGGCGTTGGCGCCGATATAGACGGGGCCGCCGGTGGTGTTGATAAAAGCTCCTTCGACGCGGGCGCCCTCTTCGAGGAAAATTTTCGAGGGGTCGCCGATAACGACGTTTGTAGAGCTAAGCTCTGCCGACGTGCGGTTGCGGGTAATGCGCTCGAAATCGGCTTGGAGGCATTGGCCGTTCATGAGGAAAATGTCGTAGAGATGCGCCACAGAGTTTACCGGGCCGGAGTATTGCACTATATTTGATCCCGTGCCACGGTAAGCTATTTCGAGTTCGCCTGCCATGAGGCGCTCGTCGGCGCCGAGGGCGGTGACTGCCTCCGCGAGGGCGGCGTCGGGGATAAGGTCGCCTGCTATAAAGAGGTCGGCCTCAGGTTCTTCGGGGAAAATCTCGGCAAGATAGGCAGCGGCCGGACGCCAGGAATATGTGCCGGGGATATATGCCTGCCACTTCTCGGCAATTGTATCGATGCCAATGCGGATAGCGCCCACGGGGCGTGTGTAGCTCAAGGGTAGCAACTCGGCGTGTACCTGAGCTTTATCGTAAACTACAATTTTCATAGTCAGAGTTCTTTTGGTAGTGCAAAGTTAGCGAATTAAGCCAAGTGATGCAAACTACCCGGGGCGCCAACTCTTTTTTTACCTTAGAACTTCAAATATCAAATATTTGTTGTAAATTTGTAATTGAAAGGCAGTTTAATAAAAATCAAAAACCACTTGGCCATGACTCAGCTGACAATCAACGTTGAAGATATTTCAATACTACCGCATCTCAAGAAGATTCTTAATGCCATCGATGGGGTTTCTATCGCCAAAGCCGCGAAGACACCCAAAAAGAGCGGCATTGAAGAGGCTTATGAAGATGTAAAGGGTGGCCGGGTGACTTCGTGCAAAGATGTCGATGAGATGTTCCAGCAAATTCTCGGCATATGAGCTACAGTCTATCCTATTCAAATAGGTTCAAGAAATCACTTAAAAAGTGCTACAAAAGAGGGCTTGATGTTGAGAAGCTCAAAGTTGCTATAGAAAGTGCGGTATAATCAGCAGAACCAGGTCTGACGAGTCTGACTTGTGGGGCTCATGGCTTAGATATCTCGGAAATTTTAGTTAATTTTGCGGTCGTTTTCAACAATAGCACATTTATGAAACTTAAGCACCTTCTCATTTTTGCAGTTCTTGCAACAGGAGCAGCCTCTTGCAACAACGATGATCCGGAGATTATTCCGGCTGATTACCAACCCATAGCCGAAGAGCAACCCGACAGCAAAGGCCCGGTGGCCGGCATCTATGTGCTCAACGAGGGCAACATGGGTTCTAACAAATGTACTATCGATTTTTATGATTACTCGAAGGCATGGTATGTGCGCAACCTCTATGCCGAGCGTAACCCTACAGCCGTTCTCGAGTTAGGTGACACTGGCAACGATATCGCCGTTCACGACGGTCGCCTCTATGCCGTGGTCAACGGCTCGAACAAGGTAGAGGTTATGGACGCCGCTACCGCAATCCGCATCGGTCAGGTTGACATCGCCTCGTGCCGCTACATAGCTTTCGACGGTGACAACGCCTATGTGAGCTCGTTTGTGGGCGGTGAGGGCGACTGCGGTTCTATCGTTCGCTTCAATACCCGCACTCTCGAAATCACCGGCAAGGTTTCTGTCGGTCTCCAGCCCGAGGAAATGGTTATTGCCGACGGCTATCTCTACGTTGCCAACTCGGGCCAGTTCCAGGCTCCTGACTACGACAACACTATCTCGGTAGTGCGTCTGTCGGACTTCACCATGACGGGCAGCATCGCCGTGGACGTGAACATGCACCACCTGCGCCTCGACGATGAGGGCAACATGTGGGTAAGCTCGCGCGGCAACTACTCCGAGATTCCCTCGAATCTCTACAAGCTCACCCGCGAGGGCGCAGGCAAGTACGGCGAGCCCAAAGCTCTCGATCTGCCCTGCACCAACCTCACCATTGCGGGCAATACTATCTACTACTACGCTACGGTTTACGACGCATCGTGGAACGCCGTGAATCTCTACGGCACTATCGACACCAAGACCTGCACACGCGGCGCCGACTTCATAACCGACGGCACCGAGAGCACTATCATGGCTCCGTATGCACTTGCGGTGCAGCCTGCCACGGGCGACATCTTCATCACCGACGCTCGCAACTATGTGTCGTCGGGCGAAATCCGCTGCTACACCAAGGGCGGCAAGCTCAAATGGACTGCCACCACGGGCGATATCCCCGGCCACATCGCTTTCCTGATGCGATAAGCCCCGCAGCCTACAGAATATAGCAATGCCCTCCTGCGCACGAATCACGGGAGGGCATTTTTTTATTACTTCATGAACACGAGGTAGACAGCGGCTATTAGGCAGCCGAAAGCTGCGAAGTGGTTCCACTGCAGAACCTCGCCCTTGAAGAAGAGTACTGTGAAAACGGTGAATATGGTGAGCGTTATGGCTTCTTGAATGACCTTGAGCTGCATTAGAGTGAAGGGGCCTCCGTTATCGGCAAAGCCAATGCGGTTAGCCGGTATCATAAAGCAATACTCCGCCAGGGCTATCGCCCATGACAGGAGTATCACTATGATTAACGGCGTGTCATTGCCGATAAATTTTAGCTGCTGAAGCTTGAGGTGCCCGTACCAGGCGAAGGTCATGAAGATGTTCGACACCACGAGCAATGCTATGGTGTAAAGCGCAGTCTTCATACCGGGCTTCAGAGGGTAGGTTTACTCGAAGGAGCCCATTTTGAGGTAGTTGACCTCTTCCTGGGTGAGGTAGCGCCAGCGGCCGCGGGGCAGGTTTTTCTTAGTAAGGCCTGCGAAGTACACGCGGTCGAGCTTCACAACGTGGTATCCGAGCGACTCGAAGATTCGGCGCACAATGCGGTTGCGGCCTGAGTGAATCTCGATGCCGGCCTGGTTGCGGTCGGTCTCTGTAGCGTAGCTTATCGCGTCGGCATGGATGGGGCCGTCTTCAAGCTCGATACCGTCGGCTATGCGCTGCATATCGTCTTCCGAGATGTCGCGGTCGCACCATACGTGGTATATTTTTTTCTTTACGAACTTGGGGTGTGTGAGCTTGGAGGCGAGGTCGCCGTCGTTGGTGAGGAGGAGCACGCCGGTGGTGTTACGGTCGAGGCGTCCTACGGGGTAGATACGCTCGGGGCAAGCGCCTTTCACGAGGTCCATAACGGTGAGTCGTCCGTTGGGGTCGTCGCTTGTGGTGACGCAATCCTTGGGTTTGTTAAGCAGGATGTAGCACTTGCTCTGGAGGGTAACCACCTTGTCGTCGTACTCAACAACGTCGTTGTGGGTTATTTTTGTACCGAGTTCGGTGACCACCTGTCCGTTAACCTTTACGAGGCCCTGCTGGATAAATTCGTCGGCTTCGCGGCGCGAGCAGAGGCCTGCGTTGCTCATATATTTGTTGAGGCGAATCTGCTCGTCGGGGTTGATTTCGGGCATTTCGTATTCAACACGCTTGGGACGGGGCACGAAGCTCTTTCCGCGAGCGGGGAAGGCGTCGTTCTGCTGGCGGTTCTTGTTGTAGCCACCCTGGCGGTTGTTGTTGTAACCCTGACGGTTATTGTTGTAACCGCCCTGACGGTTGTTGTTGTAACCGCCGCCGTTGTTGTTATAGGGTCGCTGCTGGCGGGGGCCGTTGTTGTAGCCACCCTGGCGGTTGTTGTTGTAACCGCCCTGACGGTTATTGTTGTAACCGCCGCCGTTGTTGTTATAGGGTCGCTGCTGACGGGGGCCGTTGTTGTAACCGCCGCCATTGTTGTTATAGGGTCGCTGCTGACGAGGCTGATAGGGGCGCTGGTAGCCGTTGTTACCCTCCTGCTGGCCTTCGGGCTTCTCGGCACCGTCGGCGGGGTTGGGGGCGTTGTAGGGACGCGGCTGATAGGGGCGCTGGTAATTGTTGTTGTAGCCTCCCTGTCGGTTGTTGTAGTTGTTGTTGGGGCGCTGCTGGTAGGGACGGGGCTGATAGGGACGTGGCTGGTAGCGGTGCTCGCCTGCGGCGTCGTCGCTGCGGTCGTCGTTGCTGCGCTGGAAGCGGGGTGTTGTTCCGTCGCTGCCCTCTTCGGGTGTGCGGAAAGGCTGCCCGATGCGCGGGCGTTTAGGTTTCTTTTCGTTGGAATTGGAATCCATAATATAAATTTATTGAAGGTTTTTTCTTATTGGAAAAGTTGGACGTGCCGAGGAGAAGAAAAAATCGGGGACGGAGGAGCTCCGCGACCCGGCCGCCTCTCGGCGGAATAAATTGAAAGTTATGTGTATTATTGTGGCTGAGCCGATGTGATTATGTTTTTGTAAATATTGTATTTAGTGTGACTGTAGGATGATTTATACGGTGCAAATTTAGCAAATTAAACCGAAAATTCGGTGTTAAAAAACTTTAAGAAGCCCATAAGCATCAACGTCACACAATCAATAACAATGAATGGCCGCGCGAAGTTCCGCCGCACGGATATTTTGAGTAATTTTGCGACATGAATATCGAAAACATCGCTCCCCTCTTCGGTTTGGAGGCTTCCGACACACCGCTTGTGCTTGCCGGCCCCTGCTCTGCCGAAAGCCTTGAACAGACACTTGCCACTGCGCGCGGCCTTGCACGTGCGGGCATAACTATTTTCCGCGCCGGAGTGTGGAAGCCGCGCACCAAGCCGGGCGGTTTCGAGGGCATAGGAAGCCCGGCACTGGCGTGGCTCGCCAAGGTGAAGGAGGCGACGGGCATGGCTACGGTTACGGAGGTTGCCAACGGGCGACACCTCGCCGAGGCGGTTGCTTCGGGGGTAGACGGTATATGGATAGGTGCCCGCACGTCGGCCAACCCCTTTGCCGTTCAGGAGATTGCCGATGCCATTGCCGCCTTGCCCGAAGATGTGCGCGGGCGCCTCACGGTGCTCGTCAAGAACCCTGTGAACCCCGACATAGAGCTGTGGATAGGGGCCCTCGAACGCATCGCGGGCGCGGGCATACGCAGGCTCGGCGCCGTTCACCGCGGGTTCAGTTCCTACGGAAAGTCAATTTACCGCAACCCGCCTCTGTGGCGCATACCCATAGAGCTTCACCGGCGTTTGCCTTCGCTGCCTCTAATCTGCGACCCGAGTCACATCGGGGGCAGCCGCGAGCTCATAGCACCGCTTAGCCAGCAGGCTCTCGACATGGGTTTCGACGGGCTTATAATAGAATCGCACTGCTCGCCCGAGTGCGCGCTCAGCGATGCGGCACAGCAGGTGACTCCTGCCGAGCTCGCCGAGATTCTTGAGGGCTTGCAGAAGCCGTCGACACCGGCCGAGGGCGGAGAGAACCTCGAGCAGCTCAGGCGCGAAATCGACTCTATCGACGATGAGCTCATCGAACTTCTGGAGCGCCGCATGCGCGTGTCGCGTGAGATAGGGCGCTACAAGCACACGCACCGCATGCCTGTGGTGCAGCCGGGGCGCTACCGTGCGCTTATGGAGAGCCGTGTGGAGGCGGCAGCAGCCCTTGGGCTCGCGCCTGAGTTTATCCGCACGGTGCTTGCGGCGATACACGAGGAGTCGGTGCGCCAGCAGCTCGGGCTGCGCTGATTTGCTTTTCAAGTAAATAATTCATAACTTTGGAGTCGCAAATAAACCACTCCATGATTTCACGTCCACTCTCCTCCATATTGCTGATAATCGCCGCCTTTTTTATGGCGGGGTGCAACTCCGACGTTTTTGTGAACGACGACCTCCTCTCGTCGAGCGAGGTTACTATCGCCGGCGACGGAGGCGCGGCAAGCATCCGCTTCCAGCCGCGTATGCTCGAGCAGATAAACTTCGAGACCTACTCGAGCGGCGACCCGCACACCTACTACAATGCCGCGGGCAAGGTTATCTACCGCGACAGCCCGGCTTCGGAAGTTGCCAGGATTTCGTACGACAGCCCTTTTCTGACCTACAACGTATATATCGAGGGGCGGGAGATACGCATCGAATCCACACAATCGACACTTGATTTACAAGCGCACGCGCGGCTGCGGCTCACCTACTCCTACAAGGTTGAGTTCATTGATATTACGATAGAGCCCGGAAAGCCTTTCGAGGTGGTTTCGTGCGACTATTTCTGGGATGAGGCGGCAGTCAAACCCCGCTACAAGGTATCGACCACCACTGAAAGCTTCGTGAACGGCTCACCGCTATCTCAAATCCTTGAACTGAGGCCTTTTCTCAATGAAGTCGGGAAGATTGAGGTGAAGCCCGCGGCCTCATGGGCCAAGGCCCTGAGACTCACCCTCCCCTTGCCTGTGTGCAATGGAGGCGAGTGGGAACTCGGGCCTGAAAAGGAAATCGTTCTCGGCCACGAGACCTCTTATACCTCAGGTAACTTCGACCGCCTGGCTATACTGCCTGTACCCGTACCGCCGCAGACAAAGGTCAAAGCCGAGTGCTTAGTTTACCACAGCTGCATTGGAGTGCGTCTTGCACTACTGCTGCGCGCACCGGTCACGGGCGACTTAACGCTATTGGAAGCAACGTGCACCGCCACAGAACCTACTGAATATGAACTTGTCGTTACGGAAATTTAGTCTCGCTCTCGGCCTTATGGCGGCGTTTGGCGCCCATGCCGACAGCATCCCCGAGTGGTGGCAGCGACCTCTTCACCGGCGCGTCGGTGCCGAGGCCATGGCCGGAGGTGTGGTGCACACCAACTCATATGTGAGTGGGCACAACAGGGAGTCGCAAGCCGTCGACGGCGCTTTCGGCGGAGGCCTGCGCGCCGATTTCTCGTTCGACGCCACCTCACGGCAAGGGCAGCTCTACCCCGGTGTATATCAAGGCATAGGGGTGAGTGCATCAGCATATACTCCAGGCAATCTCTTAGGGACGCCGGTGTCGGTGTACGTATATCAGGGCGCACCTTTCGCCCGCTTCGGGCACGGCCTCAGCTTGGGCTATGAGTGGGAGTTCGGTGCGGCTATGGGCTGGAAGCACGCCAACGCCGTTCAGGAAGGGCGGCCGGTGAGTACGGCGGTTACGGCGCATATGGGCATAAGTCTGCGCCTGGGCTGGCAGCTATCGCCCCGCTGGACGCTCACTGCCGGTGTGGCAGGCCGACATTTCTCAAACGGCAATACGTCGATACCGAATACGGGCGTTAACACGCTGAGCGCGGTGGTAGGCGTGGCGTATGCCTTAGGAGAGCCGCAGCAGACGGCGACTCCCGACCCGGCTCTTGCCGAGGAGGCTGACCGCGGCAAATGGTTTTTCGACGTGACTGCCTACGGCGCAGGGCGCAAACGCATAATCACCACCACGGACCCGCACACGCTCGTGCCCGGCACCTTCGGGGTGGCGGGTGTGCAGGGGGCTGCCATGCGGCGCCTCAACCGCTATTTCGCCGCGGGCGTGGCCATAGACCTGCAGTACGACGAGAACGCTGCCCTCGACGATTATATCGTTGACTATACTTACGACGAGAATATAAAGTTCTACCGTCCTCCTTTCGGCAAACAACTGCGCGCGGGCTTCTCGGCGCACGCCGAACTCACCATGCCGATTTTCGCGCTTAACGTAGGGCTTGGAATCGATGCTCTGAGCCCCGCAGGAGAAAAGCGTTTCTACCAGTCACTTACGCTGAAAACTTTCGTCACCCGCCACATTTTTATAAACACGGGGTACCGCTTGGGCAATTTCAAAGACCCGCAGAACCTGATGTTAGGCTTGGGCTACAGATTTTAGTCAGTTTCTCGGAAGAGAAGCTGCTCAGGCACTACTGCCCCCACGCCCTCGGGAGCGCGGCGCCCGAGCGATATGCCTATACCGCGGGCGGAGAGTTGGCGCGCGAGCTCGGGTTTGCCTGTGAAGCCGTGCACAACCCACAGCACCGAGGGGCGCAGCTCGGCATGCAGTTCAATCAGTCGGCCATAGCGGCCTACGCAGTGAATAATCAGCGGTTTGCCCACGGCCTCGGCGAGAGCGGCCTGACGGCGGAATACTTCTTCCTGATACTCAGGCGAGCCTCCGCGCTTTTTATCGAGCCCGGCCTCACCGACTGCCACCACTCGCGGGTCGGCGAGCATTGCCGCGAGGTGCTCCCACCACTCTTCGGGCACCTTGTCGGAGGTGCTCCAGGGGTGTATGCCCACGCTGTACCAGGCCGAACCATAGTCGCCCGTAAGGGTAGCGGAAGGCTCCACCGACATTATGGCATCGGGGGCGGTGCCTCTGTGGGTGTGTATATCGGCGAAGTTATGCAGGTCGGGAGTCATGGCACGGGGTCGTAGCCGCTGCCGCCCCAGGGATTACAGCGGCAAATGCGCTTTACGGCGAGCCATGTGCCCTTGAAAGGGCCGTGGCGCCTTATAGCCTGGAGGGCATATTGGCTGCATGTGGGCGTGAAGCGGCACGAAGGGGGTGTGAGCGGCGATATGCAGGCGCGGTAGAAAAGTATGGGGAGGCACAGGAGCCACACGGCGGCGGCTCTCAGGCAGGCTAAGATGTGCCTCATTGCTGCGCCGGATATTTCTCGGCCAAGGCTTCGAGGATTCGCCTTATGGCTTTCTCGACAGTGGCGTAAGGGAGTACTGCGTTTGCCACATACACGAATCCGAGGTCGAGCCTCAGAGCGGGGTCGGTGGCAAAATCGCGGTGGTTGAGACGGTAGGCCTCACGTATGCGGCGGCGCATCTGCACGCGGTCGACGGCATGACGCAGGCGCTTCTTTGGCACGGATATGAGGAAAGCCACGGGGGCATCGGACTTGCGCGCCTCATCAGGCCTCGCGACAGCCCTCAGTGGATAGGCGAGGCGCGAAAAATCAGCTCCGCCCGGGCCAAAGAGCTTGTCGATGGCGCAGGTGGAGCAAAGTTTCTCTTTCTTATAAAGACCGAGCTTTTTCACTCGGGGATGCCGTTAGTCTTGGCAAGATAGAGGTCGAGAGCTGCGGGCATTGAGGGTGCCTCGGGCGAGGGTGCCTCGATGTCGAGCCGGAGGCCGGCGTCTTTCACCGATTTTGCAGCAGCGGCGCCGAGGGCAGCGATAGCCATGTCGCCCTGCTTGAAGTCGGGGAAGTTCTTGAGCAGCGAGTCGATACCCTGGGGGCTGAAGAAAACGAGCATGTCGTAGTCGAAAGGCTCGTCGGGCCCAAAGTCGTTGCTCACGGTGCGATACATAGCTGCCGAGGTAACGTTGAGCTTATTATCGGCAAGAAGCTGAGTGTCAGCACCATTGTTCACGTCGCTCACCACCATGAGGAATTTCTCGGTCTTATGCTTCTGCATAGTGGGGATGAGGTCGATGAGTCGGCCCGACTTGGAAGCGAAAATCTTGCGTTTGCGGTAGACGATGTACTTCTGGAGATAGTTTGCAATCATCTCGCTTGTGCAGAAGTATTTTAGGGTAACGGGGATAGTGACCCTTGTCTCTTCGCAGAGGCGGAAAAAGTGGTCAACGGCAGTTTTTGCAGTGAATACTATAGCGGTAAAGTCGGCGATGTTTACCTTCTGCTGCCTGAAATCCTTCGCAGGGAGCCCCTCGACCTTGATAAAGGGTCGGAAGACAACCTCCACACCGTATTTCTGAGCCAAGTCGAAGTAAGGCGACTTGTCGGAGGTCGGCTGCGGCTGGGAAACGAGTATTTTATTTATCTTCACTCTTCTTAAATATTTGCTCAGGACGGCCTGCGGTCAGTAATCAAGCCCCTGAAGATAAAAACAGATTCGATAGAACAGTATAGCAGGAATAATTTCCAGGGTGCAAAGATACAAAATAAAATAAAGCAAAGAGCGGAATCCTTTAAAAAAAATTCGCACGCCTTTGATTATAAAAAGTAATTTTGCAAGCAAATAAATTGATACAGAAACAATTAGGAGAATACCATGCCACTCGGGCCTGTAGATGAGCAAAAATGCCGGGAGAGCCAACAGAAGGCCTGCATAGGCTGTTGTGGCAAGAAAACCGTCGACCCAGCGGCGGCGTTCGACACGTGTTCCGAAGGCATAGCCCACGGCATTGTAGGCAAGGAAGTGGAAGAGGTAGAAGCCACCGGTAAGTGCCATGGCCGCGCATGCTCCGGCAAAGGAGGGTGCGGGCGGAAGCCCGGGGAGGTTGTATGCCACGACGCCTGCGAATACCACAAAGACGAGGGCGAGGAGCACTGCGGCGGGGAGGCCTGTGGCGCGCTCGTCGTCGAAAACGTTGGGGCGGCGGCGCACGCTCCAGATTTCATGGCGATACGATTTAAGGGCCCGGCGGAGGCCAGCGGCGTTGAATCCGCACACGAGCAGGGAGCCCATGAGCAAAGCCGTGAGGGGTGTGCTGTGGCTGTAGTGGGGGCTTACGGCTTCCGACACTATGCCCTCTGATGCTCCAGAGGGCAGCTCTATGCCCGGGTCGGCAGCACTTATGCTGTCGAGGAGCGCCTCTACCTGCAGGCTGTCGGCTTCTTCGGCGGTAATGAAATGGGGGATTCTGCCGTGCACCGTGTCGGCGGCGATAGAGTCGACAAGCACCGTAGAGGGCACGAATGCCACGCTGTCGGGATTGACGGCGACAGTGGCGGGTGCGTCGTAGCTCCACGGCGAGGGAGCATCGTAGTGCTTGAGCGAATCGGCGGCCATTTATTTATATAAATAAGGATAAAGGCAAAAAGATGAAGTGAAAGGTATACTTCGACTTAGAACTTGGGTGAGAATTTTATGTCGGCGGGAGCGGCGAAGGCAGCGGCTATTACTTCAGCTTGGGTATTGGCCACTGTATAGAGCTGTTTGTGGTCGGGGCGCATGAAGCCTTTGGCCACGGCGCTGTCGAGCATGGCCAGGAGCGGGTCGTAGTAGCCGTCGACGTTATATATAACAATGTTGCCGTGAAAAAGGCCGAGTTGCCGCCAGGTGATAATCTCCATAAGCTCCTCGAAAGTGCCTATGCCACCGGGGAGCGCCACGGCAGCCGTAGCGAGGGCGGCCATGGTTTCTTTGCGGCGGTGCATGCCGTCGGTGACGATGAGCTCCGAGAGGCCTGTGTGCTGCCAACCGCGCTCTACCATAAAAGAAGGTATAACGCCGGTGACAGTGCCACCGGCAGCGAGAGCGGCATCGGCCACAGCTCCCATAAGGCCTGTGCGGCCTGCGCCTGTGACTATGCCCGCGCCTTGACGGGCGAGTTCGGTGCCGAGGTCGGCGGCAGCCTTGATGTAGACCTCGGGGAGGTTTGCCGCCGAGGCACAGTATATTGTTACGGTGTGTTTCATAAGGTGTTGCGGCGGAAAGCGCCGGAGTTGCCGCTGTTGCGGTTAGAGCTGTTGCTGCGGTTGCTGCGGCCTGTGCGGTCGAAGGGGTTGTACTCGCTGTCGTAGCCGTCGGTATCCTCATCGGGGTCGACGGGGGGCTGCTCGCCGCGTTTCAGCTTGGGTTTGTTTTTCTTTATGGCGTATGGCTTCTGAAGGTCGACGGGGAGTTCGTCGACGAGCCATGTCTGCTCTACGTCCCAGTTCTTTTTGAGTTCGAGTTTCTTGGCGAAGTAGTACACCTCTTCGGGCTGGCGCTGACTGCCTTCTACGGGGTTACCGGTATCCCACTTACCGTTGGCGTTGGTGTCGATAACAAGGCGGGCGTAGTAGGTGCCAGGAGCCACAAAGGGTATGAGCACCGACGATGCTCCCGCGGGCTTCGAGGCCCGGTAAGCCGGGGTGTCGGAACTTGTAAGCAGCTCAACGACGCAGGCAATGGAGTCGAGGCCGGGCAGTGTAAAGCGCATGCTCGAGTAATCTTCGGGCTGCTTGACGGTGAACTCGTGCTTGAATGGGCGGTTCCATGTGCCGTAGATGCCGGTCATGGCAAGGGTATCGACGGTGAGGCGATACTTCTCTCCTCCGCTCCACTGCATGTCGATCCGGCGCCTGAGCAAGAGGTCGGTCGAGTCGGGAACGAGTTTGAAAGGTAAGGCTTTCCAGAGGGTGTCGACAAGCATCTCAAGATGCACGCCGGTGCTGTCGACTTCGGCCAGGGGTGTTGCCATCTCTATTATCAGAGGCTTGTTGAGTTCCTGAGTCGATGAGCCCACGGCACGGATTGTGAGGTACTCCATGTCGGGTGGGGGGAGGAATGTGGTGTCGCCCGTAATACTGTCGACTGTGAAACGCGGACCCTCTTCTTCCTGTTTCTTTTTCTCCTTCTCCTTTTTCTTCCGGTCGGGGTCGCGGAAGAAGAAGCGGAGAGTGTCGGCCGTCCACACAAGGCGGTCGGCGGTGTCGGTCTTGAGGTAGTTCACGGCGAGGCGCAGCGAGTCGGCTGCCACCACCTCGGGGTCGGAAATCCAGTACTCGAGGGTGTCGGCGGTGGCGTTTGCCTTGAGCAGAGCCCACTCTTCGCTCGCGCGGCCAATGCCCGGGGCACCGTCGGCAATGGTAACGCGCGGCAGGGTATCCTGCGGAGCGCCGAAAGTTAGGGTTATACGCCTGCGGTCGGGGCGCTTGTAGTCGCTGAGGTACGACGATTTATACCCGACGTTGAACCATGAGAGGAGGATGTCGTTGGGCATGTAGCGCACACCCGGACGGGTAACGATGCTGTCTTCGCCGTTTGAGGCAAAGAGTGTGTCGTTGACTTCGATATGCTCAACGTAGGGCACCACAAGGCTGTCGTAGAAAGCGACATCCTCCGAGCGGTCCCAATGGTAATCGCGATTGAGGTCGTTAACGGCGAATACGCGGTAGGCGCCGGGGCGCAGGCCACGGATAGTGAACTGCCCGAGCTGGTTAGTGCGGGCAATGCGCTCGAAAGGCAATGTTGTGAGCGAGGTGTCGGTGTAGGCTGAATATACGCCCACGAGCATGCCCTGGGCGGGTTCGAGGTTCTCGGCCTGAAGCACCATGCCTGAGATTCGGAGCGAGTCGATAGAGTCGCCGGTAGAGAAATCGAGCGCGAAGCCGTCGAGTATATTGCCTTCGTTGAGGTCTTTGATGGCGTCGGCGAAGTCGATGGTATAGGTTGTGCCCGGGAGGAGTGTGTCGCGGAACTCGGCGGTAAGTCTCTTGCCGTTAGCGCTCACCGAGGGCGGCTGCTTCTGCGGGGGCGATACCACTACCTTGGTGAAAGCGTCTTCGAGCTGTATGTTCTCGTCGAAAATAACTGTTATGCGCTGCTTGTCGACGCCGGTAGCCCCCGGTTTGGGGTCGGAGCGGACGAAAACGGGTGGAGTCTCATCGCGGGCGCCACCTTCGGGGCGGCCCATGTTGGCGCATGCGGCGGCAAGCACCGCAATAGCGAGGCAAAGGAGGACGCGCAGCCCCCGCACGGTGTCACGACGGCCCGACATCAGAAATTACGGTCAATTATGAAATCGAAGAGAGCCGTAAGCTCGTCGACCACGGGGTGGACAGGCAGCCTGCGCAGCGCCTCGCAGCCACTGTCGCGCAGGCGACGCATCTCCGCAAAGGCGTATTCAATGCCACCGTTTCGGCGGGCGAAATCCTGGAGGAAAGCGATTTGCACGGCATCGAGCCCGTCTTTGGCAAGGAGCTCGAGAGCGGCCTCACGCTCATCGGCGGGCGCAATCTCAAGGGCATGGAGCAGGGGCAAGGTCACCTTTCCCTCACGGAGGTCGTTGCCTGTAGGCTTACCTACGGTCTCGGAATCGAAGTAGTCGAAAACGTCGTCGCGAATCTGGAAGCAGCGACCGAAAGCGAGAGCAAAGCCGGAGAGAATCTCACGGCAGTCATCGGGGGCGTTGGCTGCGAAGCATCCCATTTCGGCGCTTGCCACGAAGAGCGAGGCTGTCTTATAGTCGATTACGCGGAAGTAGCTTTCCTTGTCGAGAGAGTGCTCGCGGGCATTGTAAATCTGGTCAATTTCGCCCAAAGAAAGGCTGCGGCCGAGTTTTGTGAGGGCATCGACGATGCGGATGTCGGCAGTGGCAATGGCCGCCTGCATAGCCGAGGAGGTGAAATAGTCGCCCACGAGAACGGCAATGTGGTTGTTCCACACGGCATTTACAGTAGGGCGTCCACGGCGAGTCATGGAGTCGTCAACGACGTCGTCGTGCACAAGCGAGGCGTTATGGAGGAGCTCCACGGCAACAGCGGAGTCGAGCACGCGGTCGTCGACAGGGCCGAACATCTGGGCGCACATCATAAGCAGAAGCGGGCGCAGCTGCTTGCCTTTGCCCTGGAGCATCTGCAGCACTATGCGGCTCATGAGCGTGCTGCCGGTAGACAACTGGCTGTGAATACGCTCGTTGAGTCTATCGAGGTCGGCACTGTGCGATATATTTATATTTTGGAGTGTGGTCATGTATGCGCAATGATTTGCAAAATTACAAAAAAATCGGCAATAGCAACATTTGCAGGGCTGTGATATTTTGCTTAAATTTGCATAGGAATTATTATCATATATACTTACACCATGAAAAAAATTTTATCAGCGCTCATGCTGTGCCTCTGCGCAGTAGTGGCTTATGGTCAGAACTATCCTGACATCTACCTGCGCGGAGCAATGACCGACAACTGGTCGGCACTCGACGAGTACCGTTTCGCCCGCGAGGGTAACCTCTACTCTCTTCACCTCGACCGCCTCGACGGCGAGTTCAAAATCGCCGACGCCGATTGGGACGTTGCCGACTTTGGTTCGCCCTCAGGCGTGATGACTATCGCCCACAACTCGAGCTTTGAGCTTGCCGGCAAGGGCTCCAACCTGAAAGCGGATAACCTCACCGACATCACCCTGAAATTTATCTACGAACCCGGCGATGCCTCGATAACACTCGTTACCGACGGCGAGCCCGACAACGAACGCCCCGTGCAGGGTCTTTCGGGGACTCTGCCCGTACTTTATATAAATGTATATACCGACGAGACTCTCTCGGCACTCGACAATGAGGTTATCGACATGAATCTCGACCACAAGAATTATTTCACCAACGCCCGCTACTACCTTGACACCAACGGCTGTGAGTGGCTCAAGGAGCTCGGCGCCACCGACCTGGGCTCGAAAGACGAGCCTCTGGCGCTGCAAATCAAGGCTCGCGGCAACTGGACACGCATAGGGTTCTCGAAGAAGCCCTTCAAGCTCAAACTCGACAAAAAGGCCTCGATGCTCGGCATGAGCAAGAGCAAGCACTATGCCCTGCTGGCGCATGCCGACGACAACCGCGGCTACCTGCGCAACTTCACAGGCTTCGAGCTTGGCAAGCGCATAGGTCTGCCTTGGACTCCGAGCCAGCAGCCTGTAGAGGTGGTTATCAACGGCGATTACCGCGGCCTCTACTTCCTCACCGAATCGATACGCATCGACAGCGACCGCGTTGACATCGAGGAGCTCGACGACAACTGCTCCGACCCCGCCCTCGCCTCGGGTGGCTATCTGGTGGAACTCGACAACTATGATGAAGACAATCAGATACGCCTCGACGAGCGCACATGCACCGATGTGCCCTACCTCGACAAGCTGCGCATAACCTTTGACACTCCGGAGGAGTACTCAGAACTTCAGCGCCGCTTCGTAACCGACCAGTTCACGGCCATGAACAATGCTGTCGGCGACAACTCGGATGTTCTCTGGAGCTACCTCGACCTCGACGACGCCGCGCGCTATTATATAGTAGAGGAAATTATCTCGCATATCGAGGCTTACCATGGCTCGACATATCTCTACCGCGACCGCGGCGCCGACCGCAAGTGGCACTTCTCGCCCCTGTGGGACTGCGGCAATGCGTTCAACGGCCCGACTGACGATTTCTTCTACCGCCACGGCCCTTACGGCAACACATGGATACCGTCGATGCGCTGCAACGATACTTTCAACGCCAAGGTAAAGGCCACTTGGCTGTGGTTCATGGCCAATGAATACGAGGGCATAGCCGACGACATCGCCCTCTATACTTCGCGCCTCAAAGCCGCCGCTGCTGCCGACCGACGCCGCTGGGCCGACGCCCCTGTGCCATCGGGAGGCCAGAGTGTGAGCGACAACACCGACATTGACCGCCGCCGCGACGAGGTACTCGCCCACCTCAATGCCAAGACTGCGTGGCTCAAAGGGCAGTTCGGCGACTACAGCGCAGGCACTTACACCGAACCTGAGCGCGACACCACTCCTGCCGCTGCCCTACCCGACTACCTCTCGACGGGAGTGGAAGAGATAGGTGCAGACGTCGACGGGCACGCCACCTACTATAATCTTCAGGGCATGCCCGTGGCAAATCCGGGAGCGGGAATCTACATTGAGCGCCGAGGCTCGCAGACCCGCAAAGTGGTAATCAATAAGTAAGAACGGGGGCGAGCTCTTTGGCTTGCTCTATCATACGGCTGATTTCAGCCTCCGAAGGCACGCGATTGCAAAGATTGCGTGCCTCGTTTATTTCAACGAGCTTGGCATGGAGGTTTGCAGGCACGCGGTGGCGAAGTTCCTTTACGGTGTCGACACCGGCGGCTTCGAGCAGCTCGGCAAACTGCCCTGCCACACCCTTGATGCGGAAGAGGTCGGCATGGTTGGCCCAGCGCAGTATGAGTTTCTCGGAGATTCCGGTTTCGGCAGCGAGAGCCTCGCGTCCTTTTTTGGTAGCGGCCTCGCGCAGGAGGTCGTCGGTAGTTTTTACACCGGCAACAATTAGACGGTCGGCGAAAGCAGCGCCTATACCCTCTATTTCTTCGATTTTGTAAGCCATAGTCTTGTGTTTAAAGAGTGTTTACTCATTTAAACACTGCAGGAGGCTAAGGTGTTCAGTTCAATCCATGTGAGCAGGCGGCTGGTGGTGGCCTCGCGCCGCCACGAGGGAAGCCAGGGGGTGGTGAGGGTGCAGAAACGCGAGACCGAAATATTTTCAGGCAAGAGTCCCGCATCAATTAATCGGCAGCGGTTGACAGCCTCAAGACTCACATTGCGCTCACCCGCGAGGCAGTCGGCGAAACCGGCGCGCCGGAACTCGTCGGCAAGCTCCTGGCTCACCTCGTAGCAGTCGCCGCATATGCTCGGGCCAAAGGCCGCTTTCATCATCGAGGGAGAGGCTCCAAGGGCCGCCAGACGCTCTACCGTAGCCGTAACAATGCCCCCGAGCGTACCTTTCCACCCGGCGTGCACGGCAGCTACTGCCTCGAGGTCGGGGGCATAGAGGAGGAGGGGCACACAGTCGGCTGTGCGCACGCCTATGCGCACGCCGGGGGCAAGGCTTATGAGAGCGTCGGTATCGTCGAGCGGGGGTACAACAGCGTCGCGGTCTATAAGCGCCACATTGCAGCTGTGGGTCTGCACGGGTATTGTGACAACAAAAGGCGCCTCGACCACATCGGCGCAGACGCCTGCCGACACAGTGCTTATGCCCTCGAAAAGAGGATAGCCACGCATCACTCTCGCACGTAGTGAGGCACAGCCTCGGGAATCTCCATAGAAATCTCGACGAGTCCGGCCACTCGGCCTTCATCGTCGCGCCACGCCGTCTGGTAAATCATCTTGCGCACTCCGGCTTTCTCAATGGTGTATGCGTTTGTACCGCCTTCATCGAGCAGGCGGCGGATGATGCCTTGCGACCGCTCGTTGTGATAGTCCATGAGGTTATGGCCGATGAGGTCGGCGCCCCCACGTGCGGCAAAAGTGCGGCGCGAGCGCTCGTTCATATATATTATCTTGCAATCGGCATCGGCTACTGTCACGGCGCAGTTCATGCCGAAAGCCCAGTCGGGAAGGGAGGATGTCATAATAGAAGTATCCAGCTATTTTATCCAAAGATCAAAAGATTACTACACTCCCAAGACTATAGAAGCTTCTATATTGAGCTCTTTGCTGATAGCTCGTCCCTGTTTCAGGGTTGGCTCTTTCTTTCCGGAAAGATATTCACAAATTCTTGAAGGGCTAACCCCCAACCTTTTTGCCAAAGCAGCTTGTGTCAGCCCCATTTCATACATACGGAGTTTGATCACTTCCGATAAAGACGGAGCTCCTATAGAATAGTGCTTATCAGAGTAATCAGCAACCAAACCGGAAAGCAACTCGAGCTCTATGCTATTTGGGTCGGTTAGCGGGGTTTCATCGTTAACCAGAGGGAGAAGCTCATCAACTCTTTTAAGGGCCCAACGATACTGTGCTTCATTTTCAATACAGGTCATAATCAGAATTATTATATCGTGGAACAATCAATTTTATCATACTCCTGGTGCGTCCCTATAAAACGTATATAGACCCACTTTATAGTAAATTTTATAACAACGACCAAACGATGGTGGTTTCCTCTTATATTAAAAACATAATGCTGATTTCCAACGCTATCTACACTATTATACGTACGCTTAATGTCGGCGAAGTTAGTCCAATTTGCCTCCTTCACCGTTTTTACCCAATCCTGCAGAGCCACTCGCGTATCAGGAAAGCGTTCGATATACTCTTTAAGAGGTTCTTCTGTTATTATACGCATTAACGGAGCTTTTCAACTTGTTGCAAAATTACGAATAAAATTCCAAACTTCAAAAAAACGAGGGTCCGAATTTCTCTTTATCAAACAGCTGTCATGTGATATCCGAGGGCATTAAGTTCCACGGCCATACCGGCAAGGTAGAGGCGGTGGAGAGCGGCTATGTAGCAGCCGAGGGCAGCTTCGGTGCCGGGCTCTATGCGGCGACGGTTGAGTATGCCGAGCACACGCGAGGCGCAATCGGCCACGAGCGCCGAAACACGCTCTGCCTCTTCGGGGCCGTAGCCGAGTACTTGCTCAAGAATCACCTCGTCGAGGTTGTCATAGCCGCGGACGTCGCGCAGGGTGGCGTAAATATCTTCTTTTGCAGAATAAGTCTGCCAATCCTTGTCCCAGTACCATGCCATAGCCATGCCTATGAACATCATCCACCCGAGCGATACCACGGGGTAAGAGGCGAACTCACGCGCTCCGTCGGGGAGGTATTCGCGCGCTATCATGCTCCAACGCTCCTCGACGTCGGGGCACACGGGCACGCGCTCGTCGAGCACGCCTTTATGGCGAAGATATGCGGTGAGGTCGGTTTCGACATCGGCCTCGAAGGCCTTTACTTCTTCTTGAATCTGCTGTTTATCCATTGTTTATAAGATTTTCAAAGCGGCGGCCTATAACGCTGCGGTCATCGGCCGGGTAATAATAATGCCCTGCATCGGGGAGAACTGTAACGCGGCAGTTTTCGTAAGGTTCAAAAGGCGAGGCAGCCCGCGGCGACACCAGTTCGTCACGACCACCGAAAACGAGCTCTACCGGGCAGGCGGAACCCCGCTCGCCGATAAGCCTGCGCACACGCCGAATCTCGCCGAAGAGTTCGGCATAGCGGCGTGGCCAGCCGTAATAATGCAGAGGGTTGTAGTCAAGGCTTATGCCATATGCCTCGCGGGCAGCCTCGGTGACAGGGTCGCCGTGGCCGCGCCCGGCACCAACCTTCAGCACATTTACGAGGGCGCGCGCGGCGACGTGAACCCTTAGAGGCGCGTTGAGGAGCAGGAGGCCGTCGAGCTTGCCCTGCAGAGCTTCGTCGAGCACAAAGAGGCAGCCCATGGAGTGAGCCACGGCGAAAACCCGCGAACAACGACTCCGCAAAGCGGCCACGGCGAGAGTTACACTCCGACGCCACTGTGCCAATGAGGAGCGCGAGAAGGCGAGCGCATCGCCGCCATGCCCGGGCAGAACGAGCCTAAGCACCTCGCAGTGGTCGGGCACGAGAGGCGCGAGGAAGTCGAAAATGCGGTTGTTGCCCACAATTCCGTGCACAAATAATATTCCGGTGCGGGTTGGCGGCATAGGGGATGACGGCTTTTATGCGGCAAAAATACACAAAATAATGTTACGCCAACTATCCGAGCGGCATAATCATCTCATACTGGCTGCTTGCAAGGGGTATGTTGCAAGTCTGCAGAAAAGCCTTGACGGCACTACTGTCGGCAGGGATGTTGAGTATCTTGATATTTTCAATTTCCATGAGGGCGAGGGCTTCTTTGAGCAGACGCGAGGCTATGCCGCGACGCCTGAAACCGCTGCTCACGGCGAGGCGGCTTACATCGCCCGTACGGGGGTCGAACACGCAGTGCCCCACCATATTGCCACCGACAAAGGCTCCTATTGCACGCAGGTCGGAGAATCCTCTTTCGAGCGACTCCGGGCTGTTCTGCCACGACGGAAGGGTGTCGCACTGCTCCTGCACCGAGCGGATTGCATCGGCATCGACTGCAAGCACAGCGCAAACGGTATTGGCCTTGGCGGTGACTACATCGCCCACAGCCTGACGGAAACAATCGAAGTGGCGCGACACCGTAAAGCCGAGCCTGCTATAAATGGCAATTGCCTTTTTATTATTCTCGAGTACCTCAAGCACATACTGCTCAACCCCGGCCTCGCGGAGAAAGGGCAGTGAGTGGGTAAAAATTTTATCGACGAGGCCTTGCCCGCGACTTTTGCGTATTGCGCCGGTGGCTATATCGTAGGCAGAGAGGCGCCCGTTGAAGATGCCCGTGCCGTTGAAAGTGAAGGCCAGCATTTGGTCGCCCTCGAAGGCGGCGAACGACAGCTTCGGATTATACCCGCGCCTCACGAGCATGGAGCGTACTTCTTCTTTATCAAAGCTTATCGCGTAATCAGAGAAAGCATCTTCAAAGCCTTGAAATAGAGTGTCGAAGCCGATAAACTCCAAATTTCTTATTTCCATACTGTTTTGCGTTACCGTATTATTTCGGTTTTCTGATGATTTCCGGCAAAGTTACGAAATATTGTGCACCATAGCGCACGAAATTATTATGCAGGCAAAGCAGCTACGTATTCATCAAAACATTAGTCAACCAAACAGTAGCTACACTCAGCCGTTGAAATCGGCCATGAGTTCGGCCACAATTGCGGCCACGGGCTTAATGGAGCGGATAGATGAGATACCGGTGTTGACGCTCACTATGCCGGTGTTGACATCGCCGTGGAGCATGGCCGGGCCGAGACCGCCCTTTGCCATAATCTCCTTGTGTATTTCCTCGGCCGGTTCGCCTGCCATGAGGCGGCGGTGGTAGTCTATTGCCGCCGGCGTAGGCAGCGAGCGCTCGTTGGTGGTTACGGCAAGGAGTTCGTCGCCGCTGCCCGCCACTATCATATCTTTTACAACCTGCGCTGCGGGGCACTCGTCGGAGGTTATGAAGCGGGTACCCACATACACGCCCTGTGCGCCGAGGGCGAAAGCGGCTCGCACGCCACGGATGTCGTTGATGCCACCGGCGGCCATTACGGGCACCGATTTCACGGCGTCGACAATTGCGGGAACCGCGGTAAAAGTGCCCATGCAACCTGAGGGAATCATGCCTCCCTCGTCGATACCGGTGGCCACTATGATGTCGGCTCCGTGCTCCTCGGCCTCGCGTGCCGACTGGGGTGTGGGGGTTAGCTCGCGGTGCACTATTATGCCTCCGGCTTCCTTTATGGCTTTGTATATCAGCTCGTCGTAAGTACCTACGAGGCAGTAGATGTTGACGTCGTTGGCCTTGGCGGCTGCGATTGTTTTCATGGCATAGGCCCTGGTGGCGTCTTCGTGGTCGGAGAAGATATTTATGCCTACGGGCTTGGAGGTAAGGTTGCGTATACGGCTCAGCTCTATGCCTATACGCTCCTGAGTGGGCACCTTGCGGCCGTCGATAATCTTAGGCCCGGCATTGGGGCCGAGCACGCCGAGGGCACCGGCTTCCGACACAGCCGCTACCATGGCGGCATTGTTAATCCAGTTCATCGGAGCCTGTATGAGGGGGTATCGTGTGCCGAGGATGCGGCACACCGGGTTATTGCGTGTTTCCATTTCTTTTCGGGTTATAAATCTGCTTATTAAACAATTGAGGCACGCTACGGGTTCGGCTCGCTGAAACACCCCTGCGGGCATGCCTTGACGCAGAGTTTGCAACCTACGCATCGGCCATAAGTGATTACCGCGTGTTTATGCCACAGGAAGCTTACCTTGCGAATGGCTTTACGTGGGCAGGCTTCGACACATTTCCAACATGCCACGCAATGGCGGGGCGAGAATAGAGGCGGGGTAAGAGTTCTTTTCATTTTTATGATATTTGCTTTTTGAGTTTTATTTAAGGCCGTTGACGATGCCTGAATCCTTATCGAAGTGCATCTCTGCGGGAGGTAGCTCTTGCGACGGATTCTTGCGTTTGCCATAATTGAGGGTGAGGGAGAGTTTGACGGTAAAATAAGTGTTTTTACCACAATGGGCTTTTGATTTAAAGGGTGTCAGCGGCGAGAAATTCTCGGTTTTCATCCAATAGTCTTTCATCAGATTGAAGGCACCTGCCTGCACAGCCCAACGCTCGGTTTTGTAACCGGCAAGAATCATATTCATCGGTTTTTCGGTGATGATTTCATCGCCATACATGTAATTATCAGCTCCCGACAATGTCGCCGCCGTAAAGATGAAGTGCCTGTAAGTAACATCGGCACCAAAATGGATATGGAAAATATTCTTGGCGAGATTGTAATTTTCGCCCCGACTGAAATAAGCGGTGAAATCGGGAGCTGCCCACAGGGTGAGATATTGCCCGGGCGAAGTGAACGCAATCATGAGCTCGTTTTGCAGCCTGCGGAAATATTTCTGGTTCCTGAATGTCTGCACAAACACGCCGTTGTCGTAAAGCACGCTGTTCATCACCGGCTTTGATTCATCGAGATAATTTACCGAAAGATTGAGATTTATATATTTGCTGATATATGAAAACGAGAATTTCTGCTCAGAGTAGGCAAAAGAGCGTGCCAAGGGGTTGCCACGCCGTATCATGCCGGGCTGTATTTCCTGCGAGATGTCGCTCATAGAAGCCAACGGGGGTAACTTGCGTCCGAGCCTGAAAGAGTATCGTACGAAAACGTCGGAGTTTGGCTTATATGAAACGCTGACGCCGGGGAGGACGGCATACCCGGTGTGCCTTATGCTGTGCTGCCGGGAGTGTAACAGTTTTCCTGTAAGGGAGCCTGAGAAGCCCCAATTACGGACACCAAGTTTATATTCGGCAAAGACAGAGCCTTCCGATTGGTTTATGTCGGTATTCCCGGCCATATTTCCGGCTCCGTTTCCATAGTGGTTTGACGTTTGTGTGCCGGTGTAGCGGAGTCCTGATGTCATGGTTCCGAGGCCCAGCTCAACCTCATGTATTGCTTCGGCATACAAGCCGTATTTATTGCCGCAGGTCTTTGAGAAAATATCGCACAATTCCTTGCCGTCGCTTATCTCTGAATAAGATCGGGTGCTATTCGATTTCATCCATGATCCTTCGATATTGAAATTCAGAGAACCGGCGCTGCCAAATATGTGGCGATAGCTCAATGCAAGCGACGGCATAAGCGATTCTTCGGCTGTATGCTCAAGGATTTCTGTTACAAAATGTGTATCAGAACTTGTCATCAGCGAGTGGCGGTCGCCCTCTTCCTTGTTGGGCGTATCGTCATATGCCAGCGAGACGCGGGCATTGAACACATCTGATTCACTATGTGTGTAAGTGTAGCTGACATCGCTGCTGAGCTTCGACATGCCTGCTTTAACGGGCATGCCGCTCTCCTGCCGGGTCACTTCATAGCCCGGATAATGCCATACTTCTTCATAGTCGCGCACCCAGTTGTCGCGCCTCATCTGCATGTAGCCCGCATTTACGGCCCACGACGACTTGCCATAATCAAGCGATGCGCCAAGCTCTTCAAGAAGGGCAAATTTTCCGGAACCGATGCAATCCATGCTTTCAAGAAACACCCTGCCACCGGCGCCGCCGCTTTTCGTTACATATTCTATTACAGCATCAGCGTTGCCATATTTCATGCCCGGATTGTCGTGGTACACAAGCTTGCGTATGCTTTGAGGATCAAGGGCGGCAATCATGCTCTCTGTGGCCGGCACGCCATCGATGTAAAGAGACAGCCGGCCGCCCGAGCGAAGTGTTATATGCCCGGTCAATGGATTGACAGAAACTCCGGGGAGCGCCAATTTTTGCAGGAGGTCGAGACCGGAGGTTGAGGCGGCGATCTTACTCTTTGGTGGAATTATAACCTTGGCGTCGATCTTCGGTATCACATTGCGGGCAACGACAGTCACTTCATTGAGAACAATGCCGAGAGAATCGGATTCCGTCAAGGTGCCGGTAGTATTTTGTGCGCACACGAAGGGTGCTTCGGTGCAAATCAATGCCCACATAAAAAAGTGTCTAAGCATGTATATTACAGTTTTTTTCAGCCTTTGCTTACCAGCGCATGATAAAGCTCGTGGAAGCGCTTGCGCAAATGCTTTACGGCATAATGTTTTCGTGAAAGAATGGTTGCCACCGGCACACCTGTGGCTGAGGATATGTCTTTTACCGGGAGCCCGTCGAAAACGGTGAGGGTGAAAACCTCGCGCTGCTCAGCCGGCAGTTCTGACAAGGCTGTGTCGAGCTCTTCCCATAAGAGTTTACGGAAATATAGCGCTTCAGGCTCATCATCGGCCGGGGAGGCAAGGGTCCGGGCAATATCCTCGCATATCTCATCTGAGTCATCGAAAAGAGTTGAAAACGACAGCTCGCGCTTCTTGCGCCAAAAATTCATGACCATATTATGGGCCACGCGGTAGAGCCATGCCGATACCGATTCAATCTCGCAGCCGCTATCTGTGCTTGTGCGGGCAAGCTGATAGAACACATCCTGCAGAATATCTTCGGCATCCTCGCGTGAGTTGACCCTGGTGCGTATGAAACTGAGCAGTGGGGGCGAATACTTCGTTACTATCTCGCCGAGATGCTCATTCTGCGCCATTGCCGGGGGCTTGACTGTGTCGGAATCCGAACTTTGCACGACGCTCGAAAAACTCGCGCCGCTCCTCATCGGTCATATTATGCCAGTGTCGCCCCATTTTGCCGCCGTGATGCCCTATTATATGGTGTATGCTCCCGGCAACAAAGAAGCAGCCCAGCACAAAGCCGCCCGACAGAAGCTGGCCGAGCACAAATATGCCCACACCCTGCAGGAGGGTGATTGCCGAGAAGCCGCAGGCCGGAATAAGGATGTGATTCCAGAGGAGTGTAGTTGCATAACCGAGTGAGAATGGTATGGCAACCAAAAACAGAAGTAGAGTGGCTATAATTTTACTTGCTTTCTTCATAGTGTGTGGATATTAGTTCTACGATAAAGAGCTGCTCTACCATTTAAGACACATCACTCCGGAAAATATTTTAACGCCAGTGTTATTTTTGGCAGCACCACCACGAAAGCAGGGTTTTAAAATCTGAAATCATCAAAGGGAAATCGTAGGATACTTTCGGCTGCAAGCGCTTCTGCACCCGCTCCACAGCCTGCAAAAGGTAGGTGCTCAGAAGCCGCTTTTGCTCTGCCACGGAGAGGTCGCTGAACTCCTTTTCAAGAACGATATTCACCCGCACGGTGCCGGTATCTTTGCGGAAAGGGCCGAGGGCGAAGCGGTTTCTGAGATAGTAGCCCTGCTGCTCAATCACGTCCGCGGGGAAGAGTTCGAGGAGCTTGGGGTAGAAGTCTTTCTGCGTCAGTTTAAGCGACTCATCGGCAATGATATAGTTGGTTTTGCAGTGGTCGTTATCGTAGAAGCTGAACGATACATTTATTACAATGGCATTTATTGCAGAGCCATAGAGCTCGGGGTGCATGTTGCTATTGAGGGCAGGCATGAGCACCTCTCCGATGCTTTCGGCCACAGGGCGCGAGCTCGCATAGCAGTTGGCAAGGCCGCGGACGATGCGAATAGGGTTCTTTGCTATCCAGTTGCGTTGGCTGCACAGCGGCATATTCTGCGGCACGCCCACTCCCCCACCCCGCCGAAGGGGCTCGGACAACGGAGCCTCGGCAGTGCCGTGGTCAAACGAAAGGTCGTAATCTATGGCAAACCCCTCTTTACGGCGCGACCATACCGCATCGAAAAAGCGCGGGCGGCCATGGCGGTTGACAAAATATGTTTCGGGATTGCCGTTAAAGTAAACGCCTCTTATGGCTTCCTGTGGCTCATGCTCTCCCCAGCCGACAATGGCGAGCGCCTCGCAAAGCCTCACGGCGGCGTTCCACCCGGCCACGTCGGTATAGGTGGCATGCTCTACGAAAGAGGCATAAAGCCGCTGCCGCAGTTCCTCGCGGTCGGGGAAGCCTGCGAGGTAGCGCCGCAAGCCGTCGAGGTCAGATGTCTCAAAAATCTTTTTCAACAGCAAAGCTATTCTCCGGCGAACAATGAGCAGAAGCCCTGTTTGTTGAATTGGTAGAACATCTCGATACGCTCCGGGGTATCGTTGCCAAGCAGCAGGAGAAGTTCACGCGCAAACTCAAGGGCGGCCGAGCCGTTGGCAGTTACAATGTTATGGTCTGCCACAGCCTGCCGTTGCCGGTAGCCCTCGGTATTGGTGTAAGCTTCACCGCCCCAGAGTTTCAGTTGTTCGAGGCCGTTGCCGGTATGGTTTATGTGGTTGAGCAAGCCGCATTTTGCCATGAAAGATGCGGCATTGCATATGGCGCCGACAATCTTGCCCCGGGCTACGGCTTCAGAAACAATCGGGACCACCTTATCGGCAACTGGTGTGGCCCAGCCGAAGCCCCCGATAAGCACGAGCGCGGCGTAATCGTCGGGCATGGTGTCGAAAGAGTAGTCGGGCAGCACGCTGAAGCCTCCGATTGCTTTGATTGGCTCTATTGTCGGAGCTACAATCTTGTTGACATATTTGGGGTTTTCTTTCAATGAGTACTCATCGGAGGCTATCGCCTCTGAGAGATAAACCATTTCATGCCCGGCGAAATCAGGCAGGAGAAGATAGAGAATTTCGTTAGTCATATAAAAGCTTTTGGAGGTACTTAAACACACACGGGGTTATCCTCAAACCAATCCAAGCACAAAGATAATTAATTTTGCGAAGATGAGCGATATTGCAACGGTGCGCACCCTCGCAAACGGCGGAAAATACGGTTGAAATATGGAACGCCGGAAAACAAGAGAAATATTTATCGTACCTTTGCGCTCATAAAAAATCACAGCCATGACATCATCATCACATTTGCTATCAGTACCATCGAAACCCCGCTATGAAATATTGGACGGCCTCCGTGGCGTGGCCGCGGTGATAGTGGTTTTGTTCCACCTGCTGGAAACATATTCCAAAGGCGTGCCATACCAGTTGCTCAATCACGGTTACCTCGCCGTCGATTTCTTCTTCGTACTTTCAGGCTTTGTTGTAGGATATGCCTACGACAACCGTTGGGCCAACGGCATGACTTTCGGCAGTTTCTGCAAGCGTCGAATAATCCGCCTCCAACCCATGCTGATTTTCGGCACGATAGTTGGTGCGCTGCTGTTCTATATGCAAGGCGACCACCCGGCTTTCGCATCAATCATGCAGACGCCCTGGTGGATTGTGGTGCTGCTCACAATCATCGGCTGCACGGTGTTGCCGATACCGAAAGCGTGGGATATACGCGGCTGGGCTGAGTTCAACCCGCTGAACGGTGCCACGTGGTCGCTTCTGTGGGAATATATCGCCAACTTACTCTATGGCACCATTTTACACCGTCTGCGCTTGCGCACGCTCATAGCGCTTGCAGCGGTCGCAGCCCTGCTGGTGGTCAACGTGTGCCTTGACATTGATATATTCGGTGTACTTGCCGCCAGAGATTATGCCGCATATACCATTATCGGCGGCTGGAGCCTTACCCCCGACCAACTGCTGATAGGCTTCTCGCGCCTGGCTTATCCATTCCTGATAGGGCTCGTAATAAGCCGCATCGCGGGCCTGCGGGTGCATATATCGCGTCATGGCTTCGTGCTGTGCTCGGTGATACTTGCACTGATTCTTGCCATGCCCCGTGTAGGTGGCGACAATGTTGATAATTTCTGGATGAACGGCCTCTACGAGATTGTGGCCATACTCCTGATATTCCCTCTGATTATCATGCTCGGCCGCGGCAGCACCGTTGCCGGAGAGAAGTACGAAGGCTTGTGCAAATTCTTGGGCGACATTTCGTACCCGCTCTACGTTACCCACTACCCTATTATTTACGTGCAGATGTCGTGGGCTGCCACCCACCCCGACGCCCCGCTCTCGACCCACATCTTCATGGGCGCCTGCTACTTTACCATAGCTATCGCCCTTGCCTACGCCTCGATGAAACTCTACGACATGCCCGTGCGCGAGTGGCTCTCGGCGAAATTCCTCGGCAGCCGGAAAATGAAATCATAGCAGCACAACAGGCAAATAAGGTACGAGAAACCGTAATAGATGCGGATGATATCGCCTTATTTCCCGGTCCCGAAACGCGAGGTGTCGATGCTTGAGTCAGTATCAGGTTTGAAACCGTTGAAGCGCCATATAAATGTCAGTTTGAGGTTGCGGGTCATGTCGCGTACTTTCATTCGGTAATCCTGCCCGGCACGGCTGATTGTCATTGTAGGCGACCAGCGGTTGAATATATCGTTGGCTTGCAAGTTAAGCTCGCAACTACGTTTCTTGCCGAATTGCCATTTAACACCCGCGTCAACTCTCCACAAGCTTGAAAGGTCGGCAAGCCCCTGAATCGACGGCGAGATATAGGTAAGATCCACGGATAGAGACAAGGGGCTATTCTGGCTGAACTTGAATGAGTTGTTCAATGCGCCGTAGAATATCCACTTTTTGTTGTCAAAACTTATGTCGTGGAAATGGTCGGCTTTCTCTCGTTGGTTGAATATGTTGGCCGTCGCTGAGGCATTCCATATATAGCCGACATTGAACGGCACATTCGAGTTCAGACCCACTGAGCGCTTGTAGTTAATGTTGACGGTCTGGTAAATAAGGCTCAATTCGTCGGGAGACTGATAAGGGAGTTGCACCGTTGCCTTGTCGGCATACTGCACATAAAGGGTGGCTACATATTTCTGCTTGAAGATATAGTTGAACTGCCCTGCATAGTTGAGATAAGGCTGCAATGCCGGGTTTCCCAACACTTTTGAATATGGATTGATATGTGATGTGCCATTACGCAGCTCCCAATATAAGGGATAGACACGTATTGTTGACAGATTCATTTGGAAAATACTTTTCGGAGTCTTGTAGTATGTGGCACCGAGTTGTGGAATGAAATTCCAGTTGTGCTGATAATTGTTGTGATAATACTCGCCCTTTGCCGACAGGTTGAACGACAATCCCCAATCGAAAGATCGTTGAACCCCTATATAAGCATCGGCCACATCTTCTGAGGTCGTGCCTGAGAATCCCTCAGAATCACCAATCTTTTGTGAACTGCGGTCATCGGCTCTCTGATAGTCTACACCACAATTGAGTTGCCACTTGCCAAGCTGATGCTGTTGGTCAATATATACATGCCAACGGTTGATATCCTGCTTGTTAAGTTCGCCAAGGATATAATCCTGACCTTGAAAAAGCGACTGGTCACGTTTCTCACCATAATATGTATAGTCACCACCTACGGTCAGACCGAAAGGCGCTGAATAACGGATTGCTATATTATGGTAGTTTATAGGGCCGTCATAGATGTAGTTGTTGGTGTAAGTGCCAAGTGTGCCGTCAGAAAGACTACGACCTTTAGCCGATGAAGTAATCTGCCCGTTGTAAGTCATTCGCAATCTCTTATATGTAGCCGCCGCATAGATGGTGTTGCTCCAACTCTCAGAGATACGACGCATGTTATCTTCAATCATTGACCTCTGACCCTCAAACAGATGATTGGAGTAGGTCTCCTCGTGATTCCAGCTTTTAGAACGTGATAGCCCATAATTAAGGTCAAAAGTCCAGTCCTTGACAGCGTATGTGGCTGCAAGGCCTCCGCCGTAAGAGCCATAATGGCCCTGATTATAGCCGGCGCGGACTTGTCCTTGCAGACCGTCAAGTGGCGTCGGCGTTTTAAGCACCACGTTTATCACCGCACCGTTGACATGATATTTTGCGGGGGCAGTGTACATTACCTCCACTGTTTTCAATCGGTCAACGGGTGTTGTATAAAGTAGTTGATATAGGTTCTGCAAAGGCATGTTTGTCAGTTCGCCGTTGAGGATGACTGTTACATGAGAAGCCCCGACAAGACCAATCATACCGTTGTTATTGACTACACCGGGGAGATACCCGAGGGCTTCCAAAATATTGGAAACGGGCTTGTCTTTTACGATGTTCGGCAGGTCAACGACCATAATGCCGTCCTTCCCTTTGATTTGTGGTTTTTCTCCTTTGACAACTACCTCATTAAGTTCCAGAACTTCCACACTGTCCGGAATCTCACTCTGTGCCATCATGGAATTGACAGCTATCATAGCAATAAATATGATAAAAACTTTCTTCATAACCGTTATATTATTGATATAACACAAGCACGAAGTGCTCGCGGCTCCAAGATTAAACTATCGCCGCAAAGTTACCATCACACCTGCCACCAATCATTATGCCCAACCTTATTTAGTCTTAAGTGCTCCCTTATTTAGTCTTAAATCTGCAATGCGCCGGTAGTCAGAACAGAAGTTAATTCGTAAATTTGCTTCACAAAAATATTTTTTCAAAGGTGTTCAGCGAGCACTATGCGGTTGCTTATGAAAAAGTTTAGAATCAACTCTATAATCTTCATATCTGTCATTGCGGTGATTTTTGGCTGCAATGTATTTTACCTTGTCCAACTGTATGAATCCATAAGAAAAAACGTTGAACGGGAAGTAATGGCGGCCATGACAGATGCAGACATTGACGACCTCATGGTTCGTGCGGGCCGGGCGCAAGGTCTCGCTTCAAATGTGACCATGCAGGAAGAGGTAGATTCTGTAAATTCCAAGGCTCCGAGAAAAGCAGAGGCATCAACTTACAGGGATACGAACGGACAACTTATCTCCGTAAGAACAGAGGCCGACGGTACTGTCGTTGAAGAAAAAGCCATGTTAGCGGAAGATACCCCTTACTCCAATCAGATGATAGATGCGATGAGCAAACAATTCCATACTATCATGGATAAATACATCGGCTTCGATATGGCTGTTATGGATAGCGTACTTAATGAACA
>CANPGB010000021.1 GCA_947573485.1 uncultured Porphyromonadaceae bacterium | reverse complement strand
ACCGAAGTTGAGGTGCGCGCCGTGCGCGACTCCTCGGAGCACGCCGACGGCCGCGACGTGTACATGATCCACGAGCCTATGGCTGCCGCCCTCGGTATCGGCCTGGACGTTGAGGCTCCGCAGGGCAACATGATTGTCGACATAGGTGGCGGTACTACTGAAATCGCCGTTATCTCGCTCGGCGGTATCGTGAGCAACAAGAGTATCCAGGTGGCCGGCGACGACCTCACCGACGATATTCTCAACCACATGCGTCGCGCGCATAATATTAAGGTAGGTGTGCGCACCGCCGAGCAAATCAAGATGCACGTGGGTTCGGCCCTCACCGAGCTTGAGAATCCGCCTGAAGACTATGTTGTACACGGCCCCAACCTTATGACGGCGCTGCCCCTTGAGGTGCCTGTGAGCTACCAGGAGATATGCCACTGCATCGAGAAGACTATCAGCAAAATCGAGGCTGCCGTGCTCAGCGCCCTTGAGCAGACTCCCCCTGAGCTCTATGCCGACATCGTGAAGAACGGTATCTACCTCGCCGGTGGCGGTGCGCTCCTGCGTGGCCTCGACAAGCGCCTCATCGATAAGATCGGCATCCAGTTCCATATCGCCGACGACCCCCTGCTTTGCGTGGCCAAGGGTACGGGCGTGGCACTAAAGAACATTCACCGTTTCTCATTCCTTATCCGCTGATAGCGGCCCGGAAAGGTGAACGAGCTTTTCAGCTTTATTGTTAAAAACAGCAAGTGGTTTGTCTTCACGTTTTTCGTGGTGATAAGCTGCATGCTGCTTTTCCGTGACGACCCTTACAGGCAGCATGTGTATATAACGTCGGCCGGAAAGCTCGCCTCGACGGCCTACAAGAGTGCCAACAACGTTACCTCGTACTTCAACCTGCACGAAATCAACGAGGACCTCAACCGCAACAATGCCGAGCTGCAGGCCCGCATCGCTGCCCTTGAGGAGAACCTCGACGCCCTGCGCGAGGCCGCTTTCACCGATACGCTCGTGCCCGACAGCGGCGTGCCTCCCTTCTCGTTTATAGTGGCGCATGTGATAAACAACTCAATCGCGCGCCCCTATAACTACCTTACCGTGAACAAGGGGAGTGCCGACGGTGTGCGCCCCGAGCTCGGTGTGATAGACCGCAACGGCGTGGTGGGCATCGTGAGCAATGTGGGTACCCACTCGGCGCGTGTTATCTCGCTCCTCAACCCGCATTTCAGGCTCTCGTGCAAGATCAAGCGCAGCGACTACTTCGGCTCGCTCGTGTGGGACGGCAAGAACCCCACCGAGGCCGTGCTCGAGGAGCTGCCGCGCCACACGGTGTTCAAGGTTGGCGACACTATTGTGACCAGCGGCTACTCGGCGGTGTTCCCTCCGGGTCTCCCCGTGGGTGTGGTGCTCGACGACGACACCGACAAGAACCAGAACTTCTTCACCCTGCGCGTGAGGCTGCTTGCCGACTTCACCACCCTGAGCAATGTTCAGGTGGTGGTGAACAACCATGCCGACGAGATAAGGGCACTCAGCGCCGGTGAGGAAAACGACTCTAAAAAGAACCCCTTCGGCAATTGAGACCATGACTAAATATGCTATAAAATACGCCCTGGCTTTCATATTGCTTATTCCGGCACAGGCAATAGTCTTCGACCACGCCATACTCTTCAACGTGGCCGTGCCCTTGGTGTTTCTCTACCTTATAATAAGTCTGCCCGTGACCGTGGGAACGAACCTCTCGACTCTCCTCGGCTTCCTGGCGGGCTTCTTCCTCGACGTGTTCTGCGACACACCCGGCGTCAACGCCCTGTGCTGCACCATACTTGCCTTTGCGCGCAAGCCGCTCTTCCACCTCTACGTGTCGCTCGACGATGACCTTGCCTCGCGCAGCCCCTCGTCGGTGACCATGGGTCATGCGGCGTATATGAAGTATATGATAACCATGGTATTGGCCTATACTGCCATGCTGTTCACGGTAGAGGCTTTCCAGTTTTTCAGCTTCAAGCTTCTGATACTGCGCATAGCGGCCTCGTCGGCCTACACCTTTGTGGTGCTCTACGCCCTCGACTGCCTCACCATGCGGCGCCGCGACACATAGTAGCTGTTTTCTCCCTCCCAAACTCCTCCCACACACCCGGACTCCGTGCGTAAAAACTACAATCTCGAAAAAAGAAAATATATAATAGGCGGCTTTGTGGTGCTTATTGCCCTCATCTATCTGGTGAGGCTCTTCGACCTGCAGCTCGCCGATGAGAAATATAAGCGTTCGGCCGACTCCAACGCTTTCCTGAAAAAGACCGTCTACCCCTCGCGTGGCCTTATATACGACCGCAACGGCGAACTCGTGGTTTTCAACCAGCCTGCCTACGACGTCATGCTCATCCCGCGCGATGTGCAGCCTTTCGACACCCTCGATTTCTGCGCTACACTCAACATTACCCGCGAGCAGCTCGACAAGCGCTTTGTGGATATGAAAGACAAGCGCATGAACCCGGGCTATTCGTCGTATACGCCGCAGCGCCTCATAGCGCAGCTGTCGGCGCAGGACTACGGGCGCCTGCAGGAGAAGCTCTACCGCTTCCCCGGCTTCTTCATACAGAAGAGGATTCTGCGCCAGTATAACCACCCCACGGCGGCAAATGTGTTAGGTAACATACGCGAGGTATCGCAGGCCGACATCGACCGCGACGACTATTATGCTCCCGGCGACTATACCGGCGACCTCGGCATAGAGAAGAGCTATGAGGCTTATCTCAGAGGCGTGAAGGGTACGGAGATTCTCATACGTGATGCCCGCGGACGTATCCAGGGCCGCTATGAGGACGGTGCCCACGACGTCGAGCCCATTTCGGGGCGTGACATACGACTGAGTCTCGACATAAAGCTGCAGCAGTACGCCGAATCGCTCATGGTGGGCAAACGCGGCGCCGTTGTGGCCATAGAGCCCGAGACTGGCGAGGTGCTCTGCATGGTGTCGATGCCCAACTACGACCCCACGCTGCTCGTTGGCCGCGAGCGTGGCAAGAATTACCGCAAGCTTGTGCAGGACGAGACGTGGCCGCTCTTCGACCGCGCCCTCATGGGCACATATCCCCCGGGCTCCACTTTCAAGCCTACCCAGGGCCTGATCTTCCTGCAGGAGGGTATCATAGACCTGCACACCACCTACCCTTGCTCGCACGGCTACATCAGCGGCGGCTTGCGTGTGGGCTGCCACGGCCATGCCTCACCCCTGCCACTGAAGCCTGCGCTGCAAACCTCGTGCAACGCTTTCTTCTGCTGGGGTTTCAAGGCCATGATTGACCGCCGTAGCAAATACGGCTCCTCGGCCAAGGCATTCGAAATTTGGAAAAACCACTTGGTATCCATGGGCTACGGCTACAAGCTCGGCATCGACCTGCCCAGCGAGAGCCGCGGATTTATTCCCAACGCCAAATTCTACGATAAATTCTACTCCGAGGGGCATTGGAGCGCCAACACCATAATCTCGGTGGCGATAGGGCAGGGCGAGATTCTTGCCACGCCGCTGCAGATTACCAACCTCGGTGCCACCATAGCCAACCGCGGCCACTTTATCACGCCCCATGTTGTAAAAGCTATCCAGGATACCGTTATGCCCTCCGAAATTCTTGAGGTGCGCAGGCCTACTATCGACGCCCACCACTACGACGACGTCGCCGAGGGTATGCGCATGGCCGTGACAGGAGGCACATGCCGCCGCGCAGCCATACCGGGAATAGAGGTGTGCGGCAAGACGGGTACCGCCCAAAACCCCCACGGCAAAGACCACTCCGCCTTCATGGGCTTCGCGCCTTATCACGAGCCCAAAATCGCCGTGGCGGTGTATGTGGAGAACGGCGGCTGGGGTGCCACCTACGGTGTGCCTATTGGCAGTCTTGTAATGGAGAAATACCTTACGGGCACCATAGCTCCCGAGCGTAAATATATGGAAGAGCAAATGCTTAAATCGTCGATTTTCTATGCCCCTGCCAAGAAGAAATGACCCGGCGTCGATGTTCCGCAACCTCGACTGGCCCACTGTTATAATATATCTTATAATGGTGCTCGCAGGCATGGTGAGCATCTATGCGGCGAGCTACGACTTCGACAATGCCTCGATGTTTGCCGCCACCGAGTTCTCGGGCAAGCAGTTGCGCTGGATAGGCCTCTCGCTGGCTTTGGGTCTTGTGATTCTGCTCATTGACTCGCGCATGTATGAGACCTATGCTTACCCGATATATATAGCTGTGCTTATATTGTTGGCAGTCACGCCATTCCTTGCGCACGACATCAAGGGCTCGCGCTCGTGGATAACCTTCGGCTCGATGAGCTTGCAGCCTGCCGAGTTTGCCAAATTTGCCACGGCACTCGCCTTGGCGAAGTTGTTCAGCAGCTACCACTTCGACCTCAACGCCAAGATTGGCAACTATGTGAAGGCCGTGGGTATAATAGTGGTGCCTATAGTGCTCATCCTGCTGCAGAACGAGACCGGCTCGGCGCTGACTTTCATGGCTCTCTTCTTTGTGCTTTACCGCGAGGGCATGAGCGGCCTCGTGCTCTTTGCTGCGCTTTTCGCCGTGGTGATTTTCGTGGTGGCTATCAAGTACACCGAGACCATGATACTCGGTATTCCCACGGGTGAGTTCATAGTCTTCCTGATGATAATGCTTGTTATGACGGCCATGGGCATGATGTACTCGCGGCGCTACGAGATAGCGCGCAACCTCTTCATAGGTTTTGCCGTGGCCGGGCTCACAGAGTATGGCCTTGACCTCGCCGGAATCACTCCACCTACATTGGCTATCAACCTCGGCATAATAGGTGTGGCCTGCATCTATGTGGTGGTGGAAGCCATACGCTGCCGCCGCCCAAAGCTCTACGTTGCCGCCGCTACAGCCGTGCTCTCGGTGGCCTTCCTCTTCTCGGTGAACATGGCTTTCGACAAGCTCCAGCCGCACCAGAAGCTGCGTATTCAGGTGGCTCTCGGCATTGTGGAAGACCTGCGCAATGCCGGATATAACGTGAACCAGTCGAAAATTGCCATTGGCTCGGGCGGTTTCTTCGGCAAAGGCTTCCTCAACGGCACCCAGACCAAGCTGAAATATGTGCCCGAGCAACACACCGACTTTATTTTCTGCACCATAGGCGAAGAAGAGGGTTTCGTGGGCGCCATGATTGTCACCCTCCTTTTCCTTGCCCTTATACTGCGTGTGCTTGCCATAGGCGAGCGCCAGCCTACCACTTTCGGGCGCGTCTACGCCTACTGCGTGGCATCGTATTTCATCTTTCATTTCTGCATAAACATAGGCATGGTCATAGGGCTTTGCCCTGTGATAGGCATACCTTTGCCCTTCTTCAGCTACGGAGGCTCCTCGCTCTGGGGCTTCACCATACTTCTGTTCATACTGTTGAAGCTCGATGCCTCGCGTAAAAACGTTCTATCTTATTAAACTATGGTAAAGCACATTGTAATGTTCCGCCTCGACGTCGACGAGGCCACCCGCGCCGACCTCGCCGCGCGTTTCAAAGCCGCTATAGAGGCACTCCCCGCCCAACTCCCCGAACTAAAATCGGTAGAGGTAGGCATCAACGACGGCCCTGCGGCCGGAAACTGGCACATTGCCCTCACCGCGCTCTGCGATAACTATGCCGACCTTGAGACTTACTCCGCAGCTCCCGCACACCTTGCCTGCGTGGCTATCATTAAGCCCGCATTAGCCGGACGCACATGCGTTGACTACGAAGTCTGAGATTCTCAGACTTAAGTCAAAAGTCAAAAGTCAGAAGTCAAAAGTAACGTCCGACAGGACGTTGATTAATCCCGTAACCCCGTACGCCGAAGCTTTAGCGGAGGCGTGCGGGGTTAGTCCTATCAAACGCGGGGGCGTCCGACAGGACACCGATTATAATTGTAAGGCGTTGAGTATCATCTTAATCGGCGTCCATGCGGACGCCTTAGTGGCTATTATCTCTGTCCCCGCACGCCTCCGCTAAAGCTCCGGCGTACGGGGTTACGGGATTAATCGTCGTCCTGACGGACGAGCAGAAATATCTTGCTGAGGCAGAGTGTTATATGCAACCCCTCACTCCTAACCCCTAACTCCTAACTAAAAAATCCCTTTGGCTGCCATTTGCTCGAAGTCGGGTTCGCGAAGACCCGAGTCGGCAAGTGGCAGGCCCTCGTTGTAGTCGTTGAGGTACATGCGTTGTGGCTCTGCGAAAGAGGCTTCGGTGAGGGCGTCGCAAGGCTTGTAGACGCCTGTGTTGATACCTGCGAGGCTCATGAGGGTGTGGAAAGCCGAGCGGCTTGAGGCCACGTTGCAGTCGGCGTGGTTGCAGGCTTGGGCGTATTTCTCCGGATAGGCCTCGCGGTAAGAGTTGGACATCCACACGAGCATGGGCACGTGGAGCTGCCAGTAGGTGGGGGTAGGCGAGGCGTGCAGGAAACGCTCGCGCGAGTCATCGTAAATATCCTCGCCATGGTCGGCCAGATATACGAGCGATGCGGGGCATCGGGCTTCGGCTAAGGTACCGATGATGCTGTCGAGCACGGCGTCGGTGTAAAGTATGGCGTTGTCGTAGGCGTTGATGAGGCCTTGGCGGTTTTCGGGGGAGGCTTGCGAGGAGTCGTCAGGGGTAAAGCGGTTAAATTCGGCAGGGTAGCGTTCCTTGTAGTTGAAGTGTGAGCCGTAGGTGTGGAGCACCACGAAGAGTTTTTGCCCGGCGGCGTCGGTTATGGCCTTGCGCAGGTGGCTGCAGAGCTCGAGGTCGTAGTGGTCGGCGCCGTCGTCGGCGAGGAAGGTTGTGGAGTCGGCTCGGCTGCCGAAGAAGTCGATAAGCGAGCCGTTGTGCTGCTGGTTTGAAATCCAGGCGGTGGTGTATCCCGCTTCATCGAAAGCGTCGATCACGCTGCGCGAGGTGTAGATAGAGTCGGCAAAGTCCTCGCAGCCCAGTTGCGTCATGAGCAGAGGCACGCTCTTGTGAGTTGTGTTGCTCTCCGACATTGCCTTTGTGTACGATACCAGGCCGCTGCGCTGCGAGAGGCGCGGGTTGGTGGGACGGCTGTAGCCGTTGAGCTGCCAGTTGTCGGCGCGGGAGGTCTCGCCGATAACGAGAACATATACTTCGGGGAGACTGTCGGGGTGGGTGCTACGACTGCCGTAGCGGTAGGCTTCCGAGCTTGCGAGATAGGCGTCGGAGGCCTTGGTGCGCTCACCGGCGGTGAAGATGTTGGCGGTTACGTTAACGGGGAATAGTACTCTCTGCGGCTTATAGGCAGGAGTGCCCAGAGCCACCACTATACCGGCCACAAGCATGGCCGAACCAATGGCGAGGCCTGCGCGGCGGTTGGCTGAGCCGAGGGTCGATTTGCGTGCTATGGCTATTGCAGCGACCACTATCGCCGGAACATACATGACGAGCACCACGGCAATGGCGCCGGTGAGGTTGCGGAGCAGTTCGCCTGCCTCGTGGGCGTTGGTGGTGGTTACGTTGAGGAACATATCCACCGCTATAATCGACTCTCCGTAGAGGAACAGCAGCACTATCTGGAAGGCGCAGAGCACCATTACGGGTATGAGGCAGAGGGCTGTGAGGCCGTTGCGGCGCCAGAGCGCGAGCAAGAGCAGGTAGGCGCCCCCGGGCACGAGAATGTTGACAGCCCGCTCGGCGGCTGTGTAGCGCACCTCGGTGATGTCGAGTGCTATGCAGTGCACGAGCAGCAGCAGGGGCAGGCACCACAGCAGCAGGGTAGCGGCGGTGTGGCGCGCTGATGTTATATTTTTGTCAGAAAGCTTCATTGATACTGAATATAAATCCGGTCTGGTGACGGCCGAAGCCGAGGTCGAGACGCACGTTTACTCTTTTCTTGAACTCCCAGCGGTAGCCTATGCCGTAGTTGGGGAGCACCTTGCTCCAGCGGAGTGCCGAGAACTTGGGAAAGACGGTGCCTGCCCCCACCCACACGGCAATGCCGTTGCGGTGCCATATGTGCTGGCGAAGCTCGAGGCACACGTCCATTGCCGATTTATCGCGGTAGCGCCCTTCGAAGTAGCCTCGCATATTAGAGCTGCCGCCGAGAGTGGAGAGCAGACCCCATGGGGTGTTGCCGTAGGTGAAGCGCGAGTGGAACTGGAAGGCTACTACGGCGTCGCGCCACGCGTGGTGGTAGTAGGCGAGGTCGATTTCGGTGAGCGAGAAGGCGTTGCGGTTGAACATGAAGCGCGGGTTGAAGCGCTGGTCGAGGCGCACATATATGCCTTTGTAGGCGTTGGTGAGGAAATCGCGTGTGTCGTATTGCACGGTGAACCCGGCTCCGAAGTTGAAGGTGCGCTTATCCTCGCCGTCCCACAGCCACGGTTTCTGGAAGTCGCGGCCATTGATGTAGTCGAAAGTCGCTATAGGGCCTATGAAGAGCGAGGGGGCCACTCGCCACACGAAGCTGACCTCGGCCTGCGAGTTGAGGTATTTGTATTTCGATTCGTTGTCGTCGTTGATGTTCATGTCGTAGCCTATGCCCCAGAACTTAGTTGCCACCGACGAGAAATTCACGTCGTAGCTCAGGCGCCGGCTGTCGTTGGGCATTATGTGGTTGCCCTTTATGCCGAGCTTGAAAAACATACTTGTGGTAGCGTCGAGGTACACTGCCACGTCGGAGGGCGGCGTCACGGTGTCGGCCATGTTGGTGCGGTAGAGCCCGGCGGCAACGAGGCCTATGCCGAATTTGGTGTCGGTGGAGTAGTGGGGTCCGCCGATTACGCTGAAATCGAATTTTTTGTTTTCCTTGGGCTTGTTGGCGTCGTCGAAATAATTTATTATTTTATTAATGAAACCTTTGAGGCCTTTGGGCTTTGGCGCCACGGACTGCAACGAGTCGACGCCGACCGTGGCGCTGTCGCTCGTGGCGGCTGCGATGCTCGGGCAAGGCTCTGTTGCATAGCCTATTATAGCTGATGCTATGAGCGCGGTGATGAATAGTGTGAATCGTTGCATAGTGTGAAGTCTTTGCATTTATAACAAAAATGCACTAACTTTGTTAACTCAATCGGCCTTTTAGGACAACTTCATGGAAAGTATAGACAAACCCACAGTGCAGCTTCTCGCCGGGCTACTCAAGGCCTACGGTGTGCGTCGCGCCGTGGTGTCGCCGGGCTCGCGCTGCGCCCCTGTTACGGTGGCCCTCAGTCGCAGCGGCGATTTCGCATTGCAAACCGTTATCGACGAGCGCTCCGCAGCCTTCGTTGGCCTTGGCATGGCTCTTGCTACGGGCGAGCCTGTGGCTCTTGTGTGCACCTCCGGCACGGCGCCTCTCAACTACGCGCCCGCCCTTGCCGAAGCCTACTACCGCCGAGTGCCACTGATTGCCGTCACCGCCGACCGCCCCGCCGACCTTGTTGACCAGCGCGACAGTCAGACCATACGTCAGGCTCATGCCCTCGACGCCGTTGTGCGTCACTCCGTCGATATCGCCGATGAGCGCTCGCCGCGCTATCTGCGCCTTGCCAACCGCCTTATGAACGAGGTAATTGCAGCGGCGGTAGGGCGTATTCCCGGCCCAGTGCATATCAACATGCAGCTCGATGCGCCGCTCACGCCTCTTGCCGAGGTGACTGTGCCCGCCGAGTGCCGCCGTATATTTGCCGAAACGCCGGTTGCAGGCTATGACTTCGCCGCTGTTCTTGCGGGGATAGAGCCTTCGGCGCGAGTGCTCGTCGTTGCCGGTGACCTTGCTCCCGACCCTTGCCTGAACGATGTTCTGCATCGCCTTGCCCGCGACGGTAAGGCCGTGGTTTTTGCCGAGGCGCAGTCTAATCTGCGGGGCTTTATCTCCGACTTCCCCAAGGGGCTTTCTTTCGACACCCGCGAAAAACCGGATATAGTGGTGAGCATAGGCGGTAGCCTCGTGTCGGGGCGGCTCAAGGCATGGCTGCGCAGGCAGCATGGCATCCGACATATCTCTGTTGGTGCCGATGATTGCCTTGTAGATACCTTTTTTGCCCTCGACACCGCTCTTGATTGCGAGCCCGCAGCCTTCTTTGAGGCTCTTGACGGGCACCTCGCACCACAAACGGCCTTTGTTGCCGCCTGGCGGCAGGCTCTCGCCGCCGCGCCCCGCACAGGGGTGGCTGCCGAATTGCAGCGGCTTGTCGATGCTATGCCCGGGGCTGACTTCCATTTCAGCAACGGCTCGTCGGTGCGCTATGCCCAGCTCCTCGATTTTCCTGCCGCGGCGCGCGTGGAGTGCAACCGCGGGGTGAGCGGCATCGACGGCTCCACGAGCACCGCCATAGGCTATGCCATGGCCTCGGAGCGCCCCGTGCTCTTCGTTTCGGGCGACATGAGCGCCTCCTACGACCTTGCCGCCTTCGCACTCCGCGGCGTACCCGATTCGTTTAAAATGGTGGTGCTCGACAATGGCGGCGGCGATATATTCCGTGCCGTTGGCACCACACGCGACCTCGCCGAGTGCGAGAGCTTCTTCGTGGCGCCCCCGCGCTTCCCCCTCGAAGCCCTCGCAGCTGCCTATGGCTTTGCTTATTATACTGAAATTGACACGTTTGTAAAACATACAGGTTCGCCCGCCGTGCTACACTTGAAAGTGGCTGCGGGCGATGCCAAAAAATTATTCTGAAACATGCGTAACTGGACCACTATTAAAGAATACACCGACATACTCTTCGAGTTCTACGAGGGTATAGCGAAGATAACAATCAATCGCCCTGAGGTTTATAATGCTTTCCGCCCTCAGACAAACAAGGAGATTCTCGACGCCCTCGACTACTGCCGCTATACCCCTGCCGTGCGCGTGGTGGTGCTCACCGGCGCCGGCGACAAGGCTTTCTGCTCGGGCGGCGACCAGCACTATAAATCGCGCGGCGGCTACCGCGACTCCGACGGCACACCCCGCCTCAACGTGCTCGACATACACAAGGCTATACGCTCGCTCGTGAAGCCCGTGATAGCCATGGTCAACGGCTATGCCATTGGCGGCGGCAACGTGCTGCAGGTTGTATGCGACCTCTCTATAGCCTCCGAGAACGCACGCTTCGGCCAGACGGGCCCCAAGGTGGGCAGTTTCGACGCCGGTTTCGGCTCGTCGTACCTCGCCCGCTGCGTGGGTCAGAAGAAAGCGCGCGAGATATGGTTCCTCTGCCGCCAGTATACCGCCGCCGAGGCCCTCGAAATGGGCATGATTAATAAGGTTGTGCCCTTCGACCGCCTCGAAGACGAGGTTGTGGAGTGGTGTCAGACGATAATAAAGCGCAGCCCCTTTGCCGTGCGCATGATAAAGCGCGCCCTCAACGCCGAGCTCGACGGCCAGCACGGCCTCATGGAGTTTGCAGGCGATGCAACCCTGATGTACTACCTCATGGACGAGGCTCAGGAGGGCGCCCAGGCCTTCCTTGAGAAGCGCGACCCCGACTTTGACAAGTTCCCCCAGTTCCCGGGATAAGCCACGCTAAGATACTGATTCAGGCAGGCCGGAGAAAATTCTCCAAGGCCTGCCTGACCCATGTTAGCGCGTATATCAGATCTTATAAATCAACTACTTTGCCTGCAAAGAGGCATGTGCCGCTTGTGGCTTCATTTATAAAGAATACGAAGGGGCGGTCGAAGGTAACAGTTATAGGAATTGGTGCACGATTCGCTCCTTGCATTGCCACGCCTGTGGCGGCAGCGGCCTTTACTTCCTTTTCAGAGAACTCAATAGTAGCTTTCTGCATTATATTGAAAGTGGCGGTAGCAGCTTCTGTGAAAAAACGTGTGTCAACAGGGTCGGCGAGGAATTCCATGCCAAGACTCTGCAAAACTTCGGTTATTTTCATTTCTTCGGGTTCTATTTTAAATTTAGGGAAGCTAAGGTTTAGTAACGCCTCAGAGTACTTGCCGGAAAGAACGGATGTAAAGTCACAATCCTTGATAAATGACTTAATATCTACATCTTCGGCCGGAAGAATCATTGTAATATGAAATTTGCCGTTGCCGAAACTTCTTCTTACTGCGGAGAATTTTTCAAATTCATCAATATATATCAAATCATCTCCTTCGCGGTGCATCATTTCCACTTTGCTCTCATGATATAATCCATGGAAAACCTCTGTCGTGGTATTTGATTCTTTAAACGGCTTTGACCATGGTGCGCTTAAGTACAAGGCATTGACTAAAAAGAGATTATTGAATACGTCTAATTTCTGCTCGAGAAAATTGGTTATAAGCCCCTTTGTCTTAGCGTTGACCCACCTGTTGATGTCTGTTCTTGTTTCTTCGGTAGGTATGTTTGCTGCAAAGATATCGGTAGCGTAAGTGTCTGTAAGAGTATTTTGAAACTCCGGGCGCAAGGTGTAGCCTTTCTGATACCACGCACCATTGGCAAGGCCTATAGTAACAGCAGGGTCGACATAGGGTAGTACCTTGAGCATCTTGCTGTTGAGCGAGTTCAGCGCATCGAGGCTTTCGCAGCCGAGCGTGCCTGTGATCTGGGCTGCACATCCGTCGTCGAGCCCGTTGGCCAACATCGATGTTGCGGCGGCAGCGCTAAGCGGTGAAACAAGAACATTAGTTGGTTTTACGAGACTTATTTCCCTGAAAAACTCTATTCCGAAACCGTTTACATCCTGCGCTGCGCGGCTCTCTGTTATGGTCAACTCGAGCTTCTGCGGGACTATCTCGGCAGGCTCTCCGTTGGAGCAGGCGCTGATAGCAATCAACGCTGCAAGGGTGCTGAAAATGATTAGTAGTTTTTTCATAACGTTTTATTTTTTAGGACCTACAACAAAATAGTGAATTAACTTATTGTAGTTGGCTTTAGATGGGGGAGTGGTTGATTTTTCGGGATTAAAGACATCTTGGAGGAAAAAACCGTCATAGGTTCCGCAATAACCCCAGTTGTAGTGGAAATAGTAGGTTGAGGTAACAAATGTTTTGAATTCTCCCCCAATAACAAAGCCTTGTTTAGTCTCTTCAATTAAGATAACACCGTCGCACAACCATGTATGTCCTATGGTAATATCATCTTCTAATTGGCCGGCAATGCAAGCAATACCTCGTTTGCTTTTATATGTACCTTGCATCGCTGATAATATCATTGCGTTACCGTCATATGCTTTATAGCTGGTAAAACCTGCGTTCGGAAGTATCTCGACCAGTTTGTCATAAGCGTATGAAGTTGCGGCAGATGTGGAATTTTTGTCTTCATCCACATTGAAATTGTATTTTGCTTGATTTCGATACCCCAATTCACGCCCTAAGCGCCCCAATGCTTCATGGTGGTCTTTGTCTGTTCCGCAGTTCCTAAGGTGAAGGTTGGTCATATATGTATCATGATATCCGACTGAAGTGACATGTTTTTTTATTTCAGACCAGCGGAAAGACTGGCCTTCACAATCTCTATCCGGGTATGTCAGTGCAATCGAGCCTGGCTGTTCGAGGAAAGCCATTATTTGCATGAAGGCGGTCTGAACACAACCAGACACCTTATTGGGGCAATATATGCCTTCAGGATAATGCTGCCCCCACTTTGTAGTTAAGACATTTTCGAGTTCAGTTCGTGTGGTAAACGAGCCACTTGGATTAGGGATGATAGTGGAACCTATGGAGTCTTTCGAAGCAAGAACATAACTCTTAGCATTTTCTAAGAAAAAGCTGAATCCGTCATTTTGAGAAGCTCTTTCAGCATCGTAAGTGCCGTTGTCAGTGTATCCGAGAACGGATTCGGTGGCGTAGGACGACGATACGAGGACGAAGCCTTTGTCGTCGGCATAGTTTACAGCGTAGATTAAAGTGTCGGAAGAGGAGCGCGAATTGCTGCTTCCTATAACTTCTACACTGGCAACAGAAGGTTTTGAGCCACGTGATTCAGCTGTGGCTTCGGCGAGATTGAGAGCTATTTCAACAGCTTCCTCTCGTGAGCGAATCGAACTTTGGTTGGTCTGCTTGGCCGCTTCCGGCGGCACGATAGCCTCGTTCGTACAGGCTACCGCAAAAAGCAGAGTCATGAACATTAGTTTTTTCATAACAGGTATTATTTTGTTGGTACGCAGCAAATATAGGCAAAAGAAATGAAACTGCAAAATATCTTACTATATTTTTTGGAATAAAACGACAATAGTGCCAAATTTTACACATTATCGCTAATACGGCGGGTGTGGAGTGTAAATTAGTGTAACATTTTATTCATTTTGTTAGGGGTCGGATGCGCGAGCTTGGAGCCGGGAAGCAATGAGGAATTGAGATTCGGGGCGCTCCAACCGAGCGCCACGATGAGTGAGTACGTAAGTAGGAAGCTCAAGCATGCTGCAGATTTGTTGTTTGTGAATCGTGCGCAGGAGCCGAGCGTAGCTACACTGTAATTGCATAAACTTAAAATCTGCGGGCGGGCAAAATTTTGCCATATTGTGGATTTTATCTAATTTTGCGGAGTTATGTCGAAGATACTGAAATTTTTCAAGCGTCACCCCTTGTTGACCAATATACTGGCAATGGCAGTGCTTGGACTGCTCTTGCTGTGGGGCACCCTTCTTTTCCTTGACAGCTGGACCGAGCACGGGTCAACTGCCATAGTGCCCGACATAAAGCACCGCAGCTATGGCGAGGCTCAGGCCATACTCGCCGCCAACGATCTCACGATAGAGATTTCTGACTCTATCTACGACCGGAGCATGGCTCCCGGCACCGTTGTGGAGTCGTGGCCCAAGGCGGGAGCTGTGGTCAAGCGCGGCCGCCAGGTGTATACCACAATCACGGCTTTCTCGCCCAAGCAGGTTACTATCTCGATGCCTTTGACGGGCAATGTGTCGTCGCGCCAGGCTATGTCGTATCTCCGCGGCATAGGCATTACCGACATCCGGCTTGAGCATGTGCCGTCGGAGTTCGTTGACCTCGTGGTCGGCGCCCGCTATGGCGATACACCGCTTTCGGTAGGCTCAGTGATACCTGTGACCTCGACGGTGACTCTCACTGTGGGCAACGGCCCTGTGGCTGAGGAGCCCGACAGTATCGACGAGTTTGTGGACGACGCTTTCGACAATGCCGAATAATCATGGCGGAAGATATTATTGAAGACGACGAGCTCGACGGCGGCGAGGCCGGTGCGGCGATAGAAATCGACGGGCGCGAGCTCTTCGAGCATTTCCGCTTCGTGGCCGACAAGGGCCAGGAGCTGCTGCGCGTGGATAAATTCCTTGTCACGCGCCTGCAGAAATCGTCGCGCAACCGTGTGCAGCAGGCTGCCGAGGCGGGGTGTATCCTTGTCAATGGCAAGGCTGTGAAGAGCAACTACCGCGTGAAGCCGCTTGATGTGGTGCAGGTGGTTATGGACCGCCCGCGCTACGAGTTTGAGGTTGTGGCTCAGGATATTCCGCTCGATATTGTATATGAGGACCGCTATGTGCTGGTTGTCAACAAGCCTGCGGGGCTGGTTGTGCACCCCGGGCACGGCAACTACGACGGCACGCTCGTCAACGCTCTGGCGTGGCATTTCCGCGATACTCCCGACTATGATGTCAATGACCCCCGCTTAGGCCTGGTACACCGCATAGATAAAGATACGTCGGGCCTGCTCGTGGTGGCCAAGACTCCCGATGCCAAGACCGACCTCGGCCGCCAGTTCTTCAACAAGACCACCAAGCGCGAATACATGGCTGTGGTGTGGGGTTGCCCCGACCCTGCCGACGGGACTGTGGCGACGAATATAGGCCGCAACCCCAAGGACCGCCTGCAGATGACCACCTTCCCCCTCGACGGCCCCGAAGGAAAGCGCGCCGTGACACACTACAGCACCACCGAGAATCTCGGGCATGTGTCGGTGGTTAAATGTGTGCTCGAAACGGGGCGCACGCACCAGATACGCGTGCATATGCGTTCGCTCGGGCACCCCTTGTTCAACGATGCCCGCTATGGCGGCGACAAGATTCTGCGCGGGGTGAACTCATCAACTTACCAGGCGTTTATCAAGAATTGTTTCGACATTTGTCCACGACAGGCTCTGCACGCCCGCACGCTCGGGTTCAGGCATCCCGAAACGGGCGAGGAAATGTTCTTCACCGCTCCCGTTCCTGCCGATATGCAGGCGCTCGTCGATAAGTGGCGTGTTTATTCATCATCAAAAAAATGAACGACAGGCTTTCAACCACCGACTACGGGCTTATCGGCCACCCTCTGGGCCACTCACAGTCAAAAGCTTTTTTCACAGAGCTTTTCGCGCGGGAGAACAGCACTTGCTCCTACGACAACTTCGACCTCCCCGAACTCTCACCGCAGGCTCTCTACACCCTGCTTCTGCTCAACCCATGCCTCAAGGGCTTCAATGTTACCGCCCCTTATAAAGAGGCTATTATACCTTTTCTCGACAGCATAAGCCCCGAAGCTGAGCGTGCCGGCGCCGTCAACACCGTGGTGGTGGAGCGCTCCGATAGCGGCGCGGTGCTTGCCTTGCACGGCTATAACACCGATGTCGAGGGCTTTGCCCGCAGCGTGGCGCCTATGGTGGAGCGCCTTCAGCCCGGCCAGGGCGCGCTCGTGCTCGGCACCGGCGGCGCTTCGAAGGCCGTAGTTGCGGCTCTTGACAAGCTTGGCGTCAAGGCTATATGTGTTTCGCGCGCTAAGAAGGGTGCTGATACCATAGGCTACGGCGACATCGACGCGGCTCTTCTTGCAGCCAATCCGCTGGTTATAAATGCCACACCCGCAGGCACTTACCCGGATGTGACAGGTGCGCCTCCTTTCCCGGCCAATCTTCTCGGCCCCTGGTGCATGGTGCACGACCTTGTGTACAATCCTGCCGAGACACGCCTTATGGCTCTTGCCGCCGAGCGTGGCGCCAAGACCAAAAACGGGCTCGATATGCTTCATAACCAGGCTCTTGCCTCGCTCGAAATATGGCGTAAATCAGAAAAACCAAATTAATTGCTTTATGGCAAAAATTATCTACATAATTATTATCGCGCTGATACTCTTCCCCTTTGCGAGTTTCGGCCTGCCGCAGATATCGGCGCCCGTAGCCCTTTTGTGCGGTCTTATTTTCGCGTTCATATTCCCGAACCCCTGCCCGAAGTTTAACAAGAAAACCTCGAAATATCTTCTTCAGGTGGCCGTAGTGTGCCTCGGTTTCAACATGAACCTCAACGAGTCGCTTAAATCGGGCTCCGAGGGTATGCTTTTCACTGTTGTCTCGGTGGTTGGCGTGATGTGCCTCGGCGTGCTCATCGGCTACTGGCTGCATATCAACCGCAAGACCTCCTACCTGATATCGTCGGGCACGGCAATCTGCGGCGGCAGCGCTATTGCCGCTGTCGGACCGGTGCTTAAGGCCGACGAAAATGAAATGGCCGTGTCGTTGGGTGTTATCTTCATACTCAACTCATTGGGCCTCTTCATCTTCCCCCCGCTGGGGCATCTGCTCGACATGACGCAGCACCAGTTCGGCACATGGGCAGCCATTGCTATCCACGATACGTCGTCGGTGGTAGGTGCCGGTGAGATTTACGGCGAGGAGGCACTGCAGATTGCCACCCTCATCAAGCTCACCCGTGCCCTGTGGATTATACCTTTGGCATTTGTGACGATGTTTATCTTCCGCGATAAAACCGCCAAGATTTCAATTCCCTGGTTTATCTTCATCTTCGTGCTTGCCATGGTGGTCAACACCTACGTGCCTCTTCCCGAGTGGTTTGTGACAGCTATGGTTTGGATTGCCAAGCGCGGCATGGTGCTCACGCTGTTCTTTATCGGCGCCTCGCTCTCGCTCTCGTCAATCAAGCAGGTTGGCGTGAAACCGCTGCTGCAGGCTGTGGCACTGTGGATTGTGATAAGCATCTCCTCGCTTGCGGTGGTGCTCAATACCGTAGCCTAAGTGCCTCCGGCTGCCGCCAATCGCCTGCCCGCACTCTCTCCTGCCGGAGCCGCTGTGGGAGCCACGCTGCTCACTTGTGGTGCAGGTGTGCCGGAGTTTGGTTTGGCGGTATGTGTAATAGCCTTTATCATAGTAATATATCGAACATACCCCGGGGCGATGCGCGTCGCCTGCGGGGTATTTCTTATTGTAGCGCTACGGGCGTGGTGGCTCGCTCCCGCCGACCTCGGAGATGCGACCTCGGAGCGGTGGAGCGGGGTAGTGGAGGAGCTCGCTCCCGGGGCGTCGTCGCAACGGGTGACGGTAAGCCTCGATTCTCCCCGGGGCCTGCGTGTGGCTCTCACCGTGACAGATATTCTGCCGCGCCTGTCGGCAGGCGACAGCGTGAATTTCAAGGCGCACCTAATGCCTGCCATGCGCCATGAGGCCATTCCGGGCATGCGCATGCACCTTGCCGGTATGCGTGCCTCAAGGATTTCGGCCACGGCGCTCGCAGAACCTCTCGATATACGCGTCACGGGTCACTCGCCGTCGCTCCGCTTCCTTTTTGCCGGGTGGCGCACGCGCCTTGCCGAAGCCATATATGCCTCGCCGCTCTCGCCCGAGGCTTCGCGGATGCTTGTTGCCTCGTGCCTGGGCGCTTCCGACGCCCCTGCCGACCTCAAGGCCTCGTTCCGCAGCGCAGGCATATCTCACCTGCTGTGTGTGAGCGGTTTTCATGTGGGCGTGGTGGCGGCGGTGCTCGCAATCCTCCTTTATCCCTTGCGCTTTCTCAGACAGGGACGTCGGCGTGGCTGGCTGATTATAGCCGTGGTGTGGGTGTATGCTCTTGCCGTGGGAGCGACCGCGCCTGTGCTGCGAGCCGCCGTGATGATAACGGCCATTTACCTTGCCATGATGCTTCAGCGTGGGCGCGCCCCCGCCAACTCGCTGTGCGTAGCCCTTACTGCCGTTCTGCTTCTCGACCCCTACAGCCTCTTCTCGGCGGGCTTGCAGCTGTCTTTTGCCGCCGTGGGCGGTCTGCTGTGCTTCGGGGTGGCGCTCAACCCTGTGCCTCGGCGCTACCGCTTTGCCCATAAGCTCGCCGCGGTTGTCGTGGTGCCTGCGGTAGTCATGATGTCAACCTTGCCCGTGGTGCTCGCATGGTTCGGTTATATTACTTTCTTTTCGATTCCTGCCAACGCTCTTGCTTGCCTGGTGTTTCCCGTGTTTATGGTGGGAGGCGCATTGGCGGCAGCCCTTTGGCATACGGGCGTGGTAGTTCAACCGCTTATAACTCTGAGCGATAAGCTTGCAATGACTATAGAGCGTGCGCTCGAAGACACGGCACCGCTCGCTGCCGACTCAACTCTTACGCTTGGGGCGGGAACGCTGACGGTGGCATGCCTTTGCGTGGCGCTCGCAGCGCTCGGCTGTCTGCTGCACCTGCACGCGCCTCGCACACGCGGGGTGGCGGCAGCAGTGTGCGCCATTGCCTTGATGTGCACAGGTTGCGAGACTCCGGTCGAAAGTACCCGCATTGTTTTCGACGGCGACCGCTACGGCGCCAATCTTTATATCTCGGGAGCCGGAAATGCCATAGTGTATGGCCTCGACGGCGGTGGCACGCCTCGCTTCAACCCTGTTTTCACGCGGTTTATGGAGAGCGGGCGCCCCGACAGTGTGCGGTTCTGCGCGGCCATGGAGCTGCCGCATGTGATGAGTGTCGGTGGCTGCAATATTCTCTTCCCCGATAGAGACAGCGATGCCGCCGATTTCTCCGAGACCGATATTATTTACATAGGCCGACGGTTCCGCGGCGCCTTCGCTCCTTATGCTCGGCGGTACCCTGCGGCCACGGTGGTGCTGTCGCCTGCCGCGCGGCCCGAGGTGGCCGCCGAAGTGCTCCGTGAGTGCTCTTCGAGGGGCATTGCGTGCCGTAAGCTGGCTGTGGAGCCTGTGTATATGGAATTTTGGAGATAAAATATGCCTGTTTGTAGATAATAATATTGCGATTGTCGATAGAAAAAACTAATTTTGCATGTTTTGCTCCGCGAGGGGCTATTAAGTCAAACCAATCAACACTAATGAAAAGACTTTCATCATTCTTTTTAGCAGCCATGGCGGCGGTATTCGTGGCGAATGCCGTGCCTGCCAAACGCGGCTTCCGTAATTTTACGCAGCCCGACGGTTCTGTTATTGAGGTGCAGCTCGTTGGTGACGAGTCAGGGCACTATTATCTGTCGAAAGACAACAAACCCATGATCAGCGATGCCGAGGGTTATCTTCGCTATGCTACCGTCGGCGCCAACGGTGCCATTACAACGGTAGCCTCGGAGGCTGCAGCCGCCGACCTCAGCGACTTCACCCGCGCTTTCAAGGCACGCCGCAACGAAACCCGCAAGATTCGCCGCAACGCACCCTCGCGTGTGGCAGCGCAGAACGGGCTCGGCCTCTTCACCGGCAATTATCCCCGCACCGGCAAAGTGCGCTGCTTAGTGTTCCTCGTGGAGTATTCCGATGTAAAATTCACCACCCCCAACCCTGAGCAGTATTTCAAAGACCTCTTTAACAAAGAAGGCTTCTCGGAGTATAAGGGCACAGGCTCGGTGCGCGATTATTTCCTTGACCAGTCGAACGGTAAGTTTGATCCCACCTTTGATGTCTACGGTCCTGTAACGCTCAAGAACAAACGCAGTTACTACGGTGGTAATGACCGTTATGGCGATGATCAGCATCCCGAGGAAATGGCTGCCGAAGCTGCCGCACAGCTCCAGAATCAAATAGACTTCTCGCAGTACGACTTGGATAACGACGGCTACGTTGACAATGTTTTCGTTGTCTACGCCGGTATGGGCGAGGCCAGTGGCGGCCCTGAAGAATCGGTATGGCCCCACGCATGGAATATCCCGGAGAAAAACGCTCCGATATACAACGGCAAGACGCTCTCGGGCTACTGCTGCGTAAACGAGTGGGAGTACGACAACACCCCCGCGCCTATAGGCACTTTCGTGCACGAGTTCTCGCATGTAATGGGTCTGCCCGACCTCTATCATACCGACGACCCTTACCAGACAGCCTATTACACCCCTGACTCCTATAGTGTGCTCGACTACGGCCCCTATAACAACAACGGCCGCACGCCGCCTGCCTACAGCGCTTTCGAGCGCAACGCCATGGGCTGGCTCGACCCCATAGTTCTCGACGGCCCCGAGTCGGTAGCTCTTGAAGAGATTCAGAAATCGAACACCTGCTACCTGATACCCACCGAGAAGACTACAGAGTTCTTCCTTCTCGAAAACCGTCAGCTCACAGGTTGGGATGAATACATCCCCTGGCATGGCATGCTCATCTGGCACGTTGACTTCGTGCAGAGCGTATGGGACAACAATGAGGTGAACAACACCCAGAACCACCAGTATGTTGATATTGTAGAGGCAAGCGGCGCGCCCAGCAGTTTCGACAAAACCGGCTACCCCTTCCCCGGTGGCAAGAACGTGACATCGTTCACCTCCACCACCAATCCCGCCCTCAAATCGTGGGCAGGAAAGGCTATTGACCTGCCTATCACCGAGATTGCCGAGACCAACGGCGTCATTTACTTCAACGTAGCCGGCGGTAACTTCGACCTCGAAACTCCCGCCGCTCCCGTGCTTGTAGCTGCTGAAGACGGCACTATAACCGCCACCTGGGAGGCTGTGCCCCACGCAACCGGCTACCGCTTCAATCTCTACACCCGCAGCGGCGATACCAAAGTACCTTTCGCCGAATATTCCGACTTCAACACGGGCAACGTGACCAAGCTCGTTATCAGCGGGGTAGAAGGCACTACCGAATATTTTGCCACAATAGCCGCCACTGTCGGCAGCCGTGTGTCGGAGACCTCCGAAGAAGCCTCTGTCACCACTCCCGAGGTGGCTTTCAAATATCTGCGCCCCACTGCAATATCGGCAAAACGCGCCCTCGACGGCACCATTACTTTCGAGTGGGCTCCCGTGAAAAATGCCGTTGACTACCGCCTTACCGTGCAGGTAGAGACCGACGGCGGCGAGGCTACCATAAGCAACGACTTCGGCGACAGCGATTATGCAGTAATCGTTCCGCAGGGCTGGACATGGACAGGCGCCGTTACCGACCTCTATAAGTCTACCTCCACAGGTTACTTCGGAGAGTCGGCTCCCGCGCTCAAATTTGGTGCCGACGGCCGCACGCTCACCACACCGCTCTTCGACGGTGCCGTGAAAGAGCTCAGCTTCTTCCTTGCCGGAGCCGGTGTTGACAATGTAGGTTACTTCAGCGTTAACGGCCGTGCCACATCGTCGGACGCATGGACTCTCATCGAGAAAATCACCAACCTCAAGCAGTACGACAAGAACGGTAAAGTGTTTACCGTCACGCCCGCTGCCGAGGTGCACCAGATACAGTTCGTTTACACCAAGAAGACCGGTAACGTTGCTCTCGACGATGTTAAAATCATGACATCTGCCAAGACCACCGGCGTTCACCCCGACTTCAACGGCGTGAAGGTTGGCAACACCACCACCCACACTGCAAGTCTGAGCGGCAACCACACTACCGCATGGTTCTTCGTTGAAGCTCTCGACGCCGAGGGTACAGCCTCGCTGGCCTCGAATATCGTGGCTGTTACCGATGCGGCTTCGTCGGGTATCACAACCGAAACCGTCGATGCCGACGCCCCTGTTGAGTACTTCAACCTCCAGGGTATGCCCGTAGCCAATCCCGCGGCAGGTGTCTACATCCGCCGTCAGGGCTCCTCGGTGACCAAGGTGCTCATCAAATAAAGATAGTACGTCAAGATATTAAGAAACGCATCCGTCAGGACGCCGAATAATCCCCGTAATCCCCGTACGCCCGAGCTTTAGCTAAGGCGTGCGGGGTTTTTCGATGTTTTGACATGAGGCTTATGCAGAACATCATAGAAATAAGCGGCCTACGGAGGTGTAAAACCATCTGCAAGGCGCACTTATGTCTCCGCATACCCTTTTTGTTGAACCCCATTGCCTGGCCGCGCGTCCGTAAGGACGCCATGACCTATGGGCACTCAGCCCCCGCACGCCTACGCTAAAGCTAATCTGCGTCCCGGCGTACGCTATAAGCAGCCCTGCCCTGTGCAGGGTTGCTTTTTTTAGCTTCGCATTTATGTGGGTGTGCGGCTGTTTATATGGGAATTTTTTGTAAATTTGCAGCTTGAAAGACAAGCAAAGCGATGATAAACAAAATCAACGAAATACGCGCCGAACTTGAAGCTGCCTCCGCTGCCAATGCCGCCGAGGTAGAGGCGCTCCGCATAAAGTATCTCAGTAAGAAAGGCGCTATCAACGCCCTTATGGCCGACTTCCGGAATGTTCCTGCCGAGCAGAAGCGCGAGATAGGTCAGGCCCTTAACGAGTTGAAGGCTTTTGCCACCGACCGCATCAACGCCCTGCGCGATGCAGCCGAAGGCGAGGGCGACAGCTCGCTGCTCGACCTCACCCGCACGGCAGCTCCCGTGCGTCTGGGTACGCGTCACCCACTCTCGCTCGTGCGTGAGCAGATTATCGACATCTTCCGCCGCCTCGGTTTCACCATTGCCGAAGGCCCTGAGGTGGAAGACGACTGGCACGTGTTCGAGTCGCTCAACTTCGCAGCCGACCACCCTGCGCGCGATATGCAGGATACTTTCTTCATCGGTCGCCGGCCCGACGTGCTGCTGCGCACACACACCTCGTCGGTGCAGACCCGTGTGATGACATCGCAGAAGCCCCCTATCCGCATCATTTGCCCGGGTCGTGTGTACCGCAACGAGGCTATCTCGGCTCGCGCTCACTGCTTCTTCCACCAGGTAGAGGCTCTCTATGTGGATAAGAACGTAACCTTTGCCGACCTTCGCCAGACGCTGCTTTACTTTGCCCGCGAGATGTTTGGCCCGCAGACCGAAATCCGTCTGCGCCCCAGCTACTTCCCCTTCACCGAGCCTTCGGCCGAAATGGATATCAGCTGCGACCTCTGCGGCGGTAAGGGCTGCTCTTTCTGCAAGGGCACCGGCTGGGTTGAGATTCTCGGCTGCGGTATGGTAGACCCCGCCGTGCTCGAGGCTTGCGGCATCGACTCCAAGGAGTACTCCGGCTTCGCTCTCGGCATGGGCATAGAGCGTATCACCAACCTCAAATACCGCGTTAAAGACCTGCGCCTCTTCTCGGAGAACGATACCCGTTTCCTTGAGGAGTTCACCGCAGCTCATTGATATCAGCGTCCCGGCTATCATGCAATACCTTTTTGTGGGGCTGGGCGGCATGTTGGGCGCCATGCTGCGCGTCGCCGTCCAGAGTCTGCGCATAGTGCCTCTGCAGGCATGGCACAGCACCATGATAATCAATCTTGCAGGCAGCTTTGCTATAGGCTGCCTGTGGCTTGTGCTCACCCACTATAATGCGCCTGCATGGTGCTCGCGCCTGCTTGTGGCCGGGCTGTTGGGCGGTTTCACCACCTTCTCGTCGTTCTCGCTCGACTTCATTGCCCTTGTGCGCGATGCCCGCTGGGCCGATGCCGCACTCTATTGGTCGGTGTCGGCTGTGGGAGGCCCCCTGCTGTGCGCGCTTGCCTATTGGCTGATGTACAAAATACTTAACTCATGAAACAGGCCGACCGCTATAAAGCCGTCATCGAGCGCTTCGCCGCCGAGATGCCCTCGCCCAAGACCGAGCTGCACTACGAAAACCCCTATCAGTTGCTCGTGGCAGTGATACTCTCGGCGCAGTGCACCGACAAGCGCGTGAATATGATAACGCCCGCTCTCTTTGAGGCTTATCCTACTGCTGCCGACCTTGCCAAAGCGTCGGCCGACGACATCTTCGCGCTCATAAAGTCGTGCTCCTACCCCAATAACAAGACCAAGTCGCTCATGGGCATGGCGCGCAAGCTTACCGAGGACTTCGGCGGAGAGATCCCCGCCGACATCGACAGCCTCATGAGCCTGCCCGGCGTTGGGCGCAAGACTGCCAACGTAATACTCTCGGTGATTTTCAACCACCCTGCCATGGCCGTCGACACCCACGTGTTCCGAGTGGCCGAGCGCATAGGGCTCACAACCCGCAGCCGCAACCCTCTGAGCACCGAGAAGAAGCTCACCGGCAATATTCCCGAAGAGCTCATTGCCAAGGCTCACCACTGGCTCATACTCCACGGCCGCTATGTGTGCAAGGCTCGCAAACCCATGTGCGAGGGCTGCTTCCTTGCCGACATCTGCCGCCACCGCCAGGCCGAGGTCAAGGCCGAGGCGAGGGCGCTCGAGCGCACCCGCAGTATGGCAGGAGAGAACCGTAACGACGGCGATAAAAACTGAGAAATGGAAGACTCCAACCTCTTCATATTTATTATCGAGGTGCTCGGCACCATAGCTTTCGCGATCTCGGGCATACGTCTTGCGGCGGCCAAGAGTTTCGATTGGTTCGGTGCATATATCGTGGGCCTCGTGACAGCCATTGGCGGCGGCACGCTTCGCGACCTCCTGCTCGGCATACCGGTTTTCTGGATGCAGTCGTGGATGTACCTTTCGGTGACGGCGCTCTCGCTTATTACGGTTATAGTTTTCCGCAAAGCCCTTGTCAAAGGCATGCGCACGCTCTTTATCTTCGACGCCATAGGCCTTGCACTTTTTGTGGTGGTTGGTATAGAGAAGAGTTTTGCCGCCGGATTCCCTGCTTGGGTGGCGATAGCCATGGGCATAATAACCGGCTCGTTCGGTGGCGTGATCCGCGATATTCTCATCAATGAGGAACCCCTCTTTTTCCGCAAGGATATCTATGCCACGGCGTGCCTTGCCGGAGGCCTGGTGTACTGGTTTGTGATGCTTGTGGCAGGGAGCCCTATCCTGCAGCAGGCGAGCTGCGGCCTTACCGTGATAGGCCTACGAGTGGCGGCTGTACACTACCATTGGTCGCTGCCTATCCTTAAAGTTGACCCTAAAGATTTGCCCGATGAAAATAAGTCCTGAAAAAGCCGAGAAACTTGTCCAGTTCATTAAATATTGCATGGTGGGAGTGCTCAACACTCTCGTAACCTTCGGTGTGATATACCTGTGTAAGTCATTTTTAGGCATGAACCTCTATGTGAGCAACGCCTTGGGGTATATCTGCGGCGTTACCAACTCGTTTCTCTGCAATAAATCGTGGGTTTTCCACTCCAAGGGCGGCTATGGCCGTGAGGCCCTGAAGTTCCTTGTGGGCTTCGCTATCTGCTACGCCCTGCAGTTTGCCGTTGTGTGGATGCTCACCGAGAGCGATTTCGGCAAGTACGACTTTATGCTCGCCGGTATCGTAATTTCGGGTTACGGCATAGCAACGGTGCTTGGCAATGTGGTGTATACCCTTGCCAACTTCGTGTATAACCGAACCGTTACTTTTAAGTAAATATTAAATTGACAAGCCTGTGCGCTCGTGGAGCCCGAAGATGAGGTCCATGATGTGCACGGCGTTGCCTGTGCAGCCTTTGGTGAGAGCGTCGAGGGTTGCACGCACTGTGAGTGTGCCTTCGCTCTTGCTCAGCTGTATGAGGCACTTGTTGCTGCCGCGCAGGTCTTCTTCGATAGGTGTTGTGGCCGGCAGCAGGTACACGAAACCGTGGTCGCTGTAGGCTTCTTCGTAGATGTGCTCTATCTCTTCGAGGGCGAGGGGCGTGCTGAGGCGAGCCACAAGGTCGAGGCGGTCGTAGGGCGCTTCGGGGAGTGTCGACGATGTGAACGTGCCCTCGAACGACGGCTGAACCTCGCGCAGCGTAGTGGCAGCTTCGGCAGTGGCGTCGGCAAGGGTGTGCGGGCGGTTGGTGGCCATTTCGATGCTTATGCCGCCCTCGAGGAGCGACTGTTTGGCCAGTGGCAGCAGGGCAAGCTCTATGAGCATGGCCTCGGCACGGGGGCCGAAAGCGGCGCGTGCGCCGCGGACAAGTGCCTTGCGGTAGTATTCCGGCAGACCGTAGACAAATTCGCCTGGGCGCGTGGCTCTGAGCTTGGGCGACTCACCGAGCACTATGAGTTTGAAGTCGGGCTCGGCGTGGAATTTATCCATGATCTCGTCGGTGAGGTTCTCCTCGTCGATAACGAAAAGCAGGTCGAGTTTGTCGAGGTTGAGCACGCGCTCGAGGCGCAGCTCTGTCTCGCCGGCATACACGGGGTGAAGCTCGGCAATGGGCACGGTGTTGCCCGCAGGCGATGCCACGGCGCGCAGATCAACGTCGGGGTGGCGTAGCAAGAGCCTGAGCAACTGTTTTCTGACGGGGTCGATTAGTGCCGAAGAGCCGTAAATACCTGCTTTTATCATGGTGAGGAGTTTAAGATAGTTTTTGTTATTTAGAGGTGATGTCGATGCCGAAAATGTCGGTCATGATTTTGGCCGTTGCGCCAATGTGAGAGCTTATGTAGTTTCCTGCAGCCTTCCCGGCGGCCCGGCGGCCGTCGGCGTCGGAGAAGAGGCGTGAAAGAGTGCTGCCGGTGCCTGCGGCGTCGGTCACGCAGAACCCGCCGCCGCAGGCAATGAGGTCGGCAGCCTCGTTGAATTTCTTATGACGCGGGCCGAATACCACGGGTATGCCGTAGACGGCGGCCTCGTTGATGTTGTGTATGCCCGCGCCGAAACCGCCGCCGATATAAGCGACGTCGGCGTAGCGGTAAAGGCTGCTCAGGAGACCGAAGCAGTCGATTATTATATAGCGGAGCTTGGAGGCTACCTTCGCAGCGCCTTCGGGCGAGGCGTCGCAGATGCGCTTGAAGTCGCTCAGAAGCATGGTCTCGTCGGTGCCGAGGCGGCGGCGCATGGCCGAGAGCCGGTCTTTGTCGAACTCGTGTGGAGCTATTATGGCGCGTACCTCGGGATGGTTGCGGAGCCAGGGCACATACACGTCTTCGTCGCGCTCCCAACTGCTGCCTGCCACGAGCACGGGGGCGCCAGGTGAGGCATTGAGGAAGCACTGCACCTCGGCAATGTCGCGCCCCTTGGCACGGATTGCCGTCACGCGGTCGAAGCGGGTGTCGCCTGCTACGGTCACGGCGTCGACTCCGGCACTTGCCAGGAGCGAGCGCGAGCGTTCGTCCTGCACATAGAGGCGGTCGAAGCAGCCGAGCATGCGGCGGAACATCCCGCCCCATGGCTTGAAGAAAATCTGCCCGGGACGGAAAATGGCCGATATTATATAGGTGGCTATACCACGGCGCTTGAGCGAGCTGAGGTAGTTGCCCCAGAACTCATATTTTACGAATATCGCCATGCGCGGAGCCGCGGCATCGAGGAAGGCCTCGACAGCCTCGGGGGTGTCGAAGGGCATGTATACCACGGCCACGCGAGGGTCGTAGTCGCAGCGCACCTCATAGCCCGAGGGCGAGAAAAACGACAGCAGTATGCGCGTGCCCGGCTTATGCTCGAGGAGCGCCTCGATAAGGGGACGAGCCTGCTCGAACTCGCCGAGAGAGGCCGCATGGAACCATACGTCGAAGCCGTCGGGAGCCATTTCGGCACGGAAACGCGCAAGGCGCGCCTGCGTCTCGCACTGGCCGTGGAGCATATGGCGCACCTTGGGCGAGCTCAGCGCCGCCAGGCGTGCAGCCCCCTTGTAGAGGGCTATGGCAGCGTTGTAGGCCGCGTTCATTCAGCGGGAACGATTCGTTCGACACCGGCACGGATGCGGCGCACAGTCTCGTCACGGCCGAGGAGGTCGGTGATGTCGAACATGTGCGGGCCTTTGCACTCGCCAACAACGGTGAGGCGGAAGGCATTCATCACATTGCCAAGGTGGTAGCCGTTCTCTTCAATCCAGCCGAGCACCGAGGGTTCGAGGGCAGTGCCTTTGAAGTCGGCTTCGGTGGCGAGCTTGTCGGCGAGGGCTGTCATTATGGCGGGCATCTGCTCCGACCAGCGTTTTTTCACAGCCTTGGCGTCGTAGCTCTCGGGGGCTTCGAAGAAGAAGCGGGCGTTATCCCAAAGGTCGCGCACAAAGTTGATGCGGCTCTTGACGAGCGCTACGGCTGCGGTAATATATTCGTCGCTGAAAGCGGCGGGGTCGATGCCGTGGGCCTTGAGCACGGGCTTGAAAAGCTCGGCAAGACGGGCGTCGTCGAGGTTCTGAAGATAAGTGTGGTTGAACCACTTGCCTTTCTCGAAGGCGAATTTAGCACCTGCTTTAGAGCAGTGGTCGAGCGAGAATTTCTCGATGAGTTCGGCCATCGACATCACTTCGGTGTCGTCGCCGGGGTTCCAGCCGAGGAGGGCGAGGAAGTTGACAACGGCCTCGGGGAGGTAGCCGCTCTCACGGTAGCCCGACGATGTCTCGCCGCTCTTGGGGTCGTGCCACTCGAGGGGGAACACAGGGAAGCCGAGGCGGTCGCCGTCGCGCTTGCTGAGCTTGCCTTTGCCGTCGGGTTTGAGCAGCAGGGGCAGGTGCACGAAAGAGGGTGCTGTGTCGCTCCAGCCGAAAGCCTCGTAGAGGAGTACGTGGAGGGGAGCCGAGGGGAGCCATTCCTCACCGCGGATAACGTGCGTGATTTTCATCAGGTGGTCGTCGACGATGTTGGCGAGGTGGTAGGTGGGGAGGTCGTCGGCGCTCTTGTAGAGCACTTTATCGTCGAGGATGTCGCTCTTGATTGTCACACGACCGCGGATAAGGTCGTCGACAGCCACGTCGCGGCCGGGCTCAACCTTGAAGCGCACCACATACTGTGCGCCGTCGGCAATGAGGCGCTCCACCTCTTCGGGTGCGAGGGTGAGGGAGTTGCGCATAAGCCCGCGGGTAGAGGCATCATACTGGAAATTGGCAATTTCGGCACGCTGGGCGTCGAGTTCGGCGGGGGTGTCGAAAGCAATGTAAGCCTTGCCGGCATCGAGGAGCATCTTCACGTGCTCGCGGTAGATGTCGCGGCGTTCGCTCTGCTTGTAGGGGCCGTAGGGGCCGCCTTCGCGCACGCCTTCGTCGATGCCGATGCCGAGCCATGCGAGAGCCTCGTTGATATAGTCTTCGGCGCCGGGCACAAAGCGCTGCGAATCAGTGTCTTCGATGCGGAGAATCATTTTGCCGCCGTGCTGACGGGCAAAGAGGTAGTTATAGAGAGCAGTACGCACCCCGCCGATGTGGAGGGGGCCGGTGGGCGACGGTGCAAATCGCACGCGCACTTCACGTTCTGTAGTGGCCATTTCTTTCGTTTTCTTATTAATCACGCAAAATTACAAAAAAAGGGCGAGGCGGCAAAATAATGGTATAATACGATTTACACTGCGTTAAAGTGTGTTAAAAAACGGGGGGGGTAAAAATTATGCGTATTTTTGCTCAAACCATTAATTCCTAACCATATATGCCAAAATCATTACTCAGAATCCTTGCATGTCTGTTCCTGCTTTTAGCCTCAGGCGAGGCCTTTGCGGCCAGCAAAACCTATTACTCCAAGGCTACCGCAACCGCGAGCGGTGTGGGTAAAGTTTACGTGAGCACAACTGCCACCTCCACTCCTGAATACGGAAGCACTAATACTGTGACTCACAGTAGCGAATCGACCGACCACACCTATTACTTCTATGCGCAACCCAATGAGGGCAAGGTTTTCCTCGGGTGGTATGACGGAAACTCGAAGCTGTCGGAAGAGCAAAACTATACGCATACTCTTTCAGCCGGTAGCACTGATGAGACTAAACCAACTACGGTAAGTCTCACCGGGCGCTTTGCCGATAATTTTCCTTATGTAACGGTAAAATCGGATTGGGCTACAGTTACCATAAGCAGCGTTGCCAATAAGCTTGGTCAAAAGATAAATATCAACACCCAACAGCCATGGACCATTGAAGGCCAGGTGAATATGGCTTACGGTTTCGACGGCTGGTATGACCAGGACGGCAATCTTTTCAGCGAGAAGAAGTACACCGAGTTCACTATCGACCGCGAACTCGATCTTGAGGCCCGCTGGAGCCTGCGCCCGGGGCAGTTGCACGGCACGGGCTACTACCGCTGCGCCAATATGTTCAATGATTATGTGAAAGTTGTCGGGAATCAGGATATAGACTTTAACATGAATGAAACGAGCTGTGCCCCCGACCTTGTGTGGTTCAGCCATCCGCTCCACTTCTATTATGGTTATTCAAACGGGGCTAAGAATAATGCCTACGGCGACCCCGGCATCATTATTTATGTGGAAGGCACGCTCAATGAAGCCAACTCCAAGAACTACAGCAATCAGAAAACCGATGTCATGACCGACATCCGCCTCAGTGCCCAGGGGGTGGTAGCCAACGACCATATGAAGGGCTACGCAGAGGGCAAACCTATGAAAATAACCTGGAGCGGAGCTAACGAGAATCAGTATCATCTGCTTGGGCAAGTGGGCTCCACCTATCTTGCTTTTAAATATTTATGGGGTGAGGATTCTCCTGCCGTGAAGAAGAACAATTCCGATACTTTCGACGACCTCCACATTCTCGCCGTAGACGAAGAGCATATCGACACCAACTGGTTTGCAGCTTTCCCCGACGAAAGCATGTGGCACGACGGTGGCTATTGGTCGACCATGTACACGGCTTTCCCCTACCAATGCTACGCTCCCGACGGCGTTGAAGCCTACTATGTGTCGGAGCTTTGGGGCGATGCCAATGAGAAAATCGCCGTGCTTACACGCCTCGACGACGGTATCGTGCCCCCGCATACTCCCGTGCTCCTCAAGAGCCCCACGGTAATCGACCTCACAGCTTACTATACCATTGGCCACGCCGATGTGCCCGAGCCTGCCAACCGCCTGCTGCCTCTCCTCCCGAGCGATGAACTCGAGGCGCAGGCCGCTGAGATAGCCAAGGTTAATGCCCTGCAAGGCTCCTACCAGCTCGACACCGAGACAAAGGCGACTGCCAACAGCAGCATACGCATCCTCGGAGAGACCAACGGAGAAGTGGGTTTCTACCGTCTTGCCGACGGCACCGAACTCCTCGCCAACCGTGCATGGCTCAACATCGGCGAGGCTTCGGCAGCCACCAAGGTGCGCCTGATGTTTGACGACGATGTCGCCGGCCTCGACGGCGTGCGGGTAGAGCCCGACACCGACCGCTGCACGGGCATCTACGACCTCAACGGGCGCAAGGTGGAGCGCATGGTGCCCGGCCACATCTATATTGTGAACGGCCGCAAACGGCTGGCGCGGTGAGATGCTCGCTACGACAGCGCGTCCGGCAGGACGCTGATTAACCAGTAACCCCGTACGCCGTAGCTTTAGCGCAGGCGTGCGGGGCTGAACGACACTCGCTAAAGCGTCCGGTAGGACGCTGATTAAGATGAGAATCAACGCCTTACATTTTTAATCGGCGTCCATGCGGACGCCATGCCCTGTGGTATTGCTTACCCCGCACGCCTCCGCAAGCTTCGGCGTACGGGGTTACGAAATTAATCAGAGGGTGTTGCAGAACATCAAACGGTGCAAAATCTCGAGGGTCGATGTAGGGACATGCCTTTGGCATGTTAGATTGATTCTGCTTTGATTACCTGACCTTTACATGCCAAAGGCATGTCCCTACAGTTTTCGAATTTTAGAAAATATAGACGTATCACACGAAGTTCTGCAACCCCCTCATTCATATCTCTGTAAGCGCCTATTCTACTTGTGTTTAGCATCATCTCGGGCTTAACATGAAGAGACCTATCCGGGATGGGAGGATAATCTTGGAAGCAAAAAAAAGCGGCATCGCCGGGTGAGGCGGTGCCGCTTTTGCAAGCTGAATATTAGAAGGGTTGATGTTTACTTGTTCTCGTGCTCGTATTTGAGGGTCATCGAGGGCTGGTCGCATACTTCAGCGGGGCCGAAGTACTGTATGGGGCCGGGGTAGATGTAGCAGGTGTTGTGAGCCCAGGTGTCGCGCTGCGAGGCAAATTTCTGGAAGGGTTTGCCGTCGAGGCGGACGAGAGCTTTTTGTATCACGGGCTTGTCTTCGGCATTGCGGCGCTCGATGTTCATCATCATAGTGATAGGTATACCACCGGGAATCCACTGTACGGCGGGCTTCACGAGGTTGCGGATCGACGACATATAGCCTGTTACGCCTGCGTTAATGAGAGCTGCGGCGTTGAAGCCGAGCGAGTAGCAGTAGTCGGCGTCGAAGTTCGAGGGGTCGGCGCAGCGACCTTCGTAGCCGAAGAAGTGGTGGAGGGGCGAGAATTTGCCGCCGGCAGCCTTGAATTCTTCAGAAGCGGCGAGCTTTTCAGCCACCATGCCGCTGATGAGTTTCTCGGTCTCGATGAGTGAAACCTGCACGTTGCCGTGGGGGTCGCGGTCGAGCATGAGCTGGCGTGCCACGCCTTCGGGGAGGTTTTTGAGGGTAGCCACGTTCTCGGGAGCGAGGTTGGCGAGGATAAACTCGGTGAGCTGCTCTTCGTTCATGCCTGCAACCTTGTCTTTGTTGGCGCCGAGGAGCTCGTTGAGCTCGGCGATGAGGCGCTTGATTTCGGGGATGAACTCGATGAGGCCTTCGGGGATGAGTACGGTGCCGAAGTTGTTGCCGTCGGCAGCGCGCGAGGTTACGATGCCTGCAATGTAGTCGATGATGTCGTTGAGGCTCATGTTGCGCTCTTCGATTTCTTCGGATACGAGGCAGATGTTGGGCTGGGTCTGAAGCGCGCACTCAAGGGCGATGTGGCTTGCGGAGCGGCCCATGAGTTTGATGAAGTGCCAGTATTTCTTGGCAGAGTTGCAGTCGCGCTGTATGTTGCCGATAACTTCGGAGTATACTTTTGTAGCGGTGTCGAAGCCGAAAGAAGTTTCGATAACGTCGTTCTTGAGGTCGCCGTCGATAGTCTTGGGGCAGCCGATTACCTGAATACCGGTGTTCTTTTCCTTGTAGTATTCGGCGAGGATAGCGGCGTTGGTGTTGGAGTCGTCGCCACCGATGATAACGAGAGCCTTGATGCCGAGTTCGTTGAGGATTTCGAGGCCTTTGTCGAACTGCTCTTTCTTCTCGAGTTTTGTGCGGCCTGAGCCGATGATGTCGAAGCCGCCGGTGTTGCGGTATTCGTCGATGATAGGAGCTGTGAGCTCGATGTATTTGTGCTCTACGAGACCGCCGGGGCCCATGAGGAAGCCGAAGAGGCGGCTGTCGCGATGAATTTTCTTGATACCGTCGAAGAGGCCGCTGATCACGTTGTGACCGCCGGGAGCCTGGCCGCCGGAGAGGATAACGCCTACGTTAATGGGCTTGCCGGGAGCGGGAGCGCTGTTCTTCTCGAAACGGATTTCGGGCAGACCGTAGGTGTTGGGGAAGAGGTTACGGATAGCTTCCTGGTCGGCTACCGACTCGGTGGGGCGGCCTTCAACCACTTTAACGGGACCCTGGAGGGCTATCGGCAACTTGGGCTGATAGTTTGCGCGGGCTTTTTGTAATGCGCTTTTTTTCATATTGTTGTGAGTGTCTGTTAGTGTTAAGTTTTCAGACTGCAAAGTAAGCAAAAATTTTTGAATTATCGGAGCCTTAAATGTGAAAATGTGTTGCAAGGGCTGCGATAATTCTTGCAATTTTCTACGCGCCTGCAATTGCGGTGCGGAGCTCGTCGGGGCGCAGGTACTGTGCTGACATGCGCGCGATAAGCTCGGGTGTGAGTTCGGCTATGGCGCGCTGCTGGGCGTTGAAGTAGTCGGCGGGGGTGCCTATGGTGAGGCGGTTGGCGTGGTAGCCTATTATCGCCAGTGGTGAGTCGAGGGTCTCGGCAAGCGAGCTTGCGGCGTGGAGGCGCACACGTTCGAGCTCTTCGCCTTCGGGCGGATTGGAGGCCATGCGTTCGAGCTCGGCCTTGATTTCGTCGATTACGGTGGCGGTGTAGCTTTTGTCGCAACGGGCGGCAATCTTAATGTAGGAGCCTTCCTGCGACCCTGCAAGAAAGGCGCTTATGCCGTAGGTGAGGCCTTTTTCCTCGCGTATGTTTGTCATGAGCCGGCTGCCGAAGTAGCCGCCGAGTGCCATGGCGGTGAGGCGCAGGGGTATGTAGTCGGGGTGGCTGCGGGCTATGGCGGGCATGCCTGTGGCAATGGCGCTTTGGAGCGAGTCGGTGGCATCAACGGCTTGTGTTCCTGCGGGGGCGGCAGTGTTGGGTATGAGGATGCTCTCCGGCACGACTGTGTTGCCGCTGATAGAAGCGAAGGTGAAGCGTATGGCGTCGAGGAGGGCGTCGTCGAGGAGTCCGGCCACAAACACGTGCATGCCTGCGGGGGCGAGCATGCTGCGGTGCAAATCCACAATACTGCCGCGGCTTACGGCGCGGGCTGCTTCGGGGTCTATGCGCTGTGCCAAGGGGTGACCTTCGCCCATGATGAGGGTGTCGAACTGCATGTCGGCCAGGGTGGCGACGTTTGCCAGAGCTGTTTCAAGGCGCGCTGCCATAGCCATTTTCTCGACCTCCACGCGCTCATCGGGGAAGAGTGGTGCTGTGATTATGGCTTTGAGCAGCGGGAGCACCTCGGGGGCACGGTGGGTGAGCATTGCCATGCGCAGGGTGCTCCAGTGGCCGTGTACGAGGCTGCCGATGCGCACGCCGTTGAAGTCGAGCAAGCGGGCAAGCTCGCCGTCGGCAAAGTCACGTGCGCCGTCGGCCATGGTAGAGAGCATGATGCGGGGAGACATGTCGCCATACTCGGCGATGCCTCCGGGGAAAAACACCGATATGCTGCACACGGGTTGCTCGCCGCCGCTCACGTGGTGGAGGGTTATGCCATTGGGAAGGACTTCAACCGTTTCGTCGGGAATCGTAAGAGGCCCGAAAGGTTTTACGGGCGGTGGGGTGGAGCGGTTCATTGCTGCGAGGCGAGGTATTCGTTTGCGGCCTCGAGGTCGGCGGGGGTGTCGATTCCGAAGTTTGTGCGGTCGGTCAGAGCCATGCGTATGCGGTAACCGGCTCCGAGCCACCTGAGCTGCTCGAGCGATTCAGCAATCTCCAGCGGGCTCTGCGGCAGTGCGCAAAGCTCGGCCAGGGTAGAGGCACGGTAGCCGTAGAGACCTACGTGGGTGTGGAAAGAGGCGTGCTCGAGCCACTGTTTCCAGTCGTAGTTGCGCACGTAGGGTATTATTGAGCGCGAGAAGTAGAGGGCGTTCATCGCGCTGTCCATTACCACCTTCACGGTGTTGGGGTCGAAGAGGGCGTCGAAGCCGCGGTCTTTGTCGAAGGGGCGGGCGAGTGAGGCAATCTTTACCTCGGGGTCGTCGAAGCAGGCTTTGAGCGAGTCGAGCTGCGAGGCATCGATAAAGGGTTCGTCGCCCTGTACGTTGATAACGATGTCGGCATCGGAGCCTAAGGCGCGGTATGCCTCAAGGCAGCGGTCGGTGCCGCTGCGGTGGGTGTCGGAGGTCATCACGGCGCGGCCCCCGAAAGCCTCGACGGCCTTGAAGATGCGCTCGTCGTCGGTAGCCACTGCGAGGTCGGGCATGACGGCGGCCACACGGCGGTATACGTGTTCGATAACGGGTTTGTCGCCGAGCATTGCCAGCGGTTTGCCGGGGAAGCGCGTCGATGCGTAGCGCGCAGGTATAAGTGCTAAGAATTTATGCTTCATGATTTTCTGTTTCGGTAACGTAGAGCTGTGCGTTTTCGTAGCGCACGATTTTTACATTGCGGTGAGGCTGTATAAATTCGCCGGTGGAAACGGCGTCGAAAACTTTGTCGCCAATCTCAATCTTGCCGGCGGGGCGCAGTACGGTTATGGTAGTGGCGTGCTGCCCGATGTATTTCGCCGGAGTCATGTCGACGCCTATGAAGCCGTCGGCGTTCGAGAGCTCTGTCATGAGCTCGGAGTGCTTGCGGAAGCACTCGGGGCCGTGCGATGATGTCAGGTACCATATGGCGGCCACGGCCAGTACGGTGCCTATGCCCACAATGGCGAGCGATGAGCCGAGAGAGCCGAGGTCAATGCCCGTCACGGCATCGTTGGCCATGATGCCGCCGACGAGCGAGGCCGCTATGGCTATTATGCCCGATATGCCGCATACGCCGAAGCCCGGCACTACGAATATCTCCAGGGCTATGAGCACCACGCCCGCTATAAAGGCGATAAGCACCCAGGCGGGGACGGCTCCGCCCACAAACATGGGTATGAAGTAGAGCACCGTTGCGACGGTTGCCACTGCTGCGGCTACGCCAAGACCGGGGGTGTGCATCTCCATGTATATGCCGCCGAGAATAAGCATTACGAGTATGGCGCGTATGGCGGCGTTGGAGAGGAAGCCGAGAAGGTCGTCGGAGAGGTTGCTTTGGTAAGTTTCGACACGCGCGCCAGCCATATCGAGGTCGGCGAGCACCTCGCCGAGGTTGGCGGCAATACCGTCGGCATAGCCGCACTCAAGGGCCTGTGAGCCTGTGAGCGACACCGACTCTGTGGGGTTTACCATCGATGCGGCGATAGCGGGGTCGCGGCGCCACACAGTGCTGTCGCCCACCGTTCGGCGCCCGTGGTGCTCGGCGGTGGCGCGCATAATGGTGCTCATATACGACTGGTATTTCTCGGGCAGTGGTTCACCGGCACCGTTCACCACCGTTGCGGAACCCATGCTTGCTCCGGGAGCCATATATACGCTGTCGCAGGCAAGGGCAATGAGGGCGCCTGCCGAGGCGGCGTTGACATCGACAAAAGCCACAGTGGGCAAGGTGGCCCTGAGCAAGGCTGTGCGGATAGAGTCGGCGGCGTCGAGTGCGCCTCCGTAGGTGTTGAGGCGGAGCACCAGCATGTTGGCGCCGGTGTTCTCGGCCTGTGCCATGGCGCGGCGGAAGTGGTGGAAGGCGCTGTTGTCGATTTCCGTTTCAATGGGAATCACGAATACCGTGCCGCCGGTTTCGGCCCGCAAATTTACGGCGGCCACAAACATGAGCATGACGGCGCACAGGAGGCGGAGAGCGTTTTTCATAAGTCGGTTTTTTCAGAGGATTTATTGAAGTATCCGGGAAGGAGGGCACAGCCCGCCACCAGATATATGTAGTAGCTGAAAATTCGCCACACAAGGGCGAGCACAGCGGCCACGCCGAGGTTGCCGATGAGGTCGCCGTAGTAGTTTGCGAAGAGCCACTCGCTTATGCCGCTGCCACCGGGCGTCGGGCTCACCATGAGCACTACCCACACCACGCACTGGCGGGCGAAGACAAGCAGCGGATGCGCCGCAGGCACGAAGGCCCAGAAGAGTGCGTTGACCACAAAGTAGCGCGAGAACCACGAGAGCACTGTGCCGCCGAAAACCTCGGCCCACCAGCGGCGCGAGCGGCCTTTGATCCACTCTGAGGTCGAAGCCATGTTGGCCGCGGTGCGCTTTATTTTGCCGGAGAAGCGGCGCAGGAAGCGGTGCGAGGCAAGGCGCGCGAGGATGCGGGCGGCAGTGGCCGGACGGGCGATTATGGCAAAGTAAAGTATGGCAGTCCATATACAGATGCCGGCATATACGAGCCAGAAAACCAGCTCTATGCCGCCCATGAGCAGCGATGATGAGCCCGCTATGCCCACGCTCCCGAAGAGGTCGGCCCAGGGCACTGCCAATACTATTATGGGGCAGAAGATGACGAAGAAGAGCTCGTCGAGGAAGAGGGTGGTGAGGGTGAGTGTGGTGGCTCGCCCGAGGCTTATGCCCTCGCGGTTGAGGTAGAAAATGGCCAGGGCGCTGCCGCCGACCACCGAGGGAGTGATTGCCGAGGTGAAGGCGCACATGATGTCGGTGCGCACGGCACGGCGCCATGTGAGGTCGCCGCCCGCTATGGTGTGGAAGCGCCATGCGAGCCCGAAGTCACGCCCCACCACGAAGAGCAGGGCGAGAAGAAGACCGGCAACGGTTCGCCCGTCGAAGTTTATGGAGCGCAGTGTGGCCGTGTCCACATCCTTGTGGTAAAGCCATATGCCTACCCCTATGCCGAGGGCGAGGGGCAGCACGGTGCGCCACAGTGTTTTCGATAGTTCGCGGGCCAAAGCTGAGTGTTATTTAAGCAGAGCCTTTATAGCTTCAACGGGGTCGGGAGTGTCGAAAGCGCGGTCGGCGCCGCATATGCCCGAGAAGCCTTGTGCGAGGAGAGCTGCGGCATCGTCGGGAGAGAGCTTCATGCCGGGGCGATATGCCACGACGGCTATCTCGCTGCCGGCTCCGCGTAGGGCTGCAATGAGTGCCTCGGGGGCATCGAGACGGGCGTCGAGGGCTACATAGTCGATGTCGGCGCGCTCGAGGGTGGCGGCGGCATCGGGTGTGCCTGCCATTGCGCCGATGATGGCTTCGGGGCCGAGTTCGTCGCGCACCTTTACGGGCGAGATTTCCGGGTCGGTGATGAACACGCCGTGGAGCCCGAGCTCGCGGGCGGTATTCATGTCGTTGACAATGGTGAGCATCACGCCTGCCTCGCGGCATATGGCTGCGATGTCGGCGAGGGTGTCGCGGGTAATGGCGTCGGCTTCAAAGTCGAGCACGAGCCATGCGGCTCCGGCCTCTATTGCCATTTGCGCCATTTCGGCGGGAGAGTAGTTTTCGTTTGTGCGTATAAGGACTTGCAACATGGTTGTCGGTAGTATTATTTTGAGTTGCAAAAGTACATAAAATTCCGCACTTATAAAAGCGAAGAGGCTGCGCCCGGGGCACAGCCTCTTGATGTGAGGAGCGAAAGATTATTTCTTGGAAGCCTCGAGAGAAGCTTTGCGGAATTCTTTCATGAGTTTCTCGAGTTCGAGCGAGGCCTTGCGGGCACGGGTGCCGGCTGCCTTGTTGCATTTTTCTGCCTGGAGAGCTGCGTCGGCACGGAATGCCTCGTAAGCGGTGTGGATTGAGTTGATGAGTGCGTCCATGGACTTTACTGGTTTGAATTAGTTGATTAATAAGGATTGTATTATAGCGGCGACGGTGGTTAATCGTCTTCGTATTCGGTGGTATCGGTTATGCCTGCGTCGGCCAGTGCCTGGCGTCGTTCGAGGCATGTTCCGCACTTGCCGCAGTGCTTTTCGAGGCCGCGGTAGCACGAGTAGGTGGTAGAGTAGTCGATGCCGAGGCGCTTACCGCGCAGGGCGATGTCGGCTTTTGAGAGGAGGGTGTAGGGGGCTTTGATAGTAATGCCTTCGTAGGTACCTTCCTGCACGGCGCGGCTCATGGCGTCGATAAAGCTCTGGCGGCAGTCGGGGTAGAGGGCATGGTCGCCCGAGTGGTTGGCTATCATGAGCACCTCGAGGCCGTGGCTCTCGGCGAGGCCTGCGGCGGCGGCAAGCATGATGCCGTTGCGGAAAGGCACCACGGTGCTCTTCATGTTGTCGAAGTCATACTCTCCCTCGGGGATAGCCTCGGGGCCTTCGAGGAGTGAGCTGTGGAAATATTTGCCGATGAACGAGAGGTCGATTTCCACCAGCTCAATGCCGAGCTCGGCGCAGTGGGCGCGTGCGCACTCGAGCTCGCGGAGGTTGTGGTTTGAGCCGTAGGAGAAATTCACGGCGAGGTCAATCTCTGCGGCGTATTCGTGGAGCATGGTCACAGAGTCCATGCCACCTGAGAGCACCATAAGTGCGTTTTTACGTGGTTTTGCTGCCATAGTAATCAGAGGTTGAGGGGGAACGAAGCCGCGAGCCGCTCTTTGACGAGAGCCTGGTGAGCCTCATCGCCGCTGTTGGCGAATGGAATTATCGAAATACCGCCTCGGGGCATGAATATGCCGCGCACCTCGATGTAGCGGGGCTTCATAAGTGCGGCGAGGTCTTTCATTATTATATTCACGCAGTCTTCGTGGAAGTCGCCGTGGTTGCGGAAACTGAAGAGGTATAGCTTGAGGCTCTTGCTTTCCACCATGAGGCGGTCGGGAATATAGTTTATTATGATTTTGCCGAAGTCGGGCTGCCCGGTCTTGGGGCAGAGCGAGGTAAATTCGGGGCATTCGAACGTAACGATGTAGTCGTTCTCGGGATGCTTGTTCTCGAAGGTCTCAAGCATCTCGGGGGCGTAGGTAGAGGGGTATTTCACTCCTTGGTTTCCGAGGAGCGAGCATCCTTTAAGGTCTTCCGGAAGTCGTGGCATTTTCTTTTGGAATAGCTTTGAAATACAGAGTTAGAGCATTTTGCAAGTCTTTGCTTGCCAATTATTCGGCAAACATACAAAAAAAACTTCGCCCCACAAAAAAAACTAAACTTTTTTTGGCCTTTAGCGCATTTTATTGCATTAAAAGGCTTTTTTACGCCCAATTTTGCTACCTCTGTGAACCAAAAGAGTCTCTTCGCCTCATTTTATAAACCGACGCACCATAAATTTGATTACCTTTGTGCAACCAACATTAAAAAACCACTTATATGTTACGACTCAACTGCTTTATAAAGGTCGAGGCCGCCAATCGCGACGAAGTTCTCGCCGCAGCCCGCCGCCTCACCGAAGCCTCGCTTGCCCAGGACGGCTGCGTGGCCTACGATATTTTTGAAAGCGCCACCCGCCCCGATGTGCTCATGATATGCGAGACGTGGCGCGATGAGGCTGCCCTCGACGCTCACAGCGCTTCCGACGTGTTCGTGCGCGAGGTGGCCATAATGCACTCGCTGGCCGAGATGAAGCTCGAATCTTTCGAGATGTAATCGCTTCTTAAAGCAAAAATTAAGACCCCGCCTGCCGTTGTCGGCAGGCGGGGTTTTAAAGTATTATGGGTAAGGCTTAGAAGATAGCCTCCGAAGTGTTTTTAAGGCCGGGGCCGTTGCAGTACTTCATCACGTCGCCCTTGAGGGTCACTTTCTTGCCGAGGTTGGCAGGAACCTCTTTGAGCGAGAGAGTGGGGCGGATTTTGGTGGGAAGCTGCACGGCAACGAGCTTGGAGGTGTCGGTGCAGTCGGCGGTGGGGCCGATAACGAGGTTTGTGGCCACGGCGCCGTCGGCCGAGAAGGTAACGTTGGCTATGGTCGACGAGGGCATGTAGCCTACAATGTAACCTGTGACGAAGATGCCGCTGGCAACAGCCTCAGTTGTGCTTGTGGGGTTGAGGCCCACGAGCTGGTCGACGTTGTAGGGCGAGGCCTCTGTGCCTTCACCGGCTGGTATGTCGCCCCAAGGACCCGAAGGTGTGGGAGGTTCGGGGTTGACAGGGGTGTCGCCGGCTCCGCTTGTGTAGAGCATGGGCAGCACATAGGTAGAGGCGGCATCGGCGGGGGTGTAGCAACCGAAGGAGCCGAACTGCGGATCCTGGTAGATTACCTTGCCGGTTCCGACGTTGGTGATTGTGAACGTGCCGTCGGCGTTGGTGGTAACGGTCCATACGCGGTTGGCAGCGCTGTCGTCGGTGGTGTCGAAGGTGTTGTAACCGTCTTTAGCACCGAGGAACTTGCCTGCCGAGGTGGTGATGTTATAACCGCCGCTGACTGCCGAGAAGGTGAGGGCTGCGCTCGCGGGAGCCTCGAAAGAGGTGCTGCCGGTGAAATCGGTGGCAGCCATATAGCCGTACTGCTTGTCGAAGTTGGCGCTGTACTTGTTGTTGGCAACGAGCACATATGCGCCGCCTGCTGTCACGGCCGAGGCCTTGGTGAAGGTGACGTTCGAAGGAGTGACGGGGGTATCGCCGTCGAACACGTACTCAGCAACGTTCTTGAGGCCTGCTGCGCCGCAGTACTTCATTACATCGCCCTTGAGTGCCACGAGCTTGCCGAGGTTGCCGGGGTTGTCGGCAAGGTTGAGGGCGGTACGCACTGAGCCTGTGGGGAGCTGTACGGTTATGCACTGGTTGGGGTCGGTGCACGATGCCGTGGGGCCGAGCACGAGGTTTGTGGTGGCTGCGTCGGCAGTGCTGAAGTTGGCACCCGAGAGGGTAGTGGAGGTGCCGCCTGTGGGCATCGAGCCTACGATGTAGCCCTTGGCCCATACGCCGCTTGCCACTGCTTCGGTGGTGCTGGTGGGGTTGAGGCCACGGATCTGTGCAACGTTGTAGGGGCTGGCGTCGGTGCCTGCACCTTCAGGAACGTCGCCCGAAACGGGAGGAGTTACAGGGGTGTCGCTGCCGCCCTCGAACTTGTTCTCGGTGAGGTTCTTCACGCCGGGGCCGCCGCAGTACTTCATGATGTCGCCCTTGACGGCAAGTTCCTTGCCGAGGTTGCCGGGCTGGTTGGCAAGTGCGAGCTGGTCGCGCATGGCAATGGGGAGCTGGACGCCGATGCACTTGGTGTAGTCGGTGCAGTCGGGGGTGGGGCCGAGCACGAGGTTGGTGGTGGCTGCGTCGGCAGTGCTGAAGTTGGTGCCCGAGAGGGTAGTGGAGCTACCGCCTGTGGGCATTGAGCCTACGATGTAACCCTTGACCCAGACGCCGGTTGCAACGGCTGCCGTGGTGCTTGTGGGGTTCATTGCCACAATCTGAGCTACGTTGTAGGGGTTTGTTTCCGAGCCGTCGCCATCGGTGAGCTCGCCACCGCCTACTTCCACGCCTTCGATTTCAAACTCGGCCACGGTGCCGGTGTTGCCGGTGATACCGTAGGTGCCGAAGTTCTCGGCGAGGTTTCCGAGCACGAGGATTTCCTTGCCGAGGTTGGCAGGGTTGCTTGAGAGGTTGCCCACTTCCTGGAGTTTCGAGCCCGAGGGGAGGGTGATGACGAGGCACTTGCTCCAGTCGTTTTCTGTAGCCGAGCCTGCTATTACGAGGGTGTTGTCGAGGATAGTAGGAGCTTCCCACTGGATGTCGTCGTTAGAGCTTACGGTCTCAACTTCGGGAGCCACTGCACCGACGATGTAGCCCTTGATCCAGCCGTTGGCCTGGATGCCCGAGGCCTGGGTCTCGATAGCCTGCTCAACGGTGTAGGGGTTCTCTTTGGCGCCGGGACGCTCGCCCACGGGGATGATGCCGTCGCCGTCAATCAAGATAAGCTGCCAAGCGCTGTTGTAGTAGCTGAGGATACCTACGATGTCGACGGGGTCGGTGGGGAGGATGATGTTGAAGAAGGTGCTGTAGCCCGACGTACGCACTGTGAGGGTCGAGTTGTTGCGGTCCTGGATAGTGGTGTTCTGGTCGGCGTTCTCGCTGCTGTGGTAAACCGAGAGGGTGCGCTGGCCGCCTTCGGTGAAGGTGACGTTGTTGAAGCGCACGAGCTGGCTCTGATATTTGCGGAGGTTCTCGGGGGTCTGCTGGGCGATGTCGGCGAAGGTGTTCATCACCAAAGTGTCGACAGCCGTGCGGTCGGGCAGTCCGTCGAGCTGCGCGTACTGCTGGAAGTACTGCAGCGACATGAACGATACCTGCCATGTGCTGCCGTTCTCGTACCACGATTTGCGGCCTATCTGCTGCAGACCTGCATATTTACCTATGTCCATGCCGGTGACGTCGAGCACGATGTCCTGGCCAACGCGGTAGTTGAGGTAGAGGTTATACTGGTCGATAGAGAAGGCGAGGGCGGCGGTTTCGTCGGCAATGACGAGGCTTTTGAACACGTTGCCTTCCTCGTCCGACGAAATTACGCGGCCGTGGATAATATAGCGGTGTTCGGGGTCTTCTTCATCAACTATGGTTTTGGCGTAGTTGGTGTCGTCGCTCCAGAATTTCTCTTTGAGCTCGAGAATCGTGGTGTTAGGCTCCACCGAAGCCTTGGGTATGTTGAAAGCGGGGTCGTCCACATCGTCCTGGCAGGCCGAGAAGCCGAGTGCCAAGGCGGCCAGAACGGCCGAGCCCATGATATAATTCTTGAAAGTTTTCATGCTTCTTGGAGTGAATTATTTTGTGCCTGTAATGGCGAGGTTTTTGATTTCCCAGGTGTCGGCACCTGCGGCTGTCGAGCCGTATTTGAATGCCACCTGAATCTTTTTGCCGTCGTAGGCCGAGAGGTCGATGTTGCCCGAGTTGGCAAATGTCCATGCTCCGGCGGCAGGCCAGGTGGGCACTTTGAGAGCAGTCCACTCTGTTGCGCCTTCCTCACGCACGGCGAAGCCGCAGAGCTCGAGGAGGGTGGTCTGGAATTTGGCGGCATGGTCGAAGTTGGCACCTGCTCCGGTGACGCCGGTGAGGTCGATCACGGGCGAAATAGCGTATGCCTCCGAGGCAAAGGCGCTGCCGAGGAAAGCGCTGGCGTTGAGGTAGCCTGCGTTCTGGTACACTTTCCACGACCAGATGTAGGTGAGACCCTCGGGCAGTGTGCCGTCGTCGATAGTCCAGTCGGCGGGGAGCTCGGTAAGGCTTTCGCCAAGCATGGAGTAGAGAGTGGTGCCTGCGGGAGTGGGGTCGGGAGTAGGTTCGGGTGCGGGAGTGTTGCCTGTGGTGCCGTTGTAGGAGTAGAGCTGGTTGCCCTGAGCAACTTCGGGAGTGCCGTTGTACGACATCATTTTGCCGTAAACTATAACTTCGGCACCCTTGGCAAGCTGGTCGGTGGAGGTGAATTTCTCACCGTTGAGCCAGTAGCCACGGAAGATGATGAGGCCTTCGCCCATTTCCTGGTCGGCGATGGTGTAGGTTGCGTTACCGAACGAGGTGTCGATTTCGCTCACTGCAGTGATAATACCCTTCATGTACACGTTCTCGGCGGGTATGCTTCCGCTGGCAATGATTTCGAGAGCACGCGATACGTTGTAGGGGTCGTCGGCAGTACCTGCGCCTGCGGGGTCGACGGGAGCGACGGGTTCGATGGGAGTGAAGCCTTCGAGGCCGTCGGTGCCGTTGAGCAGCAGCTGCCAGTCGTTGTTGTAATAGCTGAGGATGGCGGTTACAGAACCTGTTCCGCCGGGGATAATCTCATTTTTGAACGATGCGTACGAGCTGTTGCGCACCACAAGGCGGTTGCCGTCGGCGTCGGTGATGTAGCGGCTCACTGAAGAGCTGCCTGCGAAAGGCTGACCGGCTTCTACCCAGCTTACGTCGTTGATGCGGATGAGGCGGCTCTGCCAGCGCTGGAGCTGTGCGTTGTCGCTCTTGGCGGCGATTACTTCGGGGATAGTGGTTACTGTGGTGTCGATCTTGGCGGGCTCGGGGAGAGGCATATGGTTGCGGATGACGTGGGCCTTGAAGAGCTCGGGATCCATAAAGGTCATCTCGCTGCCGCTTACGGCACCGAACTGCAGCAGGTTGCGGTAACCGCCTATAGAAAGGCCGCTGGCATACACTGCCACCTCCTGGCCAATGGGGAAGAGCTGATAGATGTCGTAGCTGTTCACCGAGAAGTTGATGGCGAGCTGCTCACCGTTTTCGTCTACCGTCTGTATAACGAGGCTCTTGTAGATGTTGCCTGTCTCGTCGGACGAGCACACGCGGCCGGTGAAGATAATAGTGTCGCCATTCTCTTTATAGCCGATTTCTGTGGGCGAGCCGAGGTTGCCCCAGTAGTCGGCCTTTATGTCGGCGATAGTCGCGTTAGGCACGACGTCGACACACGGAGGCATAATCACCGGCGGGTGCGTGAAATTGTCGTCGCAGCTTGCGAGGGCTGCCGAGAGTGCGAGGGCGGCAGCGGGTATATATAATAAGGTGTGTTTCATCATTGCTAATTTTGAGAGATTAGAAGCGGATGCCTACGTTGAGATACATTCTGAATCCCTGCGCATAGGTGTAGCGGTTGGGATAGAGGCTGTTGTCGTAGGGTGTGCTGCCGTCGGTGCGGAGGCGGCCCTGCTGGTAAGCGTAGGTTACGATGTTCTTGTTGTTGAGGATGTTGTTGAGGTTGAGGTTGATGTTGAGGCTCAGGTTACGGTTGATGTATATCATCTTGCCGATAGAAGCGTTGAGAGTGAACGCGTTCTTGATCTTATCCTGGCCTGAGAGCTCGCGTACCTTTGCCTCGAGTTCCTCGTAGCTGCCGCCGAACTCTTCCCAGAGGTTGGGGAGTGCCTCGTGGTAGCGGGGCGAGAGGTTTACGTAGGCGTCGCCCTGCCATGTGCAGTTCACGTTGAAGAACCAGTTTTTGGGCGCAGCGTAGTCAACGCCTATGTTGGCGCAGTACTGCGGGGTTGAGCCCAAGTAGTAGTTGTTGAGGTAAACGGTCTGGGTGGTGTCGGGGCTCATGTTGTTCTCAAAAGAGCGTGTGCCCTCGGGGTTGCCCTTGTACTGGAAGCGCGAGTACTGGCCTGCGAAGGTTGCAGTGATAGAGGGGGTGATTTTGTATGCCATGCCGAGCTCTACGCCCTTGTACACGCGGTGTACGCCGGTGAGGATGTAGTTGGCATAGGTCTGGTAGTCGTCGTCGTAGAAACCGTTGCGCTCGATAGCGTTGTTGACGTCGGTGTAGAAACCGGTGATAGAACCGCGGAAACGGCGGTAGTTCCACATATACGAGAGGTCGGCCGAGAAGTCGCGTTCGTTCTCAACGCCTTTCACGATGTCGTTTTTGATACGGGGTGCTACGAACACCTGGTCGAAGAGCGGTGCGCGTGTGCCGTAGTCGATGTGGGCTGCAAACTGGTTGCGGCCGTCGAGCTTGTAGGTAGCACCGGCTTTAAAGGCAACGTTGTCGAAGCGGAGCATCTCGCTCTTGCCTTTTGAGTTGCGGGGAGCGCGGCCGTTCATCATCTTGCCGTCGCGCTGGTACTGGGTGTAGCTTATCTGGAGGCCGTAGTTGATATCCCACTTGGGCAGGTTGATCACGTTCTGCAGCCAGCCTTCGGCGCGGAGGGCGTGGATGTCGTAGTCATAACCGAAGCGGTCGCCTTCTTTGACGCGGCGGTTGGGGTTCTCGAGGTCGTTCTGGAGGTTGTCGGGCATGATAGCCTGCTCACGCTTGGAGAAGGGGTCGATGTCGATCCAGAATTCGCCGCCGAGGAGGTCGCGGATAGTTTTGTAGTTTGAGCTGCGGGTGTAGTTGAACGATACGCCTGCCTGGAGGCTCATCACGCTGTTGAGGCGGGTGTTGATATAGGAGTTGAACATGCCCACGAGCTGGTGGTTGATGCGGTTCTCCATGATGTACGACGAGCCGATTTTCTGGTCTTCGGGCAGGAGCTCGTTCTCGGCGTTGTTGAGGTAGTTGATGTCGTAGAGGTTATCCCAGTTGATCTGGCGGAACGATTCGTCGTTGAGCCAGAGGTCGGTGTAGAGCTCTGCGGCGGCCTCGTCGTCGCGGCTGCGGAAGTACGAGGGGAGGTATTTGTAGTACGAGGGGTTGGGGTCAGAGGCGTTGAAGTAGTTGAGAGCGGTGCGGTTGTAGTACACCGAGCGGAAGCCTGCCGAGGTGTTGAGCACCGTCTGGTCTTTCTTGTAGAGCCAGTTGAGGATAACGGTGGGGTCGAAGGTCTCGGTGATGCGCGACGAGCGCTTTTTGCCGTCCTGGTAGCCCCAGTCGGGGTTGTAGAGGTTGCTGCCTGCGAGGTCGTAGGCTTCCTGCACTGTGGGGCGGCCTGTGGCGCGCTGAGTGGGGCCTCCGAAGAAGGTAAGAGTGAGCGAGTTCTCTTTGTTGAACACTTTCTCGATAGAGCCGAAGAGGCCTGCCGAGTTATAGAAAGTGCCTTCTACCACGCCTTCTTTTGCATATCGGCCTATAGCGCTGAGTGTAAATGCCCAGCCGTGCTTGTTGAGGCCGGTTGAGTAGGTGGCCATGGCGCGGAGCATATAGTTCGAGTTTGTGAAGGCCACAGAACCGTTGAAGCCGGGGGCATAGAGGTCGGTGGTGGTGTTGTAGTTCACGCTGCCGCCGATGTCGCCGAAGCCGTAGGCCGAGGCGTCCATGCCTATCGAGGTGGTTTTGTTGCGGAAGGCGCGGCTGGTCATACCCAGGAGGGTGGAGAAGCTGAACGAGCCTCGCACGAGGTCGTTCATGCGCAGACCGTTGATATACACGCTCTGGTACTGGTTGTCGAGGCCGCGGTAGCGGAAGTACATGGGGCCGAAGTTATACGAGGCCGTATTATAATAGATGTTGTTGGTAGCGCCCGAAAGCGAGGCTACGCTCTGGCCCGAGCCCTCGTCGTCGTCGAAGAGAGTGTCTTCAAAGGTGAGGTCCTCGTAGTCGCTGAAAAACTCTGTGCTTGCGTCGGTGGCAGGCATGAGGCGTATTTCACCGGCGTTCACCGTGCCGCGGCCAACGTTGATGTCGAGGCCGAAGGGTGTGTAGCCGTCGCACACTACGGTGAGGTAGGCGTCGCTGTTGTCGGGGACGTCCAGCCGGAACTGTCCGTTGAAGTTTGTGGTAGCCTGCACGTTGTTGTCGCGCAGCATCACCGTGGCACCGTTGATCGGGCTGCCCGATGTGCCGTTGACCACAACGCCCGTGAGGGTTGCGGCAGCAAGCGGCAGCGACGGGAACACCGAAGCCAGCAGTAACATTAGAATCAGTCTTGCTTTCATTGTTAAGGTTTATGTTATACGATATGATTTAGGCGGAGTTATGAAATATCGGTCAAAATTAGTGAAAAATCTACAAATTATGCAAGTCGAATACTTATATTTATCAACACGCCTCTGATTTTAACAATTCGCCCTCCCGCCGAGTGTTAAAATTATGTTGTGCAGCATAGGGCAGGCATTTTTGCAAGGCGGGGCGGGGCATGTGTGAAAAAAAATTGCTACATTTGCACCGAAAACACCTTTTTCCGCGCAAGCGAATACTTCTATGAAAAAAAATATACTTGTTATCGCGTTGGCGCTCTTTGCGCTCATCGCTTCTGATTCTCTCTTTGCTCAGGGTGGCCGTCGCGGTCAGGCTGTGGGCATAGCATTCTACAACTGGGAGAACCTCTTCGACACTATCCCCAACAACCCCGAGGGGCGCGACATTGAGTTCACGCCCGGCGGCCAGCGCCAGTGGGACGGCCGCAAGTACTGGGAGAAAGTCCATAACCTTGCCTACGCGATATCGCACTTCACGGGCAAGACCACGCCCTACGGCCCTGCTATCGTGGGCGTTTCAGAAATCGAGAACCGCTCGGTGATGGAAGATGTCGTTAATCAGCCCGAACTCAAGCCTTGGAACCTCCAGGTTGTGCACCACGATTCGCCCGATGCCCGCGGCGTAGACGTCGGCCTCCTCTATAACCCCCGCTTCTTCAAACTTGAGAACGTGACCAATCACCGCCTCACAGCTCTCTCGTTCCGCACCCGCGACCAGATGTGCGTCGTAGGCTCGCTCATGGGGCAGCGTGTGGCTGTTATCGTTAACCACTGGCCCTCGCGTCTGGGCGGTCAGGAGAAATCGGAGCCCAACCGTGTGGCTGCCGCCGAGCTCTCGAAGAGCATTGCCGACTCGCTCTGGCGCATCGACCCCAATATCGGCGTGATAATAATGGGCGACCTCAACGACGACCCCATGGATAAATCTTGCGCAAAAATCATAGGTGCACAGCGTAAAGCCGACAAAGTCGGCCCCCACGACTTCTACAACCCCTTCTGGGATATTCTTGAGAGTGGCACAGGCACCCTCGCCTATAAGGGCTCGTGGAACCTCTTCGACCAAATTATGCTTTCGGGCAACCTCGTGAAACCCGAGCGCGACACCGACTGGAGCTTCTATCAGGCCAAGGTGCTCAATTTCCCCTTCCTCTTCGCTACCGAAGGCACCCTGCAGGGCGCACCCAAGCGTACCTACTCGGCAGGCTCTTACCTCGGCGGATACTCCGACCACTTCCCCACCGAGATTTTCCTCCGCCGATACGTAAACAAATAACGCGTGAATCTATCATTATCTAATTATACGTATATGAAAAAACTTTTACTCACCCTCGCAGGAGCTGCGGCTCTCTCATTCAGCAGCTATGCTGAAACTGTGACCATCAATGTCGACGATGCTGCCGACGTCCAGGGCACTTTCATCGAAGAAGTGAAGAAAGACGACGGCTCTGTTCAGGCTGCCGCCCACTATCAGCCCCTCGAATCGCTCAAACTCGGCGACTTCACTTTCTCGTTCACCACCACAAACACCAGTGCTACTTCGGCTCCTGCTTACTATTACGCTACAAGTATCGCAGCTAACCAGCAGAAGACTATCCGTATCTATGCCGGCACTTCCATGACAATCACCGCCCCCGAAGGTGTGACCATGACCGAAATCACCACCAAGGGCTCTAACGGCAAGGCTAACGCTGCCTGGACCGTAGACAACGGCACATGGACATGCACCACGGCAAGCGCTACCACATGGACAGGCGCCGCTAACAAAATCACAGTTACCGCTACCGGTAGCTACCGCATCACCGAAATCACTATCACCACCGGCGAAGGCGGCTCGGTAGACCCCACCCCCTCCGACAAGACCTCGATCACCTACCTCGCTTCTTCTGACGCAGAACTCCAGTCGGGTTGGACTATCGACAACGGCACTCTTCCCGAAGGCCTTACTTATGTATGGAACTGGCGGACCTATGACGGTGCAGGTTATCTCAACGCGGGTGCTTACGTGAACAACGTGGCATACGCTACCGAGGCTTACGCTATCTCGCCCGTTATCGACCTTAGCAAGATGACCAACGTAAGCGCTTCGTTCGAGCACGCTGCCAAGTTCCAGACCACCCTCAAGGAGCTCTGCAAGTTCCTCGTGCGTGAAGAAGGTGCTACTGCCTGGACCGAACTCACTATCCCCACTTGGCCTACTGCCGGTGCATGGACTTTCGCTAACTCCGGCGACATCGACCTCAAGGCTTACGACGGCAAGAAAATCCAGCTCGCGTTCAAATACGGTTCGTCTGCCGCAGGCGCCGACACCTGGGAAATCCGCAACCTCATCATCGCCGGTGAAGGCGAAGGTGTGACACCTCCCACCCCCACCGTTGAAACAGCCAAGTATGCCCTCGCCACCACTATGACCGACGGCAAATACCTCTTCGCTATCGACGGCAAGGCAGGCTCGAACATCGCTGAATCGCTCTCTTACGGCCGCTTCGGTCTTACCGACAAGAACGTGACCGTTGACGGCAACAACATCACCGCTCCCAAAGATTACGCTGTGACTATCACCAAGACAGATGAAGGCTACACCCTCGTTGACTGCTTCGACCGTTTCCTCGGTATGGACGACGAGCACCTCACTTCGTTCCAGATCTACACCACTGTAAACGAAGGCTGCTACTGGACTATCGAGCTCAGCGCCGAAGGCAAGGCTACTATCGTGAACGTGCTCACCGAGTGCACCGTTAGCCAGACTCAGGGCACCGAAGGCACTTTCTTCACCAACATCGCTCCCGCTAACCTCAACGGTGTTGAAGAAGGCGCATTCAACCTCCCCAGCCTCTACCTCCTCGACGGCTCAAGCGCTGTAGCTGCTGTTGAAGCCTCTGAAAACGCTCCCGTTGAATACTTCAACCTCCAGGGCATCCGCGTTGCCAACCCCGAAAACGGCATCTACATCCGTCGTCAGGGCAGCAGCGTAAGCAAGGTTCTCGTAAAATAAGAGAGACTCCTAATTTCCCCCTAATATGCTTCGCCGCCTTCGGTCTTATGGCCGGAGGCGGCTTTTTTTATGCCCGGGCGGCAGCTCTTTCCATAAATTTTTCTTAATTTTGCCGGGAATAACCCCTTAGAAAAAGAAATGAACCGCATAATAGAGAAGTCGCATTTCTCCGAGCACGTTGTAAAGCTCGTGGTAGAGGCCCCCGAAGTTGCCAAAGCACGCAAACCGGGGCACTTCGTGATAGTGCGCACCGGTCAGGGAGGCGAACGCATACCCCTGACCATTGCCGATGCCGATGTCGCCGCAGGTACCATAACCCTTGTGGTGCAGGAAGTGGGTGTCTCGACCCGCAAAATCTGCGCCCTGGAGCCGGGCGATTGCTTCAACGACCTCGTAGGCCCCCTTGGGCGCGCCACAGCCGTCGGCAAGCGCGAGGGCACCGTGCTCTGCTGTGGAGGCGGTGTGGGCGTGGCACCTTTGCTGCCTATAATAAAGGCTTTCAAAGAAGCGGGCAACCGCGTGGTGAGCGTACTTGCCGCACGCAATAAAGACCTCATTATACTGCAGGAAGAGGTCGCACGATACAGCGACGAGGTGCTCATAATGACCGACGACGGTTCTGCCGGCCGCAAGGGTCTCGTCACGGCCGGCGTTGAAGAAGTGATTCAGCGCGAGCATGTGGCCGAGGTTGTGGCCATAGGTCCTGCTGTGATGATGAAATTCGTGGCGCTACTCACCAAGAAATATGAGGTGCCCACCATATGCTCGCTCAACACCATTATGGTCGACGGCACGGGCATGTGCGGCGCCTGCCGTGTGCACGTTGGCGGAAAACTCCGCTTTGTGTGCGTCGACGGCCCCGAGTTTGACGCCCACCAGGTGGATTTCGACGAGATGATTTCACGAATGAAAGCTTACGACCCTTATACTAATTAATATATGACCGACAGAATGGAAAAGAACGAGGGTCGCGACGCCGCATGGCGCCGTGAGTTGCGCGATGCAATGCCTGCCAAAGAGCGCACGGCTATTCCCCGCGCCGTAATGCCCATGCTCCCGGGCGAGTTCCGAATCACCAATAACGACGAGGTTAACCAAGGCCTCAGCGAGGAGCAGGCCGTGCTTGAGGCTACCCGTTGCCTCGATTGCCCCACGCCTACGTGCATCGAGGGTTGTCCCGTGAATATCGCCATCCCCGATTTCATAAAGAATATACAGCGGCGCGACCTGCCCGAAGCCGCCCGCATACTGCGCAAAACCAGCGCCCTGCCCGCCGTTTGTGGCCGAGTGTGCCCGCAGGAACGCCAGTGCGAGAGCCGCTGCATATATAATAAGATGAAGAAAGCCCCTGTGGCTATCGGCTACCTTGAGCGCTTTGCCGCCGATGCCGAGCGTGACAGCGCCGATACCAAGATTCCCGAAATCGTGGACAACGGCATACGCGTTGCCGTGGCCGGTTCGGGTCCTGCCGGGCTCTCTTTCGCAGGCGACATGCGCCGCCGCGGCTTCGATGTCGACGTATTCGAGGCTCTCCACGAGATTGGCGGCGTGCTCAAATACGGTATCCCCGAGTTCCGCCTGCCCAACAGCGTGGTCGATGCCGAGCTCGACACCCTCCGCGCCATGGGTGTGCGCTTCCATGCCAACACCATTATCGGCAAGACCCTGAGCTACGACGACCTCCTCAACATGGGCTTCCGGGGCATTTTCGTGGCCTCCGGTGCCGGTCTGCCCCGCTTTATGGGCATACCGGGCGAGGAGCTTTCGGGCGTGATGTCGAGCAACGAATACCTCACCCGCATCAACCTCATGGGTGCCGGGCGCCCCGGTTACGACACTCCCGTGCTCAAGGGGCGCCGTGTGGCCGTCATCGGAGGCGGCAACACCGCCATGGACTCGGTGCGTACTGCCCGCCGCATGGGTGCCGAGCGCGCAATGATTATCTACCGCCGCAGCGAGGCCGAGATGCCCGCGCGAATCGAAGAGATTGCCCATGCCCGCGAAGAGGGCGTTGAGTTCCTCACCCTCCACAACCCCGTGGAGTATATAGGCGACGACAAGGGCCGTGTGTGCGGTGTGCGCCTGCAGCGTATGGAGCTCGGTGAGCCCGATGCCTCGGGACGCCGCTCTTTTGTGCCCGTTGAAGGCGACATCGTAACCCTCGACATCGACGAGGCTATTGTGAGCGTGGGCGTATCGCCAAACCCCCTTATCCCCGATTCTATCGACGGACTCAACGTAACCAACCGCGGAACAATAGCCGTTGACGAAGCAATGCAGTCCTCGATGCCGCTTATCTTTGCCGGGGGCGACATTGTGCGTGGCGGTGCTACCGTAATCCTTGCAATGGGCGACGGGCGCAAGGCTGCCGCCTCTATGGCCGAAAAACTCCTTGCCGATGCGTAAGCTCGCGCTCATAACAGCCTTGATTGCCCTCGTGGCGGCATCGTGCTCGCGAGGCTCCTCATCAGAAAACACCCTGGTGGTGAGCATAGAACCGCAACGCGCTATCCTTGAGGCGCTCTGCGACTCGGGTGTGAGCGTGGTTACGCTCATGGACCGCGGAGCCAATCCCGAGACTTTCGAGCCTACCCTCGAAAGCCGTGCAGCCCTCGACCGTGCCGATATGTTCTTCGCCACCGGCGCCCTGCCTTTCGAGGGGCAGCTGCGCGAGGCTGCCGGAAAGCGCTTCGTCGATACCTCGCTTGGTGTTACGCCCGTCTATGGCACTCACGATCATCCCGGCCACAACCATGGCCACGAGGGTGCGCCCGACCCGCATTTCTGGACTTCGCCCTCGGGGCTGCGCATAATGGCCGCCAATATGGCCGACGCTCTCGCCGCCGCCAATCCGGCCAAGGCCGAAGTCTATAAAGCGCGCCTCGGCTCGCTCAACAATAAGCTCGACTCGCTGCAGGCAGCCCTCGCCGACCGCCTCGCAACCGCTCCTCACCACACTTTTGCCGTATGGCATCCCTCGCTCTCTTACTTCGCCCGCGACTTCGGCCTCAGGCAGATAGTAGTGGGGCAGGAGGGTAAGGAGCTTTCGGCTCGGCGGCTGCGCGATATTATCGACGGTGCGCGGGCCGATTCGGTGGCCGTATTCTTCTTTCAGCGCGAGTATGATTCGCGTCAGGCCGAGAGCCTCAACGAAGCCATAGGCTCGCGTCTGGTGACAATCGACCCGCTTGCCTACGACTGGGAAGCTCAATTCAATCTTATTGCCGATGAACTCTCCCGGCCATAACGCTACTTGCCGCTGCTCGGCCTGCGACCACCACCACGACGCCGGTCGCACGCCATTGCTCTCGCTCTGCGACCTCAGTTTCCGTCGCGACGACCGCATTGTGCTCGATAATGTGAACCTTACGGTTGACCGGGGCGACTTTATGGCAATTACCGGCCCCAACGGCGGAGGCAAGACAACGCTGCTACGCATCATACTGCGCCTGCTCAAACCCACGCAGGGCAGCCTCCGCTTCTACGGTGCCGACGGCAAGCCTACTGCCACGCCACCGCCCTTCGGCTACCTGCCGCAGAAAAACAGCGTCGACGCCCACTTCCCCATTACCGTAGGCGAGGTGGTGATGTCGGGGCTCCTGGCCTACCGCAGCATGCCTGCCGACGAAAAAGCCGCCCGCGTAGCCGAGGCTCTGCGGCTTATCGACCTCGAAGACCTGGCGTCGCGCCCCATAGGTCGCCTCTCGGGTGGTCAGCTGCAGCGTGTGCTCTTCGGCCGCGCCATAGTGAGTCGCCCGCCCGTGCTCGTCCTCGATGAGCCCCTGAGCTACATCGACAAGCACTTCGAGGAGCGCCTCTACCGCATTATCGCCGACCTCGCCACACACACCACCGTGCTCCTGGTGAGCCACGAGATGTCGGCCATAGCAGGCATGGCCAACCGCCATATAATAGTCGACCGCACCCTGCACGAGTGCACCGCCGCCCACCACTACATAAAGCAGGAGTGCGAGGGGTGAAAAGCGATAGTAGGGAAGTAAGCCACGTGTAGATGAACGCGGTACAAGCCACGCCTCCCCCGGAGGGGGAATAGCTCGTTAACCGCGGGCGCTTGCCGCCCGTGGAAATCATCAAAAACAAACCCCAATAGCTGGACTTTATCAATGGCTATCGGGGTAAAAACTAAACCCCGAGGTTTGTCTTTCAACAGGGACACTCGGGGGATTCCGTTACAAAGTTAAGTATTTTTTTGTAATTTTGCAAATCTGAACAAGTTAAATTTCGCAAATGAATTACGAAGACTACGAAAATGCTTTTTCGCCGGCAAGGCTGAACCGATATTTGGCGGCATGTGGAGGCAATAAGACCAAGGCCTTGACGCTCTATAGGCAGAACGTAAAACTTTGTCAAAAGTTTTATGGTATTCTCAATGTCTTTGAGGTAGTACTTCGTAATGCAATAAATTGCCATTATCAAACACATTTCGCTGACAACGATTGGATTATCAATCAGTGTGCTGAAGGATGTATGCTTTCTTCAGCCCCTCAATGTCACGAGATAATGAGGACTGCCACTGAACTAAGACGGCATGGCAGATATTCTAATGACCGTCTTGTGTCCTCCGTGACGTTTGGCTTCTGGACTTACCTTTTTAATAGATTACCTTATCGCGGAGGAGGAAACACATTATTACAGATATTTCCGAACAGGACACACGGATTGGCTCAACGCCCAATTTTTAATGAGCTACAAGAAATCAAGTCATTCAGAAATCGGATTGCTCATCACGAGGCTATCTGTTTTAATATAAATGGAGAGGTCGATCTGTCATATTGTAAAGCCAATCTCGAACTTATTAAGAAATATGTGCATTTCCTTGGATATGACCACAAGCGATTATTTTGGGGGACAGGAATATGTCCGTATTCCATTTTTGAGAAGATCTCAAATATATAAGTTGTCAAGCCTATACCAATGGGAATAGCCGAATAACCATGTTCTGGAAAACGTGGCTTTGAAGGTACGACCAATGTGTGTAATTATATTTAATGCCGGGAATGGCGCGGAAATTGTTGTACCGCACCTCCACGCATTGGCTTTGTGGGCTGTTCCGGGGGCTGCACCCCCGGTTAACGAGCTATGACCCCCTCCGGGGGAGTTAAAGGGGCTACAGAGGTATAAATGCGTCTGAAAGACGCTGATTAAGCCAGTAACTTTTACCTTTGCAGACGAGATTAAGAGTTAACAATTACACTCTGAATTGTTAATAAGAAAGACAGAGGCGGTGAACTTTTCCAGTAACTA
>CANPGB010000020.1 GCA_947573485.1 uncultured Porphyromonadaceae bacterium | reverse complement strand
AAACGGTATTTCAATGTAATAGAAAGTAAGTATATTAGTTCTGTTCTGGGCACTCCAAAAGCGAGATAACTAATTGAAGATTCAATAGTTATCTCGCTCTTTTTATTTTCCACAGGCAAATTGCAGGCAAAATCCAAATATTCCGTGCAACTTTTGCCTGCAAATAGCATTAGACGGCAACAGAGAGCTTGCGCCAATGGATATCCATTGGGGTGCCTATAAGGCTCAAACAGGATTATTCCATTTGATTTCAGAGAATTGAATGTTGTCATCAAACGAGTATTCAGTGGTACGAATATCAGATAGGAGATAATCCTCCTTATCCGGAAGGACTTTGAGTATCTCCTCATCGGAAATATTTAGGCACGGACGTAATCTTTTGAAGAACTTAACCTCAGAGTATAGAATCTGCCCATCAGCCTCAATCATGTCAATGGCTATCCTGACAATAGTCAGTTGCTCTTGATTAGTCAGTTCAGTGCTTTCCAATACGCGGAGAAAGTCATTGATGAATCGGATACCATGCTTATTTATGGCAGCAACATACTCGTTGAGTTTGGCCTCAACATCAAGGTCGCCAAACATATCGCTCTTGTTGCACATCTCCTTGACCAAAGACACCTCTTTTGGAGCAATCTCTCCATCACAAGCAGCACATACAAATGCAGTCAACAGATATATCTCTTTAATATCCATAAGTGAAATGTTTTAGAAGCCCACACGTGGACGAGGCTTTTCAATTTCCCCACCTTCCATTTGGGTCTTGATTTTATTATACTTTTCTATATCGCGAGCACTCAGTGAAGATTTAGTGTTGGCAATCGTATCTTCAAGAATTGCCATCGTAATCTTGCTTTTTGTCATCAATGCTTTACGGGAAGCATCATTAATTATGAGCGTAAGGTCAGAGAAAACATAGTTTTCAGTGAGCTTTGCCAGTTTGTCGTAATCCAGTCCGAAGTCATACGGACGTTTCTTCAGCAACATCTCAAACATTGCCTTCCGAGCTTCATAATCAGGAGGCGCAACGTAGAACTTCTTATCCAAACGACCTGAACGAAGTATTGCTGGATCCATGAGATGGGGGTAGTTGGTAGCCCCAATCACAAAAATACCTTTCTCTCCAAGTCTGTCCATGTTGGCGAGAAGTTCATTGACTGCACTGAGGTGCATTTGATGGACATTGCCACTGTCTCGGTTTGGAGTCAGTTCATTCATCTCGTCCAAGAAGATTATGGTCGGGGCGTTCTCCCCCGCTTCCTTGAACATGGCGGCAATGTTTTCCTGCGTAGCATTTACCCATCGGCTCTGCAAGTCACTTGGTTTCTTAACCATAAAGTTGAAGCCAACCTCTGCAGCAAGTTGCTTGGCAAAGAAAGTCTTTCCGCACCCCGGAGGACCATAGAGTAACATGCCGTTAGGAATTGTAACGCCATACCGTTCATATTCTTCTCTTTGATTAATGGCATCAATCACTTCGGCCTTAACCAAATCCTTCAGTTCCTGCATACCGGCTATAGCTGCGAATCCTTCTCCCTCTGACGGTTTATGTGTTGATGTCTCTTTTTTCTTTTCATCGCCACCAACTCTCATTTGCCGTGAAAAGTCCGGATTCTCCACCCTTAGAGTACCATCAAGAGCCAATATAAATTCATCCGCACTTTGGAAACGGTCTTGAACGTTAGGCAACAGTGCCTTCTTTATTGTATTGATAAGTTGCTCATCAAGTTCAAACATATCAATATCAGGAAAATCAAGAGGGCGCTCCCTGCGTCGGCTGACTTTTTCAATCTTCTCCTCGTTTGTACATCTGCCAAGGTCTATGAACCATGGCAATTTTCCATATATAAGAAGATAAAGGCAAACGCCCACGGAATATAAGTCACTTTGGACGCATGACACGCCGGCAAAGCGTTCTGGAGCGAGATAAAAGACGTTCAAATCGTCAAGACTCTGCTTGCAGTTGGGTTGGTCGAGATAGCGAGAATAACCAAAATCAATCAACTTTACATCCTTCAGATCATCCGTTTTGAGGTCAAGCATAATATTTTGTATTGTGACCTCATTGTGGATAATTGGACGAGGAAGTGAATGCAAATACTTCAGCGCGGAAAGAATGGCAACTCCTATCTGTTTTATTTCATAGACGCTGTATTCTCTTCCTCTCTCAATGGATTCTGCCAAAGTCTCGTTATTGACAAACTCTTTTACGAGATAGGAATATTTCTGACCCCCAATGACAAGAGTTCCGGCATCTATAAACTCACACAGATTGTGATGATGCAGGGATTTGGCTACATCAACCTCAATAATATTACCGGTTTCATCAGTCTGCCAATGTTTAAGATTGGGGGTGCATATCAACTTCAGAAAACGTTTTGTCCCCTGAGCATCCTTCACCCTGTATGTCTCGGCATACGCGCCTTTCTTAATCGGCGATATGACGGAGTAACTTCCTATTTTGTCTTGTCGTTTGAACAGCATGATTTTCTTATAGTATGAAGGCGAACATCATAGCCAACCCAGAAGCTCCGGCAGAAAGGAGGAACAAGAGCATCCCGAAGCAACCTCCATTAGAAGATTCCATGTCTGCTTTTTTAAGGGGTTGCAAACTTTCTGGTAAATCTAATTTAGCAAACTCATCTTTTACATATCCTCTAACAGTAGGCGCAAGAGCGACATTTTTTTCACTGCCTATGGTTATGGATGCGTCTGCCATATCTGGGCTGAGATTATACCATGTACTGACAGCCTTCATTGTGACGTTAATGGCAGCTTCTACAGGCGTATAATAGTTTTCGTCAGCTTCCCCCACTGTTTTTTGATATTCGAGGAGCAACTTAGTAAGTTCTTCTGCTTTTTCAATCAAATGAAAGGCATACTTATAGAATGATAAGTCACCCACAATTGGCTGATTCATCAATTTTTCGAGTCGCTTACTTTCTCGATATTCTCTAATGCCACCGAGTATGCCACCTTGAAATTGTATCTTTGATTGACTCAGATGGCTCACACGATCATAGTGAGATAGTGTTTCCATCTCGCTTGTCAACGTGTCACATATCTGTTGGACTTTTGATAGAATTTCTTCCTTTTCCATATTTATGAGGTTTTTATGTGAGAGGGAAGCTTGCTTCCCTCTCACATAAATTAAGTTTACGATAACCCACTGCCGCGTTTACGTCGCTCTCCTTCGGGAAGAAGTTCGAGAAGTGCTACGGCTATAGGCTGTAATTTCTCTCTTGTGGGCTGATTGTTGATTTCAGCCAGACCTTGATTGATGAGAGTTCGTGCGCGGTTTCTATCCTTCCATTGGATAATATCAAAGTCGCGATTCATGTCTTCTATGAGATAGCGACACTGATAAACCATTGTAAGCTGATAGAACAGATGTGTGACTATTTCTTTAAGTTCACGCGCCATCTTTACATCCTGCTTGCGGATAACCTCATCAATCTGTTGACGAAGTGCATTCACGGCTTGATTAGTCTTGTTGTTGCCAAGATCCGCATTAGCCTTTTCAAGTCGGCCAAACTCATCACGTAGTTCTGCTTCGACGCGTCCCCATTCGGTATTATCCTCAAAATCTTCAATTTTGCGGAGTACCTCCTTGAGATGCTGCATCACCATTTTAGACTCGGTACTGTTGGCATGTTCATTCTCAACAGAGTCGAGCTGCTGCTCCAAGTCCGAAACATCATGACCCTCATTGCGGAGATTTCGGATAGAGCGTTTTGCTTTCGGAAGTTGCTCATCAGCAAATTCCTTAGCATCCTCAATCGACTGTTTCTTGGAAGTGTCGATAGTCTTTGATACCGTCACATCTTGGTCGGGGAAATAAGCATCGACAGTCATCTGCTCGTTGCGGTCAACCTTGACAGTAATGTCAACATTGGCATTTGTGGGAATGGTTACATCCACATCATCACCATCGATTTCTACCTCTCCGACAAATTCATAGAAGATTGCAGATTTCCCCGCGCCACCTTGGTCTGCTTGATAAAGGGGGATTCTGAGAATATCTGTATCAACACCGGCTCTCACCTGCACATTGGTGTGGAGGCCGTTGGCAATACCAGTAGCAGGAACTGTCTTGTTACGTTCCAGACCTGTTATAGGTTTGATGACATCGCGCTCTTTCTTCTCATCATAGATTGCCAGCGATATGTCATAAGGCAATGTAGCACTGCCGACCTTTGAACCTTGTATGATGGTAATTTCTTTTGGGAAGCAGTTGAGGCGATTGCCTTGATGGTCGTAGCATTCAACACGGAAAGAGTTGGGCTTGCCCTCTACAAGGTTAAGCTCAATTACATTGCCGTTTTTATCTATTTCTGTTTTTCCGCTATCCCATGTGTTGTCGCTTCTGACAAACTGAACCATTACACTGTCGGCTCCGGATTTCAAAGAAACCGGAACCCAAAGGTCGGTATCAACTGTCATTGATTCAAAGTTGATGTCGAGGACTATATCCTCAGCCTTCAGGTCATCCTCTTTGACTTCATTGTCAATTGTTGAGGCATAAAGAGCGGCACCTTCTGCAACGGCAGTCATAGGGTTGATACTTGTATCAACATTAGGCGTTACTTGCTCCTTAAGCATTTGACGTACCAACGGAGAATGGGTCGGGCCTCCGACAAGTATAAGTTTCCCAAGTTGGTCTTTGGTAAGATTGTTTCTTTTCAACAGGTCTTTGCAGATGTCAACGGCCTTTTGAAAAAGAGGACGCATAACTTTGTATACCTCATCTTGTGTGATTGACAAATCGAGTACAAATTCTTCGCCATCCTCGTCTTCGCCCAGTTCTCCGAGATCCGAAATAACGTCTTCAGATTTCTTGAAAGAAAGTTGGTTCTTAACTTTCTCGGCGTACGTTTTCATTGCATCCCTAAGAATTTCTTTTTTTACGGGATCAGCAAGATAACCTTCGATTGAATAGTTTTCTTGAAGGTAAGGCATCAAAATTTCGTCAACAATGGCGTAGTCAAGATTTTTACCGCCGAGATAGTTATCACCTTCGGTATCGAATACTTGAATGATACCATCCTCAACTTTGATAAGAGCAGCGTCGAATGTACCACCACCAAAGTCGAACACAAGCCAGTAACCATCTTTTTGAGCTGCCGTCAGACCATACGCCATTGCGGCGGCAATAGGCTCTTGAAGGAGCTCAATGTGATTGAATCCCGCAAGTTTTGCGGCCTCAATAGTAGCAGTCTTTTGAAGGGCGCTGAATTTAGCGGGAACTGTGATAACGACAGACTTGAAATCTTCATCAGTGATGAATGATTTCAACGCTTTGAGAACTTCAGCGGAAAACTCCTCAGAAGAATATGAACGGTTGTCCATATTAGAACTTACATACCGCTTATCAGTACCCATCGTGCGCTTGAACTCGACATAGGTATTTGAGGCTTTGGCAGTCATTTTCTTCGTGGCACGGCGCTTGTCGCTCTGCATACTGCGATACGCACTTGCACCGACCACCAGACTCTTCTTCTTATTGAAGAAGACACAAGAGGCCATTGTGTCATCTGTGACCTCTATCTTTTTAACAGTAGGGACTCCGGCTTCCATTCTGGCTATAACAGAATTGGTAGTGCCAAGGTCAATACCGTAGTTTACTTTTAGTTGTGCCATATATGGTGTTAAATGTTTTGTGTTACTGTTACCGTGGCTTTTTGGATTAGCTCACCATTGTGATGAACCTGTGGCTTTGATACTGATGTGATTGTTCTTGTCCCTTCCGGAAGTTCTTCATCTATTACAAAGTCTGCATTGATACGCATACCTTCATTATAGGGCTGTCCAATATAAGTTACAATTTCGTAACCATTGGCTTGGAAATTGTTCTTAATACGCTCAACAGCTTTTGATAGTTGTTTATAGCCCTTGACGGAGGAATCCATGCGAGAGAGGTTCATTTCAATTCGAGTGATTTCGTCAGCTACTTTTAATGCAAGAGTATGGTCAATTGCCGCCACGGTGTTTGAAGAAACTCCTTTGGATTGTTGTTTCTCCATGAGCAATTGCTTGTCCAAAAGTTCCACAAGTTTTGTGTCGAGTTTAACAGATTCCTCTTCGAGGTTCTTTTGTGCGTCTCTGATTGAAGAGATTGCATCAGTACTCTTAGTTATACCACGGTGAAGGACAATGTAAACAATGATTGCCACTATCAAAAGAGCCACGATTGCCCATACACCCCAAACTGTTATTTTACGGATGTTATTCTGCGAATCGGTTTCAACCACTTGTATTCGCTCTGTTGCGGCAGCGTGGTTTGTATTGGCAAGCTCTGTATTAGATGCAACGCCTGTCATCAGCGCATTATCTATTGAATCGCTTTTGGCTTCAACAGATATGAGTTGATTCTGTAGAAACTCAACTATAGACTGAAGTGAGGACACCTCACTTCTCAACTTTTGATTCTCTCCTGAGAGATTCTCAACTCGCTGCGTTAGCGTACTTACCTTTTCATTTACTCCCTGCAATTCTGAATCGCTGGCTTCTGCATGGCAGGTAAGTCCAAACAAAAGCAAGAGTGAAAGTAGTATCTTATTCATGATGTAATATATTTTTCCAAAGCAAAACAAAAGTATCCAATACTTTACGAATTATTGCGTTTATGGTTTTATGATTTTTCAGTTTCTCAACCCAATTGGGCGAGTGGGCGTAATAATAAGCAATAAATCTCTTTCCCCAGTTCCGCTTGGCCAAAAACGAATCACGAAAATCGCGAAGCACCATTACTTGCGGATGGTCGTAATCACCATATGCCATAGTCGCAATATAGCAACCTCCAGATGGATTTAGCTGAGAATTAATGCTATTCAATGTGGAATTATTGTTGTTGAAATAACTACGGCACTGAGAAGTCATGTCTAAAGAAGAAATCTTTGACATTATAGAAATTGCAGATGATACATCTGAACGAAGAGAGGACTTGTCAGATGTAATTTGTGCCATTGTCTGTGCTTTATTGATTTTATCAACCAATGCATTTATCGCCGCAGATGCAACTGCCGAGCTAATTTTTAGATATATATCATTAGTTGTTCCCAACTTACTTTTAATGACTTGTAAATCTGAGGCATTGCTATTGACAAATGATTCGATTTCAGATAAGGAGTGAGATCCTGAAAGAGACGCGAATATATCAATGCCCCGTGATGATGATTTTGCATTGAACCTTTTAAGTCTATCTGCTATGCGTCCCATTTCTCGTTGCACTTTATACTCTGGACCGATTTTTTGGAGTATGTCCACATTTTCTTTGCAACGCTCTTTTGCAAGGGGACCGACTGAGATAGAAAGTGCGTATTTCTGCAATATCATCGCTATTTGTGGAGCATCATCATCGTTGGAGTCGTTGAAATAGTTGATGCCACACTGAAGAATAGTTTGGGCAAGTTTGTCGGCAATCATCTGATACTGCATATCTGATGTTCCCAATAATCCTCTTAACTGAGTAAGGATTCCTTTAGTTGAATTCATCAACTTGAAGCCAGCAGAATAGTTGGCAGCTGAACCTTTGATGTTCTTAGCTTCATTGACAGCTGTATTGATTGCATCAATCAATGGTTTAACTGTACTTGCAGCAAAGGCTTTATGCCAGACCGAAGATGTGCCGGATACTCTCGCGAAAACAGACATATCGACGTCTCCTTTTTCTTTTAGTAGATTCACCAATAATTCAGTAAGTTGTTCTGACGAGAGCTTTATTGTCTCATTTACTGAAGAGCAGAGCTCAGATGCGTGGTTTTGAAAAAGGCTATCTGCACTTAAAGCCAAGGCTGTATAGTCTTCTTCTATGGCAGCACACGCAATGAGATTTAAGAGCGATGAAACACACTCCTTCTTTTGCCAAATATCTTTGGCTTGCTGGATATTTCCACTGAAAAGATGATTGAACGCAATATCATCAAGTGGAGTTTCCTTCATGAACCAAAAAAGAGAATGCTTCAACTGGTCAATAGGCAATTCAATTGATGATTGTGCCGCCGACACAATGGCTTCATCTCTTCCTACTGTAGGAAGGTAATTGGGTAAATCCAAGGGGAATGAAACATCTTTACCCACCTTTAGGAATGCTTTCATTTTATTCAGATTAGAAAGCACATCCTTTTTGGGGGAGTTGGAATACACACCCAATATGCGATAAGGGTTATGTGTGATTAGATTAGTCATTTTAATATCTTCGATATGAAGGAACGGTGGTCGTGGAAATATAATATTCCACTTCATAACCTCCTCCATTCAGTGTTTCCGAACCAGCGTAACGCTGAACATTTGAGGCGGAGACAGAAGCCGCAATTCGATATGGCCCATTCTTCAATCTGAGACGGCCTCTGGAATTAGGAGATAGTACGAGCTTCTTACTTTCCTTACCACTATAAAGCAATGTGAGAGTATAAGAGGTGTTATTATAAACACTTATAGTAGATGTGGAACCACTACCATAGGATGTCTTGTCCATCTCTGGGAGATAACCGTGCTCTCCGGCAAATGTTGCGTCAACCTGTAAGTCTATCAATTTGCTTTCCGCAGACGACTTATGTTTGCCATAGGGATATAAGTCCAAATACTTTTGATATGCAGCTATATTGTTCAGGCTTGATGCAGTTTGCCATGCGGACTTGTCTGTTGCCCATTTTGTATCCGCAGCATCTTTCTTTTCTTGAGAATCACGATAATCATCAGATGACACAGATGCTTGATAAGCGGTCCAAGCATAATAAGTATTAAGAGTGTTTGCCTCAGAATAAAGCGAGTCAACTAATTCTGAATATCTTGACTCTGCTTTGTTCTTATATAAAGAGTCATGACAAGTCTCCGCAAATTTCTTTATATAACCCAACCCTGATAGTGATGAATTGTATCCTCCTGAAGAATAGTCATACATTGTAATGTAACAAGAATCAAGAGAAGCATTGTAATACTGCTCCAGCAAATCTTGTTTTGTGGAGTTGTCAATCTGACTCCCGTATTGAGAGAATAGTTTTTGATAATCAGAAACAGATAGATTGCTTGGCAAAGCGTTTATCGCTCTTTCGGCTTTATTTCTTCTTTCAAGTTCCTCTCCCCACGAAATGAGTCCAAGTGCAATCGCACTACAAATAACAGCTACGCCCAAACCTCCGATTCGAGCGCCACAACCAACATCGCCTTTTCCAATAGCAATGCCAACTCCGCATAAGGCTATAAAACCAAAAACACATCCTATTCCTGTAACTCCATTTGAAATTCCGGCAATAATGAATCCAATCAGTACAATTATGATGAGAGTAAACAAACATCCATTGTTCTCTCTCCATTTTTTGAATTTTTCACCGGGACTTACCGCCTTAGGTTTAGCCTCGCTTGAATGTCTGCCATAGGGGAATTTAGATAGATACTCTTTGTACGCTTTCCAAGAATTCTTTTCTATGCACTCTTGCCAAGCCTGTTCATCCGCTATTCGCTTACGAGCATCCGATGCACGGAAGCCATGGGGATAGTTTTGCAAATAACGTTCAAAATCTTGCAACGTCTTGCAAGCACCGTAATCCAATTCATCAAGTTTCCGATAAGCCTCCAATCTATGACTTCCATTCGGATACTGCTTGAGGTAATTAGCATATCCCTCACGATTATTGCATTGTGCAAACCGCAAATCATCTATGCGTGAAAGTGCTCGGTCTTTGTATGTACTATATTTTGTCAGATATGCCTGATAATCTTCAATAGTTTTACAACTCTTGAATATTATCTCTTCGCGTTTCTTCTCTAAATCATATTTTGTTGATGGGAATCTAACCTTGAATTTCATTAAGTCTGCCAAGGTGGCACAATCCCTATACTCATATTCCTCAACTTTAAGTGCGATTTGTTTCGCATACTTGCCATTGGGGAATAATTTCCGATATAAGTAGCACTCGTTTAGAGACTTGATGTTGGTGAAGTAGGCATCCTCATCTCTTTGGTCCAATGGGTATTTCTTGAGTTCGTTATTGAACTCGCTTTCTGACACTTCACCTCCAAGAATTGCATGTATTGAAGATGCTCCCAAAGCTTGTGCGCCTCGGGCTTGCTTCACAATAATAGCATAGTTATTGTCAAACCGATTGGTTTTGAAAGCGGGGTCTAATCCAAGGAATTTTAGATGATACATAGCTATTAATGCCTTTTTCATCATTTCTTGAATTGACTTTATTATCGAATTTCTATTTTGACGATTGCTGTTTTCATGGCGATTATGTAATCGCTCACTTTGCTCGTTATAATCGGATATTATATCAGAAAGGGCATCTTCTGCTATGCGGGTACATATCTTTATGTAGTATTTATGATTCGCACCAATAGCTGTACGAATAGACATTAGATATGGCGCACAAGCATTTATAAAATCATTTGCGTTATCAATGGTTGATGGTTTATTCTGATATGCCTCTATAATTGGTTTGAGTAATTTGTCATAGTAAACGGCCTCAACCGGAGGTAATTCCGAACATATATCTTTAAGGGTGTTGACATTTTCTTCGCACCGCTGATATACAAGACTCCCTTTTTCAGAAGTGTTTAGAGCTAATTGGGCCAACTCCAAAGACATTCGAGCTACTTGTGAGGAATCATCCGAATTGTTGTAGAGATTGATAGCAATTTGAATTCCTTCGGATGCTACTTTGTCTTTCAAACGAGAAAGGTCTACGCCATTCCCCATGACTTCCCGACGAGCCTCCCAATCTATTTGTTTGAGAAGGTGGTGCATCTTTCGCGCTCGTTCAAGTATATCATCCTTGGGCGTTTTTAGAACCTCTGCAAGTTGATTCTCTGTTTTTTGGATAAAATATGATGCAAGAACTTCTCTTATCTGAAAGTTCCATTCTGTAGTGCCTCTATCTTCAAGATTCGGCCCATCGGGATCCGGGTCAAAAGAACGATATATCTTCCATAAGACAGTGGGACTTTCCTTACAGATTACATCCAGATAAAATTTAATCATCTGGGGTGAGTCATACTGAACGGTATCGCTTACCAGCTTACAAACGTCTTCAACGTAGTTGTAATTTGACAACAAACCATCAGCGCATTCTGCGACATGTTCCCAGTCCTCTAAAATTGTATATGACGTGAGTAGATTTAGACTTGAACTGAGATTCTCTACTTTAGACCAAATCTCAATAGCCTTGTGAATGTTACTTGATGTGAGATGATTAAAGGCTATCTTGTCTATCGGTGTTTGCTCAACAAACCAAAATAATAGTGATTTCAATTCGTCGATTGGGCGTTCAAGCTCCTTCATCGCTTTGGAAACACTATCTAAATCTCTCTTGATAGGCGGTAAGTTTGGAACTAAATCGAGTGGAAACTGAATATCTTTATCAACCTTCAAGAACGCTTTTATCTTATTCTCCGAAGACAGTATATCTTTCTTAGGCGCATTTGCAAATACACCTAAGATGCGATATGGATTATTTGTTATGCAATTTAGCACACAATTACAATCGCCCACGAATCCCAATCGGACGGGTATGATTGGTTTAACAAAAAAAAGCGCAGGATCCGTATCGTTACTCGTCCTGCTGTTTCAAGGCATCTGGCATAGCCGTCACTTCGTAGAACGAGTAACGTAGAGCCTACGCCGTATGATATATGATACGCCAAAGGGGACGTACCGACTGGGTACAAACCTCCTAAGGGCATACACGTCATACCCGAGACATCTATCGTTACCTCATTCTTGACGAAGTTTTTGAAACTGCCAGATTTCTGAAACAGCCAAGAATCAAGCGCGATAAACGCTTTCATTATGTAATGGCCTCCCACGTTCCGGCTTCTTACGAAGTCTCACGGCGTAAGGTCACTGCAAAATTACTAAAAAAATTCGCAGATTGCAATGCCTATATGCTGCTAAACATATCATTGTAGGCGATATTTAGCGTAAAAAAACCGCCGAGGACTGAGTGGTTCTCTCGGCGGCTTGGGTTAGTGGTGCATTTTTGGGCCTCGGCGCTGCTGGGCTTTGAGTTTTTGTTGTTCCTTGAACTTGCGTTTGGCTTCTTCGATGCTGAGGCCGGGGTGCATTTTGAGGAAGTGAGCGAAATCATCGGACGGACCTCCACCAAGTACCATGTTGGTGTCGTCTGCTGATTGGCTTCCGAGTGATGGCGCTGACCGGGAGATTGCCGGGGCTTTGGAGTGAGGCGCGACTGAGGGTGTCGGAGCCGTCGGAGCCATTTGGCTTTTGAGGTTTGCCTCAAATTGGATAAGTAAGCCGGTGGGTAGATAATCCTTGCCTATTTTGGAGGCTGTATAAAATGTTCGGGAGATAAGCGTTTCAGTAGCCGTGGCATGGAAATTATCAGCAATAAAGGACATCGTCGTTCATAATAATCTTACTACAACAGGACGCTACATGGCAGCTTCGATCCATCAATGACCGACGCGACTCTCTGCATCGTCTTCGCAAAGAAAGATTATTCACATCTGCTTGAATATTCCTATTTCGACATACTACTATTGTGAGTGGCTGCTCTCGAACGTATTTCTTCTATAAAACCGATTACTTCCTCTTCTTTACCAAGACCAAAGTATCGCCGATAAAGTTCTTGCCCGTTGTCTTCTACAATCGACAGGCCCATTTCTTGCCAGCAATCTTCGAGCCAGGGAATATCGTTAGATTTTGCATCGATATTTCTAATAAACGGCTCCGGGGTTTGGTGCGCACAAAGATATATGAAATTTTCAAGCCATGCAAACTATGAGTGTGCGTCAGCGAGGTTGAGGAAGGGCAACTACAAATTGCTCTGATTATGTACTTTATGCATAAACATTGAATTTTTATATAAAAAGTTGCCTCGAAATTTGGTTTATAAAATAAACCGCATTAACTTTGCAACTGAAATCAGAGCGGTAACGCGCGACCGCTCTTTTTTAAGACAATCACGGTTTATAATATAAACCAATTTACAAACCCTCAAATTCTCCCGAATATGGAAGACAAAAAACTGACACCGCAAGAGAGCATGGAGCTTATAGCGTCCATGATTCAAAGCACAAAGCGCCGAGTCGCTTCGCCCGACCTCAGAATCTCGGTGATGTGGGGCGTACTCGTCATCATCACAGCCGCCGCAGCGTGGATTCTTCTCTCTACCACACATAACCCGTGGTTTAACTTCGTTTGGTTCGCCATTCCGGTTATCGGCATTCCGGCGAACATCATTCTTGCCAACAGCCGACAAAAGAAGAGCTGCACTACTACTTATCTTGATAAGGTAAGTGCCGACTTGTGGAAATGCGTTGGTTATATAGCCATAGCGCTGACAATCGCATGCTTCATCGCACAGCAATGTGGCTACCCGTCGGCGTGGCTCGCAATGTTCTATTACGCATTTATCATCGTCGGGTTTGGAGCTACTGTCAGCGGATTGCTTCTCCGCGAAACTTCGTATGTTTTCGGAGGCTTGTTCTCGATTCTTTCGGGCTTCGTCATCATTATCTGCACTCTTTGTCGAGTTCCCTTGCTCTACTCGTGGGTAGTGCCTCTCTACATTCTCTGTTTCCTGCTGATGTTCATTGTGCCGGCATTCATTATTTCACGAAAAATTAAAGCCGGGGAGAAATGAAAGAACTTGATCCGCTGTTGCACTCGCAACTACGTCTTGCGGTAATGTCGATACTGATGAATGTCGAGGAGGCGGATTTTGTCTTTCTGAAAGAAAAAACCGAAGCTACCGCAGGAAATCTCAGTGTTCAGCTCGACAAACTTTCTACTGCCGGATATATCACCGTCGAGAAAGGATTTGTCGGGAAGAAAACCAGAACCGTCTGCCAAGTGACAAAACAAGGTCGCAAGGCATTTGAAGAATATGTCGACGCCCTTAAGGAGTATCTCAATCTTTAAGAGGGTTAAAACTTAAGAAGAATAGCCGCCGGGCTGTAGAGCCCGGCGGCAGTTTTATCGTTTAGTTTGGCTCCATCGGGGCAGCGTCATGTCATTTTCCGAAAATACCGCCGATTTTGCCTTTGATTTCTTCTATCACGCTTTCCTGGACGCCGTCGCCGTCGAGGTCGCCGATGAGGCCTGAGCCTTTCACTTTCTCTACGATTTCTTCCATTGAGAAGTTGCTGAGGTCGAGGCCTTTGAGGTGCTCGGTGACAGCTGAGATGTCGAATGAGCCACCGAATTTTGAGGTCAGTTCAGATAATATATTCTGGATATCCATAACTATTTAAAATATGGGTTAATACAATTGATAACTGACATCAAAACAATTGTAAAGGCCGTAAGGTTTGAGAGGCGATCAGGTTCGGGAGTCTTCTTCAAAAGCGCTGAGGGAGGCTATCATCTCGTCGTTTGTCTTCTGTGCCTTACGGTAGATTATCGCTATTACTATCAGTGATGCCACGAGTCCAAGTGCCGAGGTGGCAGCCCACAGCCACATCAAATCGACGGCGGTCAGATAGGCTGCGGCCGGGCGAACGAGTTCATAGAAAAACCATATCAGCCAGAGCACCATGAGGGCTGTGGAGATGGCTGTCTGCCGATGCCGCTCTTTCTTCTGCCGTATCAACCTGTGGCTCAAGCCTACGAGAGTTTCTTCGCTAATCCATTTCTGCGAAATGGCCATTGTGCGCAAATCGAGGATTGTGTCGGGCACGGCAAGTATTACAAACACCACCGCAGGCCATATGCTCATGCCTTCGAAATGCGCTATGCCGAAGAGTGCCAGCACTATTATGGGTAACATTATAAGTTCGCCAATAACGAGATAGTTGAGCCATATGCTTCTTGAGCGCATAGCCCGCCGTATGGCGCTTTGGCTTATGATGCCGTCGTGCGGCATGGTGCGCTTGAGCGTATCCATGGCAGCGCGCAGCTCGGGTAAGGTGTCGTGAGATATCTTATTGTCGTTCATCGTCTGTTATGGTTTTAAGCTTGTTTTTTATCCGCACCAGGCGCACTCCCACGTTTTTGGCAGACATGCCCAGGATTGCGCCGATTTCGTCGTAAGGCATATCTTCGAGCCAGAGCAGCACAAGGGCGCGGTCGAGATAGTCGAGTTTCTGCAGGCGTCCGTGCAGAAATTTTATCTGGCTTCCGGCCTCGACCGATGCTTCGCTGAAGGCGGGGATATAGCTTTCGTCGACTGTTGTTATGCTCTTCTTTCGCTTGAACGATACGCAGGTGTTGATTGCCACACGCGTCACCCAGGTGCGGAGTGAGCTCTCGCCCCTGAAGCGTGGCAAACCTTTCCAAAGATTAATCAGAGTATCCTGCACGAGGTCTCTGGCCTCCTCGCGGTTGCGGGAGTACATATAGCAGATTGAATAAATATTCTGTTCCTGCTCTCTGACAATCTTTTCAAACTCTCTCTGAGATTGTTCCATTTGAGTTACGCGCCGTTAGTTGCATGTGGTTTTACTTGTTTTACTACCATTAGACGCAAGGACGGCCGTAATACTACAATAATCGGTGAAAAAATTTAGGGAGCACAGCGGGTGTGCGGTTAATTGCATAAATTCACTTAACTTTGCAGTCGGTTTATCGCCAGGGAAATATTATGAAAGTTCTAAAACTTATCGGCGGTCTCATCGCAGGTATTCTTGCCGGCCTCCTTATCGCCGCCATTATATTGATGATGTTCACCGACATCACTGCCTCTGAGTTTATTGCCAACATGCGCTCGGCCTCGGCGGCAAAAGCAGCTTTGGCGGCCTTTATGGGCGTTGTTGCATTTGTTGTATCACTGGCAATTCTCATACCGGCGCACGAGGCGGGGCACCTTGTCTGCGGGCTTCTCTCGGGCTACCGTTTCGTGTCGTTCCGCATCTTCAACTTCACCTTTATCAAGGAGCGCGGAAAGCTCAGGGTGAAAAAGTACTCGGTGGCGGGCACCGGCGGCCAATGTCTGCTCTCCCCTCCCGACCTTCCGTTAGAGAAAATCCCTACGGGGTGGTACAATGCCGGAGGCGTGCTTGCCAATTTGCTCCTGCTGCTCGTTGCGCTGCCTTTTTTCTGCCTCGATCTCAGTCCTTTGGCCCGCGAGGTGCTGGCAATATTCTGCATCACCGACGGTTTCCTTATCCTCACCAACGGTATTCCGATGAAGCTCGGCGGCATTTCAAACGATGCCTACAATATGCTCTTCCTCAACCGCAATCTCATGAGCAAGCGCGCTCTCGTGCTCCAGCTGCGCACCAACGCGTTGATTCAGGACGGACTCCGCCCGAGCTGCATGCCCGACGCCTGGTTTGAGTGGACCACCGACATCAACTTCCGCAATCCTCTCGAAGTATCAATTCCGCTCATGTATGCCTCGCGCCTGATTGATGAAATGAAATGGGACGAGGCTTGCGAGCGGTTCACGGAGCTCTATAGCCACCGCGGCGATATAATGCAATTATACGTCAACGAGATAGCTTGCGAGTTAGCTTTCTGCATGATGATTACCGGCCGTAGAGAAGAAGCCGCGGCGCTCCTCGACGACAAACTCCTACGCTACATCACCGACTACAGCAAGGTGATGTCGTCGAAGCAGCGCATACTTTGCGCCCGAGCCCTTTTCTTGGAGAACGACCGCCCGAAAGCGGAGGCCATACTGCACGCGCTCGAAGCCGACGCCCGCAATTATCTCCTGCGCGGCGAAGTGGAGAGCGATCTGGCTATAATGAACAGCTTCATGCAGAACGAGGATGGTGATAAATCAATATAGAAATCCGAAAAGCCATAGGGGTATTTTATTACCAAAGCCACATTGTATGTCGTCGGCAGCCACGAAACTGTCGGGGATATCCTTGATTTGCTCAAAGCCTTTTCTCGCTCCTCCAACCTCAAACAGATAGCGGTCGTCAACCAATAAATCGCCGGCTTTCGGGTATGCCAATATATGTTCGACGGCCAACATGGACGCAAAAAAGGACTCCCGCACCTTTCCCTTGTCGGCATAACCTGCTGCGTACAGTACCGAGGGATTGTCAAACAGCACTTTCTGAGGCTTTATCATCGCCTTGGGATTTCTTTCGGCCTTGAAATACAGCAGCCGGAGAATCTGAGAGCGCTCAAGCAAAGAGAATATCTTCACAAGTTGGTTCTTGGTGATATCCATCATCTCGGCCGTAAGCTTGGCATTGAGAGGCGAAGGTGATTGCGATGCAATAACATTTATCAGCTGCTTTGCCTTGATTAGAGTTGCATATTCGATATTTTCTACCGCAGGAATATCGTAATCTATGACGCTGGCCAGCATATTGTTGACCCTTGTCAGATAGTCGGCTTCAGTTTCAGTGGTATAGAAAGGATAGAAGCCATGACGAAGATATTTCCCGAAATATTTCAGGATGTCGACCCGTGAAGCAATTTCATTTGCATAGCGCACATGGTCGTAAAGTATATCCGATAGCGCAAGCTTTCCGAAATTGTAACCTTCAAATTCAAGGAACTCACGGAATGAAAGACCGGGCAGGGAGTATAGCAGGCAACGGCGCGAAAGGTCGGCTATTGAATGGTCGATTTCCAATAGCGATGAGCCGGTAAATACTATGCTGAGACCGGGGTGAAAGTCGTACACGTTTTTAATCTGGCGCTCCCAGCCGGGCAAACGGTGAACTTCGTCGATAAAAAGATGTGTTATGCCCTCCTCCTCCGCCATATTGGCAAGGTCGGGCAATGTATGTGCGCCAAACCAAATATCATCTAAAGAGACATACAGTGCTTTCGAGGTTTCGGGAAAGGCGAGTTTGATGCGTTGCAGCATCATCGTTGTCTTTCCTACACCTCTTGCGCCTTTTATGCCTATAAGCCTTGTGTTCCACGAAATATCTTCGTAAAGATTGCGCACATGCTCTGTAGAGATGTGCTTAAGGAGGGTCTCTGATTGTCGTTTGAGTGTTTCCATATGCAAAGATACAAAAAATATCATTACAATAACACTTTTGGCGAAAATATCATTACAATAACACTTTTGGCGAAAATATCATTGCAATAACACTTTTGATAAAAATATCATTGTAATAACACTTTTCAGCGTGGGTCATAAAAAGAGATGTGCCGACTCAATTCTGAATCGGCACATCCCTTCACTTCAAAAACAAATTTACTCCGGCAGCGCCATTAGCGGCAGGCGGTCGACGGCTTCTTTAAGCGAGCCGTCGGGCAGCTGAAGCACGGTGCTGCTGTCATATCTACGTGCAGCGGCGAAGTTGGCTCCGGCCGAGGGGCCTGCAAGGAGGCGTTCGCCGGTGCGTTTGTTCACTATCTCGAGCCTGGCTTCCTTGGCGGGGTCGAGCTCGGCTTTTATAGTATAATCATCGGGGGCGTCGTTCACACGGATTACCGTAAGGTAGCGCATGCGTTTGCTCTTCTTGGCATTCTCGAAGGTGCTGTGGTACTGGTGCGCCTCGAACTGCTTGGCCGGGCGTCCGCGCTGGGGGTTAAGCCAGTCGTAGGGCTTCACGAGGTTGGTGTCGACGAGCGCCGGGCGGATAGCCTGCGAGCCTGTGACTTGAGCCACGGCCACAGAGTTGTCGGTAGTGGCGGTGAGGGTGTTTTTCTTCTTGTCGAGCTTCATGTTGGAGCGCTCGAGGCCGTTGAGGTGCATAGTCCAAGTCACGTCTTTGTCGGCTTCGAGGTCGTCGTACACCACTATGATGCCGGGGCGGAGCATGGCTATATGGCGGCGGAACTTCTTAACCTTGGGGTCGTCTTCATCTTTGATAATGAAACCGTCTTCCGAGGTATATGAATCGGCGTCGCGGAGCACTGTCTCCCAGTTGAGGGCACTGATGTCGAAAGGCACATATGCGTGCGAGGCATCGCCAAGGGCGTAGCTGATATCTTTGCCGTCGAGGAAGCGTGCTATCCAGCCATATGCGCTGTGGCTGTAGGCCTGGGTCTTGCCGTCGACGGTCATGGTATTGCGCGCGCGGCTGTTTTTCTGCGAGAGCAGGTAATGCTTGTCGGTGGTTGTAATCTTATAGCCCGTGGGGTAGAAAATGGGCTTGCCGCCGTAGCTGAGGTTGAAGCTGTTCTGCTCGGCCATGCCGTGCGAGCCCACACCGAAAGGCGAGCTGCGGAACGAGAGATAGAGGTTGGCGTCGCGGTCGTTGAGGTCGGTGTGCATGACGGCGATACCTGTCTCGGGGAAGACAGCCGCCTGAGGTACGGAGCCGGAGAAGGCCGTAGCCGGAGCCTTGAGCTTGCTTTCGAGGCGGTATTCCTGGAAATTGTCTTTGGTGAACACGTAGGGCTTACCGTCTTCAATTCCGGCCATTTTGCGGGCATAATCAATAGCAAAGGGGTTGCCGAGCTCGCAGCCGAGGATGTATGCGAAGTCGGGGCGGAGCGAGTTGTAGGCCGGCACGTGCTCGCTGTCGTCGCCGAAGCCGTCGCCTGCCGAGCCTACGGGCACCACAAAGGCCAGGGCATCGGCGCAATTGCGATACCAGGGGTGCTCGAATAGGTTGACGCCAAAGAGGTTACGGTATATAAGGGCGTTCTCCACCATAGAGCTCATGTTCACATGAATATAGCCGATGTTGCCGTTTGGCCATACGCCGTCGGCGAGATAACCTCCGCCGGGAGCGCGGGAGAGCCATATGTCGTAGAGGGCATCGAACCATGTGCGGGCTTCTTCGAGGTGAGGCAACATTATGATAGCCGCCGTGAACACGTTGTTGAAAGTATGCTGAAAGAAGTGTGCGAAAAGTATGCCGTCGGCCGAGCCCACGTTCTCGCGCATGGCGGTTGCCATTATCCGGCGGGCGACTTCGGCAATGAAGCCTTTGTATTTATCGAGGCGCTCGTTGCCAAGCTTGTCGGCGGCGACATCCACCATCTGAGCCAGCGCCGTCATTGAGCGCGAGCCGGTGAAGTCGGAGAGGGCGTAGGTGCGGGCGGGGTCCTGCTCGGCCACATAGTCGGCAAACTCGAGAGCCTTGTCGAGGTAGGCGCTGTTCTGTGTCAGGCGGTAGGCGAGGAGGAGGTTTGCAATCTCCTTGCACATGGGCTCTATGCGGTAGCGCAGACGGAATTTCTCAATCTGCAGGCGTTCCGATTCGGAGCCTGTGGCAGCCTTGTCGGAGCCTTTGACATCGAAAGAGGAAATTGTCTTTTCGAGCCCCTTGTCGGCCTTGCGCAGGATATTCTTTACGAGAGTCTTGCGGTCGCGTGTGCTGCGGGCGGGAGTCTGCTCGAGATTCTTATATATAAAGGGGTGCTCGGCGGGCACCATTGCGGCAGCCTGAGCAGCCGTGGGCGAAGCAAAACGGGGCACGTCTGCACCGACTGTCACCTCGTAGGGCTGTGACCACTCGCCGCCTGTCACACGGTAACGCCAATACCAGGTGCCGGGCTCGAGGGGTTTATGTATATTGCAGAAAGCGAGGAGAAGCTTCTCCTCGTCGATGAGAGGCTCGCCGCTGAAATCAGGGCGGCTGCAGAGCTGGAAATCGTAGGTGAGGTAGTCGCCGAAACCTTTGCCGTTAGAGGGCACGGGGAAGGCCTCGGGGAACTCATAATCGGTCATCGGCCATGTGAATGTAGGCGGATTCACCACCAGGCGGTCGCCTTTCTGCGGATAGGCACGACGGCGGTTTCCCTTCGGGCGGAGGCAGTCGGAGGCAATTGAGAGCTCACCGGAGCCACTCACCTGCTCTCCCGGCGCCACGAGGAAGCTCTCCTCATAGGCTTTGAGGCCTTCGAAAGGCTCTGCTGCCGATGCTGAAATAATTGCCGAGGCGGCAAAGAGCGATGCAATAAAATTCTTCATCTGATAAGTTATTTCTTAAATTTGAAAGCGAGGGGCTCCGAGGGGATTCCTGCGGGCAGTTTTACGGTAACCTTGCCGTTGTCTACGGTATATTTCACAGCTTTGCCTGTTGAAAGGAGGGTCATCTTACCCTTGGGTACATTGCCCTCCCACGAGATAGTGGCGGGCAGCTCTTCGTTTTCAGGAAGAGCATATATTGCGTAGAGCGTGCGACCGTCTTTATTGGCTGTAAACCAGGTGTTGCCGCTGTTGTAAGCCGAGGTGATACGGGTTGAGTAGATAGCTTCGCCATTGCGTTTGAGCCAGTTGCCGAGCTCTGTGAGGCGCTCGAGAGCCGCGTCTTCAATCTTGCCGTAGCGGTCGGGGCCCACGTTGAGAGCCAGGCAGCCGCCCTTGGCCACAACCTCGGCAAGGGTGTTGATAGCCCAGCGGCCCGATTTATATTTGGGCGCGGGGTTCCAGCCCCATGTGTTGCTCAGGGTGAGGCAGCTCTCCCAGGGGAAGTCCTGCTGCACGGCGGGAATCGACTGCTCGGGGGTCTGATAGTTCTCGTTGCGGCCGGGCACGGTGCGGTCAACGGCAATGAGACCGGGCTGCTTCTTGCGGGCGTTGTCAACGATATTGTCGAGGTCGATGTCGTAGTCGGGCTTGCGCACCCAGCCACCGTCGAGCCATAAGATGTCGATGCTGCCGTAGTCGCTCATGAGCTCGTCGATCTGCGCAGCGGTGAAATCTTTGAATTTAGCCCACTTCTCGGGATATTTGGCAACGTCGTAGTTGGGGTTGCGGGTGGGGGTTGAGAAGAAGGGGTCCCAGAAGTTCTCGTTATGCCAGTCGGGCTTTGAGAAATATGCGCCGATCATGAAACCCTCGTTACGGAAGGCATCGAACACGTGGTAGGCGATGTTGGAGTATTTGCCGTCGGCATACGGGCCGTTGGTAATCTTGTAGTCGGTCTGCTTGGTGTCGAACATGCAGAATCCGTCGTGGTGCTTGGTTGTGAAGATAAGATATTTGAAGCCGTTATCTTTCATGAACGAAGCCCACTCCGAGGGTTCGAATTCGGTAGGGTTGAGTTCCTTGGCCAGATCCCAGTACCACTGCTTGAACTCGCCGTAGCTCGGGCGGTCGGGTCTTGCCTCGAGGCGTCGTTTTGTAAACCAACGGTCTTCGGAGCACATTGCCCACGATTCAGCGATGCCGGGCACGGAGTAAACTCCCCAGTGGAACATGATGCCGAGTTTCTGATCCTGCCATTTGTCGAGCTTGGCAAGCACTTCGGGGTCGGTGGGGTATTCATATTTATCGGATGTGGAGTGCACGAAGGTGGGCTTGTCCGACATTGCTTTCTGAGCCGAGGCGCCGAATACCGAGGCAGCGGCGGCCAGTGTGATAATGAGTTGTTTTAGCATGGAGTTTCTCCGGTTTTAGGTTTTTGAGGCAAAATTACATGATGTGAGGGTTTTGACGTCTGCTCTATTGTGTAAAAGATGTGCACAAATGTGCAATAGTGGGCAAAAATCATCAAAACTTGCAAAAGCAAGGGGCGCCCGTGATAAGCAGGCGCCCCCGATTCACTCAATCATTCATTACTTTTTATTCATTAGATTTCTTCAACTTTGAAATCGCGCACCAGGCAGTGGTTGGAGAGGAGGCGGAAGCCGAAGTAGCCGTCGGTATCGCCGGGCTCGGTGTCAGTGCTGAAAAGCTCTTTGCCGTCGACCTTGTAGACGGTCTTGCCGGGCAGAGCCTCTATCACAATCTTATACCACTTGTCGGGCTTGAGCAGGTGAGCCTTGTCGGTATACTCGGCAATTACGGGTCGCACCACATCGTCGGAGAGCTTGGGGCCTCCGCCGAAGTATTTGCGGAAACGGGTGGTGGTGTTATAGTTGCCGCCGTAGCCCACGTAGAAGAGCTTAAGCGTCTTGTAGTGCTGGAATATACCTTTGCGCCACGGGGCATTGGCATAGAGGTCGTCGGGGCAGTCGGGGTCTTTGGCACCCCAGAAGCAGTTGAGGTCGCTTGCACGGTCGTGGACGCCACCCTTTTCGGGCAGCATTGCCTGATAGCTTATGCGGTAGTTTCCGCTCAGAGGCTTGTCGTACCACATTGTAAAGCCCTTGGGAGTGGTGATGTCGATAACACCGTCGTTCTCCAGCACCACCGTCGCAGGGTCGTGAGCCTCTATGAACCAGTTGCCGGTGGATAGGTGCGCCATGCGGCTGTTGTTGTATAGAGTGCGTCCGTTGATGAGCTTCATATAGCGGTCGAGCGCCTCCATGAAGTAGTAGTCGGCATACGAGAGGGCGCCGTCGAGCTCGCTCTTCCAGAGATAATTGCCTGTAGCGTGCTTGATTATGAAGCCCTCGTGGGTGCCGGGGGCGGCAAGATACTCGTCGGAAGCGAGGCTCTTGAGCTGCCGCTCGCCTGCCTCGAAGTACTTTGCACCCTTGGCCGACCAAGTGCTGAGCTCCATAAGCGCCGAAGCCATGACGGCGGCGGCCGCGGCATCGCGCATGGTAGAGCGGTCGGAGCCGGTATAGTCCCAGTACGGCACCATATCTTCGGGGAGATTGGGGTGTGCGAGCAGGTAGTCGGCAATGCGCTCGGCGTGCTCAAGATAGCGGCGGTCGCCGGTCTCACGGTACATCATGGTGAAACCGTAGAGGCCCCACGACTGGCCGCGGCCCCAAGTAGAAACGTTCACGTCGTCGGAACCGTTGTTCCAGTCGAACTTGCGCACCTCGCCTGTGAGCGGGTCGTAGTCAACCACATGAGGGCAGGTCATATTGGGTCGGTAATGGCAGCGCATGGTCTTGTCGGCATGGGCAAGGGCAATGTCGCGCAGGGTGCTGTCGCCGCTCTGCTTGTACGCCTCCATAAGCAGCTCGAGGTTCATCATATTGTCGATAATCACGGGGAACTTCCAGTCGCGGGCAGTGTCGGCCTCCCACGATTGAATCAAGCCCACGCGGGGGTTATAGCGCGATGCCAAGGTGCGTGCCGAGCGGTAGAGAATCTCCTCGTATTCCTTGTCGGGAACCAGCGAGAGCCCGGTGCCGAAAGAGCACTGCATCTTGAAACCGAGGTCGTGGTCGAAGGCGTTGAAGCGCTCACCTGCAATCATCTCGCATCCTTGGCGGGCGCGGGCTGCCCAGATACTGTCGCCGGTGTGGGCGTAGAGCAGCCACATGGTGCCGGGGAAGAAACCCACACACCAGTCCTGCGGATCCTGCAGGCCACGCTGGATAGAGCGCGGAAGCTTTCCTTCGGCCTGCACTCGCTTATACATCATCTCCGACTGTGCTTCAGCCGTTTCGTAGGCCTTTGTGACCCATGCTGGCTCCACGGCCTTAGCCGTAAGGAGCATGCAGAGTGACACACAGGCAGTCAATAATCTCTTCATATGCAGGTTACTTGCCATATTGAGCCATTTCTTTATCCATATCTTTTTGGAAGTCCTCCATAAGGGCGCTGAGGCGCGCTGTAATCTTGGGGTTCTTTGCCGATATATCGTTCTTCTCGCAGGGGTCTGCCTCAAGGTCGAAGAGCACGAGTCCGGTGCTTGCGCCGTCGATAATCTGACGGCCCGGGACGCCGTCGCGACCGGGTTCTGTCACGATGCGGTAGGCATGTGGAGCCACGCATTTGTATCGGCCGTCGCGCACGGCCTCAACCTTGCCGTTGTATACAAAGAAGAAAGGCTTGTGCGCCTCGGCTTTGCCTCCGAAGAGTATGCCGGATACATCTTCACCGTCGAAGTTATTGTTCTTGCCGGGCATCGTTGCGCCGGTCATGGCAGTGACGGTGGGAGCGAGGTCGAGGGCCGAGAAGAAGCGGTTGTCGCGCTTTCCGGCGGCAATCTTGCCGGGCATACGTGCCACCAGGGGCACACGCTGGCCGCCCTCGAAAGTGGTGCCTTTGCCCTCGCGCAGACCGAGTGTTGTGCCGGCATGGTTGCCGTAGCTGAGCCAGGGGCCGTTGTCGGAGGTAAAGAGCACGAGGGTGTTCTCGCCGAGGCCGAGGCTGTCGATAGCGTTGACTATCTGCCCTACCGACCAGTCGATTTCCATAAGGACATCGGCATAAAGACCTTTGCCTGATTTTCCGCGGAATTTATCGGAAACGCCCAGTGGCACGTGGGGTTGTGTATAGGGCACATAGAGGAAGAAAGGCTCATTGGCATTTCGGCGCACGAAGTCGACGGCACGCTCGGTGAGGCGCGTGGTCATTTCGTCGACCGGCGGGTTGTACTCCACCACCTCCTCGTTCTCATAGAGAGGCAGCGCGCGGTAGGCATGGTCGGGAGCGGGGTGGAAAGGCCACATATCCATAGAGTAAGGCAGACCATAGAACTCGGTGAAGCCGTGGCGGTTGGGCATATATTCGGGCTGATAGCCGAGGTGCCATTTGCCGAACATACCCGTGGCATAGCCATGCTGCTTGAGGTAGTCGGCAATGGTGAGCTCGTCGGCCTTGATGCCGTTGTCGGAGGTGTCGTCAACCACATCGGGCACACCCACGCGCTCGGCGTAGCGGCCTGTGAGGAGGCCTGCACGCGAGGGAGTGGAGGCTGCCGCCCCGGCATAGAAATCGGTGTAGAGGGTGCCCTCAGAGGCAAGGCGGTCGATGTTCGGAGTGCTGACCTCGGGGTTGCCGTAGCAACGGAGGTCGCCGTAGCCCTGATCGTCGGTCAGAAGTATTACAATGTTGGGCTTCTCGGCTGCATAGGCCGTGTTGGCCATACCTGCGGCAGCCGCGAGTGTCAGAAGGTATTTCGAAGCTTTCATTTCTTGGGAATTGTGATTACCACAGGAGCGGCGTTATAAAGCTCGGTTTGATAATTGTATTGTTTCTCATCGCGGAAGTCGGGGAGCTCGACCTTGATACGCGAGCCCTTGCCCTCGTCGCTTACAGTGACGGTCTCGCCGTCGAGTGGGTAAATGCCGCCCACGCGGTAGGAATAAGTGCCTGCGGGTAGGCGCTTCGAGATTGTGAAGCTGAGCGAGATGATGTTCTTGTCGTCGGGAGCGGGGTTGCCTGCCGAGAGGATGTAGGCGTCGGCAGTCTCGCGGAGCATGAGCTGCGAGGGAGCCTCGGCAGTGGCGGTGATGCCGCCCACTTCAATGCCCGAAGGTGCGAAGAAAGCAAACTGGTGCACGCCGTGCGAGGCCGAGCTGAGGGCGTGCGCCTCGGCTCCCTTGCGGGCGAATGTGAAGTCTTTGGCAAAGGCAGCCGCCAGTGCGGGCATCGTGGCCTCGGTGGCGTTGGGGAGCACGGCGTAGGCATAGCTGTCGGTGCCTGCCGCGGGGTTCACGCCATGGTCAATGGCAAGAATGAAGCCGGGGCCGCGCTTGCCCTTGAACTTATATTTGGGGTCGGTGACATTGATATTATCGCCTGTTACCACGCGCAGAGTGGTACTGCCACCGTCAGGTATCACCACATAGCCACGGGCACCGATGTGCATCCACATGGGCGAGGCGGAGGTGAAGGTGAGATTTTCCGAGGAACCGGGGGCCACGGTGGTAATCTTACCGTCGACACATATTGTGAGGGGCGACGAGAGTGCACCCTGCTCGATGAAGGTAGTGATGTTCTCGCCAGTACCCTTGCGGTAGCGGCTGATAGCCGAGCCCTGCGATATGGCGTTCTCGCCAATGAAGCCGTAGCTCTTGAAGGCCTGTGCCGAGCTGTATTTCTCCTTGGTAAGGTGGTGGTAGATTGCCATGCCTGCGGTACCGTCGGCAAGCACTCCGGCAATCTTGTTGGCACCGGGCTTAGATGCCTGAGAACCGCCCTTGAGAGGCAGAGCGTCGCTGCGCCACTCCTCGGTGAGGCCGGGGAGAGCGTGCCAGTCGAACTGCACGAGCACGGGCACATCGTATTCGTCGCCTTTCACCTTGGTCTGCATAATGCCGTAGCCCATGTGCCACGACTTGCGCACTTTCTTGTCGAAGTCCTCGGCACCCACGGTGCGCTCCGATTTGAGTTTGAGCGAAGTGAAGAAAGGCTTCTTGCCGTCTTCGTCGCCCTGGCGGTGCACAATATATTCGTTTACCCAGAAAGGCACTGTGGCAGTCATCTCGTGCTTGTTGGCCTTGAGGGCTTTGACATAGGCACGGAGCGAGTCGGCGCCCTCGAGTTTGCTGCGCTTGCTTACAGCCTTTAGGAGCGATGCAACAGCCTTGGGATAGGTTTTAAGCGTGAAATGCTTCATATCCGCGAGGAAAGAGCGACCTGAGATGAGATTATCCATACCCTGCTTATAGAAGAATATAGGGTAGATATCGAGCAGACGGTCGAGTTCAAATTGCATGTTCTCACCGGGAATCTCATAGGGGGTATTCTTGTAATAGTTGAAGCCGGTGTTGAGGTCGGTGAGCCACTCGAAACCGTAGGCCAACATGGCAGCGTCGGTTCCGTTGGACACATGATGCGAGATAGTTCCGTCGGGCTGGTATCCCGACTGTGCATAGTGGTGTGCGGGTATGTTGCTGAGGCTCATCCAATAAGCCACGTCGGCTACCACACCGTGGGGGCTCCAGCCGTGGGCGTAGTTGAAGCCTTCGTAAGGTTTCTCGGGGTAGAAATCCTCATACCAATACTGCACATAGGTCATGGGGCGGTTATAGTCGGCCCAGATAATGGGCAGGGCAAGCATTGTGCGGGAGCGGTGGCCGAGGTTGGCGTCGGTCCATGCGCCGGCCGAGTAGTTGGGGTCGCTGATAAGACCCCAGCGTTCCTTGGGGTTGTCGATGGCTCTACGGCTATCGATAATCGAGGTAAACACCTGAAGATAGCGTATCAGCGAGTTATGCAGGCGTGTCATCTTCTCATCACCGGCCGAGATGCCGTCGAGGATGTCGGGCATCATGTAGAGCACGGGCACCATGAGAGGGTCGGTCAGCACCCACTGGTGGGTAGGAATTTGGTGCCCGGCCATTTTGTGTTTCTCCAGAAGGGCGAAACCGTCGCCCGTGCAATTGCCTATGGGCTTGCCGTCGATGAGCATATCGGTGCCCTCAATGGGGAAAATATCGGTGTAGGCAAGGATAGCCTCAACGATAACGTCGCGAAGCTCGGCGTGCTTGGCGGGGTCACCCTCCATGCCGTAGACAGGCGATTTCACATAGGCATAGCCCAGCTGACCTATGCGGTCGCATACATTTACATAATCATACTCGATAGTGCCTCCAAGCCAATGGTTTATCTCATCGACACGGCCCGGATACTCCGACGGATGCGTGGTGTAGCACTTCTCTCCGCTGAAGCGGCCGCCATTGGCAGCGAGATCGGCGATAGCAGCCGCAACCTCTGAGTCGCTGAGTTTTTTCTTGCCGTACATACGCGGATTGTTTATCACCTGCGGCACATATCTTTCATATAGCTGCGACCAGAGCGTCTGCTTCACGGCATTGATCTTTATCTGAAATTTCTGCACGAGCTTCTTGCCGTCTTTCAGGCCGATAGTGAGGGGATAGCGTGCGCGGTCGGCAGGGAGCGAAACACCGTCTTTCACATAAAGCACACCCATGAGGCGGCCTTCGGGGTCGCGCTCGGTGTCGATGTCGAAATATTCCTGCCCTTCTTTCTGCCGGAGAATCTCGAAAGTATATCCGGCGGGAACAGGGGAAGTATGCACATCTTTGTTGCGCTCAAGGTGTATGCGGCCCGTGACCTCGGTTCCGGCGGGGCTGCCCACGGGAATATCGAAGTACTCGGCAAAAACCTTCTCCTCGGCGCGCAGCCCGAGGGCGGCGCAGATGCAGAGGAGGAGTGTCAGAAAACGGAGCTTCGTCATAACGAACGTGTATGTAACGGTTTATAGTCGGTTGTTTCGATTACGGTCTGAGAGCCTCCTACAGAGTCGTGGAGAGTGGCTGCATCGGGAGAGAGAGAGAATGAGGCTCCGAGCTCGGCGTTGGTGATGTCGAGTCGAGGTGAGCCCTCGTCGAGGCCTGCGCTTATAGTCCAGCCGTCGACGGTGATATTGCCTGCCGCATCGGGTGTTAAAACTACGGCGGCATCACCGGCATCGCGTACTTTCACCACAAAGAGGAAGCGGAATGTCTGGCGTGGCTCTGTGGTAGCCATGTAGTGCCAATGGTCGGGATACTCGGTTTTCGAGGGTGTGGGGTAATAAAACTCTGTGGTGAACGAGGGCGTGAAGGGCGCCGAGGCAAAAAGACGGGCGTCGGCGGCAAAGCCTTTACGGCTGTTTACCACGCTGAAGGTGCCACCGTCGGCGGTGAAAGCCTCACGGTTGTTAAGCATCCAGTTGATGCGTGCCGGTGCCGAGGTTGCGATGTCGTCGTACACCACTACCACGCTGTTGCCGAGCATGAGCACGTGGCGCTGGTAGCGTGTGAGAGGCGTGCTGCCGAAGCCGTTCTCACGCGACTGTGTCAGGCCTGCGGTAACAAAGTTGTTGATCCACACCTTGAGGTAACAGCTGTCGGTGTAGGCATGAGAGGCATCGCCCATTACGTAGCACATATTGTCGGTTTCGGCGCCTCGCACTATATTGCCGAAAGCTTCGGGAGCGAAAGCCTGGCCAATGCCGTCGACGAGGATAGTGTTGTGGGCGCGCGAGTGGCGATAGTCCATTATGTGGTGGGGAGAGGCATATTTGAAGTAGTGGCCTGTGTTGCGGAACACATCCTCGCCTTTATATACTATGGTGAATGCGTTCTGGTTGGCATAAGTGTGCTGGGAGCAGCCGAAGCGGCTCGACTTGAACGACACTGCCAGGTCGTTGTCGAGGTCGTCCAGAGAGCTGTGCATCACGGCCTCGCCGGTATCCTTGTACCATATGAGTTTTGCAATCTCGTCGGGCTGCGAGCTTGAGTAGCCATAGCTGTTTACCATGCGGTCGAGACGGAAGAGGAAGTCGGCCTGGAGGAGCGACTGATTCTGCCCTGCATACCACCCTGCATATTCGTCGCCGAGGTGACGGGCGAGGAAGTCGGCCATAGCCACACGCAGGCGCGAGGGAGTGCCGTTGTCGCTGTTATCGCCGAAACCGAGGCTCTGGGAGCCTGTGGGCCAGGTATAGGCTATCGAGCGCCCGGCATTAAGATACCACGGGTGCGTCAGGAACTCGAAGCCGGTGATATAGGTGAGCAGAAGGGGCATGTAGTGAAGCGTGTCCATATTGGCGTCGAAGTACGCGGCGCTGTTGTGCCAGACGCCGTCGCGGTTGAAGCCCGAATCCGGAGCACGGGTCACCCACAGCTCGTAATAATAGTCGAGAGCCTTTATGCACTCCTCGCGGTAAGGCATCTTGTCGTGCAGAAGGTAGGCGCACTGGAAAACAGCCACCATGTTATGCTGCCAGAAGTGGCTGTCGAAGAGGTTATCTTCCTGGCCGAGGTGGGCTTTGAAGAGGCGGCGCACAATGCGCATCATAAACTCCTCGGCTCCTGAGCGCTCGCCCTGCGAGAGGCGGTCGAAGAGGCTGTCGTAGATACGGGCGCAGGCTTGCGCGATATTGGTAGGCTGGAAGTTGGTGTCGGCCTGGAAAAGCTCTTTATCGGTGGCGGGGCGCTCTATCATCGCACGGAGAACAGCAAGCATCTTTTCGGCGTAGACTTCATCTTGAGTCAGGAGCCACGCCGTGTAGAGGTGGAGCACTCCATAGTTGAGGCTCTCGGTGCCTTCCTTGGTGTTATAGTACGATGCCATATCGCTGAAATCGAGCGCGAGCGCCGTCTTGGCACGTGCAATCATGGCCTTGTACTCGGGGTGATTGGCAATACCGCTGCGCACGGCATCGAGCTTGTCGTTGAGATATGCGTCGAGACGCGGGTGCCCCGAAGGTAAGTCGTCGTTGAAAGCCTCTATGCCGGGGGTTACGAACTCGGGGACGTCGGCAGGGACATTGAAGGGAATCGCACCGCTCCATGTGCCGGGGTTGCCGTCGGTGCTCACATTGCGGTAGCGCCAGTACCAGCGGCCGGGCTCAAGGCGGCGGTGAGGCGAGCACATCGACCAGCCATGAGCCTCGCTGAGGAATACGTTGCTTGCAAAATCGGCCTGTGCCGAGACTTCAAACTGCACCAACGAGTCGCCACGCCATGACGTAGGCACCTGCATTGGCGGAGGATTGAGATAAACCTCGTTGTTGAGCTTCGGATAAACATTTGCACGCACATAATCGTGATACAGCAACTCATCGTCCTCGGTGAGCACCGGACCGTCGGGCTCCGACGGAGGCATTACGGGGTCGTCGTCGCTACAAGCTGCGGCAAAAAATGTAAAAAATGGTAGTAAAAAATATAAATATCTATGTTTCAGCATGTTAATACTATTTTAGAGTTGTAAAAACGGGAGGCTCTCCACAAACCGGAAGAGCCTCCCGGCACTAAATATTGCTTTATTTATAAATTGTAAGAACCGGTCGGATGAGGTAAGGATTAGATTCCTTGCCGATAACAGCACCTATGGTGTAGTTGGCTTCATCAACCTGCACGGCGAGCACGCGTCCGTCAGGACCAATTTCACCGGCGAAGAAGTTTGCGGCAGTGCCGTTATGGGTGAAAGTAGCACCTTCGGCCAGCGAAGCCGTGTAGGCGGTGTAGACAGCGTTGTTGCGGGCGGGGAACTCGGGGCTGAGCGAGCTGAGGTTCTTCACAATCCACTCGCCACCGTTGAAAATAGTGCCGACGATAGCAAGCATCTGCGAAGCCGAGGTAGCATACCAGGCAGAGAGATTGCTTCCGGTGAGTTTATTTTTGCCCGACCAGGTGTCGAAAGCAGCCACAAGGAGGTTGTCGTTGCCGGCGAGGCTAACGAAAGAGTTCCATGCTGCGGGGCCTGCTGCACCTGTGTAAAGGTCGTTGCCGAGAGTTGCAGAGCCGAGGATAGCGCCGTCGGTATCAGCGATTTTTGTGCGTGCGGTATTAGTGAGTGCGAAAGCGTATGCAGCCACTTCCTTGCCGTTCTCGGTGGTGTTGGCGGCAAGTTCGTATACGATACCTACGGCCTTGTCGGCATCGAAGGTTGCGGAGTAGCTGCCGTCGGCGTTGATATAGTCGCCGAGAGCGATGTCGCGAGGAGCGTTGGGGTCAACCATGCCGCCGGGGAAAGTCACCGTAACATTGTCAACAGAGCCCGAAGTTGCGCTGATGAGAGCGGTGATGTCGTAGTTGCGGGTCAGAGGTATGTCGGCACCGCTGATAGTGATATCTTTTGTAGAAGCACCGCCGAGGGTGAGTTTGATGTCGTTGCCATCGCCGAGGTTGGCGCCCGAGTTGTTGCCCACGAAGATATAGGCGCTGAACCAGGTTCCGTCGGCGATAGTGAGCTCACCGCTGGCGAGGCCGGTGGCGTTGCCGTCGGTGTTGCCGTTGACGGTGTTGAAGGAGGTGGGCACGGGGAAGTCGGTTACCTTGACACTTGTGTAGCTGTCGTACTCGGCATCGGCGTTCTTGAAGGTGATGCGGGTAAAGGGACGGGTGAGCGAGATGCTCTTGGTGCCTGCGAGCATGTAGCCGTAGAAGGCGTCGGCTGCGGCGTTGTTGAATATCTCGGCAGCGTTGGCGCTGTTATAGCCTACAGCCTTGAGGTCGGTGGTGGTGTAGATATAGTCGGCATCGAGGTCTTTTACGTAGTCGGCCCAGAACATAGCGCCCTGATAGCCGTCGGCGGGGGCGATGAACGAGAAGTCGACGCTCTCGCTGCCTGCGGCAACTTCGTTGACATAGCGGGCGTCGGCGAGTGCTGCGCCGTTGGCGTCGACGAGCTGCATGATGCAGCGGAGTTTATAGCCTTCGGGGATTTCGGGCACGGCACGCGAGGTGGCTTCGGTCACGGGGATGTTTACACTTACGGTAGTGAGACCGCCATTGATGTTGTTAGGCTCATCGGTCTGGCTGCACGACACTGCGCCCAGAAGGGCGGCGGTGCCAATAAGCATTGAAGAAAAATGTTTCATGATGTATTTTGATTGAGTGTATTATTTTATTTCGAAGGTACTATAACTACTGTTCCGCTGCCCGAAAATTCGGGGTTGAAATCTATGCCTTGGTCGTCGGTGGCAGTGAGGAATCCGTAGCTTACGGTAGTGCTGAAACCTGCGCGGCAGTAGGCAGTGAACGATGCCGATGCAAGCACGTTGGTTTTTGCCGAATCGAGAATTTCGATCTGCATGGGAATAGCGGTGTTGCTGCCGCTGTCGGCAAAGAGATAGTCGAAAGTGAGGGTGAAAGGCTCGCCGGCAACCATCTTCTTTGTTGAGAAAGCGTTGTCGTAGGTCATGTACATGAGGGAGTGGCGGGGAATGCCCTGCTCAAGGTTGTAGCCCATGCAGAGATAACCTGGATAGCTCACACGCACGGCAAACGATTCGCCAGAAATCTGACCATTGGCAATCTTATCAAGAAAAGCGCGGGTATCGTTGGCCACAAGCTGAAGACGGCCTACGGGGCGCTTGAGCTCCAAGTCGAGGCTCACGCGGGCATTGGTGGCCGACTTATACTGCGAGAGGGCGAGCTCGGTGCATGTATAGGCGGCGTCTTTGTAGTTATTGTTGCCGCGGTAGGTCTTACCCATGTAAACGTTGGGAAGGAGGGTTGCGTTATAGAAGAACGAGCTGTCGACAGCGCCGTTCTCTGCAAGCTGCACATAGTCGCTCCACACCATGAAGGTGTAGTCGCGCGCAGTGAGGCGCAAGCTCAGGGGCACGAGCACTTCTTTCTCGCCCTCCTCTATGTCGAGGAGCATAGTGCGGGTCACGGGTTGGCGCCCTTCGGTGAGAGCCTCAACTATCACGCGGCGCTTGTAAGCGCTGCCGTCGGTCGTGGGCTGAGTGAAAGCCGCGCCTTCGGAATCGAAAGCCGGAATTGTCATCGAGAGGCTTATGTCGGCAGTAAGGGCCACATCGGTAGGGTCGATACCCTTTTCGCCGTCGTCGGTCATCTCGGGATATTGGAAGAGGCACGACTGTGCAGCCATGGCCATTGCAGCCATTATAAGAGTTTTAGCAAGAATCTTTTTCATTATTGGCAGGCTTAAAAACGGTAAACCAAAGATACACCCACACGGGTAATACCGAAATAATTACGCGACCGGCGGTCGATCTTAGCACCGTTGTCGATATTGAAAAAGCGGTCATATTCCATATAGGCATAGCCTACACCGAGGTTGAACTCCGCGCCCCAGTTGGCGTTGAACGGCAGGCGGTAGCCATAGCTTATGCCGGCACCGAGGAGAGGCAGAGAATCGGCCTGGTAGCGGGTGTCGTTCCAACGCACGTTGAACCAGGCGGCAGAGAGGTGAGCGCCGAGGAAGTGGCCGTTGCCGGGGTTAGCGCCGGGCCACCAACGGGCCTCAGGCTGCACGGCAATGGTGCGCACGCCGTGGCGGTCGGTGAGGTCGCTGAAGCTCCACATCACGGGTATGTCGACGGTCATTTTCTTGCCTGTCTGCCACTCGAAAGCAAGGTTCTGAATAACAGCGGCGGCATAGGGTATGTTGATTTTGAAAGCACGGTAGCGGTCAGAGACAGCAGCGGCAGCGGGAGCCTTGCGCTTTGAGCCTTCCTTATTAGCCTTGGCATTGGTTTTCACATTCTTGCCCTGAGTGGCCTTTTTCTCACCGCCGGCTTGGGTGGCAGGCGCTGCGGTCTTGGCCTTCTTCTTGGCAGGGCGGGTGCGGGAGTGCTGTACCGGGAGCTGGGGAGCCGGGTTGGGAGCAGGCTCGGCAGCCACGGCGTCGGCAGCAGGCGCCACAAGCATGGCCATGACACCGGCAGCGACAAGCATTACCCGTAGCAGTTTTTTGATTTCCATTGTTTCAGGTGAGTATTGATTAGTTTCGCAGATTAGATTTCAAGAGCGGGGAGCTCGTCGATGAGTTCAAATTCGCTGTCATCTTCGGCCACGGTTGTTGCCTCGCCGTCGTAGCTTACCGACACATTTTCGCCGGGAGTTGTGAGCTTGACAACAAAAGAGGGAGCGCCTTCGGTGGTGAGATTTGCCTTGATATTCCAGCGGCCCATTTTCACCGAACCGTCTTTCAATACCTGAGGCACCGGCGCCACCCTACCCTCCTTGGGGTTGGGATAGGAGTTGATAATCGTGAGCAGACGGCACACCTTCGATTTCGGCGTGTTGGCCTTGAAGTGGTAATGGTCGGGGTTCTTGGCGAAATTTCCGTTGGCGTCGGCCTTGAGCCAGTTGTCGGCAGGAGCGAAGAAGGTGCTTGTGGTGTCGCACTCGAGTTCGAGGGTAGAGAAAAGGAAAGCGTCGCCTTTGGCCACAGCCACATCGCCGGTAACACGCACAAAGGCGGGATTGCTGCGGTCTACGGCCATGGGGTGCTCGATGGTGTGCAGGAGATAGCTCCATGTGCGGGGTTCTTCGGCCTCGAGTTCGTCGTAGATTACCGACATGCCCGTGGTGCCGAGCTCAACTATATGGCGGCGGAAAGTTTTGAGACCGACCTCATCCCAGCCGTTCTCGGGTGTGAGGGGCACCTCGGCCTCCTTGGCTCGTTTCTGCCAGATAGGCGAGGTAACAGGGCCGTAGGCATTAGAGGCATCGCCAAGCACATAGCCAATCTTCTTGCCTACATAATAACGGGGAATCCAGCCGTAGCCCTCGACACCTATACGCTGACCCATGCCGTCGACAAGGATAGTATTGTGCCCGCGGCTTGAGCGCTCGCACAGCAGAGAGTGACGGTCGGTGAACGATGTGTGGTGGCCCGAGCTGTAGAATATGGGCTTGCCTGCATAGAAGGTGTTGAACGCGTTCTGGTTGGCAAGGGCATGCGAGGTAGAGCCGTAGGGGCTGCTGCGGAAAGTGAGGCGCGCACTGCGCGAGGCACGCTCGTTGTTGGTGTTGAACACGGCAAGGCCCGATTCAGGGAAAATGTATCCCATGGGCAGAGTGCCGAGGTCGGCGAGCCCCTCGTTGGCAGGGAGCGGACGCTCGCACTGCAGGCGGAACCATGCCAGGCCGCTCGACTTGCCCGTTGCACCGCGCAGCAGAGCCTTGGGATTCTTGCCTATAAAGCCCGTGGTGTAGGCTGCGGCATAGCGGTTGCCCGTCATCTTGGCAAGGGCATCCATATATCCGGCGCGGGTGGCATGGGGTTTGACCTTATCGACATGTGCACTACCCTGCCCGCTGGCATGCGAGGCAAGAGGCTGTGCGTAGTGGGTGTAAAGCACATTGCCCTGATACCAGGGGTCGGAGAAGAAGTCGAAGCCCGAGATACGCGAGAAGAAGAAAGGCACCTCGATGAGGGTGCGGAAGTTTACCGCGAAGTAAGAGTCGCCGTTATGCCATGCACCGTCGGTGTTGAGGCCGGGGAAGCGTGCGAGCCATGTGTTGTAGGCGTACTCCGCCCACTCCTCGGCCTCGGGAAGGTGGCCGAGCATGGTGAAGGCACCCATGGTAAATATGCGCAGGGTCATCTGCCACACGTGGTTGTCGGCGAGGTGATTTTCAAGGCGGTTGTTGAAGCCCTTGTACATTGCCGAGCCCGAAGTGCGGATAGCGGCTTCGAGGCGGCTCTTCATGTCGGCGTCAAGAAGCCCGTTGAGCATGTCGTAGACGGTGGTGAACACCGAGAAGAAAGTTGCGAAGTTGAAGTCGCCTGCGATATTCTTGTCGTCGGTCCACTCAAGCATGTATCCGGCGCGCTTGATAGCCTCGTCGGCAAAGCGGCGGTCCTGAGTGAGAACATAGGCGCGCACGAGGATGTCGAGGTTCTGCTCCTCGCGGTCGATAACACGGCGGCTCTCGCGGGTAATCATCTGCTCGCGCTGCATCTTGTTGTCGAATTTCGCAGCCATGCCGCTCTTGATGTCGGCGGGAGTCTTCATGGGTGTCTTGAGAATCTTCTCGGCCTCCTCTTTATACATGTTCGCATCGAGGCTGCCTTCGTTGCGGGTGCGGAAAGCGTCGAGGGTGGCGCCGTCCACGTAAACACGCGGGTGTGTGGCGGGCACCTTGGCGCGGAGCTCCTTATACGACGGAGGCAGGAATTTGCCTGCATTATCGGCAACGGTAAAGGAGAACACCGGCGACCATATCACGCCGCTACCGTCGGGCACCACGTAGCCGTGCTGCCAGTACCATGTGCCGGCGGCGAGGTCGGCGTCGGGGTTGAACATGGGCCAACGGGTGTCGACCTCGACAACATCTTTGCTCATGTTCTTGTCGGTGGAGTATTTCACCTTATAGCCGAGCTTGGTCTTATCTTTAAAAGAAGCCTTGTGCGCATCAACATAACTACAGTCGGCGGCGAGCGGCCATTGGAACGACACCTTACGGTCGGCTACCACAGCTCCATCGCCAGGCGAGGGAGTGGCACGCATCTCGTGCATGAGCGAGACGGCATCAAGCTTGAGGACGGCAGGCTCGTCCTGCCCGGCTGCCATTGCCGGGCAGGCAGAGGCTGCGCACACGATGAATATTTTAGTGATTTGTTTTATCATGGTGTAAAAAGGATTATCGAATCTGTGCCGCAAAGTTAGGGCAAGCGGTTGTCAGAGGCGTTCCGACACGGCTAACACGCTTTCAGATTTGATTAAAAAACCTTTATAAATGTGTAAAACGTGGCTTTTGAAACGTGTTTTTGTGCTTACTGCACAGGAATATGGCTCACGGGAGCCTTGCGGTTGTCAAGAGGGTTGGCTTCCATCCACTGACGCAGAAGCTCGCGGTGGCGCTCCAGCTCCCCGCGATATTTGGCCTCGATGGCGAGGTTGCGCATCTCGCCGCGGTCGTTGCGCATGTCGTAGAGCTGCTCTCGGTTTTTGCCCACCTCATAGAGCACATATTTGAAGTCGGGGGTGCGGAGCATCCAGCCCTGGGTTCCGGCTGTCTGGTCGAAGAGAGCCTCGGTAACAACATAGTCGTGGTGTGCAGTCTCGGGCTTGCCGCTCTCCACCACCTTGCGGAGGCTCTTGCCGGTGCGGTATCCGGGCACCTCGACACCTGCCCAGTCGCAGATTGTGGGCATGAGGTCGATACCGTTGTTCACAAGTTGAGGCAGCTCCTTGCCTGCGTTCTTGCCGCCGGGGGCGCAAACTACAAGGGGAATATTGGCGCACTCCTCATAGAGGGCCGACTTCTGGTTCCATTGGTGTGCACCCATGCCGTCGCCGTGGTCGGAGGTGAAAATAATCACGGTATTGTCCCAGAGGTTCTGACGGTCGATTTCATCAACAATCTTGCCGATTTCACCGTCGACTTTCTCGATGAGCTTGTAGTATGCTCCGCGGTAACGGCGCCAGTCGTCGGCAGTGAAATTCTGTGTGGGATAGAGGCGGTAGCTGAGTTTCTTCTCGGTAGCGAGCACGTCGGCATCGTAGGGAGCTACGGCAAAGTTTGCCGGAAGATTGGGGCAGGAGTCGAGGGGCAGCTCATTTATAGAGCCGTCGGGCAGATTCTGATAGCGGGCATACTGGCATATGTTGTGGGGGTTGTTGAACGAGGCCACAACAAAAAAGGGCTTTTCGTGGTCGCGCTGCAGAAATTCCACCACACTCTCGGCAAGGCCTTCGTCGCCAAAGCCGTGGAGTTTCTCGAAGCCGAAGGCGTGGGGCGCGGGCAGTGGATTGGTGTTCACGTGCCACTTTCCGGCGTAGGCGGTTTCATAGCCGCCGTCCTCCATTATGCTGCCCAAGGTGTTTTCCTTGAGGGAATCGGGGAGCTCGGTGCCGTTGATGCGCAGCCCCGCGCGGCCCGGGGTATAGCCTGTGAACATAGCCGAGCGCGAGGGGCCGCTGAGTGGAAAAGCGCAGTAGGCATTGTTGAAGCGCACGCCGTGCTCGGCGAGGCGGTCGATGTTGGGGGTCTTGACATCGTCGTTACCGGCATAGCCAACGGCCTGTGCAGCCTGCTGGTCGGTCATTATGTATATGATATTGGGTCGGTTTGAAGCGGCCTGCAGCATGGCGGGCACGGTAGCGGCGAAGCCGAGCGCCGTAAGTATTTTCTTTTTCATCAGTATCCGGGGTTATTAATATTTTCAAGATAGGGGTTCACCTGCATTTCGTCGGAGGGGATAGGCAAGAGTTCGTGTTTGCCTTTGATAAAGTTTTTGCCTGCAGGGTAGCTTACTATGCGGCTGTCGATTTTCTCGCCGAATAGCTTGAGGGCGTCGCCGAGCACACCCCAGCGCAGGAGGTCGAATTTACGCTGCCCCTCGAAAGCGAGCTCGAAGCCACGCTCCCAATAGATTGCCGTGCGCACGCGTCCGGCCTCATCTGCGTCGGCGATATAGGGCAGGTCGTGGACCTTGGGCGCCTTATAGAAATTCTTGTAGTTTGCCGATGATACGGGAGTTGCACCGGCACGCTCGCGCACACGGTTTATAAGGCTCCACGCCTCGGTGGTGTTTCCGAGCTCGGCATAAGCCTCGGCTGCCATGAGCACGACGTCGGCATAGCGTATGAGGCAGAAATTCACGTCGGTCTTGTTGGGGTCGATATAGCCCAGGGGCATCCACTCGCGGCGCCATTTGCCGGGATACCAGTTGCGGGGGTTCTTCTGCTCGGCGAGCTTGTGGTTGTTGATCGTGGCATCCCAGGTGTGGCTGTGGGTGCATACGGTAACGTCGCGGCGCATGTCGCTGTCTTCAAAGAAATCTTTCCACTCGGGCACGACTCTGAAAAGAGCGTTCGCTCGCCCCATATATTTGCTCGACTCTGTTGTCGAAATTTGCGGGGCAGCAACAGCAGGACCTATATATGTGCCCCAGTACCCATTGTTCTTACCGGCAAGGAAAGCCACCTCGAAAATGCTCTCGGAAGTATCGAGCACGCCCTGCGAGAACGATTTGAAAAGCGCCTCGTAGCCACCGGGATAGAAGGTGTGGCAACCGGCAGTCTCGAAAGCCTGCCACTCTTCGATAATGGCAGTGTAGCACTCGTTGCGGGTCTTGCCGTCGGGGCGGCTGAGTTTGCCGTCGCTCTTAAGGCTGTAACCGGCGCGGGAGAGCAACGCGCGCATAAGAAGGGCACGGGCTGCACCCTGACCGGCTCGCTCGGGCGTACCCACCTCATCGGCCCACGGAAGATGTTCCTTGGCAAAATTGAGGTCTTCAACGATTTGGTCGTAGATTTCCTCGCGGGGCACGCGGGGGCCGTAAGCCTCCTCATAGCCTGAGGTATATGTGGTTTTGAAAGGCACGTCGCCCCAATAGCGCACGAGGTCGAGGGCCGACTGAGCGCGCAGGAATCGTGCCTCTGCTATAAGTTTCAGCAGGGTGGGGTCATTCTGCCAGCCCTTCATCATCTCTATACCCGAGATTGTGTAGTTGGCGCGGTTCACAATATTGTATTTACCTTCCCACACGCCGCTCACCCAGGTGTTGTTGGTCCGGAGCACATAGTGGCCCACGTCGCGGCGGCCGTTGTCGGCAGTTACGCCATTGGTATATAAAATATCGTCGGAGGCGGCCAGCGACATACCGTCTTTCTCTCCATAAATCACCGGGAGCGCGTTGTAGATACCTAACACGGCCATTTCGGCTTTCTCGGGCGTGGTGAAGAAGTCGTCGCGCTCGTAGTACGAGTCGGGCGATTCGGTGAGAATATCGCTGCAAGCGGCGGCGCTGAGGCCGAGGAGGAGCATCAGTGGCAGCGTCTTTATGTTGTGTATATTTTTCATCGTGCGTCAGAATACAAGGTTAAGGCCGAAAACAAACGAGCGGTTGCGGGGGTAGGCACCGAAGTCTACGCCGGGGGTAAGGTTGTTGCCCTTGGTGGAGACCTCGGGGTCGAAGCCGCTGTAGGGGCTGATAACAAAGAGGTTGGAGCCCGTGAAATAGAATCGCAGTTTCTCGATAGAGATTTTGCGCAGCAGGGTGCGGGGTATCGAATAACCGATCGAGAGATTGCTCAGACGGAGATAGGAGGCGTCTTCAACGGCCCATGAGTGTATGTAGGCATCGCCCTGCTCGGTGTCGTAGATCGAAGCCACGGTCTTGCCTGCGTTGAGCGCGGCGAGGGCTTCGGGGTCGGTCACGGTGTTGCCTTCGCTGTCGATAGTCATCCAGCGGTTAGAGCTGTCCATGAGGGCGAGCACGTTGTAGCTGCTCTTGCCGGCCTGCGTGTTGGTGAGCTTGGTGGCGTTGAGCACCTTGCCGCCGACGCTGAAAGTGAAGAATATCGAGGCGTCGAAGTTACGCCAGGTGAAGTTGTTGGTAAGGCCGCCGAAGAGCTTGGGGGTGGCGTTGCCGATAACGGTTTTGTCGTTTTCGTCGATAACTCCGTTGCCGTCGGTATCCTCGAATTTCCAGTAGCCTGGCTGCACTCCGGCGTTGTACTCGGGCACGGGGAGGCCCTCTTTGAGGGTGTAGGTTTTGGTGGCGGCGTCATAGTCGAAGTCATCTACCTGATAGATGCCGAGCGTGCGGTAGCCGTAGAACTGGCCCAGGGGCGAGCCCACGGCAATCATATGGGTCTTGTCGTTGTAGCCGAAGGCGGCCTCTTCAAGGAAGTAATCCTCGCCCGAGAGAGCGTCGATGCGGTTACGGTAAACCGAGAGGTTGAGCGATGTATTCCACTGGAAGTCACGCGATACGATATTCACCGAGTTGATAGAGAGGTCGAGACCGCGGTTAGAGGTGCGGCCCACGTTGCGGAGCATGTTCTTGAAGCCCGATGAGGTGGGCACGCGCGAGTTGAGGAGGAGGTTCGACGAGCGGTTGTAGAAGAACTCGGGCGCGAAAGTAAGGCGCTGGTTGAAGAAACCCACGTCGAGGCCGAGGTTGAAGGTAGCGTTCGACTCCCACTTGAGGTCTTTGTCGGGGATAGCATAGGGGGCGTAGCCGGGCACCCAGTTATCGCCCGAGGGATAGCCTGCCGAGGTAAGGAGGTCGAGCGAGCGGTAGCTTGCCACGCGGTTGTTACCGGCCAGACCGTAACCTGCGCGGAGCTTGAGGTCGCTGAACACGCCAAGACGCTCGATGATGTCTTCCTGGCCAATACGCCATGCTGCAGAAACCGAGGGGAAGTAGCCCCATTTATTGCGCTTGCTGAACTTCGATGAGCCGTCGGCGCGGAGAGTGGCGGTGAAGAGGTATTTCTCGCCCATGTTATAGTTCACACGGCCGAAGAACGAGAGAATCTTGTTGTCGTAGTTCACGTTTGAGCTCACCGTCTCGGGCGTTCCGAGCGAGGCGTCGGCTGAGCCTATATCGTTGTTGGGGTAGTTCTTTACGAGTGCGGTCATCCACTTTGAGCGGTTATCGACCCACTCCTGGCCCACCATTACGGTGAGTTTGTGGTATTTGTGGCGGTTGTTGTAGGTGAGCACGTTTGAGGTCTGGAACTGCGAGCTCTGGCTGTACTGCGAGCGGCTCTGTATGCTTGAGCGCTTGCCTGTCACCGACTTTTCCCCGTAAAATTCCTCGCGGTTATCCATTTGATAGCGGTAGCCGGTGCTGTTGCGGAAAGTGAAGTACTTGTTGAAGGTGATGGTGAAACCGCCGTTGATAAGGATGTTGCGGATAACGCGGTCTTTATCTTCTTCATTAGCCGAGATTATAGGGCTCTGCATGGGGTTCTGATCATCGTCTTCGAGCATGTCGTCGCCGGTTATGAGGCTGTCGTCGGTGCCGTAGATACCGGCGGTTGGGCGGTACTGCAGTATATGCTCCATTTTGTTGAAGCGTGTGGTCTGGTCGGAGGTGCCCATGCCCCACACTTTCTGCTCAGTGTATGTTGCTTTACCGTTGACAGAGAGCCATTTCTTGTTATTCTGGAAGAAGCCGAGCGACACGGTATGCTTGTCGACGCCGCTGCGGATCATGGCGCCCTCATCGCGGTTGTAGGTGTAATTGAAGTTATATTTGAGGTCTTTGCCGCCGCCGTTGATACCCACATGGTAGTTCTGAGTGGAGGTAGTGCGGCCAAGGGCTTCTTCCTGCCAGTCGATGCCGGGGCGGTCGGCATAGTTGGTGGCGATGTCGGCAAATGAGCCGTAGCGGTTCTGGAAGCCGAGGACGCCGCTCTCGCCGTTGAATGCAAGCGAGCGTTCATAATCGAGGAGGAGGAACTCCTGCACGTCGAGCACGGGGAGTTTCTTCGATACCTTGCGGAAACCGGCGTAGGCATCGAAGGTTATCTGCATCGAAGCACCATCGTCGGCACCACGCTTTGTGGTCACCACCACAACGCCGTTGGCACCGCGGGCACCATAGATAGCGGTTGCAGAGGCATCTTTGAGCACGTCGATAGTCTCGATTTCGGAGGGCGAGATACCTGCGAGGCCGTCTTCCGAGGGGAAGCCGTCGATAATATACAGAGGCTCGTTGCTCTGAGTAATGGAAATACCTCCGCGCACGCGCACTGAGATAGAAGCGCCGGGCTCACCGTCGTCCTGGGTGATGAGCACACCGGCAGCCTTGCCTGCAAGGGCCTGCAGAGGGTCGGAGGTGGGCGTTCTCTCGAGGTCTTTCGATTTCACGGAGACAACCGAACCGGTGAGGTCGCTGCGGCGCGTTGTGCCGTAGCCCACGACCACAACCTCGTTGAGCACCTTGTTATCGGGCTGGAGGGTTACGTCGATAGTGGCTCGGCCGTCGACCTTGACTTCAATGGGCATCATGCCCACATAAGAGAACTGCAGCACCGACTCCTTTGCCGAGGGAACGTCGATAGTATAGCGGCCATCGATGTCGGTGATGACACCTACATTGCCGCCTTTGACGCGCACACCGCCGCCGATGACCTCAAGGCCTTCGTTGTCTTTTACGACACCTGTAACCTTGAAGGCAGCGGCCTGCAGTGGCACAATCAAGCATATAATAAACAAAATAATGGTCGAAAATGCTGTTTTCATGGTATTCACATCTGCAAAATCAAATTTCGAGCTGGGGTAGTTCATCACAGAGCACGGTCTCTTTGCCGCCCTCGGTGATACGGGTTTCCTCACCGGCGTACACTATACGGTCGCCGTTGGTATGGGTAGCCGAGAAAGCGGGGGCACTTTTGCTGTCGAGCGAGGCCTCGATTGTCCATTCGCCGAATACTATCTTGCCGTCGGCTTCGGCGGGCACGCGGGCGGCCACGCTGTTGCTGTGCGTATCTATAAGAGTGGCAAAGCGGTAGCTGCGGCTCTTTTTGCTGCGTGCGGTGAAATGGTAGTGGTTGGGGTAAGGCTTGAAGGTGCCGTCGGCCTCGCGCACGAGCCAGTTGACAGCGGGCTTGAAGAACTGCGAGGTGGTGTCGGCGGCAAGCTTGCCCGAGGCAAAGAGCCAGGCGTCGGAGGCGCCTTTGCTGTTGAGAGCCTTGATGTGGAGAGCCTTGCCCTTGTGGCCAAGTTCCATAGGATTCTCCACGGTATGAAGGAGATAGCTCCACTCCACGGGGCGGTCGGCCTCAAGTTCGTCGTATATGAGCAGAAGGCCGCTTGTGCCCAGGTTCACCATATGGCGGCGGTATTTCACGAGGTGATTCTCATCCCAGCCGTTCTCGGGGGAGTAGTCCACGTCGGAGAGGCGGCCGCGGTCGAGCCACAGGGGCGATATCACTTTGCCGTAGGCGTTAGATGCATCGCCCACAACATAGCCTATGTTGCTGCCTGTGTAGTGGCGGGGTATCCAGCCGTAGCCTTCGGTGCCTATGCGCTGACCCATGCCGTCGACAAGGATAGTGTTGTGCGCGCGTGTACCGCGGTGGCAGAGCATGGAGTGGAGGTCGGTGAACTCAATGTGGTGGCCGCTGCTGTAGAAGAGCGCGTCGCCGCCGTAAAAGGTGTTGAAAGCGTTCTGGTTGGCAAGGGCGTGCGAGGTTGAGCCGTAGGGGCTGCTGCGGAAGCTCCACATGGCGTTATGGTCGGTGTCGCCGAGCGAGCTGTTGAACGACGCCAGGCCGCTCTGGGGGAACACATGGCCGGCGGGGAGGTCGGCAAGACCTTTACCCTGAGGCAGTTCGGCGGCGAGCTGAAGGCGTGTCCATGTGAGGTCGCCGGCCTTGGCGCCGAGGCAGCGCTTGAGTATCTGCGGTTCGCGGGCGAGGGTTGTGCGCACAAAGTCGGCGGCATAGGTGTCGCCGAGGATGCGTGCGAGGGCGTCGAGCTGCCCTACGCGCACAGGCAGAGGGCGTTTTACCTTGAGGTGCGACGAGCCGTTGCCGCCCGACTTCGAGAAGGGAGGCTGCTGGTATATTGCATAGAGCACATTACGGCCATACCAGGGGTCGCTGAAGTAGTTGAAGCCTGATATGCGGCCCATGATATAGGGGAGCTCCACGAGCGTGCGCGTGTTCACAGTATAATATGAGTCGCCGTTATGCCATGCGCCGTCGGAGTTGAGGCCGGGGAAGCGTGCAAGCCAGGCGTTATAGAGATACTCGGCGTAGAGGCTGCTCTCGGGGAGCTCGCCGTAGGTTGCCAGAGCCGCATAAGTGGCAATGCGGAGTGTCATCTGCCATATGTGGTTCTCGGCTATATGATTTTCAAGATAATTGTTGAAGTGTGCGTACATGTTGCCGAGCTTCTCGCCTATCACCTTGAGAAGCACGGTTTTCTGCTCTTTGTCGAGCAGATTGTAGAATGTGTCGAAGGCAAGGGTGCTCACCGAGAGCAGGGTGGCGTCGTTGAAGTCGCCCTTCACATTGGGGTTCTCGCTCCAGCCCACCATGGTGAGCACGCGTGCGAGCCCCTCGCGGGCATAGCGCTCATCGCCGGTGAGCACGTAGGCGCGAGTGAGCAGCTCTATGTTGCGCTCCTCGCCGTCGATCACCTTGCGGCTCTCGCGGGTGAGGAAAGAGTTGATCTGCATCTGATTGCTGAGAGTGGCGAGGTGCTCTACAGGGATAGAATCGAGCGTACGCATGGGCGTGCGCATAACCTTGTCGGCACCCTCGATATACCACTGACGCTCGGGCTTGCCCTGCGATGCGGCGATGAGGGCGTCGCGGTGTGCTTCATCAGTAATCACGCGGGGGTGATCGGCGGGCAACTTGGCAATGAACTCATCGAACGAGGGAGGAGCGAAGCGGTCGGCGGCGGGAGCATAGGTAAATGAGTACACGGGGCTCCACTCGCCATTACCGGCGCCTCCGCAGTAGGCATACTGCCAGTATACCTTGCCGGGGCTCGTTATCTCGTGAGCGTTATAGAAGGGCCACAGGGTGCTGCGCTCCTCAACGCCGGTGGTGAAGGTGGAATCGGTGCTGAAGCGCAATTTGTATTTGAGTTTCGATTTATCGGGGGTTTCGTGTTCTTTCTCGAAACCGTCGAGGGGCGCACCCAACTGACGGAACTCCTCGGGGAGCGGCCACTGGAACGACACAAAACGGTCGCCCTCGGTGCTGCCGGCTGCGGGCTGCACGGTGGCACGCGACTCATGCATCATGGTCGTGGCTTCCACACGCAGGTTTGCCTGCGCGGCGGCCACCATGCTCATGGTAGCAACGGCACTTGCGGCAATGATTGGTCTCAGGCTCTTCATCTGGTAATTTTTTGCAAAGTTAAGGCTTAATGATTTGCTTGCAAAATTAGCTTATAGGTGCGGCCTTGCGCTCCTCACTTGTATTATTATCATTGAATTAGCGTGGAATGGCTTATAATATTGTGCAACATAATAACAAATTTGTCTAAAATGCCGAAAATGCAACTGAACATGCGCTCCATTTGGCAATTATTCCTTAATTTTGTATCACATAACCTCATGCCATGGAAAAGAAAACAATATATATCGCCATTGCCCTGCTGCTCTCGCTGGTCTTCCAAGCCCGGGCTACCGAGCCTTGGGTTTCGTTCAGGCACATAGGCATTGAAGAGGGGCTCTCGCACACCACCGTCCCCTCGATAACACAGGATAGCCTCGGTTATATATGGGTGGCCACACACGACGGCCTCAACCGCTACGACGGCCGCACCTTCAAAACCTACAGAACCCAAAACGGCAATCCGGCATCGCTCCCCGACAACGTTATCAAGAAACTCGAATGCGACCCCTCGGGCAACCTGTGGATAGTGTCGGGCAAAAGTCTCTCGCGCTACAACCGCCTCCTCGACACCTTCGAGCCCAACGCCCTGCCCGAAGGCGACAACACCGAGTTCAGCGTGATAAGCCCGCTCGACTCCACCACCCTCCTCGCCGCCACGGGCAAAGGCATATACAGCTTCGACATATCCTCGCGCACTTTCACCCCTCTACTCACCGGCCACGCCGTGAGCGCCTTGGCTATTGCCGCCGACTCCTGCTTCTTCGGCACCGCCGGAGGAGCCTTTGCCATGCCTTTGGCCGGAGGGTCGGCAGTGGCGGTAGCCGATGTCAAGGCTCCCGTCAATGCCTTCCTCAACGACAACGGCAACGGCCTGTGGATTGCCACCGAGGGTGAGGGCGTATGGCGCTACAACACACGCACGGGTCATGCCGAGCGCTTCGACAACCGCCAAAACCGGCGCCTGCACTCGCTTTTCGTGCGCTCGCTGGGCTACGACAAGACGGGGCGACTATGGATAGGCACCGTCGACGGGCTTTCGGTATACAACCCCACAACAGGCGTAATGCGCACTTTCACAGCCACTCCCGCATCCAACGCCGCAGGAGCCACTCCCCTCTCCCACTCCTCGGTACGCAGCATATTCTCCGACAAGCGCGGGGGCATGTGGATTGGCACATGGTATGGCGGCCTCAACTACTACCACCCGCTGCAGAACCGCTTCCGCAACATAGGCATGCCCTCGCTCAACGACAACGTTGTATCGTGCATCGTGCCCTCGCAGGGCAACATATATATAGGCACCAACGCAGGCGGCCTCAACATATACAACACTGATACAGAATCGTTCAGCTACATAGGCCGTGCCGAGGGCCTCACTTCGGCCGATGTCAAGGCCGTGTACCCCGACACCATTGCCGGGCGCCTCTATGTGGGTGCGCACCTGGGCGGCCTGGCCGTGTTCGACCTCGACTCACACCACCTCCTCAAGAGCCTCACCACACCCGCAAAGGTCTACTCCATACTCCCGGCCTCGGGCTCAGGGCTATGGCTTGGCACCCTCGACGGGCTCTACCGCTACGACCCTGCCTCGAACACCGCCGCAAAAGTCGCCGCGCCCGTCACCAATATAACCGAACTTTTCCGCGACTCCAAGGGGCGCCTTTGGCTCTCGGGTGAGAACGGCGCCGCCCTCTGCCGCGAGGAGCCCGACGGCACCGTGAGCCCCATTACTCTACCGACGTCGGCTCAGGAGGCCGCCTCGCTGTATATCAACAATATATATGAATCGCAACCCGACGGCAGCTTCTGGATTTCAACGCGCCGCGGCCTGTGGATGCTCGACAGCGACCTGCAGCTCAAGGAGCACTACACCGTTGACGACGGGCTGCCCAACGACGTGGTGCTCGGCCTCCTCGCCGACAGCGAGGGCGACCTCTGGATAAGCACCAACCTCGGCCTCTCGGAGTTCAACCGCGCAACAGGCACCTTCCACAACTATGGGCAAACCGACTACATGGGTGTGCGCCAGTTCAATGCCAAGGCTTTCGCCTCGCCCGACGGCCACCGCATGTACTTCGGCGGCATTGGCGGCCTGGTAACCTTCGACCCCGAAGATATTACGCCCGACACTATTTCGGCAAGGCCTATCATCAACGGTATCAGGCTCTTCGGCACACCCGCCGCCCCCGGCGATGAATCGGGCATACTGAAGCGCACCCTGGAGACGGGCAAGAAAATAATACTCCAACCTGATCAGTCGATGATCACCCTCGAGTTTGCCGCCCTCAACTTCCACAACAACGGCCACGACGCTTTCAGATACCGCCTCAAAGGCCTCGACAAAGACTGGATAGAAGCCGGCGATGAGCGCTCGGCAACTTACCGCAACATACCGCCGGGCACCTACAGCTTTGAGGTACAGTCGGCTAACAGCGACGGCGTATGGAGCGAGACGCGCTCCATAGAGGTGCGTATGCTCCCGCATTGGTACCGGCGCTGGTGGGCTCAGCTCTTGGGCGCGCTTATAATTTGCGCGGCCATATGGCTGATTATCCGCCGGTTCACTCTGCGAAGACTCAAGGAACAGAAACTCGAATACGAGCGCCGCGACTACGAGCGCCGGCAGGAACTCAACGACATGAAAGTGAACTTCTTCGTGAACATGTCGCACGAGCTACGAACACCGCTCACGCTCATCCTGCTGCCCGTAACAGAGCTTATAGAGCAGAAACGCAACGAGCCCAAGGTGCTCGACAAGCTGCAGACTATCCGCAGCAACACCATGCGTATCCTCAACATTATCAATCAGATACTCGACTATCAGCGTGCCGAGAACGGCATGTTCCGCCTCCGCGTGCGGCCTCTCGACGTCAACACCCTGCTCTCCGAGGAGCTCGCCAACTACAGTCAGAAAGCCCGCCACAGCAACATAGAGTGCCGCATCGACTCCACCGTAGGCGACACCTGCGTGCCCCTCGACCCCACCTATATGTCGATAATAATAGGCAACCTGCTCTCCAACGCCTTCAAGCACACCCCCGACGGCCGCTCGGTGACCGTAGCCGCCGAAATCGCGCCCGACGGCTCACGCCTTATTATAAAGGTGCGCGACACCGGCCACGGCATAGCCCCCGAGAAACTCCCGCATATCTTCGACCGCTTCTATAAAGTGGACGAGAACAGCTACGGCAGCGGCATAGGCCTCTCGCTGGTAAAGCGCCTCGTGACCCTGCACCACGGCACAATAAGCGTGACCAGCGACCCCGGCAGCGGCACTTGCTTCACGGTGACGCTGCCCGCACGCAGCTCGGCATACAAGCCCGAGGAGACAGCCTCGGAAAACGAAGCTGAGGAGCAAGCTCCTGTAAACGTGCAGTATATACCCGACGAAAGCCCCGCCGCACAGCCTGAACAGGAGCAGGAGCAGAGCTCGCATGAGCGCTCGATAATGCTCGTCGACGACAACGACACCATACTCAAATATATGAGCGAGGCGCTCACGCCCTACTACCGCATAATACTCGCCCACGACGGCGAGGAAGCTCTCTCGATACTCGAGAGCGAGAGCCCCGACATGATAATAACCGACGTGATGATGCCCCGCACCGACGGCATACAGCTCTGCCGCGCACTCAAGCGCAATATACGCACCTCGCACATACCCGTGATTATGCTCTCGGCGAAATCGGACGTGCGCGACCAGCTCGACGCCATGAAAGTAGGCGCCGACGACTACCTGCCCAAGCCTTTCTCGATGCCGCTGCTCCTGGCGAAGATCGCCAACCGCTTCCGCACACGCGCCAGCGCCATACGCTACTACACCGATACCCCCGACATCGAGCCCTCGAAAATGGCCATGAACCCGCTCGACGAGGAGTTCCTCGCAGGAGCCCTCGCAACGGTAGAAAAGCACCTCGACGACTCGGAATTCACCACCGACGGCTTCGCCCGCGAGATGCTCATGAGCCGCTCCAACCTCCACCTCAAGCTCAAGGCACTCACAGGCGAATCGGCCAACGAATTTATTCGCCGTATACGCATGAACCGCGCCCTCGAGCTCCTCAAATCGGGCCGCTATACGGTGGCCGAAGTAAGCGCAATGGTGGGCTACGGAACACCCTCTTACTTCTCTACAAGCTTCAAGAAATTCTTCGGAAATCAGCCCTCTGAGTACACCAAAGCATAGATGTAGACGCTTTTTAAAGACTTTTGCACAATTTCAAAAGCCGGTTTTCCCGCGTTTGAAACCATTTGAACAGGCTCGCCTCTCCGGGGCGGGCCTGCTTTGTAATTTTGCAGCGTAGAAATTAACCGGAAAATCAAAATACCCGCAAAACATCATGCCAGTATCAAAATCAATACCCGTGTTTGCCGGCGCTGTCCTTCTTATAGGTGCAGTGACTTACGGTGCCGCAAGCTCAGGCTCCAAGAGCTCCGACGATTGGATAGCCCAAGCTGCCGACAGCGCTTCGGTGCAGCTCGCCGCCACCGCCGAGGCTATCGACTCTACGGGACTCTTTCCCCGCTCTCTGATGACCGATTACTCGCTCGAGCAACTCGTTGACCAGCTCGAAGCGCCCCACACCGATTTTAAAGTGGAACTGCTCCCCCACCCCGGCCTCGACGAATTCCGCACTCTGCGCCTGTGCGACGTGGCCGACTGGACAAGCGGTTTCTTCCCCGGCAGCCTTTGGCTCGCCTACGAGCTTACCGGCGACACCACCCTGCGCACGCAGGCCGAGCGCTACACCAACCGCATGCTCCCCGCTTCGTATATGACCGACACTCACGACCTCGGTTTTATGGTGAACTGCAGCTACGGCAACGCCCTGCGCCTCGCGCCCGCCGACTCTATACGCACCGTGCTCGTGCGCACCGCCGATAACCTTGCCTCGCGCTTCGACCCCGCAATAGGCTGCATACGCTCCTGGGACTTCGGCGAGTGGAACTTCCCCGTGATTATCGACAATATGATGAACCTGCAGCTCCTCTTCAACGCCGCCAAAATCACCGGCGACAAGCGCTACAGCGACATCGCCGTGACCCACGCCCGCACCACCCTGGCGCATCACTTCCGGCCCGACCACACCTGCTACCACGTGGTTAGCTACGCCCCCGACGGCTCGGTGGAGAGCGCAGGCACTTTCCAGGGCAAGAACGACGCCTCGGCTTGGGCCCGCGGCCAAGGCTGGGCTCTCTACGGTTTCACCGAGACTTACCGCGAATCGCAGGTAAAGGAGTTCCTCGACAAGGCCGTGGCTGTTGCCGACATGATTATGGGCCGCATCAAAACCGAAGATAAAATACCCTACTGGGACCTCGACGCCCCCGCCGAGTCGCAGACGCCCCGCGACGCTTCGGCTGCCGCTGTTATCGCTTCGGGCATGATTGAGCTCGGCTATATTCTCCACAACGAGAAATACACCGACTTCGCCGAAGCAATTCTACGCAGCCTCGCTTCGCCCGCCTACATGGCGCCCACAGGCACCAACTGCGGCTTCGTGCTCATGCACTCTGTGGGCTCGCTGCCCCACGGCTCCGAAATCGACACTCCCCTCAACTACGCCGACTACTACTTCCTCGAAGCCCTCAACCGCCTTGCACGCGTGAAAAAAGGCCTGGCTCCCGTCGAAGATTTCTTAGCTTGATAAATCAGAAACAAAACACATAAACCAATGAAAAAACTTTTTCTTACTATCCTCTGCGCAGCAGCCGCTCTCGTGCCCGCCGCTGCTCAGGAGACTATCACCGATAATGGTAACGGAACCGTGACCATCACAGATAGCTTCAATTTTAAAACTATCGGCACCACCGTGAAGAATAACCCACAGTGGTCTGTGAGCGAAGACGCTGTCGTCACCTATTCTTGCCTGAATTTCGGTGGCTATACGAGCACCGAACCCTACTATCTTCAGAGTCTTAAAACGAGTACGCTTGAAGTAAAAGAAGCGTATCTGGAGTTCACTCTCGCCGACTATAACTGCCAGTCAGTAACATTCACACCCATTGCATTCAACACCAATGTAATAATAAATTTTTACGCCGGAGAAACCTTAATCGGCTCTAAAACGATTGCTCGAGGAGAAACGAGCACCCCAGTTACTTTCGAGCTCGATGCCCAAAGCACAGGCCTGGCCGGCACCAAATATAAGCTGGAAATAGAAAACCCCGAAAATCTACGCATACAGCTTGCCGCCATCAGCTTTGTATGCACTCCCAAAGCTGAAGGCCAATGGGAAGCTCCCACCTGCAACATCCCCGACGGCGCATGGATTAACCCCGGAGCTGTTATCAAATTCAGCTGCGAGGAAGGTGCTACTGTAACAGGTACCGTAACTTACTCTATCCAGGGTGACGACGGCAAAGCACAGACAGCTATCGCTTACCCCGTGGAGAACAACGAATACACTATCCCCGCCAACCTCGGCAACGGCTATAACATCAAAATCAATGTTCACGCCACCGGAGCAGGTAAAAACGACTCGGATGCCTTCGCCCACACCTATAAATTCAACGGTAACAAAATCAACGTTTCCGAGGTAGCGTTAACAGGCGTTGACGATAACGACGACCCCAACATCGCTTTCAACTACACTCTTACAGTATTGAACCTCTCAGTTTCGAGTGTTACACTCCAGGTTACCGCAACAAACCTCGATACAGAAGAAACTCTTGAGTTTACCAAAGTTATCAGAGCTGAGGAAGTCAATGCTCTCGCCGACGACAACGCCGACTATGTTCTTCCCGAGACCCTCGAAGGCAGCATCGTAGCTGAGAAACTCCCCCTCGGAAAATATTCTGCAAAAATGCAGTATCGCACAGGTAGCACCGGAGCCTGGCAAGAAGCTGCTACAGCTACCGAGCAGGGCACTGTATCGTTCGAGCTTAACGGCATACCTACCGGCGTACAAAGCGTAGAGGCTGCCACCGAAGAGGCTCCCGTATACTACAATCTCAGCGGTCTGCGCGTTGAGCCCGCCAAAGGCATGGGTATCCTTATCCGCGTAGCCGGAGGCAAGGCCACCAAGATTGTAATGTAAGAAGCTCAAAGTGTAAAAAAGAAAAAATAGTTAGTGTTTGCAACCGTGGTCGCGTGCCGGAGGGGCGGCGGCCACGGTTAAATGCTAAAAAGATATGCAGCAATACTCCGATTTAACTCCCGCAGCCGCTATCGCCGAAGCCAAGCGATGCCTCAACTGCAAGGTGCCCCAGTGCCGCAAGGGGTGCCCGGTGAGCAACGACATCCCCCTGTGGATTCATGAGCTCGCGATGGGCAACTTCGGCAATGCCTTGGCTATAATCAATGCCAAGAGCAACCTTCCGGCCGTCTGTGGCCGTGTGTGCGCCCACGAGCGTCAGTGCGAAGGCAACTGTGTGCTCGGGCGTAAAGACCGCCCCGTGAGCATAGGCCGCCTCGAGGAATTTATAGCAGACTTCGATGCCGCCATGAACCTCACCCACGAGAACATCGTGGAGAAAACCCGCGGTCGCGTGGCTGTTATCGGCAGCGGCCCGGCAGGCCTCACCATTGCAGGCGAGCTCTCGCGCAAAGGCGTCGCCGTCGAAATCTTTGAAATGGAGCGTGAGGCCGGTGGCGTGCTCATGTACGGCATCCCCGATTACCGTCTGCCCAAAAATGTGGTGCACAACGAGATAGCCAAAATAGAGCACTTGGGCGTGAACATCCACACGGGCATGACCGTAGGGCGCGACCTCACCGTCGACGACCTCTTTGCCCAAGGTTTCGATGCCGTGTTTATAGGCACGGGTACAGGCAAGCCCAAAATGCTGCCGGTGCCGGGCAACGACCTCCGCGGAGTGCGTCAGGCCATATGGTTTCTGCGCCGCGTGAGCCTCTACAACGCCGGTTACATAAGCCGCGAGGAGGTTACGGTAATGCCCGGGCACAAGGTGTTTGTGATAGGCTGCGGCAACACCGCTATCGACGCCGCCCGCACCTGCATACGCTGCGGCGCCGCCGAGGTAACCATACTCTACCACCGCGACATAGAGCGCATGGCCGCCCTCCGCTCGGAGTACGATGAGGCCGTTGCCGAGGGTGTGAAGTTCCGCTGGAACACCAGTCTCACCGAAATCCACGGCACCTACGGCGAGGTAACGGCTATCACCACCGACACCGAAGGGCGTCTCAGCACCGAGGCCGCCGACCGCGTTATGATGGCCGTGGGCAGCTCCCCTGCCGCCCGCATAGTCAGCACCACCGAGGGTATAGAGGTCGACGACAAGGGCTACGTGATAACCCGCGACGTGCCCTGCGGCATGACAACACGCAAGGGCGTTTTTGCCGGCGGCGACGTCACCAACCGCCCCGCCACCGTGGTGCACGCCATGCAGCATGCCCGCGAGGTGGCCGAGGGTATCCTCGCTTATCTCGACGCCGTAAAACTTTTTGAAAAAATAAATTCCACAGATAAATGATTCTCAATTCATTCTCCCTTGAGGGCAAAACCGCCCTCGTTACAGGTGCAGCCTACGGTATAGGCCTCGCCATAGCACGCGCTTTTGCCGAGGCAGGCGCCCGCATAGCCTTCAACTGCTCACGCCCCGAGACCATGGAGCGCGCACAGCAAGCTTACCGTGAGCTGGGTATCGACGCCAAGGGCTACCTCTGCGACGTTACCGACGAAAACGCCGTAAAGGCCATGGTGGCCGACATCGAGGCTACCCTCGGCGGCGTCGACATACTGGTGAACAACGCCGGCATCATCAAGCGCATACCCATGCACGAAATGGCAGCAGAGGAGTTCCGCAAGGTTGTCGACGTTGACCTCGTGGCTCCCTTTATCTGCGCCAAAGCCGTTATCCCCGGCATGATTAAGAAAGGCCACGGCAAGATTATCAACATCTGCTCTATGATGAGCGAGGTCGGCCGCGAGACGGTGAGCGCCTACGCAGCCGCCAAGGGTGGCCTCAAGATGCTCACCCGCAACATATGCTCGGAGTACGGCGAGCACAACATACAGTGCAACGGCATAGGCCCGGGCTACATCGCCACCGAGCAGACCGCTCCCCTGCGCGAGCGTCAGGCCGACGGCTCTCGCCACCCCTTCGACCAGTTTATCATCGCCAAGACTCCGGCAGCTCGCTGGGGTACGCCTGAAGACCTCATGGGTCCGGCAGTGTTCCTCGCCTCCGACGCCTCCAACTTCGTCAACGGCCACGTGCTCTACGTCGACGGCGGCATACTCGCTTACATCGGCAAGCAACCCAAATGAAAAGCCTCGCGTTAACCCCTGTGGCAGCCGCCCTGCTCCTTGCCGCCACAGCTTGCTCGGGCGGTGACCGTAAGCTCACGGTCACCAACCCCTCGCCCTTCGACCGCACCGAGGTGGCTGCACTGCCGCTGTCGTCGGCAGGCATAGACGCGCCTTTCGTCATCATCGACGAAGAGGGCGCCGAGCTGCCCTACTCCGTAAGCGCCGACAGCCTCGTGCTCTTCCTCGTGAAAGTCGATGCCGGTGCCACCCGCACCTTCTCGCTCAAAGCGGGCTCTCCCTCGCAGAGCCCCGACACCGTGGCCTGCGGCGCTTTCTACCCCGAGCGCATCGACGACTTTGCCTGGGAGAACGACCGCGCCGCCTACCGTGCCTACGGCCCCGCCCTCGAAGCTCGCGGCGAGCATTCGTACGGCTACGATGTATGGACAAAATCGGTAGCTCACCCCGTGGTCGCCGAGCGCTACCGCAAGCACCTCTCGAGCCCCGTATCGTATCATGAAGATCATGGCGACGGCATGGACGTGTACTCGGTAGGCCCCACTCTCGGCGGTGGAGCCACAGCCCTCGTCGACAGTACGGGCGCTCTTGTGTACCCGCGCAGCTTCGCCTCCTACGAGATTCTCGAGAACGGCCCCCTGCGCTTCGCGGTGCGCCTCACCTACAAGCCCGTGGTCTTCGCAGGCGACACCCTCGTTGAGCAACGTGTGATACGCCTCGATGCCGCTGCCGATCTCAACAGCACCGAGGTGCGCTACCTTGGTCAGACACGCCCCGTGACCGCCGCTGCCGGTATTGTGGTACACGCAAGCAACCCCGAGGCATACACCATCGACAGCGAGGCGCGCATGGCTACCTACGCCGACCTCACCGACAATCCGGAGGGCGACAACGGCATAATATGGCTGGGGCTCCTCGCCCCCGAGGCCGACAGCATAGTGTACAAGCCTCTGCCTGAACCCGCGGCAGGTGCCACAGGCCACGTGCTGGCCATGCGCACGCTCGCTCCCGGCGAGGCTTTCACCTACAGCTGGGGCTCGGGCTGGTCGAAAGGCTTCGTGCCCGACTCCACCGCCTGGCAAACCCTCATGGAGCAGGCTGCTTCTGAAATCTCTCATCCTCTAAAAATAAGTATCGAATAATGGAACAGTTTTTTGCCTATATCATAGGCCTCGGCGCCGCCGTGATGATGCCTGTGATTTTCACCGTTCTCGGCGTGTGCCTGGGCATAGGCTTCAGCAACGCTCTCAAATCGGGTCTCAAGGTAGGCGTGGGCTTCATCGGCCTCTCGATAGTCACCGCCCTCCTCACCTCGGCCCTCGGCCCTGCCCTCAACTCTGTTGTTGAGCTCTACGGCCTACAGCTCAAGGTTTTCGACATGGGCTGGCCCGCAGCCGCCGCCGTGGCCTACAACACAGCCGTTGGCGCATTCATCATCCCCGTATGCCTCGGCGTGAACCTCCTTATGCTCGTCACGCGCACCACACGCACGGTGAATATCGACCTCTGGAACTACTGGCACTTCGCCTTCATCGGAGCCGTTATCTACTTCGCCTCCGACTCCCTGGCCTGGGGCTTCTTCGGCGCTATCATATGCTATGTGATAACGCTCATTATCGCCGACCTCACCGCCAAGCGCTTCCAGAGCTTCTATAAAGATATGGACGGCATCTCTGTTCCCCAGCCTTTCTGCGCAGGTTTCGTGCCTTTCGCATGGGCTATCGACAAGGGCCTCGACCGCATCCCCGGTGTGCGCAAGCTCGAAATCGATGCCGAAGGTCTCAAGAAGAAATTCGGCCTCCTCGGCGAGCCACTCTTCCTCGGCGTGGTGATAGGCATGCTCATTGGCTGCCTCTCGTGCACCACATGGAGCGAGATTGCCGACAATGTGCCCCACATCCTCGGGCTGGGTATAAAAATGGGCGCCGTAATGGAACTCATCCCCCGCGTCACGGTTCTCTTCATCGAAGGTCTCCGTCCTATCAGCGACGCTACCCGCGCCCTCATCGCACGCCGCTTCGGCGGTGCCGAGAGCCTCAACATAGGCATGAGCCCCGCGCTCGTCATCGGTCACCCCACAACCCTCGTGGTATCGCTCCTGCTCATCCCCGTTACCCTCGCACTCGCCGTCCTTCTGCCGGGCAACCAGTTCCTGCCCCTTGCATCACTTGCGGGCATGTTCTACGTGTTCCCCCTTGTGCTGCCCTTTACCCGTGGTAACGTGTTCAAAACCTTTGTGGTAGGCCTTGTGGTGATTGTCATAGGCCTCTACCTTGTAACCTCGCTGGCACCGGCCTTCACACTTGCCGCCCACGACGTCTACACCGTCACCGGCGACGCCGCCGTAGCCATACCCCACGGTTTCGAGGGCGGCAGCCTCGACTTTGCCGCAAGCCCGCTGGCATGGATCATCTACCAGTGCACCACACACCTGCGCTGGTTCGGGGCAGCCATTCTCGTGGCTGCGACAATGGGCCTGATGTGGTGGAACCGCGTGAAAATCCTCCGCGATGCTCCCGCTGTCGCAAAACAGGAAAAAGAAATTATTGCAACTACAGAATAACTATTTAGATATGAGCAAGATAGTAACACTCGGCGAGATTATGCTGCGCCTCTCGCCCGAAGGAAACAAACGTTTCGTGCAGGTCGACTCTTTCGACGTTATCTGGGGCGGCGGCGAGGCCAACGTGGCCGTGTCGTGCGCCAACTACGGCCACGACGCATGCTTCGTGTCGAAGCTCCCCGCTCACGAAATCGGACAGGCCGCCGTTAACGCTCTCCGCCGCTACGGCGTCGACACCCGCCACATTGCGCGCGGTGGCAAGCGCGTGGGCATATATTACTGCGAGACAGGCGCTTCCATGCGCCCCTCGAAGGTTATTTACGACCGCGCAGGCTCGGCAATCGCCGAAGCCGACCCCGAAGATTTTGACTTCGACGCTATAATGGAGGGCGCCGACTGGTTCCACTGGAGCGGTATCACCCCCGCAATCTCCGACAAGGCCGCCGAGCTCACACGCCTCGCCTGCGAGGCCGCCAAGCGCCACGGCGTAACGGTGAGCGTCGACCTCAACTTCCGCAAGAAGCTGTGGACGAGCGAGAAAGCCCAGAGCGTGATGCGTCCCCTGATGAAGTATGTCGATGTCTGCATCGGCAACGAGGAAGACGCCGAGCTCTGCCTCGGCTTCAAGCCCGAGGCCAACGTTGAGAGCGGCAACACCGACGCCGAAGGCTACAAAGGCATTTTCACCGCCATGGCCC
>CANPGB010000019.1 GCA_947573485.1 uncultured Porphyromonadaceae bacterium | reverse complement strand
CGCAAGTCCTAGATTTCCGGGTACGCCGTAGCCGCAGGCGGAGGCGTGCCCGGATTGGCAACCCTACACAGTAGCGTCCGCCAGGACGCTGATTAAAACCGTAAGGCGTATAGAGATTAATCTAACTATTTATTACAGCTCCGTCGGCACCGGCTCATCAAGGTGCTGCCGTTGAAATTATTTTGCGATTACAGGCTGAGCAAATTGCAAGGCAAATTGTTTTAATTATAGTTGCAGGTTTTAATACTTGATAATTTGGTTCTTCTGAAAAATTTTATTAACTTTGCGCAGAGCAATAATATTAATGTTTATGACTCGAACCATTACAATAAAACAGCCTACTCAAAGGATGATTCAAATTTTTGATGCTTTGAGAGAAAAGAAACGTAAACAAATTGAAAAGTTGACGGAGAAAAAGGAGTGTGTCTTTACATTAAAAGTGTAATATGGACATTTCCTTTGACATACATAACGATAGGGGCGATCAGATAAGGGTCGCCCTTTCGTATTATGATACAGAAAGTCTCCAGGCCTTCACTAACGACCCGCTTACTCTGACCTTGGTGTTTTATGATGTTGCTTTAGTTCGGTTGGCTGGAGATAATCCTGTGGGAACAAAGACTCTGAATGCAATTTGTGACGTGCTGTTTCGCTTTATGAATGATAACGAGACTGCGGTATTATGCTTTTATTGCGACGACCTTACAGATGTCTCTCGCAGGCACAATGAGTTTTCTCCTCAAGAATACAGGAGCCGATTGTTTTCAAAAATGTTTGATTTGTATATAAAATCAAACCGCATTACCGGAGTGGTAAATTATCGAATCAAGATTGAGGATAACGGCAAGCCTCGATTTGCTCATTTTATCACACCTGAAAAGTATTTGCCTGCAGTTCAGTTATTGGGAAATATAATAATGGAAAAATAGCGGGTGTATCGCCACGATAGAGGATGCCGGAACTTCTTTTACGGGCCTTGCGGAGCGAGTGTGCTTTGCCTAAACGAAAAAAATTTGTCTTGGCATCAAGGTTTACCTTGATTAATCTCCGTCGGCACCGGCTCATCAAGGTGCCACCGTTGCAGCGGCCCCTTCTTGGCGCCCTTCTTTTTATTGGCCTTGCGTAGCGAGTCGGCAGTCTGCCGCTCTGCAGCGCGTTGTTCTATAACAGCCTCCACGCTGTCGCAGGCCGTCTCTACCACGGGCGGCCGCACCGGTTCAGGTGCTCGGTAGCTATGCACCACATGTACGCCGAAGCGCACAAGCGCCACAAGCAGCACTATGCCCAGTAAAACGACAATTTCGGTGCGACGGCTGTTATTTCCCATTACAGATAATTGAAAATCAGTATCATGGCAATCAGCAGCGGCGCCACATAGCGCACTATCGCCGTAATGAGTCCCGTTGAGCGCGAGCGGTAGGCTCCGTCGTTACTCAGCTCTTTGGCCAACAGACCCTTGGGGGCAAACCAACCCATGTAAAGGCACACCCCTATCGAAACAACAGGCAGCAGTATGTCGGTGGTGAAACTGTCAAGGAAATTGAAGATTGTCTTGCCGAAAATTGTGAAGTCCTGGAGGCTCCCGAACGACAGCGAGCACGCCGAACTGAACACCACAAGTGGCAGCATTACTGTAAACACCGCTCGGCGCCGGCTCATGTTGAAGCGGTCCTGCATCATGGCTATCGATACCTCGGCAATCGACACCGTCGACGTCAGCGCTGCCACCAACAGAAGCACAAAGAAAAGTGCCGACCACAGCTGCGGCCATAGCAGTTGGGCAAATACCTCGGGGAGCGTTACAAAAACTAAGGTGGCGCCTTCAAGTGGCTCTCTGTCAAGCCCGAAACTCTTTACTGCCGGGAAGATTATAAGCCCCATGAGCACCGCCACAAGCAAGCTCAGCAGAGCAACTATCACCGACGTGCGCGTAAGCCGCGTCTCGGCAGGGTAGTAGGAAGCATAGGTTATCAGAATGCCCATACCGAGGCTCAGACTGAAAAATGCCTGGCCCAAGGCGTTTATTATCACAGGCATATCTATCTTCGAGAAGTCCGGCTCAAGGAAGAACGACACCCCTTCACCCGCTCCGGGCAGCGAGAGGGTGAAGCACACCATGCCTATCAGGATTATGAAGAGCAGCGGCATCAATATGTTCGACAGCTTCTCTATACCCTTCTGCACACCTCCGAGTAGAACACCTATGTTAATCGCTATCAGAGCATAAGTGTAGAGCAGCGGCCTGAGGTCATCGGCCACGTAAAGATCCATTTTGCTGTTGAAGGCTTCGCGAAGGCCCCCTGCTTCGGCGCCGGTGTCAAAGAGGCCGCCCGTAATGCTCTCAACAAGGTACTCCAGAGTCCAGCCGGCCACAACCATGTAGTAGCATAATATCAAGTAAGAGGCAAGTACGGCAAGCACGCCAACTATCCACCACGCCTTGCCCGGCGAGAGCTTCCGGAAAACTCCTATCGAATCCGAACGACCGCCACGGCCGAGCGAGAACTCTGCCAGCATTACCGGTATACCTAAACAGAGAACGCAGATTATATAAAGGAGGAGGAACGCCGCGCCCCCGTTTGCCTGCGTCTCGCCGGGGAAACGCCATACGTTGCCAAGCCCGATAGCCGAACCTACAGTCGCCGCTATCAGCCCTATACGGGTGCCGAATTGTTTTTTTGATGCCATGTGTAACAGTTGAAATTTGGAATAGCGCGGCAAAATTAAACTTATTTATCGTAATTTCAAAGTTGCCCTGCAGTTTTTTTCAGAAATATTTGCTAACTTTGCGGCACAAAAGCGGGGCTCGGCTCCGCTCTAAGATTTTGTGCAAATATCCAATATAATATCAACAATAATGGTAAGTTATAAAGAACTCGGCCTCGTGAACACCCGTGAGATGTTCAAGAAGGCTATCGAAGGCGGTTACGCTATTCCCGCATTCAACTTCAACAACATGGAGCAGCTCCAGGCTATAATCAAGGCTGCTTCTGAAGAAAAATCGCCCGTTATCCTCCAGGTTTCTAAGGGTGCCCGCAACTACGCTAACGCAACCCTTCTCCGCTACATGGCTCAGGGTGCTGTTGAATATGCTAAGGAACTCGGCTGGGAGAAACCCCAGATCGTTCTTCACCTCGACCACGGCGACAGCTTCGAGCTCTGCAAGAGCTGCATCGACAGCGGCTTCAGCTCGGTGATGATCGACGGTTCGCACCTCCCCTACGAAGAAAACGTTGCCCTTACCAAGCAGGTTGTAGACTACGCTCACCAGTTCGACGTTACCGTTGAAGGCGAGCTCGGCGTACTCGCAGGCGTTGAAGACGAAGTTTCGTCGGACCACCACACCTACACCGACCCCGAAGAAGTTATCGACTTCGCTACCCGCACAGGCTGCGACTCCCTCGCTATCTCTATCGGTACTTCGCACGGTGCTTACAAGTTCACTCCCGAGCAGTGCACCCGCAACGAAGAAGGCAAACTCGTGCCTCCTCCCCTGGCTTTCGACGTCCTCGACGCAGTTATGGCTAAGCTCCCCGGCTTCCCCATCGTGCTCCACGGCTCGTCGTCGGTTCCCCAGGACGAAGTTGACACTATCAACATGTTCGGTGGCAAGCTCCCCGACGCTATCGGTATCCCCGAAGAGCAGCTCCGCAAAGCCGCTAAGAGCGCCGTTTGCAAAATCAACATCGACTCCGACAGCCGCCTCGCTATGACCGCTGCTATCCGCCGCGTATTCGCCGAGAAGCCCGCTGAGTTCGACCCCCGCAAATACCTCGGTCCCGCTCGCGACAACATGGAGAAACTCTACCGTCACAAAATCGTAAACGTGCTCGGTAGCAAAGGCAAAGCTGAATAATACTTTATAAGTAAGCCTGTATAAAGACCATGGAGGGCGCGCTTTCCGTAGCGTTCTGCTCCATGGTCTTCTTTTTATCATGACCGATATTGCCAAAGATTTCATAAGCCGCACCCGTGCTTTTATCGAAGAGCGCGGGTTACTGCACCACAGCGCTCCCGTTGTAGTTGCACTTAGCGGAGGTGCCGACTCTGTCGCCCTCCTCGCTGTGCTCTCGGCTCTCGGCTACGACTGCCGCGCCGCCCACTGCAACTTCCACCTTAGGGGAGAGGAGTCGATGCGCGACTGCAGGCACTGCCACGAAGTCTGCCGACGTCTCGACGTCGACCTCTACGTGCGCGACTTCGATGTCGAGGCAAGGCGACGAGAGCACCCCGGCGAGTCGGTCGAAATGGCATGCCGCGAATTGCGTTACGCCTGGTTTGCCGATCTTCTCGACCGAGACGCCGCTCAGGCTGTGGCAGTCGGGCATCATCGTGAAGACCGCGCCGAAACCTTCATGCTCAACCTAATGCGCGGTGCCGGCATAGCTGGCCTCACATCCATGCGACCCCGAAGCGGTGCAGTAGTCCGCCCCTTGCTCCCATTCTCCCGCTCCGAAATAGAGCAATACCTCGCTGCCATTGGCCTCGATTTTATCACCGACAGCAGCAACGCTTCCGACGCACACCGCCGCAACAGGCTCCGCAACCGCGTATACCCCCTTCTTGAAGAACTTTTCCCCGGAGCTACCGATGCCGTACTTCGCTCTGTAGCTCATCTCGAATCCGCTGCAGCGATTTACGACGACGCCATTGCCGATCGGCGCCGGCGCTACTTCGCCGATGCACGCCACATCGACCTCCGTGAACTGCAACAAACCGAGCGCGAAGCACCCACGGTGCTTTTCGAGCTCCTGCGACCCCTGAGTTTCACCTTCACCCAGGTGTGCGACATGCTCGCCGCTCCCGCATCCGGCGCCGTTTTCCACTCCACCGACGACGTTGCTGTAGCGGAGATAAACCGCGGTGTGCTCGAAGTGTGCGACGCAAGGCGCCTCAAACTCGCTGCCGGTGAGTGCTTCACCGTGAATCCCGCTCGCGACATCGCCGAGCCCATAGCCATTCAGGCAAGCAATGCCGACGTCGCTTTCTTCCGACCCGAAAACCTCGGGCCCGCAGTGGCTTACCTCGATGCCGCAGCCTTCGACGGCTCACCCCTTTGGGAACTCCGCCACTGGCGTCGCGGCGACCGCATGGTGCCTTTCGGTGCCCGCAAGTCCAAACTCCTCAGCGACATCTTCGCCGCCGCTCATTTCTCGCCCGCGCAGAAACGCGAGGCGTGGATTCTCACCCGCAATGGCGAGATTGTTTGGTTGCCAGGCCTCCGTTGTTCGGCTCTCTTCGCCGTCGGACCCGGAACCAAGCGCTTCGTGCGCCTCTTCACCGAATACAAACCTTAACCATATACTCTTACCTAACCTCTGTAATGTACAGTTACAGCCTATCCATTATCTTAAAATGAACAGCTTTATAAAGACCTTCGCCATTGTGGCGGCCGCCGCTGTCGCTCATCAGGCCTCGGCTGCCGACATTGTGCAGACGAAAGCCTACCGCTGGCACGGCGATACCATTACCCAAGCCGGGTATATGGCCACCGCACCCTCGCCGTTCGAGATTATTTCAACTTACTCGGCCGAGCCCGGTTACGGTTTCCCCATCGACAAGCAGTGGAAGCTCCGCAACGACATCAGCTCATATCCCAGGCTCACTACTCCCAACACCCTCCACGCTGCTATCTATAACATGGGGCTCGATGAAATGGTAAACGCCGTTGAACCCGACACAACTCTGCGCACAGGCCGCGAGTGGGCCGGTGTATGGACCCGCGACGTTTCCTATTCCATACTCCTCTCTATGGCTTACCTCCAGCCCGAAGCCTCCCGTATCTCGCTTGAGAAAAAAGTGTCGCCCGCAGGTGTCATAATCCAGGATACCGGCAGCGGTGGCGCATGGCCCGTAAGCTCCGACCGCGAGATTTGGGCCCTCGCTGCCTACGAGGTATATAAAGTTACCGGCGACCGCAAGTGGCTCGAATATATATACCCCGTAATCAAAAAATCGCTCGACGATGATGCCCTCACTGTCCTCAGCGACGACGGACTCATAAAAGGCGAAACTTCTTTCATCGACTGGCGTGAGCAGAGCTATCCGAAGTGGATGCAGACAGTCGACATATATAACTCGCGTGCCCTTAGTACTTCTATCGTCCACGCGCAGGCTCTCCGTGTCCTCGCCGACATCGCCACCGAGCTCGGCCACAAAAAGGAAGCACCCGCATACATCGAGCGTGCCGAGGCCATAGAGAAAGCCGTAAACGACAAGCTATGGCTCGACGACAAGGGTTACTACGCCATGTATGACTACGGCCGCAACTTCCCCGTACTCAACCCCCGTGCCGAGACTCTCGGCGAGTCGCTCGCTATTCTCTACGACGTTGCCTCGCCCGAGCGTGCACGGACTATCACCGAGTCAAACCCCACAACACCCTTCGGAGCCGCAATCTTCTTCCCGCAGATTGCCGACATGCCTCCCTACCACAACAACGCTCTCTGGCCCTGGGTGGCTGCATATTGGGCTATAGCGAACGCCAAAGCCGGCAACGAGCAGGGTACCCTCGAAGCCATAGGCTCTATCTTCCGGCCTGCGGCCCTCTTCGCTACCAATAAAGAAAACTTTGTGCTCGATAACGGCGACATCGCCACAGAGCTCAACTCTTCTAACATGCTCTGGTGCCTCGCCGGTAACCTCGCTCTGACAAACCGCATACTCTTCGGTATAAACTTCGAGAAAGACGGCCTTGCTTTCGCTCCATTCGTGCCCAAGGCACTCGCCGCTGAGCGCATCCTCGACAACTTCACATACCGCGACGCAAAGCTCTCGATTACAGTCAAGGGTTACGGCAATCAGATTAAATCGTTCACTCTCAACGGCAAGGAACACAAACCGTTTATCCCCGCCAACATCAAGGGCGACAACAAGATTGTCATCACAATGGCCGACAACGACATCGAGCCCCTCAAAGTGAACCATACCCCCAACGTAAAAGCACCCCTCACTCCAATCACATGGATTGAAGACGGCATGCTCCGCTGGAACCCCATCGAATACATAGGCCGGTATAAAGTCCTCCGCGACGGCAAAGTCGTGGCCGAAACACGCCAGACAACTTTCCCCGTCGACATCCCCGGTGAATACCAGGTTATCGGCGTGTCGGGCGACGGCGTCGAAGGCTTCGCTTCAGAGCCCCGCTCATCGCGCGCGCGCACTGTCCTGCAAATTCCCGGCGAAGGCACAGCTATAAAATCCGCCGAAGTTTCCTATGCGCCTGAAGAGGCGCTCGCAGGTTTCCTGGGCGACGGTTTCGTTGAACTCGACCAAAAGACAGCTCCCGTAACCCTCAGCTTCAACGCTCCTGCCGACGGCATCTACTCCGTAGTACTCCGCTACGCCAACGGCAACGGCCCCGTCAACACCGAGAACAAGTGCGCTATCCGCACTCTCAGCGTCGACGGCAACCGTCAGGGCGTAGTAGTGATGCCTCACCGAGGCGTAGCTAACTGGAACGACTGGGGCTTCTCCAACTATCTCCAGCTCCCCCTCAAGGCCGGTAATCACACCATTACAATCGACTACCGCCCCGAGAACGCCAACATGAACCTCAACACCAACCACGCACTTCTCGACGCTGTAATCATCGAGCAACTCTAACATTACCGTTTTCATTAAATAAGCAGAGGCTGCCCCGCTCAGGAGCAGCCTCTGCTGTTATAAGGTGTGACTGGCCTCGGTTTATTTGATGAAGAGCTTGCGGCCGTTCACAATATAGAGGCCGGGCTTCAGGCTGTCAAGGGCACTGCGCTCTGCAGCCTGCATTACGAGGCGGCCGTCGATGCTGAACACTGTGTAGCTGCTTGCTTCCGCGCTTACGTTCTCAACGCCCGATTCATCGGTAAGGTAGTACTTGCCGGTGATAATGGGGCTGTGGAAGTATTTGTCGAGGATAAACGAGCCGGAGTCAACAGTAAACGAGTATTCGCCAAGTACGGTGGGTGCCGGGTCGAAAGTGAACTCGAAAGTGGGGCACGATGCACCTTCTACTGTTTTCACAGTGTACTCGGTGCACGAGTTGTTGGCCTTGAAGAGCACTGCCCAGGCCTCGGCTTCGTTATAGTAGCCTTCGGTAGCAGTCGGGAAGCTTACGGTAAAGGTCGAGAACTCCTTGGCATAAGTGCCCTTTTCGGGAGTAACGGTGTACTCGAAAGTGCGTACCACACCGTAGTTGAGGGCATAATCGATAGCGGGCGATGCAAGGCCATCGACTGTAAACGCTCCCTTGTCGGCGCAGATGGTAAGAATGCCGGGTTCGGCAAACACGCGGTCGTTGATGCGAACCGTGAGCGTGGCCTCGCCTACCGATGCCATGAGCTGATAGCCCAAGCCCGTGGTGGCGTTACCCACTTTCTGCACTTCCTGATCGCCGTATTTTACAACGAAGCTTGCCTCGCTGTCGAAAGCCTTGGTGCTGATTTCGCTCGCGTCCGGGAAATCGAACGTTACCGTCACCAGGTAGCCGTCAGGAATTTCCTGGTCGCTGAGGTTAAGAGGTGTGCAGGTATAGTCGAAGTTGATGTCATCGGTAATGGTATAGGTGGCAATGATTGCATCGTTGCTCTCGCCCTCGGCAGAGAAGACGCCGGCGGGAATCGTCAGGGTGTAAGTGCCCTTCTTGTCGATAGTCACCGTTCTGTTGTCCTTGTTTCTGAAAGTGAGTCGGCGCTCGTTACCCCAGCCGCCGATGTCGCCGGTGTAGGTGTCGGTGCCGTCGCTGAGGGTGATTGCGATGTCCTCGTCTATGTCAAGGGCATAAGGTGTGTCGGGGAACGTGAGGCTTATCTCATTGATGCTTGCAAGCTCCTTGCCCGATGCCGGGGTGAGCACGTAGCGGCCGAAAATCGAGGGTACGGCGGCCGATACTGTATATTCGGCTGTGATTTCGGCGTTGGTCATGTTGTCGAGGAGCACTTCTTTTTGCTGGGCAACATCCCACACAAATTTACCTATGCTTCCGGCGGGGATAATGAGCTTGTAGTTGCCGTCGGCAGTCTGGGTCGGGAATACGATTTCCACCGAAGTGGCAGGGTAGTCGTCGATATTCGATACGCGGCTTGCGTAGACAGGCTCGAAGCCCTCGCGCTCGAGGCGGATGCCCGAGGTTTCTCCGCGCACGGGGAAAATCATGTGCATATCCTCCTCGTCAGGAGTGAGGTAGAAAGAAAGCTTGAAGGTCGACAGAGAGTGGCGGGCGCTCTTGTCGGCCGGGGTGAGGCGTGTAAGCACGAGCTGGTGGTCTGAAGGTATCTCGGGCTCATCGCCGCCGGGGGTAAGACCGGTGTTGTCGCCCAGGTAAGTCACCTTGGCGAAGTCGCCCCACCACATTACATCGTTCTTGTAGGCCTCCACCGATGCCTCTGGCACCTGCAGAACAGCCTTCGAAACAGCGTTGGCGCTGAACATGTTGGCGCCGCTGCCCTTGGGAGGCACGGGTGCGTAGCACTTTACGAGCGTAATGGCGCTGCAGCCGTCGAAAGCCTGGCGGCCGATGCTCTCCACGCCCGAGCCTATGCTCACGGTGCTAAGTTTCCAGTTGCCGAAGAAAGCGTTGGCGCCGATTTTAGTAACGGAGTTCGGTATTTCAAGTGTCTCAAGAGTATCACTGCCCTTGCAGGCGTTGTCGGCAATTTCCGTCACGGCATATTCCTTGCCGTCGAGCGATACCGACTCGGGGATGCTGAGTTTTGTCGGCACGGGGCTAACCTCCAGAAGAATGCATGCACCGTCGGTGGTGGCGGTGAATTTCATGCCGTCAAACTCAAAGGCCTCAGGCGTGCCCGTAGCCTCGGGGAAAGCTATGGTGTTGGCAAAACCGCCCCACCACATTATATCGTTCTTATATGCCTCTACCGATGCTGCAGGCACCTGGAGAGTGGCCTTTGCCTGAGCGCTCGGGCTGAACATCTGAGCGCCGCTCCCCTTGGGAGGAACAGTTGCGTAGCACTTCACGAGAGTCACGGCGGGGCAAGAGTCAAAAGCCTGGCGCCCGATGATCTGCATACCTTCACCTATGCTTATGGTCGTCAGACCCCAGTTGCCGTAGAAAGCGTTGACGCCGATTGTTGTCACTGTTCCGGGTATGGTCAGGCTCTGCAGATTATCACTGTTTTTGCATGCGTCGTCGCCAATTGCGCTCACGGTATATTTTTTCCCGCCGAAGTCAACGCTCGAAGGAATATCGAGCACATCGGGGATAGTGGTGACAGTCACGAGGCGGCAGCTGCTGCCGTCAATGGTTTCGTAGCTGATGCCGGCGCTCTCGAAGCTTTCCGCATTGGCGAGAGTCGCGCTGCCGAGCAAAAGAGCCATGGCAAGAGCGATTGGGCTGCTCTTAAATCTTCCGGGATAGAGTTTTCTCACTGGAATGAAATTTGATAGGGTTAAGAAATAGGATTAGGTGGACATTGTGTGATGGCTCATGTGCATGGAAAGAAACATTGTGAATGCTTTTCGGAGGCAAATGTAGTGAAAAATCTTTTCTCCGCAACAAAATACGCCATAAAAGCGATGAAAAAGCGAAAAATTCGCCCCGTAGGGCACTTTTTAGGCCTTACGGGGCGATATTGTGTGTGAAAAAAGTCTTATTAAACCATTATTTGAGGGTGCCGGCTTCGGCTTGCTCAATCATGGCCTTGTTAGCCGAGATATAGATTTCAACGCGGCGGTTCTGCGCACGGCCGGCTGCTGTCTCGTTCGAGGCCACATAGTCAGCCATTGGCACGCCCTGAGCTCTAAGGCGTGTGGGCGATACACCGCTGTTGGCAAGGTAGCTCAGCACGGCGTCGGCGCGCTCAGTCGAGATGCGCTGGTTAACCTCATATGTGCCCGTATTGTCGGTGAAGCCGTAAATCTGCACGTCGGTGTCGGGGTTGTCACGCAGCGAGGTGGCGAAGCGCGAGAGGTCGGCTTTAGCCTGCGAGTTGAGCGTATAGCCGTTGGTGGGGAAGAGGATACCACCGTCGAACGTTACCTTGATAGCCTGCAGACCGTTCTTGTCGGTCGTCTGCTCAACGGTAGCCTGATTGCCGAGTTGCTCCTCGAGTTCCTTCTGCTGCTTATCCATTTTACGGCCGATGAGAGCGCCGGCGCCGGCACCTACCGCGGCACCTATGGCACTGCCTATGCCCGCGCCTTTACCACCGCCGATTATGGCGCCGAGACCGGCTCCGAGGGCCGCACCGCCACCACCGCCTATAAGGGCGCCTTTTCCGGTCTGTGTCATCGAGGAGCATCCACACTCGCCCACTAAAAGCCCTCCGGCGAGGACTGCTATACATGCGGTCTTAAATAGTTTCATCGTTGTTATCTGTTTATGTTAGAATACGTTTAGTGTCTGCCGACCTTGTCAGCATGTAATTCATACGTTCAAAATTATCAATAAGTTTGGGCAATGCCAAAAAAATTAACTAATTTTGTGAGACAATCCACTCAATTCTCACCATGAGACAGACACGTTCAGAGACCGTTGGCAAGCGAATGCTTGGCGGCACTTTATTAAGCCACATCGCGGCATTCTGCGCCGTTGCGATGTGGGGTTATTCTTTTGTATCTTCCAAAGTGTTGCTCGACAACGGACTCGGACCCGTCACTATCTACGTCCTGCGTTTCGTCCTTGCATACGCACTTGTGGCCTGCATAAGCCACAAACGCATGTTTGCCTCAAACTGGCGTGAAGAAGGCCTCTTCGCACTCTGCGGCCTCCTCGCCGGCTCCCTTTACTTCATAGCCGAGAACACCGCCCTCGAGTACACCCTGGCCACAAACGTATCGCTCCTCACATCAATGTCGCCGCTCGTAACCGCCTTCCTCATAGGCTTCATTTACAAAAACGAGCGCCTCGGCCTCGGCACATGGGCAGGCTCAGCAGTGGCAATTGTGGGCGTGGCATGTGTGGTGTTCAACAGCTCCACATCGCTCGAAGTGCGACCACTGGGCGACTTTCTCTCGCTCGCTGCCGCCTTCAGCTGGGCGTTCTATTCGCTTATCCTTCGCAGCCTCAACGCCCACTACGACGTATGGTTCATAAGCCGCAAGACTTTCTTCTACGGGCTCATAACAGCCCTGCCATTCCTCCTCTTCGAGCGAGGCTCCGTCGATGTAGCCGAGGTCCTCGTCCGACCGGAAGTATACGGAAACCTCCTCTTCCTCGGCGTCGGGGCATCTACGGTCGCATACGTGCTTTGGGCACTTACCGTCAAGAACCTCGGGCCGCTCAAAGCCAACAACTACATGTATCTCCAGTCGATTGTCACCCTTGTGGTGTCGGCGCTCGTCCTCGGTGAGCATGTGAACTTCATCGGCTACCTCGGCATAGTACTTATTATCGGCGGCCTTTGGCTCGGCGACAACATTAACAAAATTCTGGATAAACGCCGGAACAGACTCTGAACATGGACTTTCCTCAAGACCCCTTCATGCTCCTCAGCGTGATTAATACCAAGTTGCGCGACGAATATCCCTCGCTCGACGAGCTTTGCGCTTCCGAAGACATCGACCGCGACGCCCTGTGCGCTCGCCTGGCCGACGCCGGTTTCGAATATATGCCCGAAATAAACCAGTTCCGATAGCGCGCAGCCTATGGCAGATAACGACTATCTTGCGCAGCTTAGCGATGTGCAGAGAGCGGCCGTTGAATACCTCGACGGCCCGCAGCTTGTTATTGCCGGGGCAGGCTCGGGCAAGACACGAGTGCTCACCTACAAGATTGTGCACCTGCTCGAAAACGGCCACCGCCCCGGACACATCCTCGCGCTCACATTTACCAATAAAGCCGCACGCGAGATGCGCGAGCGCATAGCAGCACTCGTTGGCGAAGAAACTGCATCGCGACTGTGGATGGGTACCTTCCACTCAATTTTCTCTCGCCTCCTGCGCCGCCATGCCGACAGGCTCGGCTTCCCGCAGAACTTCACTATCTACGACACCGCCGACTCCAAATCGCTCATAAAAAGTATCGTGGTGGAGAAAGGCCTCGACACCGAGTGGTACCGTCCCGGCAAAATTCAGGCCGATATTTCCTACGCCAAAAACCAACTGTACTCGCCCGAGGCTTACGCCGCCGATGCAGGCCTGATGCGTGCCGCTGCCGATGCGCGCCGACCCGAGACTGCCGAGATTTACCGCGTGTACCGCGACCGCTGCCGCATTGCCGGAGCCATGGACTTCGACGACCTCCTCTTCTACACCAACGTTCTCCTGCGCGACAACCCCGACGTACTCGACTACTACCGCTCTTTCTTCTCATATATCCTTGTCGACGAGTATCAGGATACCAACTTCGCACAGCACCTCATTGTGCGCCAGCTCGCAGGCGAGAGGCAGGCGCTATGTGTCGTCGGCGACGACGCACAGAGCATATATTCCTTCCGTGGCGCCAATATCCGCAATATTCTCGACCTCCGCAAATCGTTCCCCGCACTCCGCACTTTCAAGCTCGAGGAGAACTACCGCTCGACCCGCAACATTATTGGCGCCGCAAACACCCTTATCGCCGCCAACAAAGAGCAGATTCCCAAAGAAGTGTTCTCCAACAAGACCGACGGCGACCCAATAGAGGTAGTGCAGTGCTATAACGACTACGAGGAAGCTTACATGGTGGCAAACCGCCTTGCCCGCCTGCGTATGCGCACACGTCTGCCGTTGAGCGACTTTGCCGTGCTATACCGCACCAACGCCCAGAGCCGTGCCCTCGAGGAGGCCCTGCGCAACCGCAACATAGCCTACCGCGTCTACGGCGGACTCGCGTTCTACCAACGCAAGGAGATTAAAGACGCCGTGAGCTATTTCCGACTCGCCGTAAACCCCGACGACGACGAAGCTCTCCGCCGCGTAATCAACACCCCCAAGCGCGGAATAGGCGAGACAACGGTCAAGAAACTCCAGTCCTGCGCCATTAACAACAGCGTGAGCATGGCTGCCGTCCTCAACGACCCCGGCAAATACGGCCTCGACGTCAACCGTGGCACAATGGCCAAGCTGCAGGGCTTCGCATCGCTTATCGACGCCTTTGTCAGCAGCAACAACAACGGCACCTCGGCCTACGACCTCGCCACCGACATCATGGAGCGCACGGGACTCCTGCGCGAGTACCTCTCCGACTCCACGCCCGAGAACGTGGCCAAGTGCGAGAACCTGCAGGAGCTCCTCGCAGCCGTAGAGCGCTCCTCTGCCAACGCACGCGAGACCCGTGGCGAGACCGCCGGAGGCATGGCCGACTTCCTTGCCGAGGTATCGCTCCTCACCGACCAGGATACCGAGGCCGCCAACGACGGAGATTGCGTCACTCTCATGACCATACACTCGGCTAAAGGCCTCGAATTCGAAGGGGTATTCATTGTCGGGGTAGAGGAGAATATCATGCCCTCGTCGCGCTGCGTATCTCCCTCCGAGATTGAAGAGGAGCGGCGCCTTATGTACGTGGCCGTCACCCGCGCCAAGCGCTTCTGCATGGTGTCGTTCAACAAGCAGCGCAACGTCAAGGGTAAAGTAGAGCAGTGTTTCCCCTCGCGATTCATCCGCGATATAGCGCCGCGCTACTTGCGCCTCATGACAGGCACCTCCATAGCAGGGCCGCGCTCTTCGCAACCGGCGTTCCACACCCCGCCGCCCGTCACCGAAGTGCCCCCGCGGCCGGCTCCGCGCTCTGCCATACCCGAAGCCCTGCGCGACAACCCCGCACCGCAGGCACCGAAGCCTCGTGCGCAGGCGCCCGTCACCGCTGCGGGCCACTCAACACACTCTGCCGCCGACCTCGCCGAGGGGCAGCGCATAGAGCACCCCACTTTCGGCCTCGGAGTGATTCAGAGTGTCGATACCTCGCGTGCCGACGACCGCATCACCGTGCGCTTCTCGGCCGACGGCTCCTCGCGCACTCTCCTTCTCAAATTCGCCCGTTTCAAAATCCTCTCATGAAAAAAGAAGATATACCCACACCTTATTATATAGTATACGAAGACCGCCTGCGCGCTAACCTCGAGCTTATTTCCGACGTGGCCCGTCGCTCGGGAGCGCAGATAATAATGGCTTTCAAGGCCAACGCGCTATGGCGCTCGTTCCCCATTGTGGCTGAGTATTGCCGCGACTGCACAGCAAGCTCCGTCAATGAGCTCCTCCTCGGTGCCGAGACTCTCGGCGGCGAGATTCACAGCTACACTCCGGCATATACCGAAGCCAACATCGACACCTTTATAAAGCACAGCACCCACATAACTTTCAACTCCCTCACTCAGCTTGAGCGCTTCGGCGCCCGGGCGCGTAATGCGGGAGTGTCGGTAGGCCTGCGTGTAAACCCCATGTGCTCGGTTATCGACACCGACCTCTATAACCCCGCCCTCCCCGGCTCACGCTTCGGTGTCGCTGCCGAGGATCTCGCCGACGGGCTCCCCGAAGGTGTCGAGGGGTTGCACTTCCATGCCCTCTGCGAGTCGTCGGCCGACGACCTTGCAAAGGTTCTTGAAGCCTTCGAGCAGAAATTCGGCCACTTGCTGCCTACGCTCAAATGGGTAAATATGGGCGGCGGCCACCTCATGACGCGCAAGGGCTACGATACCGACCGCCTCGTCGAAATCATCCGCGGCTTCCGCAGCCGTCACCCCAACCTCAAAGTCATACTTGAGCCCGGCAGCGCCTTCACTTGGCAGACCGGCGACCTTGAGGCCTCGGTTGTCGATACCGTCACCGACCGTGGCGTGACAACGGCTATACTCGATGTCTCCTTCGCATGCCACATGCCCGACACTCTGGAGATGCCTTACCTCCCCGCAGTGGCTCAGACCGTGCCGAAGGAGCTCTCCGACGGCAAGGCTTATCGCCTCGGCGGCAACTCATGCCTCAGCGGCGACTATAAAGGCGACTATTTCTTTGCTGAAGTCCCCAAGCCGGGCGACCGCATAACGCTCCGCGACATGAACCACTACACCACCGTGAAGACCACCATGTTCAACGGTGTGCATCACCCCGACCTCGTGCTGTGCCGCGCCGACGGCTCGTGCGAGTACCTCCGCCGTTTCGATTACTCCGACTATAAAAACCGCATGAGCTGATGAGCAAGCCCCGTTTCTCCATTATAGTGCCCGTCTACAACCGTCCCGCCGAGGTCGCGGACCTCTGCGAGAGCCTCCTCTCCCAGACGGCCCGCAACTTCGAGCTCGTAATCGTTGAAGACGGCTCCACCGTGCCCTGCCGCGATATTGTGGAGAGCGCTGTGGCGCGCGGTCTCGAAGCACGTTATTTCTATAAGGAGAACGAAGGGCGCTCCATAGCCCGAAATCACGGTCTGGAGAATGCACGCGGCGAGTATTTTATTTTCTTTGACTCCGACTGCGTTATTCCGCCCGACTATTTCGCAACAATTGCCGCCGAGTTGGATAAGCAGCCGGTCGATTGCTTCGGTGGCCCCGATGCCGCCCACGAGTCTTTCTCACCCGTGCAGAAGGCAATAAACTACTCCATGACCGCCTTCCTTACAACGGGAGGCATACGCGGCGGCAAGGTGCAGCTCGAGAAATTTGTGCCACGCACCTTCAACATGGGCTTCAGCCGCGCCGTCTACGAGCGTGTCGGGGGCTTCCGCGAGATGTTCTCCGAGGATATCGACATGAGCACCCGCATACGCCGCGCCGGTTTCTCCATAGCCCTCGTGCGCCCGGCTTACGTCTGGCACAAGAGGCGCGTCGACTTCCGCAAATTTTTCCGACAGGTATATGTTTTCGGCATGTCGCGCGTCACACTGCAGTTGCTCTACCCGGGCTCCCTCAAAGCCGTGCACCTGCTCCCGGCGGTGTTTGTGCTTGGCTGTCTGGCGCTAATCCTCCTTGGCATTTTCGTGTCGCCCTGGTGGCTTCTGCCTCTCGGCATCTACTTCGCCGCCCTCTTCTGCGGAGCATTGCTTAAAACACGCTCGCTGCGCATAGCCCTGCTCGCACTTCCTGCCGCCGTCATACAACTCGGAGGCTACGGCATAGGTTTTATTAAAGCCTATACTACAAAAATCCTGCTCCGCCGAGGCCGTAATATCGACGAGGAAATCAACATACGCAAAGGAAAAAATGAGCGACTTTAAACTCATAGCCGACCTCCCCGGCGATGCACGTCCACGCGAGAAAGCCCTGACAAACGGCATGGGCGCGCTCTCCGACGCCGAACTCATGGCAATAGTTTTCGGTACAGGAATAAAAGGCAAAGGCGTACTCGCACTCTGCGAAGAAATTCTCGCTGCCCACGGCGGCCATCTTAGCAAGATTGCCGGAACTCCCGCGCGCGATTTTATTAAGCAGCATAAAGGCATAGGCCCGGCTAAAGCCCTCACACTGCTTGCCGGTATCGAACTCGGTGTGCGTGCCGCTGCCGACGCCGTACGCCTCGACGACCCACGCATGGCTTCCTCCAAAGCCGCCTTCGAGTACATGCACCCGCACCTCTATAACCTCGACCACGAGGAGTTTTGGGTGCTCATGCTACGCAGCAACCTCAAACCCCTGCGCGAGTTCAAGGCAGGGCAGGGTGGCCTCGCTTCCACTGCCGTAGATGTCAAAGTAATCATGCGCGAGGCACTCATCGCCAATGCCGCTGCCATGATGATATTCCACAACCACCCCTCGGGCGCCCTCGAGGCCAGTCCGCAAGATAAAGCCCTCACCAAAAAGATTGTCGATGCGGCAGCCTACTTCGGCATACGCGTGCTCGACCATATTATAGTGGGCAACAACGCCTATTATTCCTTCCACGACGAGGGTTTGCTGTAGCAAAGGTTTAATCCACACAGTAGATTTTTTATATTTATTACGTTTTGACCTGCAAAATGGTTAAAATGTAGTTAATCGTGTGCGTACTTTTAAACTCTGCGGTGTTATTCCTGTCAAAAAGACAAACGATAACAAAAACAGATAACCCTCTAAAACTACAATTGAATATGAAGAAGAAAATTTTAGGTATTGCACTCCTCGCTATGGCAGCAGTTCTCCCCGCAGCAGCTCAGTCCGATAACAACAGCACCTGCACTCAGAACCTCACCACTCAGAAATGTGGCAAGACCGCTACCAAGCAGCGCGCCTGCCAGGCTCCCAACCCCTTCGAAGGGCTCAACCTCACCGAGGCTCAGAAGACCAAGCTCGACGACCTCCGCAAGGCAAATACCGAAAAGAATAAAACCGACCGCAAGCAGGCTGCCGACGCCCGTCGCGACGAAAGCAAAGCCCGCAAGCAGAACTACCTCAACGACGTTAAGGCCGTCCTCACCCCCGAGCAGTACGTCCAGTTCCTCGAAAACCAGTTCATCAACGGCGGCGGCCCCCGCATGGGCAAACTCAATGCCGACCGCGCACGCGCCGACCGTCCCCGTAAGGCCAACAAAGGCGACCGTCCCGCACGTCAGCAGAAAAACGCACAACAGCCCCAGGCTGCACAAAATAGCTGATAACTCAGCTTCATTCTCCTCTAACCTCTATAACCCGAGAGCGCCCCACCCGGAGCGCTCTTTTTATTTTTGAGCGGTGGTTAATTTCAACATGTCAAGCTTCACTTCGCTGCGATTGGGGCGGGGCAGCTGCCGCAGACCCGTAGAAGACTACGGGGCTGTTAGGGGTTAGGAGGTAGGGGTTAGGAGTTAGGAGCGAGGGTTTATTTGGGGGCGGGTCGGGGTCTGCCTCTGTTGACTCGGGGTGGTCGAAGGGGATGTGTGGGTGGAGCTGTTTATACTCGCGTATTGTGGGCTGCGGAATGAAGGCGGGAGGGAGCTCGGGACGACGGGTGCCGCTGCCGGTGTGGTAGATAATGGCGCAGCCCATGCCGTAGTCGGGTATGACGGGGGCAAGGGCTGAGTTGACTGTTCGCCAGTCTTTATTTGAGAGATTATGGATGAGGCAAATGTGGAAGTTGCAGCCTCGGAGGCGGTCGGCGTTGCGGTGTGAGGCTGTGAATACTTGCTTACGGTTTATGCTTTTGGCTATCTCTTTTGCCTCTTTTGTGGTTTTGGAGACTACTGATACCTCAGCCCACTCGGCGCGAGTGAGGAGCCAGTTTATATAGGCTGTGAGGACGGGTGTGGTGTCGGTGCCCGGCCAGTCGATGATCTGTGCTCGGATTGTGAGGCCCGCGCGGCGCTGACGCTCGAGGGTGTAGATGGCTTTGCGCTCCCACCAACGGAGTGCGCGACCGTACCACCGCTGAAATTCGGCGGTGATATCGGGGCGGGTGCGCCTGTGGCGGAGCCTATGTGGAAGCGGAGTGAGCATAAGGCAGAAGGCCTTCGGCCTTAAGGCAAAAGGCAAGAGGGTAAAGGATAAAGTGGTGCTGCAAAGATAGCATGCGGCCTTTTGTGGTGATGCGTGGGAAACCCGAACTCGGGCTTTCCGCCCTCGCACAACTTCAAAGCAGCCTGCACGAGCGAGGGTGCAGTGGTACCGCACCACCGGTGCGGCTTTGACTAAGAGGTGCTGTGCCCGGGGTGACATGCACCCCGGGTTAACGATATGCAGCCCCTCCGGGGCTTGATTAGTGGCGGCGCGAGGCTCAGGCTTTCCGCCCTCGTACAACTTCAAAGCAGCCTTCACGAGCGAGGGCGCAGGGGAACCGCACCTTCGGTGCGGCTTTGACTAAGAGGTGCTGTGCCCGGGGTGACATGCACCCCGGGTTAACCATATGCAGCCCCTCCGGGGCTTGATTAGTGGTGGCCTGAGGCTCGGGCTTTCCGCCCTCGCACAACACCAAAGGCGGTGAGGGATAATGCGGTAGCTGAAGCTACCGTGCTTGAACAAATTATGCGGCGCGAGGCTCGGGCTTTCTGCCCTCGCACGCTCTAAAGGCACGGGTAAGAAGCCTCGGCGTCAGTCGAGTTTGAGAACGGCGAGGAATGCTTTCTGGGGCACTTCCACCTGGCCGATTTGCTTCATGCGCTTTTTGCCTTTCTTCTGCTTTTCGAGGAGTTTGCGTTTACGCGAGATGTCGCCGCCGTAGCATTTGGCGGTCACGTCTTTACGCACGGCCTTGATAGTTTCGCGGGCAATGATTTTTGCGCCGATAGCTGCCTGGATAGCTATTTCGAACTGCTGACGGGGAATTAACTCTTTGAGCTTCTCGCACATGCGGCGGCCGAATGTCACGGCGTTGTCGGCATGGGTGAGGGTAGAGAGGGCGTCGACGCTCTCGCCGTTGAGCAGGATGTCGAGCTTAACGAGCTTGCTCTCGCGGTAGTCGTGGATGTGGTAGTCGAACGACGCGTAGCCCTTGGATATGCTCTTGAGCTTATCGTAGAAGTCGATTACGATTTCGCCGAGGGGGAGGTCGAAGGTGAGTTCGAGGCGGTTGCCCGAGATGTATTCCTGTTTTATGAGCTCGCCTCGCTTGCCCAGGCAGAGTGTCATAATGGGGCCTATGTAGTCGGCAGTGGTGATGATCGATGCGCGGATGTAGGGCTCTTCGATGTGGTCGATGAGCGTGGGGTCGGGGAGGCCCGAGGGGTTGTGTACCTCGGTCATTGTTCCGCGTTTGTCGTACACGCGGTAGCTAACGTTGGGCACAGTGGTGATGACGTCCATGTCGAACTCACGGCCGAGGCGTTCCTGGATAATCTCCATGTGGAGGAGTCCGAGGAAGCCGCAACGGAAACCGAAGCCGAGGGCTGCCGACGACTCGGGGGTGAAGGTGAGCGAGGCGTCGTTGAGCTGGAGTTTCTCGAGCGATGTGCGGAGGTTCTCGAAGTCTTCGGTCTCAATGGGGTAAACGCCGGCGAATACCATGGGTTTTACCTCCTCGAAGCCGTCGATAGCTTCGGTGCAGGGGCGCTCGACGTGTGTTATGGTGTCGCCAACCTTTACTTCCTTACTCGATTTTATGCCCGAGATGATGTATCCTACATTGCCAGCCGAGAGTTCGGCTCGGGGAGCCATGTCGAGTTTGAGCACGCCTATTTCGTCGGCGTGGTATTCTTTGCCGGTGGCCACGAATTTCACGAAATCGTTTTTGCGGATAGTGCCGTTTACGATTTTGTAGTAAGCGATGATACCTCGGAAGGGGTTGAACACCGAGTCGAAGATAAGCGCCTGGAGGGGTGCCGAGGGGTCGCCTTCGGGGGCGGGTATGCGCTCCACAATAGCCTGGAGTATTTCGGGAACGCCGATGCCTGTTTTGCCCGATGCACGAATTATCTCCTCGTGTTTGCAGCCGAGGAGGTCCACAATCTGGTCTTCAACTTCTTCGGGGTTTGCCGAGTCGAGGTCTACCTTGTTTACCACGGGAATAATCTCGAGGTTATTGTCGATAGCCATGTAGAGGTTGGAGATAGTCTGAGCCTGAATACCCTGCGAGGCATCGACAATGAGCAGTGCGCCCTCGCAGGCTGCTATGGAGCGCGATACCTCGTAAGAGAAGTCGACGTGCCCCGGGGTGTCGATTAGGTTGAGCACGTATTTCTCGCCGTTGAGCTCATAGTCCATCTGTATGGCGTGGCTCTTGATAGTTATGCCGCGCTCGCGCTCGAGGTCCATGTCGTCGAGCACCTGAGCCTCCATATCTTTGGCGGAGACGGTGTTGGTATATTCAAGCAGACGGTCGGCCAGGGTCGATTTGCCGTGGTCGATATGCGCTATTATGCAGAAGTTGCGGATATTTTTCATCAATGGGTAAATTTGATGCAAAATTACGAAAAAACGGGCAAACGGGCAAAACCTCGTGGCGCCGGTTGAGCAAGCAAATAAATTGGCTATAATCTTTTAGGCCAAATGTAAAGAAGATACCGCTACCCAAACAATTCGGAGTGAGAGCCAAGACGCAACACGCCAATCTGATTTTCGGTCTCGTCAATCCATATGAGCAGAAAGTCGCCCTCGATATGGCACTCCATGCAACCTTTGTAATTCCCTTTCAACATGTGAGGATTATTCTCTTCAGGAATTGGGAGCCCGTCTCTGAGTTTGCCCAATATCTCCACAACCTTTTCCATTTTTTTTGGTTGGTTGCGGTAGCGTTTGACGTCCTTCTTGTATTGGCTTGAGAAGCGTAAAACTTTCATAGCCCCATGGATTTATACATGGCCTCGACACTTGATACATCGAGAGGACCTTGAAGGTCACCGGCTTTTGCTTCGTTTATTGCGGCTATAGTATCTTTGTTTGGCTCAGAGTAAGCCAAATCAAGCAGCGCACATTCCACAAAATTGTTAAGGCTTCTGTTTTGTTTGCGTGCCAATATTTTTAGACGATCGATGAGTTCGACGGGTAATCTGAAACTCTGGGCTTTCTTTTGTATTGCTAAATCCATAATAAATTGTTTTGTGTGCAAAGTTAATACATTTGTATTACAATAACAAATAAATGGAAGATTGGTTGTTTACAGCACACCTTTTACGCGGGCAATGGCAAGGGCGATGTCGATTATGCCGCGCGAGAAAGTCTCGGAGAGGGTCTCGTATGCTTTGGCGCGGTCGGCCTGCATGGCTGCGACGATGGTCTCATATTCCTTGCGTGAGATGAGGGTGCCGTAGGTTGTTATCATGCCTTCGGCAATGAGGTTTGCCAGATGCGAGTGCACTGTGGAGAGCTTTATCTTTTTTATCTCGGCGATTTCGGAGGGGCTCACTCCTGCGTTGAAGAGTACGAGAGTCTCGCGGAGACTCGCTCCCGTATCCTGTCGTGCTGTGAGGCCCTCGAACTTGCGCACGGCGGCAATGAAATATTTGCCGAAGCGCACGGCTTTCTTCTCGCCTACGCCACTCACCTGCAGGAGCTCGTCGATGTCGGCGGGGCGTTGGCGTGCCATGTCGAGGAGGGTAGCGTCGCTGAACACGAGGTAGGGCAGAAGACCCTCCTTGCGAGCGACGTCGGTGCGCACGGCTTTGAGCTGACCGAAGAGCTGCTGAACGGGGTCGGCCGAAATTTCGGGGCCGCTTTCCACGGCTCTCTTACGGCCCTTGGCTCCCTGCTGCGCGGGTACGTAGGTAGAGAGGGTTAGCTTCTCCTCGCCTTTGAGTATGCGCATGCCCAAGGGCGTAACTCGTAGGTGATTGGCGTCGTCGTATGCTATCTCGAATACTCCGAGCTGAATCATCTGGCCTATGTAGTCGGTCCATTCTTCCTGGCGGAGGTCTATGCCTGCTCCGAAGGTGCGTATGGTGTGGTATCCGGCGCGTACAATGTCGGAGCGGCGGGCACCGCGCAGTATGTTTATGAGGGTGAAAACGCCAATGTTGGTGCCACCTGTGCGCATAACGGCGCTGAGAGCTTTCTGCGCCAAAATCGTGCCATCGAAGCGCGAGGGCGGGTTGCGGCATATGTCGCAGTTGCCGCAGTCGGCGGCACGCTCCTCGCTGAAGTAGCTCAGAAGTATGCGGCGGCGGCACACACGGGCTTCGGCGTAGGCCTGCATGCGGCCGAGTTTCTCGATGTTGAGGCCTTGGCGGCCGGATTCCTCGGCGAATTTGCGCTGCATTATAACATCGGAATACGAGTAGAAGAGCACGGCCTCGGCGGGGAGGCCGTCGCGCCCTGCGCGGCCAATCTCCTGATAATAGCTCTCGATATTGCCCGGCATATTGTTGTGCACCACCCAGCGTATGTTGCTCTTGTCGATGCCCATGCCGAAGGCTACGGTGGCGCATACTACCTGCGCCGAGCCGTCGAGGAAGGCGCGCATCGAGCGGTTGCGTGCATCGGCGCTCATGCCCGCGTGGTAGCACACCGCGCGCAGACCCATGGCCGAGAGTGCGGCGCAGGTTTTCTCGGCGCCGTCGCGCGATATGCAGTAGGCGATTCCCGAGTCCTGGGGATATTTACGGGCGAGGTTGGCAATGAACTGCATGCGCGCTTTCATGCCCGGGTTACTGTAGGCGCGGAGCGATATGTTGGGGCGGTCGAAGGAGCCCAGGAGGCAGAAAGGGTCGCGGAGCCTGAGCTGCGTGATGATGTCGTCGCGGGTGAGCTTGTCGGCGGTGGCCGTTAGGGCTATCACCGGCACCGAGGGGAACTCTTCTTTGATGCGCGAGAGCTGGGTGTAGTCGGGTCGGAAGTCGTGCCCCCATTGCGATATGCAGTGCGCCTCGTCGATTGCAAACAGGCTTATGTTGAGATGTTTCCAGTGCTCCAACTCCATTAGCAAGCGTTCGGGCGAGGTGTATAGCAACTTGATTTTTCCGGCAAAAGCGGCGTCGAGCACCGAGCGGTTGTAACCCTCGTCCTGATTTGAATGTATCGCCGCCGCCGGGATTCCGTTTGCCACCAAAGCCTGTGTCTGGTCCTGCATAAGGGCGATAAGGGGCGAGACGACAACGGCAACGCCGCGCTCCGAAAGCAGGGCCGGAATCTGGAAGCACAGCGATTTGCCGCCGCCCGTGGGGAGGAGCACAACGGCGTCGCGCCCTGAGGCGAGGGCTTCGATTGTCTCGAGTTGGCCGGGGCGGAATGAGCGGTAGCCGTAGAAGCGGCTGAGCAAACTTAGGGCGCGTTGTTCTATTTCGGACATTTCGGGGGTTAGGAGTTGGGGGTTAGGGGTTGGGAGTTGGGGAGTTAGGGTTGGAGTGACAAAATTACTGAAAATTGGCGGGATGATGAAAATTTATTAATTTTGCTTTTGTAAAACCAATGCAATACACTGATATGCGAAAACTTATTATCATCGCAGTTGCTCTTGCCATGGCGTGCGCTGCCATGGCAACCCCGTCGGCTCACTTGCAGAAGGCTCTCGACCGCTTTGCCGGGGTGCCGGGAGTGGGTATCGCCGTGATAACTTCGCAGGGCGATACTGCGGGAGTGAACGCCGACAGTGTCTTTGCCCTGGAAAGTGTGGTGAAATTCTACCAGGCGGTGGCGCTCTCGCATATGCTCGGCGATCGGCTGCTTACCGACAGTATCCTCGTTGCCAAGAGCGACCTTAAGGCCGGTACGTGGAGCCCGCTGAGGGCGCGCTATCCTGCGGGTGGCTATTATATTTCGCCTGTGTCGCTGCTGGAGTACACCATGCTGATGAGCGACAATAATGCCGCCGATATTCTCTTTGACCGCTACGGCTCGCCTGCGCTTATTGACAGTGTGCTTCGGCGCGTGTCGCCTGCCCGCGATTTCGGCCTGCGATATACCGAAGATGAGATGCACGCCGACCCTGCGCGGTGCAGCTCGAACCATGCAACGCCCGCCGATGCCGCCACGCTGATGCATAGCTTTTTCTGCTCCGACACCACTTCGATGATTGTGCGTGCGGTGATGTCGCAGCCTACGGTTTTCGGTGCCACCCGTCTGCCTGCGGGACTGCCCGCGGGCCGTGCTACCATTTTCCATAAAACAGGTACCGGTTTTGCTTCGGAGGGCGGTACCGGCAACACCAACGATGTTGGCTTTGTTTACTATCCGCGCTCCGACGGCTCGTTCGGCTTCTATACCATAGCCGTTTTTCTGCGCGACCGCAAGGGAGCGCCGGAGGAGGCCGAGCGTCTTGTAGCAGCGATTTCGGAGGCCGTGTGGAGTGCCATGCAGGTGGCCGACTCCGACTATGCTCTCTCGGGTACGCAGCCTGCAGGGAAGCCCAACCGCCCGACGCCTACGGTAACTGATGAAGGCTCGCTATGGCTCGTGCCTATCGGAGGCGCTATCCTTGAGGCGATTCTCGACAATGCCCTCGGCAATTGACAGAGGGGCAAAGAAATTGTGCGGGCGGCGCTCGTTTTCTCGTTTATTTTTCGTATCTTTGCACTCCGAAAAGGAGTAGCAACGAATGACACGCAAATGGAACTTCCCGTCTTTGTCAAGCGAAGAGCAGAAGCTCGGCGCCGAACTCGCGCGCCGTTTTGCCAATTGCCCGCCTGTCAGTGATTTGCTTGTGCAGCGCGGCATTACCACGCTTGATGCTGCCGAGAAATTTTTCCACCCCTCGCTCCGCGACCTGCACGACCCCTTCCTCATGCCCGACATGGATAAGGCCGTCGAGCGTCTCAACCGGGCCATGGGCGCCAAAGAAAAAATACTTGTTTACGGCGACTATGATGTGGACGGCACCACTGCCGTGGCTCTCGTTTACCGCTACCTGCAGAATTTCTACTCCGAGCTCGATTTCTACATTCCCACCCGCTATGAGGAGGGCTACGGTATATCGCACAAGATTATCGACGACCTCGCCTCTCAGGGTGTGAAGCTCGTCATAATCCTCGACTGCGGCATCAAGGCCAACGATGAGATAGCCTATGCGGCGTCGTTGGGCATCGATTTCATTATCTGCGACCACCATATGCCCGATGCCGAGCTTCCCCCGGCTGTGGCTATCCTCAACCCCAAACTCGAAGGCTCGACCTACCCCTGCCCCCACCTCTCGGGCTGTGGCGTGGGCTATAAGTTCATGCAGGCGTTCTCGATAAGCAACGGCATAGCCACCGCCGAGCTCGAGTGTATGCTCGACCTTGTGGCCGTGAGTATCGCGGCCGACATCGTGCCTATGGTCGATGAGAACCGCGTGCTTGCCTATGCCGGTCTCAAACGCCTGAACACCAACCCTAATATGGGTCTGCGCGCCATTATCCGCACCTGCGGGCTTGGCGGCAAGGAGATAACGATCAACGATATAGTATTTAAAATCGGTCCGCGCATCAATGCGTCGGGGCGCATGCAGAGTGGCAGCGAGGCTGTTGAGCTTCTCGTGGCCCGCGACTCCAAGGAGGCAGCCCGTCGCTCACTTGAGATTGACCAGTATAACAAAGACCGCAAGGAGCTCGACAAGCGCATTACCGAGGAGGCCAACGCTATCCTTGAGGCGCGCGGCGAGGTGCACTCGCCCAAGAAGTCGATAGTTATCTATAATAAAGACTGGCACAAGGGTATAATAGGCATCGTGGCCTCGCGCCTCACTGAGTTGTACTATAAGCCGTCGGTTGTGCTTACGCTTTCCAACGGTCTTGCCACGGGCTCTTCGCGCTCTGTGCAGGGTTTCGACATCTACAAGGCAGTGGAGTCGGCGCGCGACCTGCTCGAGAATTTCGGCGGCCACACCTACGCCGTGGGTCTCTCACTGCGCGAGGAGAACATACCCGCTTTCACCCAGCGCTTCGAGGAGTATGTGGCGGCGAATATCCTGCCCGAACAGCTTACACCGCAGATAGATATTGACGCCTTCCTCTCCTTCTCCGAGATTACGCCCGAGTTCATATCGACGCTGCGGCTCTTCACACCTTTCGGCCCCGGCAACCGCATACCCACTTTCTGCACCCGCCGCGTTAAGGATTTCGGCACGAGCCGCCTTGTGGGCCGCAATCTGGAGCATATAAAGCTTGAGCTTGTTGACGATACCTCGGGGCGTGTGATAAACGGTATAGCCTTCAACATGGCTCAGTACTTCGAGCATATCCATTCCGGCAAGCCTTTCAACATCTGCTATACCATAGAGGAGAACAAGCACCAGAACGCCGCCTCGCCTCTGCAGCTTATGGTCAAGCAGATACGCACCGCCGAGGTATGACCGACGAGCCCACTCCCTACGGACATTATGATTTCAGCGACAGCGACGGCTATGTGGCCGACGCTCCTGCTGCCATGCCCGACGACCCCTGCGAGGTGCTTCGCCGCTACTGGGGCTACGACTCTTTCAGGCCCATGCAGCAGGAGATTGTGCGCTCGGTGCTCGGCGGCCGCGATACCATAGGGCTGCTGCCGACGGGTGGCGGAAAGTCGATTACCTTTCAGGTTCCGGCCCTTATGCTGCCGGGGCTCACGCTGGTGATAACGCCGCTCATCTCGCTGATGAAGGATCAGGTGGATAACCTGCGGCGCCGGGGCATACGCGCTGCCTGCATATATTCGGGCATGACGCGCGCCGAGACAAACTATGCCTGCGAGTGCTGCATACAGGGGCGTACGAAGCTGCTATACATAGCTCCTGAGCGCGCCGTGTCGGAGAATTTTCTTGCCCGCATAGCGGGGTGGAACGTGTCGCTTATCGTTGTAGATGAGGCACACTGCATCTCGCAGTGGGGCTATGATTTCCGCCCCTCGTATCTGCGGCTGCCCTTGCTTCGTGAGGCTTTCCCTGAGGCTCCCGTGCTTGCCCTTACGGCCTCGGCCACTCCCGAAGTTGTAGATGATATAGCGCAGAGGCTCGAAATGAAATCGCCTGCGCGCTTCGCCCTGAGTTTTACCCGTGCCAATATCTCGTTTCTTGTAAGGCATACCACTGATAAGTACGGCAAGCTTCTTGAGGTGCTCAGGGGCACGGCGGGGAGCACCATAATATATACGCGCAGCCGCAAGCGTGCCTCCGACCTTGCCGCACTGCTCGTGCGCGAGGGCTTCGGGGCTTTGTTCTACCACGCCGGGCTCGAGGTGCGCGAGAAGGCTGAGCGGCAGGACCGCTGGCAGAGCGGAGCGACGCGTATAATGGTGGCTACGACGGCTTTCGGCATGGGTATCGACAAGGCCGATGTGCGGGTTGTGGTGCACTACGACCCTCCTACGACCCTTGAGGAATACTACCAGGAGGCGGGGCGTGCGGGGCGCGACGGTTTGCCTTCGCTCGCGGTGCTGTTAGTGGGTAACCGCGACCGTGCGACTTTGGCGCGACGGCTCGCCACGGCTTTCCCCGAGAAGGATTTCATAAGGCATACCTACGATGAGATCTGCAGGTTTCTGAGTCTGCCCATGGGCGAGGGTTTTGGCGCGATTTTCGACTTCGACCCCGCTGTGATGTGCGTGCGCTACCATATGCCTCCAAACCTTGTGATGAGCGCAATCTCCATTTTGCACCGTGCGGGCTACTTTGAGTTTACCGAGGAGCTTGATATTGAGGCGCAGCTGATGATTACGGTGCGCCGTCACGAGCTTTATGAGATAGATTTCAGCCCTGCTGAGGAGCTGCTCATGGACTTTGTGCTTCGCAACTACACAGGGCTCTTCACCGACCTTGTGCAGATAAACCAATCGCATATTTCTCGCGGGACGGGTATTGCTGAGGATACTATATATGAGATACTTAAAAGCTGGCGCCGCAACCGTATAGTGTCGTTTATCCCCCGGCGCCGCACGCCTTATATTCTATTTACCGCCAACCGGGTGCCTTCGGAGCAACTGATTTTCGGGCGCGAGATCTACGAAGACCGCCGTGCGGCCATGGAGCGGCAGATCAAGGCTGTGAGCGACTTTATGTTCGATGACGCCCGTTGCCGCGTGGCCGGCATGTTGCGCTACTTTGGCGAGAACGCCGCCGGAGAGTGCGGTACTTGCGATGTGTGCCGCGGCAAACGTCACTCCGGGAGTTTCGACGGCGCGGCTTTCGAGCGCCGTCTTGATGCTTTCTTCGGCATGATAGCTCCTGAGGAGTGGCTTGATGTGCGTTCGCTGAAGGCTTGGTATCCGCGTCATTTCGCCGAACTTGTGGCTCATATCGGCGAGATGGTGGAGCAGGGGAAGCTCCGAGCCGAGGGAAACCTTGTAGCTAAAGTTAAGTGATGTTAAATGTTGGAGAGCCGATTAAACCTGTGGCGGCTTGTTTGGTCGTACTAAATAAGTAATAAGACACTCTTAGAGTTTAGCAGTAATACTAACTTTTTTGATACAGCAGGCTCCGACTCGCGAAGAATCGGAGCCTGCGATATGTTTGCGGGAAGTCAAAGAAAGACGGCTGATATTAAAGGAGTGGGATTACCGGAATTTTTGAAGGCGAGGGCTTGGAATTGCGTTTTTTTTCTTATCTTTGTGGCAATAAACCATATCACTTTTACAAATGCTAAGCGGTAGACCGCTTATAAAACCCTGATTTACAATATGTTGTTACCCCCACCCCGCAATTACAGGGCGGCGGATTACTCCGTAGGATAGCTTTAGCTGCGGTTGTTCTGCTTTCCGCTCTTGCTACAGAGGCTCAGCGATTTGAGCCTATCGATTCGGCTGCATTGCAAACAGATGACTTTGTTGACCTCAGACTGCCCAAGGTTAACTCTTACCCAACCATTGAAGATGGGAACGACACGTGGGAAACAGAGTATCGTCATCTAATTCATGAGCCACAACGCGTAACCGACCACATAGGAAATCCGGTATTTATCACATTCGCCGGCTGGACATACCCCAAGTATGACGGATGCCCGTATATCTATTATGTAATTCTTAGCAACAAAGCCGAGAACAGCGTATTTTACGGTCTGCTTACCACCGGCTACAACAGAATAGAGGCGCTGAGCGATAGGGATTTCTATAAGAAAAGGCACCCCAAAACTAAAGTAAAACTCTTCTACGGCACCATTGTGCATGCCGACGGTACAAGAGAGGATTACCGCCTCTATCGCGAGAGGGATTTGAAAGCCAAATCAATTAAAACACCTGTAGGCTGCCGCTACGTCCGCAATGGATTTCCGGAGTTCAAGGAAGACAATTATGAGACTGTTGCCTTCACATTCGAGCGCAACGGCAAGGGTACGATATTCTGCACCCAGAAGCCCTACTACGAGTATTTCAGCCCCTATATGGGTGGCGAACTCAAGCAAAAGGTTGGTAACCGTGTGAAGCGCAGGGGCAATGTTGTGATGGGCGGCACCCTTGGCTGGCAACACTCCGCTCTGCTTAATATGAAATGGACCTACACCGACGGCAAGCTCACCATAACGCCTACGGGTAATGCAAGCATGGCATACAAAGAATGGATTAAAGATGACGATGAAAATACACACTATACATCGGAGTCGGACCGCCGTTATGCTAATCGCCAGCAGGAGAACGACCTCAAATATTTGAATGAAGACGCTATCGCCGGCCGCGAGAGGTACAAGAAATCCTCCAAGGAGGCTGCCGAGAAATTCCCTGAGGTGACTATCGATGTAAAATATCTTACAGCTGAAGAGCTTGTGGGTACGATGAACGGCAAGCCGGTACATCTGACGTCGAAAACTCAGAGTCCCGGCGATATATATGACAAGGAGGTTTTCGAGAAGCTTGACTACTGGAAACAAGTTGCCAACGATAAGCGCGAGAAAGGCATAAGCCGTGATTATGAAAGTTTAGTTCGCCGGACAAAGACCGCCGTGCTCCGCGACAAAGAGCGCTTCGGGGAGACCCCTGATTATACGGTGGGTAACTACACCTTTGGTGAAGACGGCTCGGTGAGCGCTGTGATGAAATACTACAAGCCTAATGAAATGTGGGAGGGTACTTACCACATTGAGAAGAACGGAACTCTGGTAATGGATGCTACCAAGGTAGACCCCTTAGCCCCCGGAGCTCAGGAAATAGAAACTCTGAACACTGCCGTCATGGCCTATAAAAAGGATAAGGCACGCCAGGAAGTGGTGAAAAAATATGAGAAGAGTTATAAGAATTTCATCAAGAAATTCAAGCCCGTGTTCAGCAGCGAAGCAACCCTCAATCAACTGCTCCGGCAGCAGACCACGTTTATCGACTCTCAGAAAGAAACCCTTAAACTACTCGAATAATGAAAAAAGTGATAATGCTGATGTTAGCAGCCGTGCTTGTTGCCGGCAGCGCCACAGCGCAGTACTCCAAAGAGCTTGAAAAGAAAGCGAAGAGCGGCGATGTTGCGGCCATGCTGGCCGTTGGCGATGCATATGCCAAGGGCGACGGGGTGGCTAAAGATGCCAAAAAAGCCGAGGAATGGTATAAGAAGGCAGAGAAGGAAAAATGCGACGAAGCCTACATCGGCCATGCCAAACTCTACACCTCGTGGGACGGCATAAAGAAGGATCCCGAAAAATACATGAAGATCCTTGACAGCGGCGTTAAGGAAAAAATGCCCAAGACCGCCCTCGAGCGTGCGCGCCTCTTCGAACAAGAACTGCAAGAGAAGATTGCCGCCGGGAAAACTGAAGATGAAAGCGCCTCTACCAAAAAATGGATGACCGGTTATTGTGGCGAGCAGGTTGCCGAACAGATAGCAGCCATGTATCCTGAGATGTGTGCCAACTATAAGTTCTATGAAGAACGGCTCGCCGGATACTACGAGATAGCAGCCGAGGGCGGCATTGAAGAGGGGTTGGAAAAGTACTTGCCCATCTGCCTTTCCAACGGAGGCATCACTATCCCTCGGGAGTATATTGCAAACTATGAGAAATTGCATGGCAGCAAGACTCCGGCTATGGAAAAGTTTCTTGTGATGGCCGACATGATTCAGGAACACAAGGCAAAGGCTCTTACAGCAGATGCTGTAGATTATTGGTTGTTCCGACTTCGTAATGCAAGAACGGCATTTGCAGATCCTAACCTACCGCTGTTAAAGCAAGCTATAAAGAAATCGAAAGACAATGACGGTACGCGCCGCACATTATGTGACCGTGCCGGAATTACTGAAGCAGCCTTCAATGATAATCTTGCCGCTATGTGGGTATACGCGTTGGCGTTGATGAGTGACCAAAACGTTCCTCAGGGTCTCGCCTGGGCAAAGAGAATCGCCGCTATCAGTGGTTATGCGCCCATGCCGTCGATGTTGGTGGTCAGTCTCTACAAAATGGCCGGAGCCCAAAATGAGGTGATTCTCTTCTACGACGACATGATAAACGATGACCCGCTGCATGTCGACAAGCTCTGCGATGATCTTGAGGCTTGGAAGTTCATATGGAAAAAGTGGTTGAGAGATGTCCCGATACCAAATGATGACGTAAGGGATAAAGAACAAAAGATAACACCTGTGTATGGGGGCTTCTATGAGCGTATAAAAAATGTGGAAATCATGACCGACGAAGAGTTGGCAGGCGTGGTTGCTGACGCAATGGATCGCGCAAGCGATTCTGCCCGCATTAGACTTTCATACCAAGAAGAAAGAGTGAGAAAAAGACTTAAGCGTTGAATAAAAAGAGGCTGCGCATGGGCGTGGCTTCGGACACACTCGTGAGAGCCGCTACTATCCGGACGTGCAGGAGAGTCCCATAATTATCGGGGCAGTCCTGCGCGTCCGGTCTTTTTTATATCGGAGGGCTTGGAATCGTGTTTTTTTTATTAATTTTGCAACAGAAGCGTTACATATAGTATGGAAGAAAAATTTTTCAAAGACGACGAGCTTCAGAGGTTGCGGCAGTTGCACCGGAGTTTGCTCGGACACCTTGGCGAGCGAGTTGATGCCGAGGCGCGTAAGGCTGTGCGCAGAGCGCTTGCCTCGTCTGTTGAGGCGGGAGCTTTTACGCGCGACCGTTTCGGGTTCAACGGCGTTCTGCGTGCTGTGGAGACGGCTGAGACGCTGTGCCGGAGTGTAGACCCCGACCCGAATATGGTGCTTGCCGTGCTGCTGTCGCCGATAAGCCGCACCGGTCACCTGGCTGAAGATCAGGTGAAGAAAATGTGGGGCGATGATGTTGCCGCCCTTGTGCGCGGTATCGACAAGGTTGCGGGGCTCTATAGCCGCAGCGCCGCCGTGGAGAGCGATAATTTCCGCAAGCTTCTGCTCACTTTTGCCGAAGATATAAGGGTGATAATCATAATGATAGTTGACCGTTTGGCTCTCATGCGCGCTATCAACCACCACCCCAACGAGAACCTTGTGAAGGAGACGGCCTATGAGGTGAACTACCTCTATGCCCCTCTTGCACACCGCCTGGGCCTCTATGCCATAAAGAGTGAGCTTGAGGATATGTCGCTGAAATACAGCAACCGCGAGATGTATTCGCGCATAGCCCGCGAGCTTAAGGAGACCAAGGTTAAGCGCGACCAGTATATAGCCGAGTTCATAGCTCCTGTTAAAGAAAAGCTCGAGGCCGAGGGTCTGAATTTTGAGATAAAAGGTCGCACGAAGTCGATTTATTCGATATGGAACAAGATGAAGAAGCAGCACAACACTGTTGACGACATCTACGACCTCTTTGCAATCAGAATAGTAATCGACTGTCCGCCTGAGCGCGAGAAGCCCGAGTGCTGGCTCGCCTACTCGATTGTTACCGATATGTACCGCCCCAATCCGGGACGCCTCAAAGATTGGCTGAGCATACCCAAAAGCAACGGTTACGAGAGTCTGCACATCACCGTCTACGGCCCCGGCGAGCGTTGGGTTGAGGTGCAGATACGCACCCGGCGTATGGACGCCATTGCTGAGAAAGGCCTTGCCGCACACTGGAAGTACAAGGGCATAAAGAGCGAGAACAACCTCGACACATGGATGGCCAATGTGCGCGACATACTTGAGACGGCGCATACCGGCCCCATGGAGCTTATGCGCAATTTCAAAATGGACGTATATGCCCACGAGGTGTTTGTGTTCACCCCGCGCGGCGACCTCTATAAGCTGCCGCAGGGCGCCACGCTTCTTGACTTCGCGTTCAATATACACACCAAGATAGGCACTCGCTGCGTTGGCGGCAAGGTTAACGGGCGCAACCGCAAGCTCAACTACCGTCTTGCCAGCGGCGACACCGTTGAGATTCTTACCTCGCCACAGCAGGAGCCCAACCGCGACTGGCTGTCGATAGTCGTTACCTCGAAGGCTCGCAACAAGATACGCGCCGTGCTCAAGGAGAACGAGAACCGCAGCGCCGATGTGGGCAAGGAGTTGCTGCAGCGGCGGTTCAAGAACCGTAAAATGGAGTACGACGAGGCCAATATGTCGCGCACCATCACCCGCATGGGGTATAAGACCAACATAGCCTTTTTCAGTGCCTTGGGTAGCGGCGAGCTCGAGGTTAACGACGTTGTTGACACCTATCTGGAGTGCCTCTCCCGCCAGCTCAAGGGCGACGAGGGCGGCGAGCGCGTGTCGGCGGCGAGCTACACCCTGCAGCCGGGCGAGGAGGAGGCTGCCGCCGAGAGCGGGAACTCCGACGTGGTTGTTATCGGCGATAATATCAAGGGTATAAACTACCGCCTTGCCAAGTGCTGCAACCCCATTTACGGCGATGATGTTTTCGGCTTTGTGTCGTCGGAGGGCGTTATCAAGATTCACCGTACCGACTGCCCTAACGCCGGCGACATACGGCGCAAATATCCCTACCGCCTGATACGCACGCGGTGGAGCGGCAACAAGGGAGCGGATTTTGCCGCCGCTATCCGAGTTGTCGGTAAAGACGATATAGGCATCGTAACGAACATCACCTCTATTATAAATAAAGAAAAATCCGTATCTTTGCGCAGTATATCTATTGATTCGAACGACGGGCTCTTCCAGGGCGTGCTCGTTGTCGGGGTTTCCGACACCGCCGCGCTTGACCAGCTCATCAAGAAAATCGCTACTGTAAAAGGTGTTAAAAATGTTCATAGAAACAAGTAAACGACTCATAGGTGCAGCCCTCGTGCTTCTTGCCATGGCCTCGTGCGGCGACGGCGAGCGAGAGGCTGCCGCCGAGCTTGTGGCCCAAAGCGAGGCCGCTCTCGAAAACCATAATTACGCGGGTGCCATAACCCTGCTCGACACGCTTAACTCGCGCTACCCCGCGCAGACCGAACTCCGCCGCTCGGCCCTGCGCCTGCGTGCACAGGCCATAGAGGGCATAGCCATTGACAGCATCCAGGTTGCCGACGCCAACCTTGCCCGCACGACAATAGACCGCGAGGCGTGGAACGACCGCTTCCGCCGCGTGGAGAGCAGCGTTGGTCTGGAGAGCTATTTCATACCCAAGAACGCACCCGAGAAGGTGATGACTGCCACGGGCATACAGCCACGAGTGTCGGAGAAAGGCTTTTTCTATATCGTAGCCAATGTGCAGGGCAAGTCGATAGGGCTTAACTCTATAGAGTTTGTGGACGGCGCCACGTCGGTTTCCTCGTCGGCAATCTCTCCCTCGCGTCTTGTGAAGGTCGAGGGGTCGGAGTCGGCGTCGTTCAACCCCGAGGAACTCGAAGGAGTAGGGGAGTGGCTGCAGCAGCACCCCGGAACCTCGAAACTCATACTCCGCGGCAGCAAAGGCAACGCTACCGTGAAAATCGACGATAAACTGCGGTCGCAGCTCGTTGACTGCTACCAGTATAGCGAGGCACTTCAGGCGCAGCGCCTTGCCTCTCTCCGTCGCGAGAAATATGAGCGTATGCTCGCCACCGCCCGCGACCAGCTCGCCAATCTGCCCCAACCCTCCACCGAGAGCAAATGATGAAAGAGTGCTTTCTTGTGACCGGTGGTGCCGGTTTTATCGGTGTGAACTTTGTGAAGCATCTCCTTGCCACCGAGCCTGCTGCGCGCGTTGTGGTGCTCGATGCCCTTACGTATTGCGGTAATCTTGCATCGCTGGCCCGAGAGCTTGAAGAAGGCGCCATAGAGTTTGTGAAAGGCGACATCGCCGACCGTGAGCTCGTGAACCGTATACTTGCCGAGCATCGCCCCGATTATATAATAAACTTCGCCGCCGAGACACATGTGGACCGCAGCCTTACCGACTCGCGGCCTTTTGTGCGCACCAATGTGGAGGGTACGCTCAACCTGCTCGACTGCGCGGTGGCTCAGCGCAAGGCCCAGCTTGCCGCCGGAGAAGAGCCCTCGCTCAAAAAATATGTGCAGGTGAGCACCGATGAAGTTTACGGTCAGCTGCCCCTCGACATCCCCGAGGGTGCGCCACTGCCCCCTGCCACCGTGGCACGCCTTGGCCGGAACGAAGGAGGCGTAACCTACGGCAGCACCTATTTCAGCGAGAGCTCTCCCCTTTGCCCATCGTCGCCTTACTCGGCGTCGAAGACCTCGGCCGACCTTATGGTGCTTGCCTACGGTCACTCTTTCGGGCTCCCCGTGACAGTCACACGCTGCAGCAACAACTACGGCCCCTACCAATATCCCGAGAAGCTCATACCGCTGATGATCAATAATATCCTTGACCGCAAGGAGTTGCCTGTGTATGGTCGTGGCCTGAACGTGCGCGACTGGATTTATGTGACCGACCATGCCCGCGGAGTGCTTGCCGCTGCCCGCAAGGGGCGCGCGGGCGAGGTGTATAACTTCGGGGGCTACAGCGAGCGCCTCAATATCGACCTCGTGAAAGAGCTTATAACCATAATGGCCTCGGAACTTGATGATAACGAGGGTGTTGACGAAAGCTTGATTCGATTTGTGGGCGACCGTCCCGGTCACGACCTGCGCTATGCCATAGATGCCTCCAAGGCTATCGAAGAGCTCGGCTGGCGCCCCGAAGTAAGTTTTGCCGAAGGCCTGCGGAGCACCGTGCGGTGGTATCTTGCCAACCGCAAGTGGCTTGCCGATATAGTTGACGGCAGCTACCGCTCGTATTACCGCGAAATGTACGCCAACCGCTGATTATGAAAGGAATAATACTTGCCGGGGGCACCGGCTCGCGTCTTTATCCGATTACGATGGGTATATCGAAACAGCTTGTTCCGGTTTACGACAAGCCGATGATCTATTACCCACTGTCGGTGCTCCTTTTAGCCGGAATCCGCGAGGTGCTACTGATATCGACCCCTGCCGACCTGCCGCTTTTCGAGCGACTGTTGGGCGACGGCAGCCGCTTCGGTATCACCATAGAATACGCACCCCAGCCTCACCCCGAGGGCCTGGCGCAGGCACTGACTATAGGCCGCGATTTTGTGGGCGATGATGCCGTGTGCCTCGTGCTCGGCGACAATATCTTCTATGGCCAGGGCTTCAGCTCCATGCTCGCCGAGGCCTGTGCCGACGCCGAGGCAGGTTGCGCCACGATTTTCGGTTATCCTGTCGACGACCCCTCGCGCTACGGAGTTGTCACCCTCGATGCCGCGGGCACGCCCGTGTCAATCGTCGAGAAGCCGTCGGTGCCCGAGAGCGACCTTGCCGTCGTTGGGCTCTACTTCTACCCCGCGGGGGCTGCCGATGTTGCCGCCGCCGTAAAACCCTCGGCCCGCGGCGAGCTTGAGATAACATCTGTGAACGAGGCATATATGAACGCCGGACAGCTGTGCGTGCAGCGCTTCGGGCGCGGTTTCGCGTGGCTCGATACCGGTACTATCGACTCGCTTATGGAAGCGTCGGCTTTCATCGAGGCCATACAGAAGCGCCAGGGGCTGCTTGTGGCTGCCCTTGAAGAGATAGCTTTCCGCCGCGGATTCATCGATGCGGCGAAACTCTCCGCGTTAGCCGACACCATGATAGGAACACATTACGGCCAATACCTGAAAAAACTTGCCAATGGAAAAATCTCTTAATCCCGCAATCGTGGAATTGCCGCGCATCTATGACCCGCGCGGCAACCTCACTTTCATACAGACAGGTGACAGCCAGTTGCCTTTCCGCATAGAGCGCGTGTTCTGGACATATGATGTTCCTGCCGGTGAAACGCGCGGCGGGCATGCCCATATCGAGGGGCAGGAGATACTTGTGGCGACCTCTGGCAGCTTCAGGGTGAATATTTTCGACGGTCGTTCGTGGCGCCATTTCATACTCAACCGCCCGTATCAAGGCCTGTATATCCCTGCGGGTTACTGGCGGACGATGGACGATTTCTCGTCGGGCTCGGTGTGCATGGTTCTCGCATCGACAATCTATGATGAGGACGATTATATACGCGATATGGACCGTTTTCTGAAAATTTCGGGTGTCGATGAGTGAGTTGAAATATCCTTTTCTCGACCTCGGGGTAATCAATGCCCCTTTTGCCGGAGCCTTGAAAGAGGCTGCGGCACGAGTCATAGACTCCGGGCGCTATGTGGGCGGCGGCGAGTGTGCCGATTTTGAGGCCGCGCTCGCGGCACATACAGGCACAGCTTATGCCGTAGGTGTCAGCAATGGTCTTGATGCTCTGCGACTTATATTTAAGTCATATATAGAGCTCGGTCGCCTCTCCAAGGGCGATGCGGTAATGGTTCCGGCCAACACTTATATAGCTTCTGTGCTTGCGATTACCGACAGCGGGCTGACCCCGGTGTTTGTCGAGCCCGATGCGCTGACGCATAACCTTGATACCTCGCGCCTCGAGGCTGCCATGACACCGGCGGTGAAAGCCATACTCACCGTGCATCTCTATGGGCGACCCTGCTATGACGAGGCTTTGGCGTCGTTTGCCGCACGCCACGGCCTTATTATTGTGGAAGATAACGCGCAGGCTATAGGCGCCGATGCAGCGACCCCCTCGCCGCGCGGCACCACCCGCACAGGCTCTCTCGGCGATGCCGCTGCCTTCAGCTTCTATCCGACCAAGAACCTCGGGGCGCTCGGTGACGCCGGTGCCGTGACCACCAATGACGAAGAGCTCGCCCGCACCGTGAGGGCTCTTGCCAATTACGGCTCGGATACGCGCTATCACAATATATATCAAGGATATAACTGCCGCCTCGACCCTGTGCAGGCGGCCTTCCTCCTTGCCAAACTGCCGTACCTCGAGCGTGAGACCGCGCACCGCCGACGCCTGGCTGCAATCTATGACAGCGAAATCGACAATCCGGCTGTGCATAAGCCACTTGTAGATGACCCCGACCGCGCGGTATGGCACCAATATGTTCTGACGGTGGAGGAGCGCGACGCTTTCCGCCAATACCTTGCCGATAATGGAGTTGGCACAGACATACACTATGCCGTGCCGCCTCATAAACAACCCTGCTACATCGCTTTTGCAGAGCTTCAACTGCCTGTAACGGAGTATCTTGCCTCACGAGTGGTGAGTATTCCCATATCATCGGGCACGTCGGAGGCCGATGCGAGGGCTATTGCAGGAATTATCAACCGCTTCAATCAATGACCGACGACTCAGTCTTCACAAAGCCTCTCAAGGCTCAATATCATACCTTCGGCTGCAAACTGAATTTTGCCGAGACGGCATCGGTGGCCGACACCTTTGCCAAAGCGGGTATCCCATCGGTTGCCGACGGAGAGGCGCCCGACATAATAGTGGTGAACTCGTGCAGCGTTACCGCCGAGGCCGACCGCAAATGCCGGAGCGCCATACGCTCGTTCAACCGCCGCTATCCCGAGGCACTAATCCTCGTAACGGGCTGCTATGCACAGCTAAAGCCCGAAGAAGTGTCGGCTCTGCCCGGAGTGGGCGTGGTGGCCGGTGTTAACGATAAACTCGCCCTTGTTAATCATGCGTTGGCATGGTTCGAGGGTCGTCAACAGGCGCCTGCCGTGCCTGCTGCCAAAGAGCTGCGCGACTTTATGCCGTCGTGCTCGCGAGGCGACCGTACACGCTATTTCCTTAAAGTTCAGGACGGTTGCGACTATTGGTGTACCTATTGCACCATACCTGCCGCCCGCGGTCGCTCGCGCTCCGGCACTATAGAACAGATTGTGGATCAGGCAAAAGCCGTGGCCGACAGCGGCGGTAAGGAAATTGTGATTACGGGCGTGAATATCGGTGACTTCGGTCATGGCCGTGACGATAATTTCGAGGACCTCTGCCGCGCCCTCGACCGCGTGGAGGGTATAGAGCGCTACCGCATATCTTCGATAGAGCCTAACCTGCTCACCGACAGTATAATCGACTTCGTGGCCGGTTCGCAGCGCTTCATGCCGCACTTCCATATACCCCTGCAGAGCGGCAACGATGAGGTGCTTGCCCTTATGCGGCGCCGCTATGATACGGCGCTATTTGCCTCGAAGATAGAGCGCATACGCCGCGTTATTCCCGATGCATTTATCGGAGTGGATCTTATTGTGGGTGCGCGAGGTGAGACCGAGGAGCGCTACCGGGCGTCGCACGACTTCATTGCCGGGCTCGATATATCGCATCTGCACGTATTCGCATACTCAGAGCGCCCCGGCACGCGTGCCCTGCAGATTGAGCATGTGGTGTCGCAGCATGAGAAGCACGTGCGGTCGGCCGAGATGATAGCCCTGAGCGCTGCGAAGCATGCAGCTTTTGCAAGCCGTTTTGTGGGTACTACGCGCCCCGTACTGCTTGAACACTCGCGCGACGGTCACCCCCTGGGGGGCTATACCGACAACTACCTGCGTGTGGCCACCGAGCTTACGCCCGAATACGATAACACGCTGCGCCCGATGAAGCTCGTGTCGCTTTGTGACGACGGCGAGACACTCACAGCCATACCAGTCCTATGATGCAGGGAATTGGCTACCGCGTGCTGTTGGGCATACTTACTGCGCTTGCCCTCTTGCCTTTCGGTGTGCTCTATGTCTTTGCCGATTTTCTCTACTTTTTGGTATATAAGGTAGTGCGCTACCGTCGCAAACTCGTGCGCCGCAACCTTGCCGCATGCTTCCCCGAAAAGAGTGACGCCGAGCGGCTTGTCATAGAGAAGCAGTTCTACCGCAATTTTGCCGATTATATAGTGGAGACGGTGAAACTGCTGCACATATCCGATGCCGAGATAGAGCGGCGCATGACGTTCGAGAACGTGGGGCTTATAGACTCGCACATAGCTGCGGGGCGCTCAGTGACCGTGTACTTCGCTCACACGGGTAACTGGGAGTGGGCACCTTCGGTGACGCTGCATGCCACGCGCCCCGAGGGTAGGGTAGAGGAGTTCTGCCAGGTGTACCGCCCGTTGCGGTCGGCTGTTTTTGACCGCCTTATGCTGCGCGTGCGCTCGCGGTTCGGGTCGCGCTCCTTTGCCAAGGCCACTGTTTTCCGCGACCTATTCAAGCTCCAGCGCAGCGGTGTGCTCACCGTGACCGGCTTTATGAGCGACCAGAAGCCGAGCCACGGCGACCCAACAGTGCCGCTGCTCTTCCTTGGTCGGCCCACAGCTTTTATCAGCGGTACCGAAACCCTGTGCAGGCGCCTGGGCAATGCAGCAATATACTGGGATACCGAGAAAATATCGCGCGGCCATTACCGCATTACCTGCCGCCCGCTGTGCGACACTCCCGCCGAACTTCCCGCCGGCGAGCTCACCAAGCGCTATGCCTCTATGCTTGAGGCTACTATTAAACGAAATCCTCCTATCTGGCTATGGACACACAATCGCTGGAAAATACCCGTAGAGCTACCCCTCCGGTAGCGGTGATAATTCTTAATTGGAACGGCGAGAAGCTCCTGCGGGAGTTTCTGCCTGAAGTGGTGTCGACTTCCGACCCCGAAGTGTCGCGGATAATAGTCGCCGACAACGGGAGCACCGACGGGTCGCTTGACTATCTTACAGAACCCGACGCTCCGAAGGTTGAGCTCATACGTTTTGCCGAGAATTACGGATTCGCCGAGGGCTATAACCGCGCCATTGCCGCGGTAGGTTCTGAATATAAATATGTGGTGCTGCTCAACTCCGATGTGGCTACGACCCCGGGGTGGGACCGTACGCTCTACAACTATATGGAGGCTAATCCGCGATGTGCCGGATGCCAGCCCAAGCTGCTGGCTTACAAGCATCGCGATACCTTTGAGTATGCCGGAGCCTCGGGGGGCTACCTCGACCGCAACGGTTACCCTTACTGCCGCGGGCGCATTTTCGGCACTTGCGAGACCGATACGGGGCAGTACGACACCCCTACCGAAGTGCACTGGGCCTCAGGTGCTTGCCTGATGGTACGCCCCGAGGTTTATCTTGCCGTGGGAGGTCTTGACCCTCGCTTCTTCGCCCATATGGAAGAGATTGACCTCTGCTGGCGCATGCGACTTGCGGGCTATAGCCTTGCCGCCGTTCCTGCTGCTAAGGTGTATCACCTTGGGGGCGGTTCGCTTCCTGCCGAGAATCCTCGCAAGACCTATCTGAATTTCCGCAACAACCTGCTGATGCTGCATAAAAATCTGCCCGACGGAGTGCGCGCGCCTTTCCTCTTCCGGCGGCGCCTGCTCGACACCATAGCGTGGGCGAAATTTGTGGCGACGCTTGATTTTGCCAACGCCCGCGCCGTGTGGCGTGCCCACCGCGATTTCGCGCGTATGCGTGCCGACTACACCGAGCACCCCGCGACCAACCTCATAGGTGCCGACGCGGAGTCGAGGGTGGGAATACTCTCGTCGTACTATCTGAGAGGGCTGCGCACCTTTGATAAGTTGGGTATGAAATAGCCCTGTTGAGGTCTTTTATATAAAATAAACTCTATTTAACACAATATGCGGTTTGGCAGACGAAAAACACTTAATGCGCGGCCGCATATGCTAAAAAACAGGCCGAAATATTTGTAAAGTTGGAAACTACTACCTAATTTTGCGGGTAAATCCGGCGTTATGTCGGAGCAACCTTATGTAGTACCACTTAGACTGACAATCGAAACACACCTTAAACATATCATAAAACACAGTTCAAAAAACAGTAATTGAATATAACAAACATCAACTAATACATTAATCTATTATCAGTACACTTTAAACAAAATTATGGAAGCTCAAAAGCCCAATGCTAAAGCTGTAAAGAGCAGCAAAAAGAACGCACCCGGCATCAAGAATGCCGCATGGGTCATCGTGATCTGCCTGATCATCGCCGTATGCCTCTTCATCTTCTGGTTCGGTAACGACATGCACTTCGACGAAGACGGTCATCCCCAGAACCTTTGGGGTACCATCTATAAAGGTGGTGTGATCGTGCCTATCCTCCAAACCCTCTTCCTCACCGTAATCGTACTCGCCGTTGAACGCGGTATCGCCCTCTCGGCAGCCAAAGGTAAAGGCAATATTGCCAACTTCGTTGCCGGTGTAAAGAAATGCCTCGAGAACAAAGACATCGCCGGTGCCCGCGCCCTCTGCGCCAAGCAGAAAGGCTCTGTAGCCGCTGTTGTTGACTCGGCTCTCGTACGCTACGAAGAAATGGACAAGAACACCGTACTCTCGAAAGAGCAGAAGATTGCCAACCTCCAGAAGCAGGTTGAAGAAGCTACCGCTCTCGAAATGCCTACCCTGCAGCAGAACCTGCCCATTATCGCTACCATGACCACCCTCGGTACTCTCGTAGGTCTTCTCGGTACTGTAATCGGTATGATCAAGTCGTTCCAGGCCCTCTCTCAGTCGGGCGCTCCTGACTCGACCGAACTCTCGACCGGTATTTCTGAGGCACTTATCAACACCGCCTTCGGTATCGCCACCGGTGCTTTCGCTGTAATCTTCTACAACTACTACACCAACAAGATCGATAACCTCACCTACGCTATCGACGAAATCGGTTTCTCTATCGTGCAAACTTTTGCCGCTACTCACTAATCCCCTGTTTATCCGTTAATAAACTCAATAATAACAACAGGTAAATATGGGAAAAGTAAAAATCAAAAGGAAAAGCACACTCATCGACATGACCGCGATGAGCGACGTGACTGTTCTTTTGCTTACTTTCTTCATGTTGACTTCTACCTTCCTGCAGAAGGAGCCCACGATTGTCTACACCCCCTCTTCGGTATCAGAAGAAAAGGTGCCTATGAACAATCTGGTAACGGTTCTGGTATCGTCGGCCGACAAGAGCGGCAAGCTCGATGACCCGACCATTGCAGAAGGTAAACTCTTCATCTCGTTTACAGGTGATGCCGACTCGACCCTCTCCAGCGAAAAGATTCGCGGTATGATGCTCGACGAAGCGGTATCTATCTACAACGACCAGCACAAGAACAATCGCATCACTCTCACCGAAGCCCAGAAGAATGAGTTCCGCACATCAAACATGATTGGCGTGCCTTTCTCCGAGCTTCCCGAAGTCCTCTCGATGTCTGTCACCGAGCGCGACAAGTTCATGGGCGACATGACCAACCCCCGTGTCGGTATCCCCATTGACGGCAACAAAAACCGCGACCAGCACCTGAACGACTTCCAGGTATGGCTCAAGGCTATCTACAATGTTGCGCAGCGCATCAACAACGAACAGGCCGAGGGCCTCACAGCCGAAGAGCGCTCGCAGCTCAGCAACCTTTACACAGCCCTTATGCGTAAAGGCCAGGGTATCGCAATCAAGGCTGACAAAGACACCCCCTTCACAACCGTGCAGATGGTGTTTGACAACCTCCAGACCATGAAGCTGAACAAGTTCAGCCTCATGACGGCCCTCAAATCGGAAAATGAACCTACCAACTAAGTAAAGTCACACATCTATGGCACAAATAGAACAATCTTCAGGCGGCAAAAAGAAAAAAGGCGCCCAGAAAAAGATGTCTATCCATGTGGACTTTACTCCCATGGTGGATATGAACATGCTTCTGATCACCTTCTTCATGCTGTGTACGACCATGATTAAGTCGCAGACTCTTCAGATTGTGCTTCCTACCAACGAAGACGTGAAGAAAGAGCAGCAGAGCCAGGCCAAGCAGTCGGAAGCTATCACCCTGATTCTCGACACCGAGTACAACGGCGACAAGCCCGCAGTCGATGCCGAGACCGGCAAGACCGTTCACAATATCTATTATTATGAAGGTATCGCCGATACAACGTTCTCTACAAACGCATACCTGCGCAAAGAGCAGTTCATAGGTAATATGAACCACGAAGCACAGGGTATCCGTAAAATCCTCCGCAATAAGAACGAGCAGGTAATGAAAGAGTACGAGCAGCTCAAAAACCAGTGGAAAAACAAAGAAATCACCAAAGAGGAATTTGACAAGCTGGCTAAAAAGAACGCTTCTGACTCGCTCAAAACCCGTCCGGTTGTGGTTATCAAGCCCGGTCCCAACACCACTTACGAGGGTCTGATCAATGCTATTGACGAAATGAACATCAACCAGATTTCACGTTACAGCATCGAGCTCCCGAACCACACCGACTCAGTTCTTCTCCGCCACTACGAGCAAGTGAATGGCGAGACCATAATTCGTCCTACAGTCCGCGCTAAGGCTACCCAGGCTCCCGCAGCCGCCGCAGCCTCAGAATCTACTAACTCTTAAAACCTGACTCAAAATGGCAAAAGACGTAGATCTTACCTCACAAGAGTGGCGCGACATTGTATTCGAAGGTAAAAACAAAGACTTCGGTGCATATAAGCTCCGTGAAGGCTCTGTTTCGCGCCACACCAAATCAGTAGTATGGGTGCTTATCGCGCTCGCAGTTATTCTCGTTCTCCTTATCCTCTCAGTGAGCGGCGTTTTCGCCAAACCCGAAGAGGAGCAGGTAGTAACTTCTACCGAGCAGGAAATCGCTACTTTTGAAGCAGAAGACGATTTTGAGGAAGAGGAAGAGGAAGAAATCTTCCAGGCTCCCGAACCCGAAGAAATCATCGCTCCCGAAGAAGTGGCTAACCAGCAGCAGGTGACTGACCTCCTTATCGTCGAAGACGAAAAGATCGAAGAAGACAAGCAGGTCAAGAACCAGGAAGAAGTGCTTGAAAACGAAGCAGCTGTAGGTGCAGTCGACATCACCGAGGGTACCAATGACCTTAACAAGATTGCTATCAAGGAAGAGGTTATCGCAGCCCCGAAGGTTGAAGACGAGCAGCCCGTGAACATCGCTATGGTAGAACAGAAACCTGAGTTCCCCGGTGGCGAAAGCGCCATGTACAAGTGGCTCAGCGACAACATCGTTTATCCTTCGGCAGCTTCGGAAGAAGGTATCCAGGGTCGTGTTGTAGTTGAATTCGTCGTAGGCAAGGACGGTTCTATCAATAACGTGAAGGTTGTACGCCCGCGTCACCCGGCTCTCGACAAAGAAGCCGTGCGCGTGGTGAAGGCAATGCCCAAGTGGATGCCCGGCCGTAACAACGGTCAGCCCGTTAAGGTTACCTACACCCTCCCCGTCACCTTCAAACTCCAGTAGAATTCGCTTTTGAATTCCATAACTCTCCGAAGCCCGGCCACGTGTCGGGCTTCTTTTTTTTTATATGTAAATTTGGCGTTGCCCACCTTAATTTGTAATTTTGCATTATGACAAATGACTGTGAATACATATTTGAGCTGCCTATCAAGGTGCGCGACTATGAGGTGGATGCCGAGGGAATTGTGAATAATGCCAACTACCTCCACTACCTCGAACACACGCGTCATGAGTTCTGCGAGCAGGCCGGTTTCACTTTCAGGGAGATGCACGCGCGCGGGCTCGACCCTGTTGTGAGCAGCATCACGGTACGCTATATCAAGCCTCTCGGGCTTGGCGATTCGATGGTGAGCAAGCTTGCACTCTCGCGTCGCGGGCCTGTATTTGTATTCCGGCAAGATATATTCACTCCTTCCGGAGAGCCTGTGGTACGGGCAACGGTTGAGATTGCATCGTTTTGCAACGGGCGCCTCTCGCGCGGCGAGGAGCTTGCCGAGGCTTTCAGTAAATATCTCTGATGAACATCGTGCCCGACGACATAACGTGCCGCATGGCTTTTGCTTCGTACCGCAACATTACTATTGATAATGCGGAGCGTTTTGCTGCGCTCGGTGTCGATGCTAAGTGTTTCTTTGCAAAACCTGCTTCGCTATTGGCTGCGATTACGGGTGCGCGGCAGTCGTTCTTCGACGATGCCAAGCGGGCTGCGGCACTTGAGGCCGCCGTCGGTGAGCGTGCTTTTGTGGAGTCGGGGTCTGTTAAAGCCTTGTATTATAGTGACGAGGCTTTTCCTCAGCGCCTCGCCCAATGCACCGACGGCCCTGCGATGCTCTATGTTGCCGGCGACCCCGCAGCAGCTGCGGCACCGCACTCAGTAGCTATCGTGGGCACGCGTCACTGCACGCCCTATGGGGCAGATTTCACACGGCGGCTTGTGGCCGACCTTGCCGCGCGTATCGACGGGCTGCTTATAGTGAGCGGTCTTGCCTACGGCGTGGATATCTGCGCACACCGCGCTGCTCTCGAGGCCGGAGTACCTACGGGAGCCGTGCTCGCGCACGGGCTCAATACCGTATACCCCGCCGACCACCGTGCCGATGCACAGAAGATAGTTCGCTCGGGCGGCTTCCTTGCCACCGAGTACTGCTCATGGAGCCAGATACACCGTGGCAATTTCCTGGCAAGAAACCGTATAATAGCGGGTCTTGCCGATGTGACTGTTGTTGTTGAGAGCGACATCAAGGGCGGCGCCATGGCCACGGCACGAATGGCTGCGGGCTACGACCGCGAGGTGATGGCCTTACCCGGACGTGTGGGCGACACCTACAGCCGCGGCTGCAATGAGCTTATAGCCTCGGGGGGTGCCGCGCTTATCCGCGAAGCCTCTGATCTCATTGCCCTTATGGGCTGGCGCGAGAAGCCTGCCGAGGGTCAGCAGCAGGAGCTGTCGTTCGAGATCCCCGCCTCTTACCGCCCTGTGCTCGATACCCTCAAGGCACGCCCCGAAGCCACAGTCAACGACCTTTGCGTGGCGCTAAACCTGCCTTTCGCGCATCTGAGCGCCCTTCTTTTCAAAATGGAGCTCGACGATTTCATAGTTGCGCTGCCCGGCGGCCGTTATGCCCTTGCAGCGCGCAACCGTTGACTTTTGTCGGCCCCGATTGTTTACCTAATACCATCCCTGACATCAAACTATTTATTATGGCAAAGAAAGTTATACCGGAGTCTGAGCTTATCATCAATCCCGACGGCTCTGTTTTCCACCTCCACCTGCTCCCCGAGCAGCTTACCGACCGTATTATCCTCGTTGGCGACCCTGCGCGCGTTGATATGGTAGCATCGTTCTTCGATACCAAGACCTTCGAGGTTTCGTCGCGCGAGTTCCACACCATAGGCGGCACATACAAGGGCAAACCCATAATGTGCATAAGTCACGGTATCGGCCCCGACAACATCGACATCGTTATCACCGAGCTCGACGCTCTGGCCAATGTCGACTTCAAGACCCGCGAGGTGCGCGACGAGCTGCGCCGCCTCACCATGGTGCGCATAGGTACCTCCGGCGCCCTGCAGCCCGAACTTACCCTCGGCACTCCTGTTATTGCCGAGAAGAGCATAGGCTTCGACGGCGTGCTCAACTACTACGCCGGCCGCAATGAGGTTGCTGACCTCGCTTTCGAGAAAGCCCTGTGCGAGCACACCGGCTGGAACCCTCTTTGGGCGAAGCCTTATGTGGTTGATGCCGACGCAGAACTTGTGGCGCGCATCGGTGGCGACGATATGGTGCGTGGCAACACCATTTCGGCCGTTGGTTTCTACGGTCCGCAGGGACGCGAAGTGCGTCTGGTACTTGCCAACCCCGACCTCAACCGCCGCATCGAGGAGTTTGAGTTCGAGGGCCGCAAGGTTACGAACTACGAAATGGAGAGTGCACCTCTTGCCGGACTCGGCCGCCTCATGGGTCACCGTTGCATGACCGTGTGCTCTATCATAGCCAACCGCTTCAACACCGAGGCCAACCCCAACTATAAAGCCGGTATCCGCGACCTTATAGCTACCGTGCTTGAGCGTATCTAAGTCTCGTCTCCACACTGTAACAATATCCCGCTGAGGGTGCCGCACATCAAGGGCAGCACTCTCGGCGCGTTTTTTTTGGAGAATTGCCGAATTGTATTTATCTTTGTAGTCGACGTTTTACCAATCATTGTAAACTACAGAATGGGAAGAGTCTATACGCAATACATCAGTAAAAAACTCCTTGACACGAGGCATGTTTCCGACCTCGAGAATCTTGCGGTGTGGGCTGCCGACCGCTGTAGCACCGACGATTTTACCCTTATCGTTATCGATGGGAGCGACGCCTGCTCGTACCACTGCCGCATAGACCGCAACGCCACGCCTTGCCGCGTGGGAGTTGACCGCGTGGGCGATGATGTAAGTTGCAATTTATCTGAGATTTACAATGACGACGTTGTGGCCGCCAACGCTCAGGGGTGGAACGAGCTTTTTACCCTCGGAGCCGACGGCAAAGTGCTTTACGATGATTATAACGACCGCTTTCTCGAGCCCGAGAATTTGCGGGAAGCTACTGCCGGGGCAATAGCTGCCCTCGATACAATGGGAGCAGCGACAGTGTTTGTGACAGGTGCCACCACGGCACACCGCCCCGTGCTGCACGCATTGCAACAGCGTTTTGGCACGGTGATACCTATCGACGGCGCAGCTGCTGCAGCTACTGTGACACGCAAGCGTATAGCAACCCCGACCGACCTCGCTGAGATTCCTTTTAATCTCAACCGCAGCGACTATAGCGCGCGGAGTGTGCTTAACCCCGAGGGTGCTCCTGTGTATGTTCCGCTCGACGACGCTACGCTCGCATCGCCTTTCCATGGCTCTATAAGCTGGGGTGACCTTCTGCCCAACCGTGAGCCCGATACCGAAATCGACGGCACTCCTGCCAAGACACTGCTCTTCGGGCTTGCCATGGATATGTTCGGCAATGTGATTCTGAACGTGTTCAGTAGCGGTAAACCTTCGATGCGCGGAGTGCCTCTGCGCCTGCCGTTCGGGGGCGAGCGTCCGGTTCCGCGCCCTGGGCAGCCCAAGCCGCAGGCACAGCCCAAGGCTCAGCCGCATGCCCAAGCCAAAGCCCCGGGGCAGCCAAAACCGCAAAACTCCACCAAGCCTCAGCGCAATACCGCAGCCGCTGCCACCAACGAGCACAGCACCGACCCGCAGAAGGTTTTCGACGGCGCTTTTGCCTTCGATAAGGTTGATTTCCCCGTTGCGCGCCTAATGGCCGACATTGACAAGCTTTCGACTAAAGACCTCTATACATGGCGTAAACGCATAGAGAAAGTTCTTGAACGCATATTCTCGGCGGAGATTTTTCTGTGCGACACCAATTTCTGGGTGCAGGAGAATCCGTTGCGCAAAGGCGAAATGTACTACGGGTGGCTTATCGAGAACTTCATTAAGAAATTCCAGACGCTCCCGCAGAAGCCCAAGTTTGAGATTACCAACGACGTATACGACGAAATCGTGCGCCATGCCAAGACCGGGGTTGCCGCCTCATATAATGCCAAGCGTATGATTACCGACCGCCTCCTTGGCCTCGGACTCGCCGTCACGCCCGGCATACGCGCCGAACTCGACCGCAAGGCCTATGCCGACCGCACGCTAATGGACCGTATAAAAGAGCTCTACGAAGAGGGGGCTCGCCTCACCGTGCTCACCAACGATACCGAAGCGATGTACCGCTGGAGCGCCAATATCCCCGACGAGGGTGTTGAGGGGCGGCATAAACCAGCCTTTATCCGCAGCGTGAATCTTGAACGCCTCTACCGCCTGCGGCGTGAGATTTTCACCCGCATCTCGAACCTGCCCAAAAAATCTGACCAATGAACGACCTCGCCACAATGCTTGCCTCAATGCCCTTGCGAGAGGTTGAGGCTGAAATAAAGAATAATATAGCCGCCATGGCCATAAGTCCTGACACCGATGTCAAGGCTGCTGTAATCCTCAGCATGCTTGCCGGAGAGGCCATGGAGGCGCTCGACCGCATTGATGCCTCGGGCTTCCCTGCCAAGCTTCGCGCCGAACTCGATGCCGCCCGCGAGCGTTACGACAGCCGCCGTGCCGCCATGCACGAGCACCGCACCGAAAACCGCCGCGTGCTCGATGCCATCGGACCTGACGGTGAGCTTCCGGCTCTTGATGCACAGGTTGAACAACTGCTCACCCGCTACGACTCCATGCTCGCTGCAAGAGTAGGGGAGCGCGACAGCAAGCTTGTAGGGGAGCTATGAGCGATGCACTCCTGAGTCTGCACCACCTGCAGCGCAGCGGTACACGGGCGCTTGGCCCAGGTCTGCGCTACGCCATATGGACGCGCGGGTGCCCCTTTCGTTGCCCCGGTTGTGCCACCCCCGAGGCGCGCGACATTGACGGCGGTACTTTGGTGACCGTCGGCGATCTCGCTGCCGATATAGTTGCAGCCCGAGGTATCGACGGCATAAGCATCAGCGGCGGTGAGCCCATGGTGCAAGCCGCGTCGCTGGCCGAACTGCTTGAAGAAGTACTCGCCGAAAGACCTTCGCTCACGGTGATTCTCTTCACCGGATTCCGCCTTGAGGAGCTTACTATGCCTGAGCAGCAAAGGCTTCTGAAGAGCATCGACCTGCTCGTCGACGGCCCCTATGAGGAGGCCCTGAACGACGGCCGCGGTCTTCGGGGCTCGTCGAACCAGCGGCTGCACTTCCTCACGCCGCGCCTTGAACCTATGCGCCACTCCCTTGAAGAGGGGCCACGTAATATCGAAATCTCATTCTCTGAAAACTGCAGCCGCACAGTCGGTATGCCAACTATTTAACTGCTTATATATCATGTCACTTGCAATCAAAGTTTCTACTATCCGTCAGGCCGAGCTTGCCATTAACCGCCTTAACGACAACATGCGCAACACCCGCGCGCAGTTAGAACGCAATATGGCCGAGGCCACCCAGCGTGCCCGCCGCGAAGCCGAAGCAACGGCGCGCCGCGAGGCCGAACGCATGCGCAACGATTTCGACCGCAAACTCGCCAACGGTCTGCAGGGCGTTGAGGCCGGAGTGCGCCTCCTCGACGAGGAGCAGCGCCGCCGTCTGCAAGCGCTTGCCAATAACGTTAATAACGCACTCAACGGTCTTGAAGGTGAACTGCGCAAAGAGTTCAACAGTGGCCTCAACAAACTCGAAAGCCGTGTGGATGCCCGTCTGCGCAGCCAGCAGAGCACACTCGACGCCCATGGGCGGCAACTCGATGCGCAAGGGCGTCAGATTGCCGACCTCACCAGCACCGTCGAAGGCATACTCAACCACATAGCCGACCTCGGCACACGTCGCCGCGAGGCACTCGAACTCGTGCGAGGCTCCTATGCCTCCGCCACAGCGGCTGTCGACATCGCCCGCTTCTGCCCCGAAGAGAGCGCCGACATCCGTCGCCGCCTCGCCGCCGTGGAGGCCAACCCCGACAGCGAAGGCACCGTAGCCCTCGCCACCGACCTTATAATACGCATACAGAGCGCTGCCGAAGAGGCCACGCGCTGCAAGATGATATACGATGCCATACGCACCCAGGCTCTCGAAAACCTGCGTACGGTGCTCGGAGAGGTAAACTCCAACCGCATAACGCGCGTGCCCAACCCCGCCGATGCGAGCGATGTTGCCGAACTCGAGACCGATTTCTGGAGCCGAGGTGAATACTCGGCCGTGCAGACCGAACTTGAGAATCTCGAACGCGAACTCGCCACCGAACCCTCGCTTGAGCGTGTAAAAGAGATTGGCGCACGCACCGCAGAACTTCATGAACGTGCCGAGAACCTTGTGCAAGCGGCTGCCCGCCAGGCAATTCTGAGCGAGAACCGTGTGACCGTCACCGAAGATATTGTCACCGCGCTGCGCCGCCAGGGGTGGGAGATAGAGCGGCGCGCCGACGGCACCGACGCCGTGGACTTTGTTGGCGGCGAGGTCGATGCCGATTGGCGCGAGGGCTTCTTTGCCGTGGTGAAGAGCGCCCAGGGCGATAACATTTCTATTGTTGTGGAGCCCGATGAGAACGGGCTTGAAAACCGCCTCGTGTTCCACCGAAATGACAAACGCCCCATGACCGGTGCCGAATACCTCAACACCGTGCGCCGCATATGCGAGCAGATTTCGCAGAGCGGGCATAAGGTGGAGGCGCCGCATGCCCCTGCCGACGGCGGTAACCACGCTATTCCCGAGCTCGCCGACGCCGGAGCCCTCACCCGCAAGGGCGCTGCAGCAAAAATACGCCAACGCGCACGTAACTGAAAATGGCCATGCAATCTATCAAGCGAATCGACAATTTCGACCTCCCCAACCGTGGCATGTTCTCGGCAATTTACGGGCCGGGCATGGACGACGTTTTCCTCGGCGCCGATTTGCGCTATCTCGATGTGTATGAGGCCGTCTACCGCTCGTTCAAGGCGGCGGGGTATACGGTAGTGTTCTACTCGCAGGAGCAGCACCACAACTTTTTCAGCTACCGTAAGGCCGACCTTGCCGAAGTCTATAATCTCACCCCGAGCCGTGCCTCCGCAGGCGCGACGCCTGCCGCAGGTGCCGCCCCCGCACGCTACGTAGCGCAGGTGCGGAGTCCCTTCGGGCGGCGACGCATGGGCGGAAGTCCCGCTCCGGCAGCAGCTCCCGCGCCTGCCGCCGAGCCCGATTATGACCAGATACAGCGCGTTGACGAAGGCCCCCACAGCTATTTCCGAATCGCCGACTCCGTTGACCCTTTCAGCATTATCGATGCCTATGTGAAGCGCAAGCCCGGCGCCCGCACCGCCTTTGTTTTCGCTACGGCCACCAGCGACTCGTACCCCAACGCGCAGCAGTATCAGTCGACTTTCGAGCTGTGGCGCAATAAATTCAAGTCGCAGGGCTACGGCACGCGCATAGTGATGATGTACTCGCTGCCTACGACTGCCAACTTCTTTGATAACAGCAGCTTCTTCCGCCAGGAAAGCTTCTGTTCCATGCTCAAGGGCGTAAGCTCCGACGGCAATTCGGCCCCCGCCGAGGCTCCCGGGCTATACTGCCTGAGCGGTCCCGAGAAAGAAGAGTTCCGCGCCCTGCTCAACCGTCGCAGGCTCTGCCAGGGTATGCAGGGGCTTGTAGGGGGCTTGGGTATCGACCGCCTCGCCACCCGTCTTGCTCAGATTACGACCCCTGCCAAGGCCGGGCAGCAGGCCCTCCCCGGCAAAGAAGAGACCCTCTCGCATTACCGCGACCTCCCCGAGGCCGAATTTGCGGAGATACTCAATAAATTCAATACCGACACCGCTTACGACCGCCTACGGCGCCTCGACGGTATGGAAAAGGTTGTTGAGCAGATTGATAACTACCTCGAAAACCTCGAGTATGCCCGAGCCAACGCAGGCCGCGGGCCGCGCTTCCGTCCTCACCTGGTGTTCATAGGCAACCCCGGCACGGGCAAGACCACCGTTGCGCGCCTCCTTGCCGAGATACTGCAGGAACGCGGCCTTCTTGGGCGCGGGCACCTCATACAGGCCACTGCGGGCGACCTCATCGGGCAGTACGTTGGCGAGACACGCATCAAGACGCAAGCCCTGTGCGACCGCGCTGCCGGAGGCGTGCTTTTCGTCGACGAGGCTTATGGGCTGATGAGCGGCGCCGGCGCCCGCGAGACCGTGGATTACGGCAAAGAAGCCATAGAAGTGCTCATCCAGTTTATGGAGAACCGCTCCGACTCAGTGGTTATTCTCGCAGGCTATCCCGGCCAAATGGAGAATCTGCTCATCGACGGCAACGAAGGCCTTGCCGGGCGATTCAATGGCGAGGACTCCATGATACGCATGGAAGACTACCGCCCCGACGCCCTCTACCGAATCTTTGTGCGAAACATGCACGGTACACCCACCACGCCGAAGTTTGACGAAGACATACGCCGCATAATCACGGCAATGTTCGTTCGCCGCAACTCATCGTGGCGTAATGCCGCCCAAATGGAGGTGCTGGCCTCGGCAATCCTCGCCAACTGGCGCAAGGCCGGAGCGAGTGGCCCGGTGGATATAAGCAACATCCCCGAGAATTTCGCCAAGACTATTCAGAAAGAGGTATCGGTCGACGATATTCTCAAGGAAATCAACGCCCTCACCGGCTTGCCCGAAATCAAGGAGCGCCTGGAGACACTCACCGTTACCACCCTCGAAGAGCGCAAACTCAACGAGGAGTTAGGCATAGTGAGCACCAAGAAACCAAACCTCAATTTCGTGTTCCTCGGCAACCCCGGCACGGGTAAGACAACCGTTGCGCGGCTCATGGCGCGTATACTATATAATGTGGGTCTGATCAACAGCCCGCAGACCGTGACCCTCACCAAAGACAAGCTCGTCAAGGGCTACCAGGGCGGTACCGCGGCTGCAATCCAGGATATTTTCCGCAAGAACGCGGGTAAAGTTCTGTTTATAGATGAGGCTTACAAGCTGCGTGGCAACGAGGCCGTAGACCAGATAACGGAGTGCCTCACCGACGAGCGTTTCATGGGCAACCAGGCCGTGATATTCGCCGGTTATACCCACGACATGCAGCAGCTCCTTGCCGAGAACAGCGGTCTTGCCAGCCGTTTTGGCGAAGACAATATGTGGCTCTTCGAGGATTACGACGAAGAGGCTCTGTGGCAGATTGTCAGCAATACCTTGACTTCCAATCAGCTTGGTATACGTGAGCCCGAACTTTGCCGCGCCCTCTCCGACGCCTGGTTTATCAGTCTCAAACAGCGCCGTGGCAAGGATTTCGGCAATGCGCGCGATGCCATAGGACTCGCCGATACCCTCCGCAAGGCACTGCTTCGGCGCCGACGCAGCGAGGGTAGTGCCGATACCTCGGTTGCCCCCGTCGATTTTCCCAACTACGCGAATATTGCACCGAAGGCATCTATTGCCTCGCCTGTGGCCGCCGCCACTGCCGCCACCCCCGCAAATATCCCCGGTATGGTAAACATAAGCCTTCCTGCTGCCGAACATCCTCGGCGAGTGCACGCCCCTGCCGACTTCAAGCATGCCGTCGGGCTTGTGCAGACTCCCGACGGCGTAGGCACCGGGTGCTTCATCTCGGTAGACGACGGCCTTATACTCACTGCCGCGCACGTTGTGAACGGGCACAGTGATTTCCACTTCGTGCGCCACCGCGGTGCCGACGCCGTTGAGGCTGAGTTGCTGTGGATCAACACCCTTACCGACCACGCCATACTGCGAGCGCGCAGCGTGCCCGACGACGCCCGTCACTTTGCCGTCGATACCGGCAGTGAAGAACCTCAACCGCTTGAAAATGTGATACATTGCGGCTACCGTCGCGGCACCGGCATATCGAGCAATTTCTTCACCGACCCCGGGCATATCAACAACTACGACCCTCATATGCGTGTGAACAGCGATTGCGTGTTCGATGTGATTTACTCGGCTATCGACGCCGCTCCCGGTTGCTCCGGCGGCCCGCTGCTGCGCTCCTCCGACCTAGCCCTCATTGGCACCCTCTTCGGAGGCTCCGAAACCGATAACCTGCGCATTTTCAGCGATGTTCACCAGCTCTTCAAAATACCTACACTTAAAGTGAAACTCCACGACCATGGCTCCGAACAATAACATTTCATGCCCCGTGTGCGAGGCTCCCATGCGCGGTTCGCTCTGCGACACCTGCGGCTGGGCTCACATAAATATGCCTGCCATACTGCCTCCGCGCGTGGCCGACTTCGAGCAGCGTCGTCTCGAAGCCGCCCGCAAGGCCTATGCCGAGCGTCAACGCAGCACCCAACTCTCGCGCGAGCTCGATGATGCCAAAGCGAAACTCAGCGATGCGACAAACCGCGAGACGCAGGCTCAGGCACTTGCCGCGAGTATGAAAACCACTCATACACAGGAGCTGAGCAAGCTCTCCGCAGAGAACGCCGACCTCAGCCGCCGGCACCAGGCCGAGGTGCAGCGCCTGATGAGCGAGTGTGCGGAGTTGAGAGAGAAACTCGGCAAGGCGTCGGCGGCGTCGTCGCAGAGCGGTCCGCGCCCCAAAGGAGTGGTGATGATTACCTCCGAGGACTCGCGCACCACATGCTTCATGCTTGTGTATGAGGGCCGTAACACCTACGGCAGCCGCGAGTCGAGCGGCATGCTTCACCATCAGGTGACAATGGGCTTCCGCGGACTGAACTTCAATGCCGAGCACTTTGCCGTGGAGACTCGCGGCGATCGCCTCGTGTTTCACGACCTCGCGGGAAATATCCGTCAGGCCGCCTCGCCCATACCTTCCACGGGTATCCTCACCACCCCGGCAATGCGTTTTTATCTCAACGACCGCTTTTTTGTAATAGTCTCAATGCTCTGATATGACCTCAAATGAACTTATTGAACTCAGCCTCGACATCGCGATGAGAGCGCATGTGGGGCAGCGTGACCTCGACGGCAACCCCGTGATTCTCCACCCCCTCACCGTGGGGCTAATGGGCTCGACGCCCGACGAGCAGTGCGCAGGATTTCTGCATGATGTTGTTGAAGACACCGCAATGACTTTCGACGACCTCCTTGCCGAAGGTATCCCCGCGAATATAGTTGATGCCCTGCGCCTGCTCACACACCGCGAGGGCACCGATTACAAAGAATATGTGCAGCGGATAGCCGACTCGGGTAATGCACTCGCCCGCGCAGTGAAGCTAAACGACCTGCACCATAACCTTGAGCGCGGCCGGAAGCAGGGCTACACACGTCTTGTGGAGAAGCACGAGGCCGCTCTTAAAATATTGACAGAAAACTCTTAAACCGAATTACCATGGCAAAATATGACCTCGGCTGGAGCACGAAGCATCCAGGCCTCCTCGTTTACCTTGTAGACCTCTCCGGCTCGATGCGCTGGGACGATAAGATTGACCGCGTGCGTTCGGTGCTCTGGGATGTGCTCGACCACACCATAGAGCCTTCGCAGGTGCCCGGCAACCGCTACCTCGACAACTTCGAGGTTAAGGTAATAGGCTATAACCAATATACTTACGATATATTCTCGGGCACCGTGAACGACGTGAACAACCGCCTCAACGATACCGGCACCGAGTGCATGTTCTTCGAGAAAAGCGGCAACCTCGAGCCCCGCGGCATGACCCACACAGGCATGGCTTTCGACAAAGTGCGCACCGAAGTCGAGGCGTGGATACGCAAGCAGCAGGCTGCCGGGGCTCCCGTGCCCGCGCCCGTTGTGCTGCACATAACCGACGGCCACCCGGAGGAGAAAGATACGCCCGACGATGTGGCATACGCCAATGCACGCGCAGCTGCGCGTCGCCTGCTCGACATATCGGTTCCTGACGGCAACCTCATACTCTTCAACATGCACATCAGCGGCAAGGCAGGCGAGGGCACTCCCCTCTACTTCCCTACAAGTGCCCCCGCTGACGCGCGCCGCAAGCTGCTCTTCGAGATCAGTTCGCCCATGGAAGATATTTTTGTTAAGCGCGGTGCATCGCTGCGCGAGGCCGCTCCCAAGACGGGCAGCCGCTTCATGGTGTCGAACGTATCGAACGCCGCCCTCCTTGCCGAGCTGATAAAATTCGGCTCTTCGGTATCATCGCGCCCCCAACGTGAAACCCCCATCGACTGACAATGATTCAATATAAGACTTTTCTCCTCTCCAAGCACGACGATGTTGAGCTTACGCAGGACTGGCTTGAGAGCGACCCGCAGGCCGGCCGCTTTGCCGTGGCCGACGGTGTGAGCAACTCCTACCACCCCGAGATGCTCTCGAAAGCTCTCTGCCGTGCTTTCACCGCTCTCGGCGACATTGATTTCGATAACTGGGAGCGCTTCGCTGCCAAGTCCATGCTGCCGCCTGCCGCCGAAGAGTGGTCGCAGACGGTGGAGAACTACCGCGGCACCCTTGCGGGGCGTGAGCTGCGCCACGAGGATATGCGTCGCGAGCGCTTCACCTACGGCGCCTCGACATTCATAGGTCTTGATCTTGACCTCGAGGCCGACCTCGCGCGCTTTGCCGTGATAGGCGACAGCACGCTTTTCGCTCTCATCGGAGGCGGCTACCGCTCGTGGTGCACATCGCCAAAGCTGCCCGACGACAGCGGGGTTGAGAAGATTGATTTCTCGACGTCAACAAATGCCGTGGAGAGCGACGGCGCTCTCGCAGGGCGTTGGCTAACAGGGTCGTTTGCGCTCGGCAAGGGCTATATTGTGCTCCTTACCGACGCCATGGCCAAGTGGTTCCAGATGATGCACTTCCGCGGCGAGCACCCCGAGGAGATTCTGTGGGGCCTGCGCAGCAATGCCGACTTCGAGGCTCTCGCCGAACGTTGGCGTGCCGAAGGCGAAATGGACGACGATCTGGCCGTGACAATCATAAAACTCACTCCGCGATTTACCGTAATCGAGAAAATTGAGGCTGAGGAGCCCGAAGAGGTCACCGAGTACCTCGACACGAGCGAGCCCGAGGCGCGTCTACTGCCTGCCCTGCCTTTTTTCGCAACCTTTAAAAAGATTTTCAAACTCTGAGCCATGGCACAGTTACGGGAGCTGCACGACAGCATAAGAAATAAAGACAACATACTGCACGCCGACACCCGCGACAACTATGACGCCATAATTTATGGTGTGGGCCGCAGGGCCAAGGCCGACGGCGGCAGCGGTAACTTCTGCTTCGCTTTCAAAATGGCCGATAAGGCCACGGGGCGCAAGTTCCGATGCTTCCGAGTGTGGAAAACGCCCCAGTCGGCGGCCGACATCGAGCGTTACCGCCTCATTGCGCAATATCTGCGCAAGTGGAAAATGCGCTTCATGATTGACTACGACTTTGCCCCTCGCGCCCTGCGTGTGGAGGATACGGGCGAGGAACTGCCGGGCACATATATGGAGTGGGTCGAGGGGCAGGGCTTCAGCGACTACCTCACCGGCGAGTGGCGGCACCAATCGGCCGACAAGCGCATGGAGTTTATACATCAGTGCGTGCTCATGTTCCACCATATGAACGAGATAAGTGTTGCCCATGGCGACCTTTCGTGCAAGAATATCATTGTGCGCAAGAACTCGTCGGACATCGTCCTGGTGGATTATGACTCTGTGTATGTACCCGATATGGGCAACCGCTATCTGCAGACCACCGGCGGCGTGCCGCAATTCCAGCACCCTCTGCGCCTGCGAGCCTTCGACAGTCACAAGGCCAAGGCAAGTGCTGCCGACGATAATTTCGCATCGCTCGTCATTGTG
>CANPGB010000018.1 GCA_947573485.1 uncultured Porphyromonadaceae bacterium | reverse complement strand
GGCACATCGGCCCGAGGCCTCGTGAAAAATAACGTAGCGGGGCACGTCGCCTCCGCCCCATGAGCCTGCGTCGAAGGCAGGAAAATGAAGGTGTCGGAAAAAACAGCCGTTGGCCGGACTTGCGGAGCCGTGATACAGCCTGCCCGTTGGTACGGCTGACTCACTGGCCGCTCCACAGGTTACGCGGCCACATCCGTAAGCCCTTTGTTTATTCCTCCGGTGTTTTCTATTTTCCTTTGTCGGCACATGCTCTGGGGCTGTGGGCAGCACTGACCCCGAAAGAAATAGAAATTACTGACGCCTGCCCCGTGTGCCCTCCGCGCGCGCAAGACCTTTTGCCGGTGCAAAGTTAGAGCGCTGCCTCCGGCTCATCAAATACAAGTGTGCACTTCGTGTTTCCCCGGTTTTCGACCTGAAGGTCTGCAAACACGGGATAAATATTTGCTGTGCCTGCGGTCAACGCACTTTTACGTGCACGTCAAAAGACCTTTCGCACACGGAAGGCACACTACCGCACGTTGACAACGAAATAAAAAAAGCCCCCGAAATCTGCAAATTTCGGGGGTGGGTTCAAGACAAAAGGCACTCAGTTTTGAGTATAACCCTATGTGTTGTGCCAAATGCCTCAGACTTATGTTAATTAAAGTAGTTAGCATCAAGTTCGGGTGGTTAGAGATAGTGCTTTTGAGCATTAAACTGTAACCTCCGCAGGGGTAGTCCGGGACTTTAAAGCAGCCGTGACGGCTGCGCCTCGGTGGGGCTTTTTTATTTACATCGACAAAGGTAATAATAATTTATCATTTAACAAAACGGGCAGCGCTCCAACGGTCAAAGCCGGAGCGCTGCCTGCTTTCGTTTTTGCCCCCCCTCGCCGCATATAGCGGGAAGCCTCCGGCAGGGGCGGCAGAGGCGCGCGGCAGGGCGGTGGGGGGTGCATGAAGCCACTACGGGGGCAAGCCCCCGTAACCCCCAACTCGCTCATACTTCGCTCGTTGCACTTTTCAACCCGCTACAAACCATGAAATGTTTGCTGACGGGGCCCTAGAAAAGTGCCAAATTTGCCTGAAAGTCAAATTTTTAAAGCCGGGATTTTCCCTCCCGGCACCCTTCCGTCAGAGTGCGTTCCTACTCCGACACCTCTCCCTCTTTTTTCGGCGGAGCCTCAGGCTGATACGTCTTTTCTTACGCATCAGAGCCGGGCGATATTTGCACAGTTAACTTGTAAATATCGCATTTCAATGGCAAATTACAGTACAAAAGCCAATGTAATACTCACCGTAAACGGCAAACAGGCTCAGCAGATGCTTTCTCAGCTCGAAAAGGATGCGAAGCGCCTGGAGCAGGGGATTGCCAAAGCCTCAACTGCCGGAGACAAAGCTTCGATGAAGAAGCTGCAGAGCGAGCTGAACGCCACGCGTCGTACCATGGAGCAGCTCAGGGGCACGGCTTCTACTGCCGAGCAAGTTCTTGCACGGCTCGACAAAGCCACACCCAAGCAGCTGAACACAGCACTGCGCCAACTTCAGCAGCAACTCAACGGATTGCAGCGCGGTACTGCAGCATGGGACGCGCACGTCGATAAAATACGGCAGGTAAAAGCGGAGCTTCAGCGCGTTAACTCGACAATGGCTACACAGCGCTCTGCATGGGAGAGAATGAATGTGTGGTTAAATAATTGCCAGACCGCGATTTTAGGTATCGGTGCGGCTGTCTCCGGGCTCGTCATGGCCGGAAGAAAAGCGGTGAATACTTTTGCCGAAATGGACGAGCAGCTCGCCAATACCCGTAAATATACGGGCATGGCTGCCGAAGACGTTGAGAAACTCAACGCAGCTTTCCGTAAAATGGATACCCGCACACCTCGAGAGAAACTCAACGAGCTCGCCCAGGAAGCAGGACGCCTCGGCAAGAATACCCTCGAATCGGTGCAGGGCTACGTTGAGGCGGCAGACATTATAAATGTGGCGCTCGTCGATTTAGGCTCGGGAGCCACTCAGACTATCGCCAAGCTGACAAATATTTTCGGGGTCGAGAAAATGCTCGGAACAAGAGATGCGATGCTTGCAGTCGGTTCAACGGTTAACGTACTGTCGCAGAACTGTACTGCATCGAAGCCTTATCTTGTAGAATTTGCGCAGCGAATGGCTGGTATAGGCTCGCAAGCCGGGCTCACGATACCACAAATTCTCGCTTTTGGTGCTGTGCTTGATGCCAACGGCCAAAAGGTGGAAATGTCGGCAACTGCGATACAGAAGGTTATCATGAACCTCGCCAACAAGAACAAGGAATTTGCAGCGACCTTAGGACTCAATGCGGCCAAACTTAACAGGGTACTGAAGGACTCAGCCAAAGACGGCCTGCTCATGTTCCTCGAAGCGCTGCAAAAAATGGGGCAGTCGGTAGGTTTCGACAACGCGACTATGACTCTCGCTCCGGCATTTAAGGAAATGGGGCTCGACGCCGCCCGAGTCTCCCAGGTGCTTTCTACCCTCGCTATGCATCTCGATGAGGTGAAGTGGCAAATGGGCGAGGCTGACAAGGCTTTCCGGGAGGCTTCGTCTGCTACTAATGAATACCAAATATTCAACACTACCGCACAGGCCGCTATCGATAAGGCGAAGAAGAGTGTGCAGGAGTTGTGCGTGCAACTCGGTCAGGAACTCTACCCGATTATGAAGCACATATACACATCGTCGGGTGTGTTCCTGCGTGTGCTTAATAATCTTGTCACCTTCACCAAAAGCTACTATAAGGAGATTTTGGTGAGTGTCGGAGCACTTGCTCTCGCAAGAGTTGCCATGGTAGCTTACGCAGCCCGGGCAACAATAGCCACAGCGGCCACAAAAGCCTTCAGCGTTGCACTTATGCTCGGCAAGAGTGTTCTGCCGGCTTTCAGGCTTTTGCTTGTGCCATTGATAAATACTTTTTATTACTTTACAAACGGCCTTGAGGTGAATTATGCCATGCAGCAGAGGTGGCGAGTGGCAATGTTGCAGATGAAAGCAATGGTGAGCGGTGCGCTGATACCGTTCCGTGTGGCCATAATTGCATGCACCCGCGGCCTGAACTCCGCCCGTGCTGCAATTCGCTTGTTTTCGGCTTCGCTCTCGGCCAACCCCTGGGGGGCGGTCACACTTGCCATTGTGGCGGCCACAGCAGCCCTCATCAAGTATGTTACCCGCAGCCGCGAGGGTGAGGAGGCGCAGAAAAGACTCTCGAAGCAGCTGGCAAAAACCAACTCGGAAATTACAGCTGAGCGCGAGGAAATAGACCGTCTCTTTCATCGACTCAAAACGGCAGAGGAGGGCACGAACCAATACAACAAGGCCAAGCAGAAAATTCTCGATAAATACGGGCAATATCTCAAAGGTCTCGGCGATGAAATCGAAGCCCTCAACAATGTAGCTGAGGCTTACAGGATTATCACCACCGAGGCAACGAACGCCGCAAAAGCCCGTGGTCTCGAGGAGGCAAACCGGGAGACCGACAAGGAGTTCAACACTATTCTTGAGGAGCAAGGAAAGGATATTAACCAAGGACTCCGAAATGCAAAGCGGAAAGTGCGCTACGGCAATACTACAAAGGAAGAGTCTCTTTCTAAAATCGAAATTGCCGACTGGACGCGCACCATAATTGAAGAGGCTACACAACGCCGTTTTTCAGAAGAGACGCTTGAGTTCCTCAAGTCTATAGGGGTGTACAAGGACAAAAACGGCGTGTTCCGCGGAGATTCAAAGATTGCCGGAGCCATTGGTAAAATTACCAAAGGCTCGCTCCAACATGAAGATGAGCGCTCGGTCAATGAGTTGATTTTCGGCTCCCCCGCTACCAATTATGAGAATATGTCGGCTCTTGAGGTGCGGAAAGTAATTGCGGAGTTCCGCGAAGTGCTCGATCGCAATTACAGTAACGGTAATCAAGGAGCCTCGACGATACTGCCTAACGGTAAATATGTGCGTCTCGAGAGCAACGAGGATGTACATAATGAAATAAGTGCTCTCGAGACATTGGCGAAACGACTCGAAGAGGCCGACGAAGGCGTTGTTGTGGTGGCTCGCAAGAAAACCGGGGATGTTCCGGATTTTGGCGCAGACACCGGAAAAGACCGTTTCGCAGCAGAGGATGAGTGGAAAGCTGCAAAATCAGCTGAGGCTATGATTAATGCCGCCCGTGGATTCAAGTTCGGTAAGAATAAGAAACCCCGTGCTTATACCTCGGTAGACTACAGCAATGATTCTTTGATGATTGAGGAGCAGTATTATAAGAAAATCCTCAAACGCCAGGACCTCACAGACACAGAGCGCCTGCAGATGCAGGCCAAGTATGAGGAGGCTAAGGCTAAACGCGCCGAGGCCTACAATAACAATTCTATCGAGAAGGAAAACGAAATCAACAAGCAGCGGCAGCGTCAGATAGTAGAGGATTATCTTCAGGAGGTTTACACTACTGAAGAATATAATTCTGTGCTCGAAGCGGAGGAAATGCGGCATCAGTTCGCTCTCGCGGAGATTTACGCCAAGCAATCGGAGGAAGCCCGGAAGAAGAAAAATTTTGCCAAGGCTGATGAGCTCCGGGAGCTCGCGAATAATCATGAGGCAAAATATCTTGAATTATCGATACCACGGCGACAGCGCAAGGAGAAAACCGCGAACGACACTGAAAATGCGAAGCGTGCAGCCGATAAAAAGGTAAAAGATGAGTTCTTCGGCCCCTCGCTCGCCGAACGAGAGGAGGCTTATGCAAGCGAGCTCGAAATCCTGGAGAGGGTTTATGAACAGGAGTTTGTTCTTGCACGCAGCAATAAAGAAGAGCTGTTAAGGCTTGAGGAAGCCTACCAACTCGCCCGCATCGCCATAGCGCAGAAGCACGGCATCAAGGTTGGCGAGGAAACTTCTAACCCGGTGAAAGCCGCAATCCAAAAATCGGCCGACTGGCTCAACTCGGAAGGCGGTAAAGCATTTACTCAATCTTTCCAGACGGTGACGAGCGGCATGAGCAATATATTCTCTCAGCTCACCGCCATTGTTGAGGCTGAGGTTCAGCAGCAGACGGCAGCTATCGAGAACCGTTACTCGGCGGAGATAAACGCGGCAGAGGGCAACTCATACCGCATCGCAATGCTCGAGAAGAAGAAAGAGGAGGAGATAGCCCGCGTAAAAAAAGAGGCAAACCGCAAACAGTTTGCCATGCAGGTTATCCAGGCCGTTGCGCAGACAGCTCAAAATGCTATCAGCGCTTACGGCTCGGCTGCAGCTATCCCCGTAACCGGTTTTGTCATGGCGCCTATCGCCGCCGCCATGGCTGTAGCTGCCGGCATGCTGCAGATTGCAGCCATAAAGAAGCAGCAACAGGCGAGCGAGGCTCAGGGCTATTCGGAAGGCGGTTTTACCCCGAAAGGGGGCAAGGACGAGCCGGTCGGGGTAGTCCATGCAGGCGAGTGGGTTGCAAGCCAAAAACTGGTCAACAACCCACGAACCCGCCCTCTTCTCGAGGCTCTTGACTATGCGCAGCGCACAAACACCATAGGCTCTATAACCAAAGCGGATGTAAGCCGGAGCATAACAGCGCCTATGTTGCTTGCCTCGCAGCCTGTGGCTCCTTCGGTAGTCGTGCAGTCGGCGCCGCAAACTGTGGTCGTAGAGCAGAACAGTGAATATGCGGCCACAATGCAACGCCTCGCAGACCGCCTCGATGAGCCTTTTGTAACTGTAAATACGGTCAGCGGAGACCACGGCATGCAAAAGGCTCAGGACGATTACAATAAGCTCATGAACAACAAGAAACCCAAATCACGCAGGAAGTAATGGAAATAAGAATTAACGGCGTCGCTGCCGTTCTCAAAAAGGGTACATCATTTGAATATGTATCGGAAAACAACCTTTTTTCGGGCAGTGACTCCTATACGCTCTCTATATCGCTGCCTCTGCGCGGTTGCCGGACAAATACCGAAATTTTCGGGAGGATAAACCGCGCAGATGTCATCGCCGGAAAGGTCATATTCGATTGTGAGATTAGACACCGCGATTTCTATAAGGCCGGGTCGGTGACTATAACGGAGATAACAGAAACCGAGGTTAAGGTGCAGTTCCTCGAGGGCCGCTCGGAGCAGAACTTCGACAAGACTTTCGACGACGTATACATCAATGAGCTCGAACTTGGCACAGGAGCCGACGCCGATGACAGCACTCCGGCCAAAGCCTGGAGTCCTGCCGACAACGGCATGCGCTGTGTGGCGTTGCCCTGGGTAAATGATTCGTCCGGCAATATTCAAAATCTTGCCCAGTACGAAGCAACAACAAAGACCTACAAGTGGCACACTGAATGTAAGGGTCGCAGCTGGCAGCCCTACCTTATTTACATCGCAAAGAAGATTTGTGATGCGGTGGGCTACAGCTGCGACTTCTCGCAGTGGGAAGCTGACGAGAGGTATAAATATCTTCTAATCTGCAATGCACTGCCTTACGCCTGGGATATGCCGGAGTTCGCCCGTGCATTGCCTCATTGGACAGTAGACGAGTTCTTTGAGAAACTCGGCCTGTTTCTCGGCGGTGAGTTCTCAATCAACCACCGCGGCAAGAGTGTGACTTTCGCTTTCACCGAAAACACTCTTGCCGCGCTGCCGCCCGTAGAGCTCACAGATATTATCGATGAGCACAATGTCGACGTCTCGGTCGAGGACAGCAGATGTGAGTACGCAGGAGCTCAGAATCTTGTATATAAAAAGTGCGACCACGATATGTGGAAGTACTACTCCTGCGACTGGTTCATCAAAGATTGGAAGAATCGAGCGCTGAAGTATGATACCCTGACGGAACTTATAAGCAGCAACAAAAAGTTGTCAAACGGAGAGGGAGCCTGGGGTAGAAAGTCGAATGCCGACAAAGTGCTGTATGCTGCTGACGTAGATGCTTATTTCATCGTGCGCTCTCTTTATAAAACGCTCGTTGAGGAGCGCGAAGGGTGGGCGCCAAATATCTACTCGTATAAAATGGAGCTGAGACCACTGAACATGTTCGGCGGCTCAATAGCAGATGAATCTGACGACGCGCAGGAGACTGAGATTGAATTTATCCCGCCTCGCATAGATGAGACCGAAGACAAGTACGGACGTCTCCTCTTTATGTCGTTGGCCGGATACGATGAACCTAATGCCGAAGATACCTTTTTGGACAGGGGCGCCGAAGCGTACAAGAAAAAAGTAGATGAGACACTCTACCAGCCCTACGCTGCGCAGGCGCTCATCGCAGGAGAGGCCCAGGAGAAAGCCGAGTACTACGACTGCATTTACATAGCCTGGTGGGACGGTGCGGGCGTGCCGATGAACGGCCAACTCCCGCACCCGTATGCCGAGGATATAGAGGTAAAATCGGATTGGTCGGGTTATCAAAATCTTCACTTCTCTCTGAGAATCAAGGACCGATTCACCCGACCGGGAACAAACTACAGCAAGATAGACACTCAACAGAAAACAACCTTCAAGTTTCTTGCTGATTCCATACCGGACCCTAAGGCCGTTTTCTTTATTCGTGGAAAAAAATACCTTTGCGAGAAGCTAACCGCGACGTTTACTGAAGAGGGCATGTCGCAGCTCATAAAAGGTGTTTTTTGGCCAATAAAAGATTAATGGCCAAAAAGATAGTCGAGAACTTTGCGATTAGCTTCATCAACTTTCTGCATGTCGTAGTCAATGTAGATGTCAGTAACGGAGTGGCCTCCATGCCCCAGTGCCCGAGCTATTGTCTCATGCGGTATGCCGATGCGCGACGCAAGTGTGGCCCAGGAGTGCCGGGCAAAATAGCTCGTGAGCTCTTTGAGGCCAACTTGCGGCGCGATTATGCGAAGAGTACTGCTCATTTTGTTATAGAAATGGCGGTAGTTGGCGCAGTTGTCAGCAAAGGAGAGCAGGTGCGCGGCGCCACGGTATTTATCAATCAAAGCCATAGCCTCAGGCTCGACTTTGATGTCATAGCGCCGTTTTGTTTTCGAGCGTATATACTCAATGCGACCGCTGCGCACTTCGGTAAGGGCACACAGGTCTACTATGTTAATGCCGATTAGCAAAAACGAGAGCTTGAAGGCATCGAGGTAGCGCTGCTGCCACTCTTCAGCACAAGTATGTGCGAAGATGCGGCGCAGAACTTCAACATTTAAGCTGCGTTTGCGTGTGGCCGTCGATTCAATCTTGAATCTCCTAAATGGATAGTTGCCGGTCACGTCATTGTCGATAGCGTAGTTGCATACAGCCCTGAGGTTGCGCATATGTATCGCTCTGGCATTTGCCGAGGGGGCGGTACTGGCGAGGAAGTCATCAAAGCTCATGAGCCAGTCGCGGTTAATATCTTCAAAATGAAGCTTTGAATACTTCACTTCGCCAAGCCAGGCTATTATGCGACGCTCTGTTACCTCGTAGAGGTCGCGCGTTCGCCCGGCTTTATGCGCAATCCATTTCTCGAACCAAACTTTGACGGTTTTTGTGTCGCGGACTACAGGCTGCGCCTCCTCGGGGTTGAGTTCCTGCTTTATCTTGCTGCATAATTCCGCAGCGCTCATGGTGCGCAGGTTATAGTCGAGCACCAGGCGCGAAATTATAGCGCTCATAGCGCCTATGCGCTCCTGCAGCAAGCGGTTTATACGTGCAGCGTTGGGGTGCCTCACAACTTTGCATTTCAGCTTATCCCACTGCGAGGGCAGCACTTTGATGCCGGTAAGGATGTGTGAGGCTTGTGAACGATGATGAAGTATTATTTTTATAGGAGCCTCGAGAGTATCAGAGGCTGTGTAACGGGTGTCGAGATAGAGTCTTAATGAGGCCATGCTTAAAGTAACTTAACCGGGACTTTAAGCGGCATGTTGCAACATGTATTGCAACATGTGTTTGTACTCACAAGTGCCATATTTGGCACCTTTTGGTCATTATATTCGCTTAAAGTCACCTCTTATGAAGTTTTTTTTTAAGCTGAAAAATCATGTTGCCGAAACGAAAAACACGCGGGTAACCATGTGATTATCTGCGTGTTTTTTAGCGGAGCGACCGAGATTCGAACTCGGGAGCCGCTTTTGACGGCTACACGCTTTCCAGGCGTGCCTCTTCAGCCACTCGAGCACCGCTCCTTGTTTTGCGGTGCAAAGTTACGGTTTAATCGGCGGATATGCAAAGGCGAGGCATGTTTTTAGTGTTAAAATATGTTTAGCTATCGGCGTTGGGAAGTTATCATAAAAAATGCGCCGGGGCTGTGGGGCTCCGGCGCAGTAGGGTATTGAGGGGTATATCAGTCGAATATGTGTTTGAGTTTGGAGAATATCCGCTGGCTTTCGGCTTCGGTAGGCTTGATGTTGGGGGCATCTTTCATGGCTTCGAAGGTTGCTTTCTGCGAGTCATCGAGCTTCTCGGGTATGTAAACCATGATGTTGATGAGCTCGTCGCCGGTGCCACCGTTTTCGTTGTCCGGCAAGCCTTTGCCACGGAGTCGGAGTACTTTTCCAGGCTGTGTGCCTGCGGGGATATTGATGCGGGCACGCCCCGTGATAGTAGGAATTTCAACGGCACCGCCGAGGGTTGCGGTGGGGATGTCGAGCATGAGGTTGTAGATTACGTCGGCACCGTCGCGTATGAGTTCGGGGTGCTTGATTTCTTCTACCACTACGAGGAGGTCGCCGGGGACGCCGCCGCCTTTGGGGTAGTTGCCTTTGCCTCGGAGGGCGAAGGTTTGCCCTTCGGTTGCGCCTGCGGGGATAGTGAAGGTCACTTCCTGCTCGCGTCGGTTAACGCCTGTGCCGTTGCAGTGGGTGCATTGCTCGGTGATTACTTTTCCTGAGCCTCCGCACTGGGGGCATTCGGCGATAGCGTTCTGTATGCCGAACATTGTCTGCTGCTGGACGGTGACGTGTCCCTGGCCGTGGCAGCGCTGACATGTGGCGAATGCCACACCGTCTTTTGCTCCTGTGCCTTTGCAATGCTCGCACTCCATGAAGGTGGGCACGCGCAGGGTTTTTGTCACGCCCTTGGCAATATCTTCGAGGGAGAGTTTCACGCGTATGCGCACATCGCCGCCGCGTTTCTGTCGTTTCTGACGGCGACCGCCTGTGGCGCTTCCGAAACCGCCGAAGTCAAAACCGCCGAATTCCTGGGCGAATCGGTTGAGGATGTCGTTGAGGTCGAAGTCCTGGCTTGAGTAGAAGCCGCCACCGCCACCTCCGAATCCCTGCGGACCCATAGAGTGGCCATACTGGTCGTAAAGCTGCTTTTTCTTTTCGTCGCTGAGCACGTCGTAAGCTTCGGCAGCCTCTTTGAATTTCTCTTCGGCTTCCTTATTGCCCGGGTTTCGGTCGGGGTGAAACTCGATAGCCTTCTTTCGGTAGGCTTTTTTTATTTGCTCGGGAGTGGCGTTTCGGTCGACTCCGAGTACTTCGTAATAATCTCTTTTTGCATCCATATTTTATTCTCCTACGGCGACTTTGGCGTGACGCAAAACTTTGTCGTTAATCATGTATCCTTTCTGGGTGGTGTCTATAACCTTGCCTTTGAGGTCTTCCGAGGGTGCGGGTATGGTGGCTATCGCGTCGTGGAGGTCGGAGTCGAAGGGTGCACCTGTCGATTCCATGGCTTTCACGCCGTTGCTCTCGAGGAATTTCACGAGTTTGTTATAAATTAGCTCCATACCTTCCCTTACGGCTTCGGCGCTGGTGTCGCCTGCGGTAGCGGCGAGGCCACGTTCAAAGTCATCGACAATGGGGAGGATACCGAGGAGCACGCGTTCGCCTGCGTTTTTGAGCATTTCGGCTTTTTCTTTGGTCACGCGCTTGCGGTAGTTGTCGAAGTCGGCCATAAGGAAGAGGTATTCTTTCTTCTCTTTTTCGATTTCGGCTCTTGCGGCATCGAGTTCGTCCTGAAGGTTGGCGTTCTCGGCGAGTTCGGCTTCGGCGATGTTGTCGTCGGTCTCGTCCTCGTTGAGGATATCCATAATCTGGGGTTCTTCGGCGGCTTCGTGCTCGCGGTTCTTTATGTCTTTATCGGAGGGTTGTTCTTTTTTGCTCATGATTTTGAAATAATATGCTTGAAGTTTACATACAAAAACCCGGCCAAAGTGTGTTAAAAAGCACCCGGCGCTTGAAAATAGAACAATAAAAGTGGTGGTTTCGTTCAGATTTTGAGTTCAGAAGCGAAGGTTGCCGCTCCCTCGAAGTTTTCCAAGGCTTTTTCTGCCAGAATGGCATTATCGAAAATCCCGAAAACCGCGGAGCCAGAGCCGCTCATGGCGGCATATATGGCCCCGGCGTCATACATATTGCTGATATACGATTTAATCACCGGCCGCAGAGTGCCTACGGGCGCCTCGAAATCGTTGCTGATTATCTCTGAGGCGCGCCAAGCCTGCAGAGGCTGCTGCACGGCGATGTCGAGCGACAGGCCCTCGGGTAGCGGACGGGGGCTGACTCCGGCGTAGGCGTCCTTTGTGGCTACCGACTCAGTGGCAGGCTTGGCAATGGCAATGGCTTTGCCGCAGAGGGCGGGGAGCTCGACGGGGGTGAGAATCTCACCTATACCGCGGGCGAGCATCGGGCGGTTATAGATAAAGAATGGGCAGTCGGCGCCTATGCGGGCAGCTGTGGCTGCTAGGGTGTCGTTGTCGAAGCCGAGGCCGAGGAGGTCGTTGATGCCTTTAAGGGTGAATGAGGCATCGGAAGAGCCGCCGCCGAGCCCGGCGCCGTCGGGAATGGCTTTGAGCAGCGAGATGTCGAGCGGGGGCAGGGCATGGCCTACAGTGGCTTCGAGGGCGCGCACCGCTTTCATCACAAGATTCTTTTCGGGCGGACAGCCTCCGAGGTCGGAACCCAAGAGGCGGAAAGAGCCGGAGCCCGACTTGGCTTCGGTTATCTCAAGTACGTCGCACCAGGGCACGGGCACCATAATGGTTTCGATATTATGGTAGTTGTCGGGGCGGCGCTCCACTATTTTGAGGCCGATGTTTATCTTGCAGTTTGGGAAAAGAATCATGTCAGGGCGGGTTTAACGGTGCAAAGATAACCTTTTTTTGTCAAAGGGCGAGGGCTGCCGAATTTTTGGTAACAGATACGGAACAAATGGTAAGCCGGCTGCAGTATAGAGTGAGTAACTTTGCATGCAATTAGAAACTATTGGAAGTAGTGACTTTTGTAGTAAGAGAGCAGGGAGTCTCCGTGACGGAAACTCCCTGCATTTTGGTTATGTGGAGGTGTGTTTATTTATGCTGCTCGAAGAGCCAGTCGCGCACGGCGGTGATTTTGTAGGCGTAGTCGAAGCTGTACATATGCTCGCTGCCTTTGCCGTCGTCGGGGAGCACCGTCTTGGGCTCGAACTCGAAGATGTTGACGGGCTTGCCTTTTTCGAGCATCGTTGCGGCAAGTTCGCTCTGGCGTGCCTCGGGGAGTTTGGCGCTCCATGAGGCGAAGGTATAACCCACGCCCTGAGCCTCGCAGGCTTCTTCGAGGGGTTTGAGTTCGGCGTAGGCCTTGCCGCTCTCGCCTGCTATGAAGTAGACGAATTTGTGCTTGACGAGCTTGTCGAAAGTGGCGGTATCCCAATGGCAGTCAACGAAAATAGAGGCTGCGAAGGTGTCAGGATAAGCTACGTTGTAGTACATCGAAATCATGCCGCCCATCGATTGGCCGGTGGTGTAGAGGCGGTTGCGGTCAACGTTATTGTCGGTAGCCACCTCGTTGAGCATGCGTATCACCATGTCGACTTCGGGTGTGCGCTCGTAGGCGTCGTTAACAGCCACTCCCGAGAATTGGGGTACAAGCACGTAGCAAGGGTTCTTGGCCTGCGACTCTGCTGTCGCCCACACGAGCGCACCATAGCCTTGTGTAAGAGGGCGTGTTGCGTCTGTGCCGGGGGTGCTGGCATCGGCTATGAAGAGTACCAGAGGATACTGCTGGTTATCGTCAGTGTTTGCCGGGCTGAAGAGGTTGTATGTCATCGTCTTGCCCGTCTCGCTGTCGGTGTATGTGAATTGCTTGAATTTTGGGGCTACTTCTTTAATCATAGCCTGCAGGGTGCTGTCGGCGCTCTTGTCGATAGCCGGGCCGCCTCCGGCGGGCTTGCCGAGCTGAGGGCCGCCGGGGCCTTTGTGTTCTTCGGTCTTCTCGGGTGTTTTGTTTTCGTTGTCGGCAGATTGCTTTGTGCCGCATGAGGCGAGCGCTGTCATGCCGGCGGCTACAGCCACAATGAGGGCTGCGCGGGCGGTGTTGCGTTTGAAATTCATAAGTAGTGTTTTGTGTCGGTTACCATTTATTACGGTGAATCTTCGAGCTGTCCCACTTGTCTTTAGGCTTGTGTGCGCGGGTGGGGTAGCCGAGGGGTATGAGGTTGAAGGGGATTATGCCGTCGGGCAGCCCGAGGATTGCAGAAACGGGGTCTTCGCGTTCTGCGTGGGGGTAGATGCAGGTCCACACCCCGCCAAGCCCGAGTGCCTCGGCGGCCAGGAGAATATTCTCGCTCGCGGCCGAGAGGTCCTGCACCCAAAGGGTGGAGTCGGTGCCTTCGAGGAAGCGTGAGCGGTCGCCGCAAACTACTATCGCCAGGGGCGCGTGTGCTGCCATGTGGGCATAGGGGAGGGCTGCAGCAAGCTTGGCCAGGATGTCGGGATCATCGACCACGACAAAAGACCATGGCTGCTTGTTTACGGCGCTCGGGGCTGCCATTGCAGAGCGCAGGATAGCTTCGAGCACCTCAGGGTGCACCTTGCGCTCGGGGTCGTACTCGCGGATGCTCGTGCGCCCGAGAATATCTTTTATAACCTTGTTTTCGGTTGTGAATGTCGGTGTCATATTGGTTGTTACATAATAATTTTAATTAAAACAACCATTATGCGCATTTTGTTGAGGCACGGGTTTACCAGCCCTCGTTCTGCACGAGGTTGCGGTTGCGCTCGAGCTCTACGAGAGGTATGGGCCACTGCTCATGACGCTTCTGGTAAGAGCGGGTGTACATGAGGTCGCCGAATATGTCGGTGGCATCGTGCATCGATTCTTCAAGCAAGCCCCAGCGTTTCAAATCCCAGTAGCGTTGACCTTCACCGGCAAGCTCGAAAGCACGCTCACGGCGTATTCTGAGCGCCATCTCTTCTTTCGAAGTCACTTCGAGCCATGCGGGGCCGCTGCCAAGGGCGGGCATACCCACGCGTGCGCGTACCTTGTTGAGTTCGGTCATGGCATCGGTGGTGCGGTCGAGCTCATTGTAGGCTTCGGCAAGCATGAGCATGACATCGGCAAGGCGAATGAGGGGAAACTCGTAGGGCGTGCGGGTGTATTCGCCCCAGTAGCCGTCGAGGTTGCCGGTGGGAATCCATTTGCGCCAGAAGTATGAGTTCCAGCCCTCGGAGTTGCGCATGAAAGCCATTGCCTCCATTGGCGAGCCGCCTTTTGAGGCATCGGCGAGCACAAACTGTTTGTCGCGAGGTGCCGAGCCCGCATCGGTGCCGAGGTAGTGAGAGTAGGGGGTGATGATATTGAGGCAAAGACGCGGGTCGCGCAGGCGGTAGGCATCCATAACCCGCGAGGTGTCGCAGTCGAGGGTCGAGGTCACTACGGTACTTCCTTGGTCGATTGCCACGCTGAGGAGGCTGCGGCGATATTCGCGGTCACCATCGTTGAAACCTTCAAAAACATCATCCCAGTTGAAAGGCGAGCCGTCGAGGTTCTCGTACATATCGGCGAGGGTAGTGGAGGGCACTATGCAGTTGGAGGCAATAAGACGCATGGTTGATTTATTGCCGAAATAGGATACAATATCGAGTGCATAGCCGGCAACATTGCCGTCGAGCGATTGTATCGAGAAAATCATCTCGGGGCTGTGCTTGCCGTTGTAGAGGCGGAAGAGTTCGTTGTAGTCATCGTGGAGCGAATAGCCATAGTTTGCCGAGCGGTTATAGACTATATCTTCAAAGTCGGCGGCTGCCTCCTGCCATTGCTTGTTGAAGAGATACACCTTGCCGCGGAGGGCGAGGGCTGCCCCACGGGTGGCACGGCCGAGGTCGGCGCTATCCCACGCCACGGGAAGCTTGGCTATGGCATCGTTGAGGTCGTCGAGGATGTGAGCGCGCAGTTCATCGGCGGTGCAACGCGGGGCGTCAAGTGATGAGAATTGCTCGTTGATGTCGCAGGTCTCGTCGTAGTACGGCACCCCTCCCCAGCAGTTGAGCATGCGGAAGTAGGCCATTGCCCTGAGAAATTTCGCCTCGCCGGTTACGCGGTCGATGCTCTCGCGGCTAATGGTCATGTCGGCCACATTGCGTATCACGGTGTTGGAGCGGTGCACGAGCTCGTAGAGGTACTGCCAATGGTTCTGCACTCCTGTGCTGCCCGAGGTGAAAGTGTTGCCGCGGGCGATGTCGCTCCACGGAGTAGTGCCGTCGGCGATGTCGCCGCACATGTCGAATGTAAATTCCATGCCAAAGCACCAGTTGGCTTTCATTGCCGAATAGAGGCCAATGGCAGCCTGACGGGCATGCTCCTCAGTCTGCCAGAAAGTCTGGCCTGACATTTCGCCCGGCGGGGTGTAATCGAGACTCTCGCACGAAGCGGCTCCGAGGGCGAGTATTGCGCTTAATATTGTAAGTTGTGATTTTCGCATATCAGAAAGTAATATTGAGGCCAACAGAGAATTGGCGAACCGTGGGGTAGCCTACCGTGGCTCCGACTTCAGGGTCGAGACCCGGGAAGGACGTGAAGGTGAAAAGATTATCTATACTTGTGTAAATCTTGAGATTATCGACAAAGAACTTGCGCGTGAGCTCCTGCGGGAAGGTGTAGCCCAGCTGTATGTTCTTGCACCGGAGGTAGGTTGCGTTATGCACGAAGGCGTCGCTGGCAATGTTGTTGCGGCTGTCGGCGCTGTTGCGCAGCACGGGGTAGAGCGAGTTGTAGGGATTTTGGGGAGTCCAGGCGTTGTCGGTGATGTCTTTGTTGAGCGATTGCCCCATGACTGTCACGAAGCGGAAAGCCTGGTTGTTGTAATACACGGGGTTGCTTCCCACACCCTGCAGCATTATGCTGAAGTCAATGCCGTTCCACTCGAGGCCTAAGCGGGCGCCGTAGGTGAGGGGTGGCAGTGAGCCGTAGCCTATCTCAATGCGGTCGTTGGCATCGAGTTTGCCGTCGCCGTTGGTATCGGCGTAGAGGAAATCGCCGAGCTCAGGCTGCTGGTAAGTGGAGAAATATGCCGGATTGGCAGCCACGAGCGAGGCAACATAGTCGAGGTCGGCACTGTCGCGCACTATGCGGTCGACGCTCATCACATAGAGCTGGTTTATGGGCTTCCCCTCCTGGGTTTTGTATACGCCGCTCACTGAGGGTATGTCGCCTTGGAATTTTGTCACCTTGTTTTTCACGTAGGCGATGTTGGCCGAAGCGCTGAAGTTAACCTTGCCTATCCGTTGTGTCCACGAGAGCTCGGCTTCGATACCGCGGTTGTTCACCTCGCCTGCGTTCTGATTCGGCACTGTTGAAGTGCCGTGCTCCAGTGGCGCGGGCAATGAAATGAGTATTCCTTTGGTATCTTTATTATAGACATCGACACTGCCGTTGAGGTGACCGCCGAAGAGCCCGAAATCGAGGCCTATGTTTGTCATGTAGGTTTTTTCCCATGAGAGGGCTGGGTTGGCGAGCACCGTCTGTGCAAAGCCGCCGGCCACGCTGCCGTTGAGCACATAGCCCGTAGTGGCGAAGAGCGACTGATACATATAGTAACTCGTGGTAGCGTTGTTACCCAGCGAGCCGTAGGAGGCACGCACCTTGAGGTTGTCGAGCCACGAGCGTGCCGGAGCCATGAAACGTTCCTCCGAGGCACGCCAGGCTGCTGATACCGAGGGAAAATAACCCCATCGGTGCCCGGGGGCGAATTTCGATGAACCGTCGGCACGCAGGTTGGCTTCCACGAGGTAGCGGTTGTCCCAGTTGAGGTTTAAGCGGCCGAAAAACGAGCGCATGGCCCACTCAGTGTAGCTGCCGCCGATGTTGCCGTTGGTTGTGCCGGCGTCGATAGAGGTGAGGGAGTCGTCGATGAGATCGTATTTGAGGAACATTTCGTTCTCGTTCTTGTCATATTCCTGCGAGGCTCCCGCGAGAACCGAGGCCTGAAGCTTCGAGACGGCGAAAGAATAGTTGGCAGTGATTTCGGAAGCTCGGAAATTCTCGGCGTAGTTGTAGCGGCGGATATAGGTGCGAACAACGCCTTCACGCAGGAGCACGGGGCCGTCGGCCGTGAAGCGGTAGAGGTCGCGGTCGGTGAGATGTTGCTCCACGCGGCGCGTCCAGTAGTTGTATGTGAATGAGCCGTTTATTTCAAAGCCTTTGAAAGGTTTTATGGAGGCGTGGAGTTTTGCCACCACGCGGCGTGTCTTAGTCGGAAAATCAGTTTTGTAGAACCACTGCCTGCGATAAGGGTTGAAGTTGCTCACGTTCTCTTCCTCGGGGTTCTGTATACCACCGTATAGCCCTGTAACCGGGTCGTAGAGAGTCATGCCGGGGACGGTGTTGAAGGCACCCGACCCGAAAATGACGTCGCCTCCGGCGGTGGCGTTCTCCGACGAAGGGTTATTGGTGTCGATATACCCGAACACATCGGTGCCGACGCTGAGCCACGGTTTAATCTTTACGTTGAGATTTGTGCGCAGTTGATAGCGGCTGTAGTCGGTGTAATAAATCATGCCGGGGTTGTTCACATAGCCGAGCGAGATATTGTAGTTCACGCGCTTGCCTCCGCCCGAGATGCCTATGTTATGGTTCTGCACCACCGAGGGATTGCGGTAGATGTGATCCTGCCAGTCGGTGTTGGGGTAAATTGTGGGGTTGCGGCCTGCGTCGTTGCGCCACTCGTCGATTTTGCCTTGGGAGAAGCGCGGCGCCTGACCATTGACAACGAGCGCGGCGTTCTGAATCTCCATGAAGGTGGCATAATCTGTCACGAGGTTGAGGCGCTTGGCCACGGTCTCGAACGATACATTGCCTGAATAAGTGAGCCGCGGGGCGCGCTCGGCACCGTGGCGCGTAGTAACGAGAATCACACCGTTGGCGGCACGGGAGCCGTAGATGGCAGCCGAGGCCGCGTCTTTCAGGATAGATATATTCTCAATGTCCTGCGGATTGATGTCGCTGAGCGACAGCCCTGTGATGCCGTCGATTACAACGAGCGGAGCAGAGTCGTTGAGAGTGCCCTGGCCGCGTACGCGTATGGTCTGAGCCTCGTAGCCGGGAGTGTTGCCTCCGGCATTGGTCACCGTAAGACCGGGAGCCACGCCTGCAAGGGCATTCGTGGCGTTGGTCACCGGACGGTCGGCAAGAGTCCCGGCACCGATGCTTGAGATTGAGCCCGTGAGGTCGACTTTACGCTGCGTGGCATAGCCAACCACCACCACTTCATCGAGGGCGTCGTGGCTCGCCGCGAGGCTTATAACGAGGTCGGCGGCCATGGCGGCGTCGACCGTGAGCTGCCTTGTGACGCAGCCAACATATGAAACCTGGATAGACACCGGGAGCTCGACTCCGCTCAGAGTGAAACGCCCGTCAATGTCGGTGAGAGCCACCTTGCGGTCATCGCCTGTTGCGATGACCGTGGCTCCGATAACGGTATCGCCCGTCTCATCGACGACAGTACCGCTAAGATTGGTCGCCGCGGAAACCCGGCTCAGCACAGCACCGGCAACCAGCAAAAGAAGTAAAATGATCAGTTTCTTCATAGACAATGATTTGCTTGTGCAAATTTAAGCCTATGAATCGGGCGCGCAAAAAGTGTGTAAATATACGGCGGAAATGTGCCAACGAACACCGCTCAGTCGGTCTCTATCACAAGATAATTGCTGAGACTCCAGAAGCGGCCCGGGTCGGTGATATGCAGGGTACAGGCAGCTGCGTGGCGCGAAATTTCGAAGCTACCTTCGGGATGTGTGGTAAGCACGGAGCTCTTGCCTGCGGGGAGGGCTATCGCGCGGAGCTCACGTTTGTCGGCCGTTACAAAGAAGTTGTGGTCGAAGTCGCCGTTCAAAAGTCGCCGCTTGCGCAGGAAGGGTGTCTCAATTATATTATGCGCTTTAAGCTGCTGCTTGGAGGCCGCCACATAGTAGCAGGTGCTGAGTTCGCTCTCGTATCGCTCCGAGTCGGCTCGTGCGGCCACAAGTTCTTCGTTGACAACAGCTACGGTCGAGTGCAGAGAGTCAACCTCGGTTGTAAGAGAATCAATCTTGGCGTTGGCCTTGGTGAGCGATTTCTTCAGAGCAGACACTGTGCGGCTCTGTGAATCGAGCGTGTTGCGGATAACATTGAGAGTGCTCTGCAGCTCTTCGGTATACAGCACCGAGCTCTCGAGTTTTGTTTCGAGCTCGTCGAGGCGGCGCCTGCGGTCGGCAAGAGCTTTCTGCACGGTGGCGATGTCGGCGAGCAGCCGCGTGCTGCTGGCCTGAAGCTCACCTCCCGAAGAGCTTGAACCTGTAATCAAGCCCTCGACGTGGCGTATTTCTTCCATGTCGAGGCTGATTTCCTTGACGAGGGAGAGGAGCTGGTCGCGCTCCTGCAGCGCGTCGACAAGTTCGCGGCGCGATGCCTCCATGAGCGACGGCGTTTCGGGCGCCGGCTCCTTGGATGTGCAGCCCCCGAACATAAGGGGCGCAACAGCGATTACTGCCAACAGCTTTTTCATTGCGGAAAGATTTTTCTGCAAATATATAGCGCCGGAGCCGTTCAATGACAAAAGTGTAAATGAACGACACGATTTTGTAGTTTAACAACAACGTTATTTAGCCCTTTGTGTGCTATCTTTGCGGCATGATTTCAGTAGAAGGCAAGACCTCGGTAATATTCAACCTCTTCTTCTGCGTGGTGCTTGTGCCACTGCTTGTGTTTCTGGGCCCGGCGCACAGCTGGCTCAGGCAGTGGCCCCTGTTCTTTGTCACGGTCTGTGCCTTTCTCTATGCGAGTTATTTCATCCTTATCAGAGTGAATATCCCGCGCCTTATCATTAGCCGCGACTACCGGCGTATCGCTGCCATAACTTTGGGGCTCGCCGCCGCCACCTACCTGCTGTCGTGCTACCCCTTGCCCGAGCTTGATTTCGTGACACCCTCGCTGAGCAAATTCCAGACTCGTCTGCGCGATTTCAGCGTATCGGTCTCGCTCTGGCTTATGTTTACCATAGTATGCGGCTACGCGCTGCTGGCTGCTTTCGTGCAGGCACTCTACGGGCAGTTGCTGTTGCAGAGGCAGATAGAGAGGCAGCGCGATGAGGCGCGGCTGGCGATGTTCAAGGCGCAGATAAGTCCGCACTTCCTGTTCAACACACTCAATTCGCTCTATAGCCTCGTGGTGGGCACATCGGAGAAAGCCGAGGACGCCTTCGTGAAGTTTACCGATATTCTCCGATACACCTATGTCACCGTAGAGAAAGAGCTTGTGCCCGTCGAAGAGGAAATCGCCTATATCAACAACTATATAGAACTGCAGAAGCTGAGACTCAACGCGCGCACGACCGTCGAATGGACCTACACTGTAGACGAGGGTGGTGTGTGCGTACCTCCGATGCTGATGATAACTTTTGTGGAGAACGCTTTCAAATACGGAGCCTCGACCGGCGGCGACTGCCGAATTGCCATTGAGCTTACACTCTCCGGGCGTCTGCTCACTTTCCGCACCCGCAACAGCATAGTGAGGCACACGGGCGAATTTCGTCGCGATGTGCCCGTGGGCCTCGAAAATACCCGCTCGCGCCTGAAAGCGCTCTTTGCCGATGACTACAGCCTCAGCGCCGAGGAGCGCGACGGTGACTTCTTTGTAAATCTCACCATAAATCTTGACCGCCAATGCCCGCAAGCAACAAAATAAAGTGTATCGCTATCGACGACGAACCTCTCGCACTCGATGTCATTTCTAAATTCTGCGAGAGGGCCGGAGGTCTGGAGCTGAGTGTCTTCACCGACCCTGCCGAGGGCCTGCAGGCAATCTTGAAAGAGCAGCCGGGTATTGTTTTCCTTGATATAGAAATGGGAGGAATCTCGGGGCTCGACATCGCCGCGCGTTTGCCCGAGAAGAGCTGTTTCATATTTACCACGGCTTACCTCGATTATGCCCTCGACGGCTTCGAACTCGATGCTGTCGACTACCTGCACAAACCCTTTGCCTACGCCCGCTTCCGAACTGCGCTTGGCAAAGCCCTGAGGCGCCTCGGTGCCGATGACAAAGCCGAGGCAGAAGCCTATATCGTTGTAAAGAAGGAGTATAGCAACGTGACTATCCCATATGCCGATATAGTTTATATCGAGGCTATGGAAGGATATGTGAAGATATTCCGAACCGATGGCGAGTGCGTGGTGTCGCGCGTGATACTCAAGAATATAGGCGACCGTCTGCCCGCTGCCGACTTCCTGCGCATACACCGCTCGTATATAGTGTCGCGGAGCAAGGTGCGCCGTTTCTCGCGCACCGAGGTCGAGCTTGCCGGCGGGGTGGTATTGCCCGTGGGCAGGCAGTATGCGGCTGATGTCGTAAAAAATCTGTCGGAGGCTCACTGAACCAAAGGGCAGGGTTAAAGCGTTTAAAGTAAAACGTTTTAACTCTTGCAGATATGAAAGACCTCGGCTCACTTCTTTTCAAAGTCAACATCCCGAAGACGAATCCGCAGGCAGGGCAGGTGCTCGTTGCGGAACCTTTTCTCAACGACGATTGCTTCAATCACGGAGTAATGGCTCTTATCGATTACGTGCCTGAGGAGGGCGCCACAGGCGTTGTGCTCAACAACCGCACTGAATATTTTCTTGCCGACCTCCTCGACGGCGTGGCTCCGGGCATTAAACTGCCTGTTTTCTGCGGAGGCCCCACCGGGCAGGACCGGCTGTTTTTTATCCACACCCTTGGCGAAAATATAATACCCGAAGCAAGGGAATTTGCTCCGGGTCTGTATGTCGGCGGCAGTTTTGACGCTGCGCTTGAGTATGTGAACAGCGGCTATGAGACCGAGGGTTACATACGTTTCTTTATCGGTTACTCCAATTGGGTCGAAGGTCAGCTCGAGCGCGAGGTCATGGCCTCTACATGGGCAAATATGCCTTTCAGGCCTACGGGAGAGCAGCTTCTGACGGGCGCCGGCGACAGCTACTGGCATCGCATGGTGCGCGCAATGGGGGGCGAGTTCAGGCGCTGGTCGGTGCTGCCGCGTAACGCGACCTGCAACTGATTATTTGCGGCGGCGCACCGAGCGTGTGGCATTTGACGACGATGATGCCGCCTTGGGTGCCTTGGGCTTTGATACCTTGGCTTTCTTCTCTTTGGTAGAGCGCTTTGTGGAGCGCGAGGTGGCGCGTGTGTTCGAGGTCTTTGTCACCGCTTCCTCAACCTTGGTGGTATCGGCACCGGCTGCAAGGGCCTCGCGGGCTTCGCGTGCGGCAATCACTTCCTCGCGGCTGGGTACCCAAAGTTTCTTTTCAAAATCATTGAGTGTCGACTGTATGCTGTCCTGAGCCTTCTTGAGGTTGTGGGGGTCAGGATACAGCTGGACCATCGACTTGTTCTTCAGGTTGCGGGTCTTGTAGATGTCACCGTCGTAGAGATTAAGCGTGAAGAAGTCGTCGTAGGTGCAGGTGGGAAGGTTGTTGTCGTCGTCAATGAAAATGGTCTGAGCGGCCAGATAGGGGCGGAGGTCAGAGAATTTCACCCAGAACATGGGGTATTTGAGAGCATCGCCACCGAAGTCGCCCGAGCGGTGAAGCACCGGGCATATGGCCTCGACCACCGGGCGCAGACGGTTGTTGCGCGTATCAAACTCCCAGCGCTCAACAATGTAGTACGAGAGCACCTCGTTGGTAGGCACATCGTTTTCATCGATATTGAAGCGGGGGTTCTTTTCGGTAGAGCCCTTGGCATCGGTGTAGGGTATGTAGAAGCGGTCGAGAACGTCGCGTGTCTTGATACGGTACTTGTCGGTGAAAATCTCACGGCCGTCGAGATACTCGTAGGCAGGTATCGTGTTGGAGGCAAGTAGGCGAAGTATGATACGGAAAAGATTCTCCTGGCCGTCGACGGGCTCCTCGGGGAAGTAAAGAGCGGCGTTCTTATCCTTGTCGAGGTCAATAGAGCGGTATATGACCCTCATCCATTGACGGTCGGCATCGGTAACCGGCGAGTTATCTTCCGAGAAGAAATTCTGCATGCGCTCGGTGACAACGGTACCGTCCTGTTGCTTGGGCGCGTTGCGGTCGGCTGTGCGACGACGCACAACACCCGAGTTTTCGTCCTGGGCGGCAGCCGATACTGCAAAACTCAGCGCGAGGACAGCCGCCAATGTCGATTTTAATATAGTAGGCATAGTAGATGAGGGTAGTAGCTTAGTTGATAATCACTTCCATAGGCGAGAGGTCGCGGGTCAAACCGTCGGGGCCTTTTGCCTTGATTCGCGAGATAAAGAAGCGTTTGCCGCGGCCGAGGCGCTGGAATTGCGCTTTCTGGCGCTGCGAGAACTGTGCTCCGGCGCTCACTTCGGGCAGAGCGTTGCCCGAGGAGTCGAAGAATACTGTCTCGAAGCTCTCCACGGTGAAGGGGGTGTCGAGGAGGCCGTCGTCAATAGCGGCATCGAGGCCTGTAGAGGCCATGAGCAGGGCTTTGGCAAAGGGTTTACCGCCACGGTAGTGGTCGATGTTGCCCTGGGCGTCTTTGAATGCAATAAACGGAGTGGGGTCGGGCAGCTTGCGCACACGGAAGGTTGTGGCAGCCATTGTCACGGGGCGACCGTCCATGGTTGCGGTGACAGTCACCACGGCCTCTTTGCCCACGCCTTGCGGGCGGGCTACCCAGGCGTCGCCCTTGCGGGTGAGGGTGCCGTTGGTCATGGTGGCCGAGATGTCGCCCATGGCAACACCCGGCACCGAAATGCTTATGGGGTTGTCGATGCCTGCGTAAAGCACGTTCATGAGGGTAGCCGATACCGTGGCCATAGGCTCGATAACGGTGTACGACGATTTGAAATCACGGCGTGTAGTGGTGCCGTCGCCGTTCGTCACTTCGAGCCAGCCGGAGTAGTCGAAGGTGCCGGTGCTTCCGGCAGCTACTTCATAGAGGCCGGTCTCGTTGTCGAGGGGGCGCCCCTGGATGTAGACGCGCGGGCGTTGGGTGGTGTCGACAGCGGCAAGCACGATGTTGGCCGAGTACTTGCTGCCACGCATCACAAGACGCGATTGAGGCATGACGTAGGCACTGAGCTCATTTACGCGGAGGTCTCCTGCGTCGACCTGCGAGAGGAGCGACGACAGCACCTCACCCTCGGCATAGAGAATATCGCTCTGGAGCTTGGAGAGTAGGGTTACGGCTGCGACAACAGGCTGGTGGTCGAATTTGGCTTCCTCCCACAACTGTGGGGCGAGAGTACCCGCGCGGGTCACGGGTGCCGTAGAGAGAGCCTCACGTATAGTGTTGCCTTTCAGGCTGTCAGGAATCAGCGATACCATATAACCGGTGTAGCTGTCAAGGCGCTCGCGCAACTCCTTGCCGCGCGGGTTTCCGGGTGCGAGCATCACTACCGCTGCCGATTCGAGGTCGTCGCGGTTAAGAATATTATCGGGGTCGCCGTCTTCGCCGTCGGCTTTCTGCACTATGGTGTGCTTGAGCGTATCCACATAGTTATATATGGCCGCTGTGGCACGGCGCACCTCGTCGGCTTTGTCGAGCCAGGGGCGACCCTTATCGGGGTTCTGGGCGGTAAGGTCGGCAAGCTGGTTGTAGATGGCGGTGTTGCGGGTTCCGAAATTGTCGTTGGAGCGCTTTAGACCCTCGTGTACCTGCGTGAAACCGTCGAGCACGTCGCTCGACACATTAAGCGCGAGCATGGCCGTGAGGACGATATACATGAGGTTTATCATCTTCTGGCGAGGCGACATTCTGGTGCTGTTTGCTCCCATTTATGCTGTGTTTACGTGGTTCTTAGAGTGTGGCGGCGGGGGCTCCTGCGGGTGTGTGCGCGGGGTTTGCTCCGTGGTTGTGGGTGGGGTTTACGGGTACGCCGTCGATGTCGGGGGGAGTCATGGCGGGGCGATACATGTTCACGGTCATAGCGGTGAGCATCTTTTCGTAAACGCTGTTGAGCTGCTGCATATAGCGGGCCATACGCTCGGTCTCCTCGCAGTAGCGTGCGCTCTGCGACGCCGATTTCTCGTACATGTCGCGTATGTCTTTAATACCGCGGTTTACGCGGTCTATAGAGTCGATCTGCGACGACACACTGCGGAGCTGGAGCTCATAGATAGTGTTGAGGCCGCCTATGTTGCGGTGCAGGTTCTGCATCTGTTCAACGTAGCCGCGCGAGCTGTCGGAAATCTCGGCGGAGTTCTCCGTGATAGCTTTGTAGCTGTCGAGGAGGGTTGCCGAAACCTCGTTGAGGGCGGCCGTGGTGGCATGGAGCTGCTGCATGTCGGCAGCTATCGCGGCCATTTGGTCGAGATACTGCTGTGTGGCGCTTGTGAGCTCGGCCATGCGTGAGAGCTGGTCGGCGGCAGCTGCCATTTTCGAGATGCTCTCGCTCAGTGAGCGGCTGTCGTCCTCGCTAAGGTCGATATTCTCAGGAATGCCAACGGCACGACGGGCCTGGCCTTCGCTCACATGGGGCATGGCTGTGCCTTGTTGAAGCACCGCGAAATCGTCGGCACCGGCTTCCTCTTCGGCTTTCTTGCCTTTGAGGGCAGGGAATACGTCTTCCCAATTATATTCTTTGGGCGGACGGTCGAAAGCCGTGAGCACGAACATAAGCACCTCGGTGCCCATGCCTATGGAGAGGAGGGCGTTGCCGCCCGGCAAGTGGAGAATCTTGAAGAGCGCGCCCCAGATAACGATGGCGGCGCCTATACTGTAGGCGAAGTTAAAGAAACGCTGGCCGTTCTCGCTGGCGATGAAAGCGCCTATGCCGCGTTTATATTGCTGTACTTTTCCCATTGTGGTCTATGTGTTGTAGGAGAGAGAGTTATCTTTTCTTGTTCTGTTTCTGCCCCTTAGCGAAGCCAATCTGAGTGCGCACGCATCGGAAGCCGATATATGAGCGCTGCTCGTTCTGGTACTCCCACATGCGGAGGTCGGAGCGCACGTTGTGGGCTACGTCTTTCCACGAGCCGCCGCGTATAATCTTGCGCTTCATTTTGTAGGGGTCTTCAGCAGCGGCATCGTAGCGGTACTCGGGGTTGAGGTCGGATGTAAGGCGTCCCACGCTTTCGGTGAAGGCCGTCGAGGTCCACTCGCTCACGTTACCGGCCATGTCGTAGAGGCCGAAATCGTTGGGGGCATATGTGCCGACGCGCGATGTAATCACATGGCCGTCTTTCACATAGTTGCCTTCCATGGGCTTGAAGTTGGCGTAGAAGCAGCCCTTGTCGTCGCTCATGGTGAGGTCGCCGTCCCAGGGGTACATGTTTTCGTCGACACCTGCACGGGCGGCATACTCCCACTCGGCCTCTGTCGGGAGGCGGTAGGGTTCTATGTACACACCTTCTTTACCGAGGGCACACCTCAGATAATCGGTGCGCCAGTTGGCGAAAGCGTTAGCCTGCTCCCAGCTCACACCTACCACGGGATATTCAGAGTAACCTCCATGCGAGAAATACATGCGCACGTAGGGCTCGTTGTAGGCGTTCTCGAAGTCGTTGACCCAGGCAGTGGTGTCGGGGTACACATTAACTATATATGTGTTGAGGAAATCGTAGTCGCCGGTGAGGGGGCGCGATATGGTTTGCCTTATAATCTCGCCCTCATCGTTGATGAAGGCAGTGTCTTTCGAGATCGTGGGCAGAGTGGTGGGGGTAGGCTTATCGGTATTGTACTCGCGGCGCTTGGGGTCGACCCTGTTGCGGCGGCGGGCAGCCTCGGTGTGGTTGAAAATTTCGTAACGGTAGTTGAGTTGGGTGCCGTCGAGCTCGCGCACGCCCGTAATGGGGTTCGTGCGGTAAACGCTCTCAATGGCTCTCTGCTCATCTTCGTTGGGGTTTCGCCAGGGTATGGCCTTATTCCAGTTGAGGTGCGGTGTCACGGGGTTGCCCTCGCGGTCTTCCTCAATCTTGAAGTCTTCGTTACCGCCGTATGCGGGGTCGGCGAGACGCTCGCGGATAATGGAGTCGCGCACCCAGAAAACAAACTGTTTATATTTGCTGTTGGTGATTTCTGTCTCGTCCATCCAGAAGCCGTCGACAGATATTCCGCGGGCGTTGGCCTGAAGATTCCATAGCGAATCGGCTTTGCCGACGCCTACTTTCATAGAGCCACGGTCTACGAGCACCATGCCGTAGGGCGTAGGTTCGGCCCATGCCGAGCCCCCGACACCGGTAACCTCACCGCCTGCCGAACTGCGTGTTCCGGTGGCGCACGAGGCGAGAGCGGCCGCGGCGATGCACGAAATCAAAATCTGTTTGGCTTTTTCCATATATCGTATAGCTGTTGTATTTGCTGTTGGTTTATTAAAGTAGCACCTTGCCTACATTATGCGCACGCTCTTGTGGCGGTGGCGGTTCTTGTCAGAGAGGTCGAGCTTGAGGCTGTAGCCGATAAACATCTCGTGGCTGCCCGACGATGCCGAGTGTATCTTCGACAGCGCGTAATCGTAGCTGTAGCCTACGAAGAAGTTCTTGAACTCCGCCGCTATGGTAGCCACGAGGGCGTCGTCGTAGCGGTAGCCAATGCCGAAGCTGAATAGCTTGCGGTAGCGTGCGCGGGCGGTAATCTCGCCGGTGGTAAAGCTGAAATCGCTCCTTACAAGAATTGAAGGTACTAATTCAAATAACGTGTTTTTAATAGGAATATTGCACCCGGCGGTAAAATATAGTGTGCGACGGGCCTGAAACTGATATTTTCTGTCGCTCGAGGTTTCGGAACCGCCTTCGTTGGCGGCGGCGTTCATAGTAATGGTCGGGGAGGTGAGATGTGTGCACGAGAGACCGGCATAGAAGCGCGGGTGCTCGTACCACAGGCCTGCTCCGAGGTCGAGTGCCGTGCCGTGGATGTCGGTTGTAGGTATGGCGTCGTCGGTGCTTTCGTGGTAGTTATCGTCGTCGGGGATATATACCTCGGTGCCTTTGAACGACTGGTCGTACATGCCAATCTGCAGGCCTACGCTCCACATACCGCCCCATTTGCGCAGCTTGTAGGCAATCTGGGCGCCGAGGTCGAGGGTTTTGTAGAGGCCTATACTTTCCTGCGAAACCTTGACGCCGACGCCAAGGCGCTTGCTGCCAATCTTGAAAGGCATGTCGGCCACGCCGGCAAAGGTGCGCGGGGCGTTGTCGATGCCGAGCCACTGCAGGCGGGCACCGCCACGGATGCGTATGTTGTCGGTGTTGCCTATAGCCGAGGGGTTATAGTATGAGGGCACCTCGTAGTACTGGCTCAGGGTGGCGTCGGTCTGCGCATTGGTGGCGAGAGTCGCCGCCGAGAGGGTTGCGAGGGCTAATGCGGTTCTCAGTTTCATGGCGTCATTCGAAATAGAAGGTGAGCACTATCATTTTCGACGTCGCCTTCGACACCGATTGTGTGAATTTATATTTTGCGGGGTCGTCCACAAGGTCGGGGCGGTCATGCACGAGCATGTCGGCGAGCCCGAAGCAGAATTTAATCTCGGGGTTGAGCTTGAAATACGGCAGGTAGAAGTCGCAGCCGAAGCCCACGGTGATGTATGCGTCGGCCGATTTCAGCTGGAAGATGTCGCTGCGCTTCTTGGTGACGTCGAAGGCCGGCATAATGCCGCCTACGATGTATGGCCGTGCGTTGCGGTATCGCTGGGCAGCGAACTTGAGGTCGACTGGGAGCACCACGAAAGTTGATTTTACGTTCTGACGCTCGGTGGCGCCCGTGTTGAGTTCGCGCATGCTTATGTCGCGGCTGCCGAAGTACATGCCCGGACTTATGCGCAGCGAGAAGTAGTTGTTGAGGCGCCAGTCGAAGAGGCCGTTGACGCAGAAACCGGGTTGGTAGCCGGGCTGGTCGATGCGCCACTCCTCACCGTTGTCGGTAATGAAACCGTTGTGTGTGAAGCGCAGGTCGGAGACATAAGCGCCTATGGAAAAGCCTAAGTGCCAGGGGCGAAGGTCGGCGTAGGGGCGGTTCTGAATCTTGTCGTTAAAAGTGCGCGCCACAGAGGGCAACGTTCCTGTCAGGAGCGCCGCCAACAGAGTGATAACGAGCGGGAGTTTCTTCATCAATTGCATTTAGACACTCCTATAACGTGCATTAGCCCTTGTTTATTGCCTGTGCATAGGCAACAAATGGCGCAGGGCAAGCCCGAGGTCGCGGAAGAAGAGCAGTGTCGGGGTTATTATAGGCCTGAAACTTGTCTTGTCGGTGGGCACGAAAAGGTTGAGGGCTGCCGGCACGCATTTCACCTCAATCTCCTTGGGCATGCGGGCGGCGTCGCCGTCGAGGTGGCCGGAGCCTTCGCTGGCGCGGCGAATTTTAACTGAGGACGCCCGCATTACGTCGACGAGGGCGTTCTTGCGTATGAGTCCGGTGAGGATGTCGACTCCGGCAATTGCCTGTGTGAGCAGGTTCCCGGCATGTACTATGGTTATGTCGAGCTCGCCGTCGGTAATGGAGGCCTGCGGGGCTATGAAGGCGTTGTTGCCGTACTGCGAGGCATTGCAGCACACCACGAGGAAAGCCCTCTCGGTGAGCACGGTGCCGTTGATTTCAATCACATATTCCTCGGGGCGGAATTTGATGTACTCGTTTATGGTGTTGCGGAGGTACATCATTATACCGCGCCGTTTCTCGCGGGCGCATCGCTCGCTTACGGCGGCGTCGAAGCCTACGCCGAAAGTGCAGAAAAAGGGGCGACCGTTTGCGGTACCGTAGTCGGCCCGCACACGGTTGCCTTGTGCTATGATTTTAATGGAGCGGTCGATGTCGATAGGAATACCCACGTGGCGCGCCAGGCCGTTGCCTGAGCCTGTAGGGATAATGCCCAAGATAGTTTCCGAGCCTGTAAGCCCCGAGGCTATCTCGTTTACGGTGCCGTCGCCACCACAGGCTATAACGGCACCATAGCCATTGGAGGCGGCATCGCGTGCGAGCTCGAAGCCATGGCCGGGAGCACGTGTGAACACGACATCATAGTCAATCCCTGCCGCAGTGAGTTTGCGGCAGATGTGAGGCACAACCTTGTGCTTGGCAACAACTCCCGAGGCGGGGTTGACTATCAGCAGATGCTTCATTCTTCTTTCTCTGCAAATTCCATGAGGTATGCCTTGATGAAGCCGTCGAGGTCGCCGTCCATTACGCCGCCTACATCGGAGGTCTGGTAATTGGTGCGGTGGTCTTTCACGCGGCGGTCATCAAATACATATGAGCGGATCTGTGAGCCCCACTCAATCTTTTTCTTGCCGGCCTCGACCTTTGCCTGCTCGGCCATGCGGTGCTCGAGCTCCTTGGCATAGAGGATAGAGCGGAGCTGTCTCATGGCGTTCTCCTTGTTCTTGGGCTGGTCGCGGGTCTCGGTGTTCTCAATGAGAATTTCCTCTTTCTCGCCGGTGTAGGGGTCGGTGAACTGGTAGCGCAGGCGCACGCCCGACTCAACCTTGTTCACGTTCTGACCGCCTGCGCCACCCGAGCGGAAGGTATCCCAGGAGAGCAGGGCAGGCTCTACCTTGATTTCGATAGTGTCGTCGACCAAGGGTGTGACGAATACCGAGGCGAACGATGTCATGCGCTTGCCCTGGGCGTTGTAAGGCGAAACGCGCACAAGGCGGTGCACGCCGTTCTCGCTCTTGAGGAAGCCGTAGGCGAAGTCGCCCTCGATGTTGAGGGTGCAGCTCTTGATGCCGGCCTCGTCGCCGTCGATAAGGTTGGCAACAGAGAGTTTGTAGCCGTGGTCTTCGGCCCAGCGCATATACATGCGCATGAGCATCGAGGCCCAGTCCTGGCTCTCGGTGCCGCCGGCGCCCGAGTTAATTTTGAGCACGGCGCTCATTATATCTTCCTCGCGGCGGAGCATGTTGCGCAACTCGAGGTCTTCAAGGAGCTTGAAAGCGTGGGCATAAGCGGCGTCAACCTCCTCTTCGGTCACAATTTCCTCTTTTAGGAAGTCGAGGGCGAGCTTAAGCTCGTCGACAGCACCTTCGAGCTCGGTGTAGTCGGCAATCCACTTCTGCAGATCTTTAATTTTTTTCATCTGGCGCTGAGCCGCCTCGGCATTCTCCCAGAATCCGTCGGCCATAGTGCGCAGTTGTTCTTCTTCGACAGCTATTTTCTTCCCGTCGATGTCAAAGATACCTCCTCAGCGCAAGCATACGCTCAAAAGTCTCTTTTAATTGTTCCTGAGTAATCATTATTTATTATGTGTTGTGTTTTATTCTTGATTTTTTTGCAAAGTTAAGGCTTTTCCCGAAATTGTGCAAACGGGCCACAGAATCGTGTAATGCGCGCGTGGGCGCCTGTTAGTAATTTTGCAGTGTAAAAAATATAACGCAACCATGGATTTACAACAACTTGCATATTCGTTTCTCAATATCCTCAATGAGATGTCGCCCTACATCCTGCTGGGCTTCCTCATTGCCGGATTCCTCCATATCTTCGTACGCCCCTCGGCCATGACGCGCCACTTGTCGGGGCCGGGGTTCAAGCCCGTGGTCAAGGCCGCTCTCTTCGGTATACCTCTGCCGCTGTGCTCCTGCGGAGTGCTCCCCACGGCAGTGGCGCTGCGCCGCCGGGGTGCGTCGAAAGCCGCATCTACATCATTTCTTATCGCCACTCCTCAGACAGGTGTCGATTCCATTGCCGCTACATACTCCCTCTTAGGTCTGCCCTTTGCTATAATCCGCCCTGTGGCAGCCCTTGCCGGAGCAGTGGCCGGAGGTATGGCCGTGGGCAAGCTCGACCCCGAGGAGAAAGAAGGGCAAGTAGATGTCCCCGACGATGAGCCCGTGCCTGCAAGCTTCTGGGGCAAGGTAGTGGCCTCGGTGCGCTACGGCCTTGTCGATATGGTGGCGTCGGTGGGTAAGTGGCTCGTGATTGGTCTTGTTGTGGCCGCGCTTATCACCGTGTTTGTGCCCGACTCACTTTTCGTGGGGCTGAGCAACTATCCTTTGCTTGCCATGCTCGCGGTGGTTGCTGTGGCGATACCTATGTATATATGTGCCACCGGCTCGATACCCATTGCACTCTCGCTTATGCTCAAAGGCCTTTCGCCCGGCATCGCTTTTGTGATGCTCATGGCCGGACCGGCAGCCAACTTTGCCTCGATAATGATTCTCAACCGCACCATGGGGCGCCGCGCTACGGCAGTGTATGTGGGTTCGGTTGTTGTCACGGCAATCGCCTTCGGGCTCGTCATCGACCTGCTTCTCCCGCGCTCGTGGTTTGTTCCCGGCGGAAGTGCGGCAGCCGCTTGCGTGCACGGCGTCGATTGGTTTGCCACCGCATGCAGCGCACTCCTTGTGGCGCTCCTTGCCTACTCGGCTTTCGTAACAAGAAAACATTCACATAATCATAATATCAACACAAACATGACTCAGACTTATATTATAGAAGGCATGAACTGCCCTCACTGCCAGGCCTCTGTAACCAAGGCCATTGCAGCCCTCGAAGGCGTTGAAGAAGTGAACGTGAGCCTTGCCGACGGCACCGCTGTGGTAACCGGCGAGGCCGACGCTGCCAAGGTTGCCGAGGCAGTGCGTCTCGCAGGCTTCGATTGCCGCAAAAACTCTTAAAATATATATCAGCACTATCTGACCTCCGCCATTTTTCGGCGGAGGTTTTTTTATGCTCTGAGCGGATTGTATTTTGAAAATAATGTGTACTTTTGTGCAGTCAAACAGTCTATTCCTCACAACCTATGAAAAAAGCTCTTGCATTGGCATTACTCCTCATGGTCTCGGCAAGCTGCCTTGCCCGCAATGAGTACCCCCGTGCGGCTGTGAAAGTGAGTTACTCTTATCCGCATAAATCTCTGAAGACCGACGCCAAGGCTTACGACAGTGAGTATCAGCTCGTTTTGCTCGCTTCGCCCTCGTACTCCAAATTCTATAGTCCGCGCACTGAGTTTAACGATTCTCTTGATTCGACTCCGGCCGGACGGGCGCAAAGCCGTCAGATTATGAGTGCCGCCGTCAGCAAGTATATGGAGACCGGCGACGAGAGTGTGATTCCGATGAACCACGGAACCCTCTATGTGTTCAAATCTGCTGCCGACTCTATTGTGACAGTCTACGATTCTGCGGGCATGATGAATTTCGGCACCTATACGGAGCCTCTCGCCGAAATGAACTGGGAGGTTTGTGACAGTTCAAAGACGGTGTTGGGCTACGATTGTATAATGGCATGCACCGATTATCACGGGCGGCATTGGACTGCTTGGTTTACGCCCGAGGTTCCTCTGCAGGACGGTCCCTGGAAGCTTTGCGGGCTGCCGGGCCTGATTCTTGAGGCTGAGGAGAGCAGCGGTCAGCATGCCTTTATAGCCACGGGTATCGAGTCAAGCGATATGGAGATTAGGCCTATATATACGAAAAAGAAATACGATAAAATGTCGCGCCGCGACCTCCTGCAGGCACAGCGCAACTATCTTGTCGGCGGAGCCTCAGAGGTGATGACCTTTATACGCAATGCCCCCGACGGCTCTTCAATTGAAGTTGAGGGTACAAAACCGGCCGACGCTCCCGACCTGCATGTTGATTTTCTCGAAACCGACTACCACTGATGCAACGTCTTTGCCATTTGATATTATTCTTGTGTATGGCCCTTGTGCTTGAGGCGCAGGTTACTGTCGGTGGCACCGTCCTCGAAGGCGGTACCGGCGAACCTCTGCCCGGTGCGTCGGTAATACTCCGTAACGCCGAGGGCAAGATACGAAAATACACTTCCACCGATGCAAATGGCGCTTTTGCCTTGCAGTCGCAGTCGATACAAGGTTATACGCTCAATGTATCGCTCCTCGGCTTTGCCAAGCAGACGTTCAGCCTCGACAGCGTGTCGCTGCCGCTGACAATAGTGCTCGTGCCTGCTACCACAGCACTTAAAGAAGTGGCCGTGAAGGCCGACCGCATACGTGAGCAGGGCGATACCATAAGCTATAACGTAGGCGGCTTTGCTCAGGCGCAGGATCGCAGTATAGGCGATGTGCTCAAACGCATGCCGGGCCTCGACGTGAGTAACGACGGCCGCATAAAATATCAGGGCGAGGATATAAACAAGTTCTATATCGAAGGCTCCGACCTGCTCGGTGGCAAGTATGGCATAGCTACCAACGGCATAAGCCACGACGATGTTGGCGCCGTGGAGGTAATGGAGAATCACCAGCCTCTGCAGGTGCTATCCGGCATAAGTTTCTCAGATAAAGCTGCCATAAACCTCAAACTCAAAGGTAAGGCCAAGGCCGCATGGACCTTCCACGGCGAGGCCGGCGCGGGATATGCGTGGCAACCCGAGGGAGCGATTTGGAACGGCGAGGTTTTCGCCATGGCCGTAATGCCCGGTTTCCAGAATATTACTACTCTGAAATCGAATAACACCGGCGACAATCTCTCGGGGCTCGCCACCGATTTTTTCGCCTCACGGCGTGAGACGGGTCTTAGCCGCTACGTAGAGCTTGCTCTGCCTGGTGTGCCCTCGCTCAAAGCGAAACGTACGCTCTTCAACCGCTCGGCACTCGCCTCGACCAACAGCTTGTGGAAAGTGAAGAACGGCGAGCTGAAGACCCAAATCGACTACACTTTTAACCGAGCGGTGGCTCAGGCTGCCAATATCACCACATACTTCCTCGACGGCGGTAACCGCGTGGTGACCGAAAACCGCGACGGACGCGACCGCTCGCACTCTCTCTCGGGGAAATTTATATATGAAGTAAACCAAAAGACAACGTTCATCAACAATACGCTCCGCACAAATATCGACTGGGACGACATGCGGCTGAACGTGAGCGGCACCTTGCCCAACGGGCAGAGTGCCTCGCTGCCCGACTATTATGTTGCCAACGACTTCAAGTTGATAAAGCGTTTCAAGGGCAAACACCTCGTAACCTTCCGCAGCGATAACGAGTGGGAGTCGCTTCCGCAGACATTGAGTGTGTCGCTCGGCGGCTCTAAACTCGGGCAGCATATCGGCGACCACGCTTTCTATACTCACGAGAGCGCCGCTTACACTTTCTCGGTTAAAGGTGTGACCGTAGGGCTCGAAGGCGGTGTCAAAGGCTATGTGCGCTCTATGAAATCGGAGCTCTCGGGCATGGCCGACTTTCCCGATATTCAAGGTTTCTCAACCGTGGTCAGCACCAATTATTTCACGGTATACGCCACACCAAAACTCGAATATTGGGTCAAGCGTGTGAATATCATCCTCAACGCGCCTCTCAGTTTCGCTCACTATACCTTCAGCAAGGCTCTCGCCAACCGCTCGGAGCTCTATTTCTCGCCCTTGCTGAGTGTTAACTGGAAACCTAACAACCGTTTCTCTCTCACCCTCCGAGGCAGCAGCGGTCGCTCGCCCATGAACCTCAACCTTATTCAGCCCGGTTACATAATGACCGATTACCGCAGTTTCAGGCGCGGAGTCGACGATTTCTATACATCAACCTCGCAGAGCGTTTCGGCAAACATAGCCTACAAACACACGCGGCGGGGATTGTTTGCCAACGGCATGGTATTGCAATCGTGGTCGCATCTGCCCTATACCATGGCGCAACAGCTCTTCGGCGACTACATTGTGTACTCTTACGCCGATGCCGCGAGCGATGGAAAAAGACTTATGGCTATGACAAACATTGGCAAGACGCTCTATTTCATGCGTGGCAGCGCGAGTGTCAAAGGCTCTTTCAGCCGCAACGAATCGCATCTCATCTCGCAGGCCGATGCCGTAAATTCGGTGGGCACGGGGTGGAGCTTAGGCGCCTCAGTCAACGGAACACCCCTCCAATGGCTTGGCTTCGATTATTCGTTTGATTTCTCGAACAGCCGCCTGGCCATAGACAGCTCTAAAAACTCGTGGCTGTGTGGCATAGAGAACACCCTGCTCATCAACATTATGCCTCACCCCAAGTGGGAGTGGCGCATAAAGGGTGAACATTACCGCAACGAACTTACGGCCGGAGCCTATAAAAACGCCTTCCTGCTCGACACTAAGCTTGTGTATAAGCTAAGCAAACGCATCGAGCTCTCGGCAACTATTGATAATATCCTCAATCAACGTTCCTATAATTACACCACCTACAGTGAGCTTTCGTCCTTTGAGTCGCAACGGCGTCTACGAGGGAGGGAGTTGTTGCTTTCAATATCCTTGCGAAAATGAAAAATACAATTACAGCAATTTTCCTAAGCGTATCATCAATTATATGTATGGCTGCAGGCAAAGCCGACCTCGAGGTGAGCTACAACTACAAGTATTTTCACCGCACCGGTGTCGAGCGCAACGCCGGCATGATTCTGCTCGCCAACGCCTCTGAATCAAAGTTCTATTCGCCCGAAACAGAGTACGTCGATTCACTCGAAAGTTCTCCGGCCGGACGCGATGCCTACAATCAGATGAAAATGGCTGCTTTCAATGGCGGAAATATCAAATCGGTGCCCTCACGCCGCCTGCCAATGTATATTTTCAAAGATAAGGCAGCCGGAGAGACAGAGGTCTACGACGGTCAGTCGATGATGCTCTTTACTTTTACCGAGCCTTACGAGGCGCAGGAGTGGGAAATATGCGACTCTACCGCCACAATCCTCGGCTACGAATGTACCATGGCCGTGTGCGACTTCCGCGGCCGCCGGTGGACGGCATGGTTCACTCCCGAGATACCCGTGCAGGACGGCCCTTGGAAGCTCAGCGGACTGCCCGGACTAATCCTCGCTGCCTCCGAGAGCTCGGGCCAGCACGCATTTACGGCCACCGGTCTGCAAACCTCGGAGCGGGAGATAAGCCCCGTGTTCTGCAAAGACGCGTACGAAAAAACCGACCGCATAGCCATGCTCAAGGCTCTGCGTGAGTTCGACGACAATCCCGAGGCGGGGATAAACGCCGCTCTCGGCATAAAAGTGACCGTGAGTGGCGGCATAAAAGTGGATAAGTCGCTCGACTATCTCGAAACTGACTACCGATAATATGCCCGCTGCACACCTGCGGGCAATACTCATCGAAATTTTGCGTTATGATATAATGTAAGTAACTTTGCACTCGCAAAGCTCCGCAACGATATTTTGATGAGATTTTTTGTACGACAGACTCTATCGCTCCTGCTGTGCCTTGCCGCTCTCACTGCCATGGCTCAGGACGGCAGCACTGCATATAACTTTCTGAATGTGACCTCGTCGGCCAAGATTTATGGCCTGGGCGGTGTTAACATCAGCCTTGTCGACGACGATATTAGCGTCTTCGACCAGAACCCCGCGCTCCTCGGACCTGAGATGAGCAATATGGTTGGTGTCAACTATATGCACTATATCGGCGGCTCCAATTTCGCGGGAGCCCGCTATACCCACAGCGCAGGTGAACGCGGAGCATGGGCTGCTGCTATACGTTATTTCGGCTACGGCTCCATGCAGGAGGCCTTGCCCGACGGCTCTATTGTGGGTTCTTTCTCGCCCAAGGATCTGGCTTTCGGCGGCACTTACTCGCACGATTTCAACGACCGTCTGCGCGGTGGTATCACCCTCAACATGCTCTACAGCTCATATGCCGATTACAGCGCCTTTGCCATAGGTGCCGACCTCGGTATCAACTACTACGACGCCGACCGCGACCTCTCGCTCTCGGCTGTGATTGCCAATGCAGGCGGTCAGTTGAAGCGCTTCAATGAGGCCTACGACCGTCTGCCCTTCGACATCCGTCTCGGTTGGTCGCAGTCTTTCGGTTCTTTTCCCCTCCGATTCTCAATTACCGCATGGAACCTCACCAAGTGGCATCTGCCCTTCACCGAGACCGGCGACGGCACCTCGGACGACGAACCCAAGGTGAAAGACACTTTTGTGAGCAATCTTTTCAGACACCTCGTGTTCGGTGTCGACCTTATATCGAGCCCCAACTATTATATTTCGCTCGGCTATAATTACAAGACACGCACCGACATGAGCACCTACTCACGCAGTTTTATCTCAGGCTTCTCTCTCGGTGCAGGTATCAAGGTGAAGAATTTCGGCGTAGGCCTTGCGTTTGCCCAGCCGCACACCGGAGCCACAACCTTGCTCTTCAACATATCGTATAACTTCGACGAACTACTTCATTAAAATAAAGTGCAAACAACTGCAAACCCCATAATAATAGCCGTCGACGGCTATTCCTCTTCCGGCAAGAGCACCATGGCCCGCCGCCTTGCCTCTGCCATTGGCTACCGCTATATCGACTCAGGTGCAATGTATCGTGCCGTAACTCTCTACGCGCTCGACCATGAACTTATCGGAGCCGACGGCAACCCCGATATAGAAGGTGTCGTTGCCGCCCTCCCGCTTATTAAAATCGACTTTGCCGTGCAACCCGACGGAAGCCAGCATACCATGCTCAACGGCGAGGATGTGGAGCGCGAGATACGCCGTCTGCGCGTGTCGAACGCCGTGTCGCCGATTGCCGCCATACCTCAGGTGCGCCACGCCCTCGTGGCCATGCAGCAGGCTCTCGGTGCAAGCCGTGGCATTGTAATGGACGGCCGCGACATAGGCACCGTGGTATTCCCCGACGCCGAACTCAAGATTTTTGTGGACGCCTCGGCTGAGACACGTGCTCAGCGCCGCTTCAAGGAGATGCTCGAGAAAGGCTCGCAGGTGAGCTATGAGGAGGTTCTCGCCAATGTGGTACACCGCGACCACATCGACACCACACGTGAGGAGAGTCCTCTGCGCCGTGCCGACGATGCCATCGCCCTCGACAATTCCTCTATGACTCTTGAGGAGCAGGACGCTTGGCTCCTTGAAATGTATAATAAGACTATAGCGCGCTAATGGCAAGCATCGAAATCGACAGCGAGTCGGGATTCTGCTTCGGCGTTGTCACGGCAATACGCAAGGCCGAGGAAGAGCTTGAGCGCGGTGGCAGGCTTTATTGCCTTGGCGACATCGTGCACAACTCCGACGAGGTTGAGCGCCTGCGCGCAAAGGGGCTCGTGACTATCACTCACGAAGACCTCGAAGGGCTGCACGACGTTAAAGTGCTCCTCCGCGCGCACGGCGAACCGCCAGAAACATACCGCATTGCGCGCCGCAACAATATCGAGATCATCGATGCCACCTGCCCTGTGGTGCTCAAACTGCAGCAGCGCATCAAGGCCGACTATGACTCGGGCGAGGGCTCGCAGATTGTCATTTATGGCAAGAACGGCCATGCCGAGGTCAACGGCCTCGTAGGTCAGACCGAGGGCAAAGCTATCGTTGTCGAAGACGCCGACGGGCTCGCCAAGCTTGATTTCAATCGTCCGATTTCGTTCTACAGCCAGACCACTAAGTCGCTCGAAGGCTTCGGTCTGCTTACCGAGGAGATAAAGGGGCGTCTTGCCGAGGGTGTCACCTTCCGCTACTTCGATACCATTTGCCGCCAGGTTGCCAACCGCGCCGGGCATCTGCGCAGCTTTGCCGCCTCGAAAGACGTTGTGCTTTTCGTTGCAGGCTCCAAGAGCAGCAACGGCAAGATTCTCTACAACCACTGCCGCGAGGTTAACCCCCGCACATATCTCATTGCCAATGAGTCGGAAATCGACCCCGCATGGCTCGACGGAGCCCGCAGCATAGGCATATGCGGCGCAACCTCCACGCCCCGCTGGCTCATGGAGCAGGTGCGCGACGCCATTACACCGCATGGATAATTTCATAGCTATCGACGTCGAAACGGCCAATGCCGAGGCCACGAGCATATGTGCCATAGGAGCGGTAAAGGTGCGCGACGGTGTGATAGTCGACCGCCGATACTCGCTTGTGCGCCCCGAGCCCGATTACTACGCCTATTTCTGCACTAAAGTACACGGGCTGAGCGACGATGACACGTGGAACGCCCCCTCGTTCGGCACCGTGTGGAAGTCGTGGGCTGAGTGGCTCGAGGGCTATGAACTTGTGGCACATAACGCCGCCTTCGATGCCTCGCGCATCCATGCCGCCTGCCGCGTGTATGGCCTTGAGCCTCCCGAACGTCCTTTTCTATGCACCTTGAAAGCCGCCAGGAGCACGATTCCACGCGGTATTTGTCCGTCTAAATCACTTGATTCGCTATGCCGGTTCTTCGGAATACCCCTAAAAAATCACCACAACGCGCTCGACGACGCCGAAGCGTGCGCAGGCCTCGCAATAGTTCTTCTGTAGCCCGTCGCTTGCTCTGTGCCGCGCTGTTTGTGGCAGCGGCTGCCATAACTATAATAGTTCTCTCCCGCGGAGCTTCGGTGCCGCGGCCCGACAGCAGTCCCGAAGAAATAGCAGAGGCTCGCCGTGCCGCCCGCAAGGCGGTGGCTGCGGCTCTTGCCAAGCCGGACGCTTTCAGCCGTGAAGGCGCCGTGCTCGATATACGTGCTACAGAGACACGGCTGCGTGATGCCGGTTTCACAATGGCCGCCGATACATTTGCCGCGACAGCTGAAGCCGAGCTCCGTGCTGCCGCGGTGATAGATTGAATTCCGATAAGTACGCCCAAAAAACGCCGCCCCCGAAATCTTAGAACTCCGATGAGAAGTGGAACCGGATTTTGGGGAAGTCGTTCTGCGCCATGGTGAGCACGAACTGAGAGTCGGCCATAAACACGTCGCGCCCCTCGCGGTCAACTGCCATGAACTGGTGTTTGCGCTTTTTGAACGCTTCGAGAGCGGCAGGGTCGTCGCTCTCTATCCAGCAGGCCTTGTACATCGACATCGGCTCCCAACGGCACTGTGCGCCATACTCGTGGAGGAGGCGGTACTGGATGACCTCGAACTGAAGCTGGCCTACGGTACCTATAATCTTACGGCCGTTGAACTGGTGGGTGAAGAGCTGCGCCACACCCTCGTCCATAAGCTGCTGCACGCCCTTGTCGAGCTGCTTTGCTTTCATGGGGTCGGCGTTCTCGATGTACATGAACATCTCGGGCGAGAAGCTCGGCAGCCCCTTGTAGTGGAGATTTTCGCCTTCGGTGAGGGTATCGCCGATTTTAAAAGTACCGTTGTCGGGAATACCTACAATATCGCCGGGGAAAGCTTCGTCGACAATATTCTTTTTCTGCGCCATAAATGCAGTGGGTGCCGCGAAGCGCAGGGTCTTGCCCGAACGCATGTGTTTATAGGTGGCGTTGCGCTCGAAGCGGCCCGAGCATATCTTCACGAAAGCTATGCAGCTGCGGTGGTTGGGGTCCATGTTGGCATGAATCTTGAACACGAATCCCGAGAACCCTTCTTCCGAGGGATTTACGGTGCGCTCTATGGCAGCCGTCGGGCGGGGCGACGGGGCTATCTTCACAAAGCAGTCAAGCAACTCCTTGACGCCGAATGTGTTGAGGGCCGAGCCGAAGAACACGGGTGCCACTTTGGCATCGAGATAATCCTGCTCGTTAAATTCGGGATAAACGCCGTCGATAAGCTCGAGGTCCTCGCGTAGCTGGGCGGCATCTTTCTCGCCAACGGCCTCGTCGATGCGCGGGTCGTCGACGGAGTCAATCTCCACACGCTCGGTGGCGCGCTGCTTGTCGGGGGTGAAGAGGTCGAGCGAGCGCTCGTAGATGTTATATACGCCCTTGAACTTGGCACCTATATTTATAGGCCAGGAGAGGGGGCGCACGGCAATCTTGAGTTCTGCCTCAAGCTCGTCGAGAATCTCGAAGGGGTCACGGCCCTCGTGGTCGAGCTTGTTTACGAAGATAATCACCGGGGTATTGCGCATGCGGCACACCTCCATGAGTTTGCGGGTCTGGGTCTCGACACCTTTGGCGACGTCGACAACAATGATAACGGAGTCAACGGCCGTAAGGGTGCGGTATGTGTCTTCGGCAAAATCCTGGTGACCGGGAGTGTCGAGGATATTAATCTTATAATCGCCGTAGTTGAAACCCATTACCGAAGTAGCCACCGAAATACCGCGCTGTTTCTCTATTTCCATCCAGTCGCTGGTGGCGGTCTTCTTTATCTTGTTGGATTTCACGGCACCGGCAATGTGGATAGCGCCACCGAAGAGGAGGAGTTTCTCGGTGAGGGTAGTCTTGCCGGCGTCAGGGTGCGATATGATGGCGAACGTGCGTCGCCGCTGTATTTCGTCTGTAATATTAGCCATTTGTTTCTATATTGCGGAGGCAGCGTCGTAGCGAGTCGCGCCAGTATGGTAATGTGATGCCGAAGGTGGCTTTGATTTTCGATTTATCGAGCACGGAGAAGTGGGGGCGTGCAGCCGGGGTGGGGTAGTCGGCGGTGTGTACGGGGCTAATGTTCGCTCCCTCTATTCCGGCTTCGGCGGCTATTGCCACAGCGAAGTCGTACCACGAGGCAACGCCCTCGGCGGCGTAGTGATAGAGGCCGGCGTTCCAATGCCCGCGAAGCACATGCCCGGCGATGAATGCGGCGAGGTCGGCGGCGCAGGTGGGGGTTCCATACTGGTCGTCGACAACGCGCAGGGCTGCTCCCTCACGCAGTTTTGTGAGTATTGTCTTCACAAAATTGTGGCCGAACTCCGAGTATAGCCAGCCCGTGCGGATTATCATGCTCGAGGGGTCGAGGCCTATGAGAGCCGTTTCGCCCTTGCGTTTGGTCGAACCATAGACCGACATCGGCTCGGGGCGGTCGCTCTCGGTGTAAGGTGTGCAGGTATCGCCGTTGAAAACGTAGTCGGTTGATATGTGCAGCAGCCGGTAGCCGAGTTCCTCCGAGAGGGAGGCAAGATTTTTCACGGCGTCGATGTTTGCTGCCGCGCACGCCATTTTGTCTTCTTCGGCGCGGTCTACAGCGGTATAGGCTGCACAGTTTACTATATACTTGAAATTATTGGCGCGCAGGAAGTCGGTCACCGCTTTGGCGTCGGTGAGGTCGAGTTCCTCGCGGTCGACATAGGTTGCGCTGTCGCCTAAAAGGCGCTTGAGCTCGCTGCCCAGCTGGCCGCGGCTGCCGGTAATGAGTATTTCGTTCTGAGGGTTCATATTTCAGGGTGCAAAATTACGCATTTTTTTCCATATGCGGGCCTTTGCCGTGCTGCATAATTTCTTTTGAAAAAATATGCCGCGGCACTGTTGCGTGATTCAGAATCATTGCTTAAATTTGCGGCACGAGGGTGCGAGAGCCCCTCCTATACAACAAAAACCCAAAACTGATGAAGAAACACAACTTCTATGCCGGCCCCTCGATTCTGAGCGAGTACACCATTCAGAATACCGCCGATGCTATTATCAATTTTGCCGACACCGGTCTGTCGGTGCTCGAGGTATCGCACCGCAGCAAGGAATTCCAGGCTGTTATCGACGAAGCTACAGCTCTTGTAAAAGAACTTCTCGACATCCCCGAAGGCTTCTCGGTACTGTGGCTTGGCGGCGGCGCCTCTATGCAGTTCTGCATGCTGCCCTATAACCTGCTGGCAAAGAAGGCCGCCTATATCGACACCGGCACATGGGCTGCAAACGCTATCAAGGAAGCACGCCTCTTCGGTGAGGTCGACGTAGTGGCTTCGTCGAAAGACGCAGGTTATACCTACATACCCAAGGACTTTGTAGTTCCTGCCGACGCCGACTACTTCCACTACACCTCCAATAACACAATCTACGGCACCGAAATCCGCACCGACCCCAAAGTGCCTTGCCGCCTTGTGGCCGACATGAGTTCCGACATCTTCTCGCGTCCTATCGACTTCTCGCTTTACGACGCAATCTATGCCGGTGCACAGAAAAATCTCGCCCCTGCAGGTGTAACTCTCGTTATCGTGCGCGATGAGGCTCTCGGCCATGTCGACCGCCCCATACCCACCATGCTCGACTACCGCACGCACATCAAGAAGGGCTCGATGTTCAACACTCCTCCCGTGCTCCCCATATTCTCGGCTCTGCAGACCCTCCGCTATTACAAGCAGCTCGGCGGTCTGAAAGAACTTGAGCGCCGCGACCTCGAGAAAGCCGCTGTGCTCTATGGCGCTATCGACGACAGCAAGATGTTCACCGGCACCGTTACCGACCCTGCCGACCGCTCGATAATGAACGTTACCTTCGTGATGACTCCCGAATACAAGGAGCTCGAGGCCGACTTCATAAGCTTCTGCGCCGCTCGCGGCATAGTAGGCATCAAGGGCCACCGCTCTGTGGGCGGCTTCCGCGCCTCTCTCTACAACGCACTCCCGCTTGAGAGCGTGAAGGTGCTCGTTGAGGCAATGCACGATTTCGAGTCAACTCACTGATACAGCCATCGACCATGAAAGTTCTTGTTGCTACCGAGAAACCTTTCTCGCCCAAGGCAGTTGAGGAAATCCGCAAGGTGACCGAAGGCGCAGGCCACACCCTCGCTCTTCTTGAGAAATACACCGCTCCCGAGCAGCTCCGCGAGGCGGCCGCCGATGCCGATGCCCTTATCGTGCGCAGCGATATTGTAGATAAGGCACTCTTCGAGGCCGCTCCCAAGCTTAAGATCGTGGTACGCGCCGGTGCCGGGTACGATAACATCGACCTCGCCGCCGCCACTGCCGCCGGTGTGATTGTCGAGAATACCCCCGGCCAAAATGCCAATGCTGTGGCCGAACTCGTTATAGGTATGGCCATTATGGCTGCCCGCAATAAGTTCAGCGGCGCCACGGGCTTCGAGATTTCGGGCAAACGCCTCGGACTCCAGGCCTTCGGGCAGGTTAGCCGCCACGTGGCTGCCATAGCCCGCGGCTTCGGCATGGAGGTGAGCGCTATCGACCCCTATTGCCCCGCAGAGGTGCTCGAAGGCGCAGGCGTGAAGCCCGCAGCCTCGCTCAAAGAGCTCTATGCAGGCAACGACATCGTGTCGATTCATATCCCGGCCACTCCCGAGACCGTTGGTTCAATAGGCCGTGAGCTGATTGCAGCTCTCCCCAAGGGAGCCGTGCTCATCAACACTGCCCGCAAGGAGGTTATCAACGAGGCCGAACTTGAAGAGGTGCTCGCCGAGCGCCCCGACATCAAGTACTTTGCCGATGTGAAACCCGGCAACGCTGCCCGCCTCGAAGAGCTGTATGCCGACCGCGTGTTCTTCACTCCCAAGAAGAGCGGCGCGCAGACAAAAGAGGCCAACCTCAATGCAGGCGTGGCTGCCGCCAAGCAGATTGCCGCCTACTTTGCCGACGGCACCGACCGCTTCAGAGTGAACTAAATATCACATAATATAAGAACGGGACCCGCGGATTTCAGTATCGGCGGGTCCCGTTTTTTATAGTTCATCTACGCACTGCTGGCCTAACGCTCAACTAAACCTCACTTCAGACGAGCTCCGAAAGATACGCAATCGCTATATATTCCGTATTAATAGCTTTAAAGTATTTCTTTGATATTTCTCCGAAAAAGAGTAACTTTGCAACGATATTAACTCCTTTACTCATAGTTGAAAAATGTCTCAATATAGACGAATTTGCCCATTTTGTGGGAAAGACATTACGGGCAAACTTTCTAATGATTATGTTATTCCACAAGAGGAAACCGTTAAACGAGAATTTTCTCCGGGAGTTACATGGGGTGGCAATTATTTGAAAGAAACAAAATACATTCGTAGATTCAATGCTTATTGTTGTGAAGAATGCTTTGTAGAATATGAGAGATATGAGGCTATTACTGATAAAATGGCCGCCTTCGCCATACCTATCGGTTTTGTTCTTGGCATAGCTTTTGCAATTTATATGCGACACTTTAAAAATCATATGGATTGGGGCTTTGGAACCATATTCGCGTGTATAATTGGTGTAATTCTCGGTGTCATTGTTTGTTCTATCCCAACGATGATTGTAAACCTATTGCATCGTAAAAAGGTGTCATATAAAAAAGCATGTGATTGCAACGTTGCTGGGTAATCATTATATATTTTTGCGACCATATTGAGTCCATACCTTTGCTGAAAAAAGCAAAGGTAAAGGCTCTCTTTATTTTAACTCCTTAGGAAACGTGCCCGCATGAACGCCAAGGCAGCTTTCAAAGCCAACTCCTCAATACCCGTTGCCGCAAGTTTGATACCAAATCAAGATAAGCGAAAAATATCGTTGTTATCACCAAAACTCCCTTTTTATATCCCCTCAACTTATCCGGCTCCAGTCGGTGTTGCGGTTGAGCATCATGGCGAGAGCTGTGGCAAAAGTGCGGTTTTCAGGCAATTGCAGCGAGGGGTCGGCGTCGAGCAAGGTCTCGGCAGCGCGGCGGGCGAGTTGGATAATCTGGCCGTCCTGTGCAAGATTTGCGATTTTCAGGTCGAAGGGCAGACCGCTCTGCATTGTGCCTTCGATGTCGCCGGGGCCTCGCATCTGCATGTCGGCTTCGGCAATGACGAAGCCGTCGGTTGTCGAGGTCATGAGCTCGAGTCGTTTGCGGGTATCGGCCGAAATCTGATGTTTCGACATCAAGATGCAGTGTGAGCGGTCGGCACCGCGGCCTACGCGTCCGCGCAGCTGGTGGAGCTGAGAAAGACCGAAGCGCTCGGCGTTCTCTATTACCATGGTGGTGGCGTTAGGCACGTTGACTCCCACCTCTATCACGGTAGTTGCCACAAGTACGCCGGCCTCGCCCGAGGCGAACATCTGCATGGCGGCGTCTTTGTCAGCAGGCTTCATCTTGCCGTGCACGAGGGTCACTTTATGAGGCGCATAGAGCTGAGAGGCAGCCTCGAAGCCTTCGGTGACGCTGCGCAGGTCAAGTTTCTCGTTTTCCTCGACGAGCGGGTATACGATATATACCTGGTGCCCGGCATCGAGCTGGGCGCGTATCCCGCGTTGCACCTGCTGGCGCTGTTCATCGTAGCGCAGAACAGTAGCCACGGGTTTGCGGCCCGGTGGCAGTTCGTCGATTACCGATACGTCGAGGTCGCCGTAGACGGTCATGGCGAGGGTGCGCGGAATCGGGGTCGCTGTCATGACGAGCACATGGGGTGGCACGGCGCTCTTTTGCCAAAGACGTGCGCGTTGGGCTACGCCGAAGCGGTGCTGCTCATCGATAACTGCGAAGCCGAGGTTGCGGAACACCACCTTGTCTTCAATCACGGCATGTGTGCCCACAAGGATGTGGATGCTGCCGTCGCGCAGACCTTCGTCGATAAGGCGGCGCTGCTTGGCGCGTGTCGAGCCGGTGAGGAGGCGTACGTTGAGCCCGATTTTGGAGGCGAGTTCCGATATTGTCTCGTAATGTTGTGTGGCGAGAATCTCGGTGGGAGCCATGAGGCATGCCTGGAAACCGTTGTCTATGGCCAGAAGCATCGACATCAGTGCCACGAGAGTCTTGCCGGAGCCCACGTCGCCCTGCACGAGGCGGTTCATCTGCCGTCCCGACATTATATCGGCGCGTATCTCCTTTATCACGCGTTTCTGCGCGCCGGTGAGGTCAAAGGGCAGGCAGTTGTGGTAAAAGTCGTTGAACCAGCGTCCTACATGCGGCATTATATATCCTTGCAACTGCGCCTTACGCACGCGGGAGCGCATGAGCATGTCGGTCTGGATATAGAAAAGTTCCTCGAATTTGAGCCGCATGCGGGCTTGCTCGAGAGCTGCCGATGATTGGGGTATGTGCACATTATGTATGGCTTCGTCAAGCCCCATGAGGCCAAGCGAGGTCACTACAGAGGGAGGTAGAGTCTCGCGCAGGGGCGCCTTGCGGCTCTGCAGGAAAGCCACCACTGCCGCGTGTATCGCCTTTGAACCAAGGTTGCGCTGCCTGAGCTTTTCGGTGAGAGGATATACGGCGCGCACACCGGGCCCGGCCTCGACTCTTTCGGGCGGGTCGACCTCGGGGTGAGTCATCTGCAGCGTCTCGCGGTAGAACGAGGGCTTGCCGAAGAGCACATATTCATGGCCGGCGGCGAGGCGGTTACGCACCTCGCGCACGCCTTTGAACCACACGCAGTCGATAGTGGCCGTGCCGTCGGTAAACAATCCGATAAGGCGCATCGAGGCTCCCTCTCCAAGGGTGTTGAAGCTCACAAAGCGCCCGCGTATCTGAAGGTAGGGAAACTCACCCGTGGCCTGGCGCAGGCTGCGGATAGAGTAGGTGCGGCTACGGTCGATGTAGCTCGTAGGGTAGTGGCGGAGCAGGTCGTAGGCCGTGCTTATGCCTAACTCCGAATTAAGAAGCTTGGCACGCTCGGGGCCTATCCCCTTCACAAATTTTATGTCGAAGTTCCTCAGCGAGAGCATTATGCCTTATTGTAGCAATGCCGCATCAAAACCTCAGCTAACTCAATGTCGGCAGGATGTGTTATCTTTATGTTTGATGAATTGCCCTCAACTGTGTCGAGCTCTTTACCGGTAAACGCGTGATATACAGCGGCATCATCGGCGAGAACCTTATCCCCGAGCGCGTCATATGCCTCTGTGAGGAGCTTGGCTTTGAAGGCCTGGGGTGTCTGGACGCTTACGAATAAGGCGCGGTCGGCGGGCGCCACTTTGCCATTGCATGGCGCAGTTGCCAAAGCCTCTGTAAGGGGGCGTACGGGTACCACGGCTTCCACGCCGGGCTTGGCGAACTCCTCGGCCACGCGCTTTATGAGGGCTTCGCCGACTAAAGGACGGGCGCCGTCGTGGATAAGCACCACCGATTGCCAGTCAAGCTTTGATGAAATGGCAGCGAGGGCATTGCGCACCGAAGCCGTGCGGCTGTCACCACCGCTCACTACGGTGATGTTTCGCAAGTCATAGTCCTTGCTCATACCAGCCCATATTTCGCGCCCGGTTTCCGAGAGCACAAGGCAAATCTCGGCCTCGGGAAGAGCATGGCGGAAGGCCTCAAGAGCATGCACGACAACAGGTTTCCCCGCGAGAGCGAGGAACTGCTTGGGCATGGAGGCACCAAAGCGAGTGCCCGAACCGGCAGCCACAACTATTACAAAGTAATTGCGGTGGCTGCCGGGGGTATGCGCAGTGCCTGTTACCATGCAAAAATGGGGTATTGGCTCATCATTTCGTTCACGGCCTTGCCAACGGCGGCGATACCGGCGGCGTCGGTGGGAGCGCTGAGAACGGTGTCGATCATCTCGGCGATGTCGCCCATTTTATCGGTGGTCATGCCGCGGGTCGATATGGCCGGTGTGCCCAGGCGTATGCCCGAGGTCTGGAAAGGCGAGCGGCTGTCGAATGGCACCATGTTCTTGTTGGCGGTGATGTGGGCTTCAACAAGCACTTTCTCGGCAACTTTACCGGTGAGTTCGGGGAACTTGGTGCGGAGGTCTACGAGTATGCAGTGGTTGTCGGTGCCGCCGGAAACAATCTTATAACCCATGTTGGCGAGAGCCTGTGCGAGAGCTTTCGCATTGGCTTTCACAAGCTTCTGGTATTCCACGAACTCGGGCTGCAGTGCTTCGTGGAAAGCCACAGCCTTGCCTGCGATAACGTGCTCGAGGGGGCCGCCCTGCACGCCGGGGAAAACAGCCGAGTCGAGGAGCTGCGACATCATGCGGGGCTCGCCCTTGGGGTTGGTCTTGCCCCAGGGATTCACGAAGTCCTTGCCCATGAGGATGATACCCCCGCGGGGGCCGCGGAGTGTCTTGTGGGTTGTCGAGGTTACGATGTGTGCATACTTCACGGGGTTCTCGAGGAGACCTGCGGCGATGAGGCCTGCGGGGTGAGCCATGTCGACCATGTAGATGGCACCAATTTCATCGGCCACGCGGCGCATGCGTGCATAGTCCCACTCGCGCGAGTAGGCGCTGGCACCGCCGATGATGAGTTTGGGTCGCTCGCGACGGCATACTTCCTCAAAGGCGTCATAGTCAACGAGGCCTGTCTCGGCGTCTACATTATACTCGAGGGCGTGGAACACGAGACCCGAGAAATTCACGGGGCTGCCGTGGCTGAGGTGACCGCCATGGCTGAGGTTGAGACCGATAAACTTGTCGCCCGGTTTCATGCAGGCCATGAACACTGCCATGTTGGCCTGAGCGCCCGAGTGAGGCTGCACGTTGGCGTACTCGGCGCCGAAGAGCCTTTTCACACGCTCTATTGCGAGCGATTCCACCTGGTCTACCACCTGGCAGCCGCCATAGTAGCGGTGGCCGGGATAACCTTCGGCGTATTTGTTGGTGAGGCACGAGCCCATGGCTTTCATTACCTCATCGCTCACGTAGTTTTCAGATGCGATAAGTTCGATGCCGTCTTTCTGGCGGGCATGTTCTGCTGAAATGAGGTCGAAGATCGCTGTGTCGGTCATCATAATATGTTGTTATGGTTTAGGTGTTGTTCTTCAATTTTTCTTTTTAACAGAGAATCCGAAAGTGCCGAGTTTCTCGCCTTGGGCAAAATAACCTCCATGACTGTAGCTCATGAGTCCGGCGGCATCGAGGTCGAATTTGCCGGTGACAGGGTCGAGCCAGCGGCTGTCGGCAAGCACGTTTACAACCTCGGCTATAAACATGTCGTGGCTGCCAAGAGGCATTATGCTCTTCACGCGGCACTCAATCGAGAGGGGCGACTCCTCGATAGCGGGGCACTCCACGGCCACGCCGCTGCAGGGGTGCAGCCCGGTGGCTTCCCATTTGTTGCAGTCGCGACCCGAGCGGACTCCGCAGAAATCGGTGGCGCGAGCCATGGCGGCAGTGGTAAGGTTGACGGTGAACTGCATGTTGGCCTTTATCATGGCGTAGCTGTGGCGCTCGGGGCGCACCGATATATACAGCATGGCCGGATTAGTGCATATTGTGCCCGTCCAGGCCACGGTGAAGAGATTCGACTCACGGCTGTCGCCGCAAGTCACCAGCACCGCAGGCACGGGGTAGACGAGAGTGCCGGGCTTCCAGTTCTCTTTCATTGTATGGTGGCAGCCTCGGCTCCGCTCACAGTGTGGTTGCAGTAGTGGCAACGGAGGCGCACATCAGCTCCGTGACCGCTGACAATGAAGCGGGTGGGAATTTTTTCGTGATTGGTGACGCACTTGGGGTTGCTGCAGCGCACAATGCCCACGAGCGTATCGGGCAGGCTCACGTGGCGCTTCTCCACAACCTCGTAGTCGCGGATAATGTTGACCATGGCGTCGGGCGCGATGAGGGCAATGCGGTTGAGCACATCTTCGGCAAACTCCACATCGGCTACCTTTATAATGCCTTTGCTGCCGAGGCGCTCGCTGGCGAGGTTGTTGCCAATGGTCACCGAGGTGTCGAGCCCTTCGATGCCGAGGATACGCACAGCCGTGAAAAGCGCGCGCGAGGGAATATGGTCGATTACCGTGCCGTTGCGCAGGGCGGCCACGGCGAGTTCTTTCTTACTGCTTGTCATAGCTTCAAGGGGTCTATGCCGAGCGCGCGGGTCAGAATCGCCTGGCGGGCGAAGACACCGTTGCGGGCCTGTTCAAAATAGTATGCCTTGGGATTGTCGTCGACGTCGGTCGATATTTCGTTGACGCGCGGCAGCGGGTGCAAAATACGGAGCGTGGGCTTGGAGCCGTCGAGCATCGCGTTATGAAGGGTGTAGAGGTTCTTCACTTTCTCATACTCCATTACATCGGAGAAGCGCTCGCGCTGCACGCGGGTCATGTAGAGGATATCCGATGAATTGATGATGTCTTCCGAAAACTCGGTGTGGAGGTGATACTCAATGCCCTCGCGCTCGCACACATCGAGGTATTCCTGAGGCATGCGCAGCTCGTCGGACGATACGAAGTTGAACACCGGCTTGAAGTGGCGCATGGCCATGAGCAGCGAGTGTACGGTGCGGCCATACTTGAGGTCGCCTACCATAGTAATGGTAAGGCCTTCGAGGGTACCTTGTGTTTTGAGAATAGAGTAGAGGTCGAGCAGAGTCTGCGAGGGGTGCTGGTTGGCACCGTCGCCGGCGTTGACAATAGGCACATCGGTTACTTCGGTGGCATATTGGGCGGCGCCTTCTATAAAGTGGCGCATCACGATTATGTCGGCGTAGTTCGACACCATTTTAATGGTGTCTTTGAGCGTCTCTCCTTTCGATGTGCTCGATGTGGAGGCATCGCTGAAGCCGATAACGCGTCCGCCGAGGCGGTTTACGGCAGTTTCAAAACTGAGGCGCGTGCGCGTCGACGGTTCAAAGAACAGTGTGGCAACCACTTTGCCGTCGAGAATCTTGCTGTTGGGGTGCGCTTCAAAGTATTGTGCGCGGGCAAGCAGGTCCAGCAACTCCTGTTTGTCGATTTGGTCAATAGCGACCAGGCTCCTACTTTTCATACAGTGTGCAGAGATTATCTGCAAAGTTACGAAATCTATTCCAAACCGCCACAAGGCAGCCCGAAAAATTTGCAGTGAGTTTGCTTGCGCACTGCGACAAAAAAGCAGGCCGCGCTGGCGGCCTGCCGGTTATATTGTTGGTTATATGTTTTTCAGAGTGCTTCGGCGAGCTTGTCGGCGGCGAGGGTGGTCTGTGTGCCCTCGGTCATGTTCTTCAGGGTCACGGTGCCGTCGGCGAGCTCCGATTCGCCAATTATTGCAAAGAAAGGTACGCCCATTGCGTTGGCGTAGCTTATCTGTTTTTTCATCTTGGCGGCATCGGGGTAAATCTCGGCGGCGATTCCCTGCGCGCGCAGTTCCTTGATTATCGCAAGCGAGCTGGCAGCCTCGGCATCACCGAAGTTGGCGAAGAGCACTCGGCTTGCGGCGGTGGTGTCGGCGGGGAAGAGATCAAGTGCAGCGAGAACATCGTAGATGCGGTCGGCGCCGAACGAAATGCCTACCCCCGAGATGCCGTCGAGGCCGAAAACGCCGGTGAGGTTGTCGTAGCGGCCGCCACCCGATATGCTGCCAATCTGGGCGTCGAGGGCTTTGACTTCGATAATGGTGCCGGTGTAGTAGTTGAGGCCGCGGGCGAGCGATACATCTATGTCGAGCTGCGCGGTGAGGCCAAGGGCTGTGGCGCCTTCAACAACCGTGCGGAGCTCTTCAACGCCCTTGGAGCCGGTCTCCGAGGGCGCGAGGAGTTTCTCGAGAGCTTCGAGGCGCTCGGCGTTTGTGCCCGAGAGTGCCAGTATAGGAGTGAGGCGCTCTATAGCTTCGGCCGAGAGACCGCGCTCGGCGAGCTCTTCGTTTACTTTCTCAATGCCTATTTTGTCGATTTTATCAATGGCAACGGTGATGTCGATGAGCTTGTCGGGCTCGCCGATGAGCTCGGCTATTCCTGCGAGAATCTTGCGGTTGTTGAGCTTGATAGCCACACGTATGCCGAGACGCGAGAAAACGAGGTCTTCGAGCTGCAGCAGTTCAATCTCGTTGATGAGCGAGGTAGAGCCTACGATGTCGGCGTCGCACTGGTAGAACTCGCGGTAGCGTCCTTTCTGCGGACGGTCGGCCCGCCACACGGGCTGAATCTGGAAGCGCTTGAAAGGCAGTTGGATTTCATCGCGGTGCTGCACCACAAAGCGGGCGAAAGGCACGGTAAGGTCGTAGCGCAGGCCGCGGTCGCAGAGCTTGGCGGCGAGGCGCACGGTGTCGCCGCTCTCAATGAGGGTGGGGTCTATGCCTTTGAGGTAGTCGCCGGAGTTGAGTATCTTGAACAGGAGCTTGTCGCCCTCCTCGCCGTATTTGCCCATGAGGGTGCTGAGGTTTTCCATAGCCGGTGTCTCAATCTGGCGGAAGCCGAAGAGACGGAAAGCTTCGCGTATGGTGTCGAATATATAGTTGCGGCGCGCCATTTCCACAGGAGCGAAATCGCGGGTGCCTTTGGGGGTGGAGGGTTTCTGTGCCATTGATGATGTCTGATGAAATATTATGCAAAATTAGCAAATTTCTTTCAAAAGACAAAGCCGCTATTATTTGTCGACATCGCGGTATTTGGGCAGCACCTGCACGGGGAAGCGGCTGAAGAGTGTCTGCACGGCCTCGGCAATGCCCTTGAGGTTGCGGAACTGTCCCTGTCCGTTCTCAAGAATTGTGGCTACAGAGGCCGAGTAGAGCGGCAGTTTGCGGTTGATGTTCACAAAATCCATGGTGAGCACGCCTTCTTTGTACATGCCGGTGATTATTTGCGCGTTGGCATAATAGTTTGCCCAGTAGTTGGGACGCGGGTACATGAAGTAGGGATAGTAGCCGTTGTAGTAGGGGCCGCTGTAGGGCACATATCCGGGTGGCAGTGCCGGCTCGGTCTCTATCTCGCGGTGCACGGTAAGACCTATGTTGATGAGCAGGGGCGAGGATGCGTCTTCAACAAAGCCGCGTTCGAGCATCTGCTCACGTATTGCAGCGGCGATATTATAGTATGTGACCATTTCCATGCCCGGGGGGAGATGCCCGTCGGCAGGGGTGACGATACGGAAGGTTTTATACGAACTGAGGTCGGCGTCGTTGTAGACTTCGCTGTTGACGAGCGCAAACGGGCTGCACGATGCGAGCATGAGCGCCCCAAGGATTATGAATATATATTTTCTCATAAGAAGTAGGTGTTTAAAGACTTACGTTATAAAAACTAAACTTCGCAGGCCCCCGTAGTGTTCAAGATCAAGCGGGTGATTAAAATTGTTTAAGATTCTTTAACGCATGCGATATGCGCCACACTCTATTTTTTTGTACTTTTGGCCGGTAAAAACAACGTTTTACCACCTTCTATCGCAACCATGGATAACATAACCGATATTTTTGTCTCATTTATAAAGGAGGCTCCCGGCATTGACACCGCCGAGTCAGATTTCAAGCGGGCACTTATCGATGACCCCGAACTTCGCCGCAGCTACCGTGAATATTGCCGCGAGCAAGGCACCTCGGAGCGCAACGGTTTCATCGAGTTCTGCGAGGAATACTGCGCCGACCGCGATAGCGTCTGGGATAGCCTCAGCGACTACGATAACGAAGAATGACCGATAAAATGCGTTTCCCCGCAGAGTGGGAGAGTGCGGCTGCCGTGCTTTTAGCATGGCCTCACCGCGACACCGACTGGGCTCCGATGCTCGACTCGGTGCGAGATTGCTATGCAAATATCATTAAGGCTTGCGCAAGTCGCGCCAAGGTTATTATCATAGGTCCCGAGGCGCCTGAAGCGCGTTACTTGCCGGAGGGAACTTTGGCTGACAATGTGCTCTTTGTAGAGATGCCCACAAACGATACATGGACCCGCGACTACGGCCCTATAAGCACTGCAGACCCTCAGGGGCATATTTGTTTCAACGACTTCAAGTTCAATGGCTGGGGGCTGAAATTCGCGTCAGATAAAGATAATCTTGCCACCCGCGGACTTATGGCTACGGGTATCGTGGATGCCAACTACGCCAATCACCTCAGCTTTGTGCTCGAGGGCGGCTCTGTGGAGAGCGACGGCTGCGGCACAATTCTTACCACCGCCGATTGCCTGCTTTCGCCCAACCGCAATGGCGGTATGTCGCAGGAGCAAATCGAGACATATATCAAGGAGTCTCTTGGTGCGCGCAAAATCAACTGGCTGCACCACGGTGCTCTCGCGGGCGATGATACCGACGGGCATATCGACACCCTCGCGCGCATAATTCCGCCGGGCGACACCATAATGTATGTAGGCTGCAGCGACCCCGGCGATGAACATTTTGCCGACCTCAAGGCCATGCGCGACGAGCTTGCTGCTTTACGCACTGCCGACGGGCAGCCCTATCATCTCATAGAGCTGCCTCTGCCCGATGCGGTTTATGATGAGGACGGTATGCGCCTCCCCGCCACTTATGCCAATTTCTTGATACTCAACGGTGCTGTCATCATGCCGGTTTACGGGCAGCCGCAAAAAGATTTGCTCGCGACGATGACTGTCAAAGCCGCTTTCCCCGACTACGAGGTGATAACAGTAGATTGCCGGGCTCTGATCATGCAGCATGGCTCTCTGCACTGCGCAACCATGCAGTTGCCTCTCGGTTCTCTTATAATCAGATGATAATGAAAACTCTACGCACAGGAATTATACAGCAAAGCAAAACCGCCGACATCGCTCTCAACCGCAGCCGCCTCGCAGCCGAGGTGCGTCGCCTTGCAGCCGACGGTGCTCAATTGATAGTTAACCAGGAGCTGCACGACTCGCTCTACTTCTGCCAAACCGAGAATGTGGATTTGTGCGACCTTGCCGTGGATATACCCGGAGAGGCCACCGACTTCTACTCGGCGCTTGCCAAGGAGTGCGGCGTGGTGATTGTAAGCTCGCTCTTTGAGCGTCGCGCCCCGGGGCTGTATCACAATACCGCTGTGGTTTTCGAGCGCGACGGCAGCATCGCCGGAAAATACCGCAAGATGCACATCCCCGATGACCCCGCATATTACGAGAAATTCTACTTCACACCCGGTGACCTCGGGTTTGAGCCTATAGATACTTCGGTAGGCCGTCTTGGTGTGCTTGTTTGCTGGGATCAGTGGTACCCCGAAGCCGCCCGGCTTATGGCTCTCGCCGGTGCAGAGATTCTTATATATCCTACGGCGATAGGATGGGAGTCGTCGGATACGCCCGACGAGAAAGAACGCCAGCGCGAGGCTTGGGTAACCGTTCAGCGGGGCCATGCCATAGCCAACGGGCTTCCCGTAGTAACTGTGAACAGGGTAGGGCATGAACCCGACCCCTCGGGAGCTACAAACGGCATAACTTTCTGGGGCACAAGCTTTGTGGCCGGGCCTCAGGGCGAATTTCTCTTCAAGGCTCCCGACGATGCCGAGTGCTCTGCTATAGTTGATGTGAATATGGAGCGGAGCGAACAGGTGCGCCGTTGGTGGCCTTTCCTGCGCGACCGTCGCATAGATGCCTACGGCGACCTTGTGAAGCGTTTCCGCTGAGGCCGCGATTATTTACGGCCGGTGAGAATGCAATGCACCTTGCCCACGGGGAGCTTTCCTTCGAGGCGCAGGGGCAGGCGTTCGTCATCGGCCGAAATCCATGCCTCCATATCGTCGGAGGTTTTCTTGCCTCCGCCCGAAGTGAAAATAAAAGTAATGTGGTAGGCCTCGCGCTCGGTGCCGTCGACATCGAGTTTTGTTTTGCCGTCGTATTTTATCGAAAGCAGTTCCTTGCGCTTGCCAGAAAAGATATCGATACTCTCCACATGCCCCTTCTCCCACTTTTCAAAGGGCAGGCGCCGCATGTAGTAGAAAGAGTTGAGCATATCGATAGCGGCGCCTTCAGAGGCGAGTTCCCGCTGTTCGTCAACCCTTAATTCGCCTTTTTTAAATACTTTACGCGTGCATTTTGCCGTTGTTCCGTTGCCTTTGCGTGAGTAGGTGACTACGTCGTGCTTGCGTTCGGCACCCTCGTTTGCAATCTTTTCGTAGAAAAGCGGCTCCATGTTGCGGTAACTCATGTGCCCGTTGAGGGTGTCGCGCACGCGGTAAATCTTGTCGGCCCACGGTTCGGAGGCGGCGGCCATGGTGGCAATGTAGTTGTCGCGCCCGTGTTTGAGGGTAAGTGTCGCCGACCCTGCCTGCTTGTTTATGAGTCCCCATTTGAACATCACCTTATAGGATAAGGTCTCTTCGGGCATGCGTGAATTTGAAGTTGAGGCATGACCGGCGGCCACCGCCGAGAGGGCGGCGAGGGAGATAATCAAAGCAGTAACAAGGGGGCGGATGCGCATAGTGATGAAGTGTTAAACTGTTGAGTATAGGGGTATATCACTCAACCGGAATTTTTATGCACAGCTTGCGGTGATTGCCGAGCCCGATGTTGGGAGCATGGGCATCTTCAGGGAAGAATACCGCAATCTGTCCTCGCTTGACGTGAAGCAACGACTGAGCCGTGTCGCCGAAGAAAACAATATCGCGGGCTTCGTCGTACGGCTCATGCACATGCTTGAGGGAGGCTACGGGAGCCCAGCCTATGGTTTCGGTTCCTTTGAGAGGCACGTGGATGTCGATGTAGCGCCGGTGTGCTTCGAGACGCGCTTTGTCGCGCGGCAAAAGAGCCGGTTCCTCGCACGACACCCTTACTCCTGCCTCAGTGGCGGCTTCCGGGTTGATATACCATATACCTTTAACAAACTCCTGGCCGGCATTGTTTAGGAGCCAGTCGACAGCCTCGGCAAAGAGGGGCGAAATGGCACGGTAGCGGGCTGCATCGCTGATATCGCAGAGTATCATTGTACGAAAGCTTCCTGAGGTTCTGTTTCTTCATCGAGTTCGAGCGGCAAAATCGAGCGTCGGGCCTGCTCGATGCGCCTGTTGCGCCAGCAGCGGCGGCATACAGCCACATAGCGGTCGTCGCCACCGATTTCTACCTGGGCGCCTTCTTCAACTATATTGCCTGCGGCATCGATGCGGGCGTTGACAATCGTTTTGTGGCCGCAGTTGCAGGTCGATTTTATTTCGTCGATAGTGTCGGCAATCTCGAAGAGGCGTCGCGAGCCCTCGAAGAGATGCGTCTGGAAGTCGGTGCGGAGGCCGTAGCATATCACATTGCTGCCGAGGTCGTCGACGATGCGGGAGAGCTGGTCGACCTGAGCTTCGGTAAGAAACTGAGCCTCGTCAATGAGATACCAGTCGACAAGACGTCCGTCGTTGCGGTAGAGGTCGCGGGCCATCTCGTAGAGGTTGGTGTTGCTGTATATCCAGCGGCATTCGCGCTCGATGCCTATGCGGGAGCGTATCACGTTGCTCTGCTCACGGGTGTCAATCACGGGTTTGAGGCACATGTAATCCATATGCCGCTCCTCGAAGTTATATGCCGTGGTAAGAAGCAGTGCCGTCTTGGCGCTTCCCATGGTGCCGTATCGGAAATAAAGTTTACCTTTTCTGTACATGATATAGTGAGGGTGAGGTATCGGTTATTTAGCGCCTCAAAGTTAGCGAGAATCCTTCAATCGCAGGGCATGGTGCCCGAAAACTTATCAACATTTTATTTTGCCGGTCGGGAGAAATACCCTGCATAAGGTATTCGCCGTTTAGTTAAAATCACCTAATTTTGCATTCTGATAAACCAAACACATAGATTTATGCAAATTTCTACTCAGACTATTTCAGCTTTTGCTCTTGCTCTTTGCATGGCAGGCTCGCTCAATGCCGCAGAAGCTCCCGTTGTGGCGTGGGGCAATCTCTTCGACGGCAACACTACAGCAGGCGACCAGAGCCTTGCTGTTGCAACCACTACCGACGGTGCCTACTGGCTCAACACTCTCGCTACCACCAAGGCGGCTCCCGACGTGTTCTATGCAGGCTCCAAGCTCTTTACCGGCAGCCTCTACGATGCCGGCACCAGCAACGCCTCTAACTTCGCTCTCACAAAAACCGATGCCACCGGCAAAGAGGAGTGGACAATCTACACCAACTCCGGCGATTTTGCCAACTCGGGCAGCGCAGTTGCCACAGCCGACGGTTCACTCGTGTTCTTCGTCAAGGGGCGCCATACCGCGGGCATGCTCGATGAGCCGCTCTGCTTTGTCGATGCTACCGGTAAGGAATATAAAATAGGTGGAGCTGACGAAATCAACAGCTATGCCGCTTATGTAGGCAAGGCCTCGACCGAAGGTGAACTTCTCTGGCTCCGCAAAATCACTACTGTTGGTGATGCCACCGATGCCGTTACAACCGCTACAATGGCTCTCGACGCCGACGGCAACATTTTCATTGCAGGCAAGGCTTCGGCCGAACTCGTGTTTGAAAACGGCCAGGGCGGTAACGTAAACCTTACTCCCGGTGCTTCGGCAAAAGGCAGCCTCTTTATAGCTTCGCTCACCGACGAGGGTTATTACACCTCTTCTATTATTGCCGAGGGCGAGAATATTTCTGAGGCTCAGATTCTCGGCCTCACCTATGCCGATGGCAAGCTCTTCTGCGCAGGTACCGCTACCGCTACCGAGGATTCGAAACTCACTTTTGCCGGTGCCGAAATCACTGTAGGAACCGAGGTGTCGCCTTTCGTGGCAGCCCTCGACGCCAATACCCTCAAGGCTGAGTGGCTCAACAGCTATGCCATGACCCGCATAGCCGAGAAGAACGGCCCTGCATTCCAAAGCCCCGCACTCCGCGTGGTGGGCAACACACTTTGGCTTACCGCAATATTCAACGGCAACCTTGCTGATGTAGCCAACGAAACAGCTGCTATCAACGGTGTGCAGGCCGTGCAGCGCGAAGGTCTTATCATTAAATATAATGCAGCTACAGGCGCATGGCTTGCCGCTGCCGATTCGCGCGCAACTTTCGGCGAGACTGCTCTCACCGGCTACCTCTCGGCTCTCCAGTGCGCCGATAAACCTGAGACTGTTTATGTTTATGGCTATACGATGAATGCTGCCAAGGGTGCTTTCCTCCGTGCTTACGATGCAAGCACACTCACATGCGACGCTGCCGACGAGTGGCTTCTTGCAAGCGGCGGTGGTGTTCCTACGGCTGTGGCAATCGCTTATGAAGAGAACGAAGGCAAAGCATATTTCACAGCCCGTGGCAACAAGGCCTTCACTCTTCTCGGAGGTGCCGAGACAGAGGCTCCCAACGGCTGGGCAGTCTTGGCCGCCAAGGTCGACCTCCCCGATGCTCTCACTTCAGGCGCCGCTGCTCCGGAAGCTACCTCGCTCACCATCGCAGGTGGTCGTGGAACCATTACCGTTACAGCTGCTGAGGCTGCCGACGTTATTGTTTACGACCTCGCAGGCCGTGCCGTGGCAAACCTGACAGTTGCCGCAGGAAGCTCGGCAAGCGCAGCCCTCGCTCCCGGCATTTACATTGCTTGCGGCACCAAGATTATAGTTCGCTGAGAATAGATACATAGCAAATGAAAGAAGCCCCGGAGTCTCACGGCTCCGGGGCTTCGTTGGGTTATATAGACAGGATTTTAATAGTTCTTTGCCTCGATTTCAAAGAAGCTCTGGGCGTGTGCGCATACGGGGCATGCTCCGGGAGCTTTTTTGCCGATTACGATGTGACCGCAGTTGCGGCAGATCCATACCGTATCGCCTTCGCGCGAGAATACGATGCCTTCCTCGATGTTCTGGAGGAGGCGGCGGTAGCGCTCTTCGTGATGACGCTCTATGGCTCCTACGGCGCGGAAGCGGGCTGCTATCTGGGTAAAGCCTTCTTCTTCGGCTTCGGCAGCCATGCGGTCGTACATGTCGGTCCACTCATAGTTCTCACCTTCGGCAGCGTCGCGGAGGTTGGCCATGGTATCGGGCACCTCACCGCCGTGGAGGTACTTGAACCAGAGCTTGGCGTGCTCTTTCTCGTTCTGAGCTGTTTCCTCGAAGATAGCGGCAATCTGCTCGTAGCCGTCACGACGGGCCTTGGATGCGTAGTAGGAGTATTTGTTGCGGGCCTGCGATTCGCCTGCGAAGGCTTCCATGAGGTTCTTTTCGGTTTTGGTTCCTTTTAATTCTTTCATTGTGTTTGTGTTGGTTATTTGTTAATTATCAGTTGATTTAGATGCGCACTCGGGGCACAGGCCTGCGAAAAAGAGATTTGTGGCGTCGACCTTGAAGCCGGGCATTACTATGTTTTCGAGCCCGGCAGGCAATTGCATATCAAAAATCTTGCCGCAGCATGAGCATCTGAAGTGGCTGTGGGGGAGTTGCAGAGCGAGGTCGTAGCGTGTGGAGGTGCTTTCAATGTCGAGCTCGCGGAGTACTCCGGCTTCAACAAGTGTATGCAGAGAGTTGTACACGGTGGTGCGTGAAACAGTCGGAAAATCAACGGCAATGGTCGAGAAAACCTCATCGGCCGTGGGGTGGGTGCGCCGGTTGGCCACATAGTCGAGCACGGCGAGGCGGTGAATCGACGGTCGCACGCGATGTTGGTGCAGAACCTCTATCATTTGGGTGTCGTTTAGCATTGATTTTACCTGTCTCTAAAATTAACATAATTGAAACTATTACAAAGTTAGTAATAATTCCATTTCTGTGCAAATAAAAAATGTAAAAAATTTCTTTCATAGATGGAATTTGTGAGCCGCATGAAGATCTTTACATTGGGGTCGACTGAGTTAAATAATTGAAATGTAGAGTTTTCTCCTGCATTAGCAACATTTAATGCATGGAATCTTGTTGGAAAAGCAATTAGTAATTAATTTTGAACTCTCTTTTATAGAATGTAGAATCATATACATGTCAGACTATATAATAATGGAACAGGCGCGTTGCCCCTGGTGTGAAGGGGATCAGTTATATGTCAAATACCACGATGAAGAGTGGGGCAGGGCTGTGACCGACGATAACCGGCTCTTTGAATTTCTGGTGCTCGAAAGTGCGCAGGCCGGGCTTTCGTGGATTACAATACTGCGGAAGAGGGAAGGCTACCGTCGGGCTTTCCATGGTTTTGATGTAGAAAAGGTGGCGGCCATGACTGAAGCCGATATTGAAAGGCTGATGACTTTCGAAGGAATTGTGCGCAATCGCCGGAAGATAATTACAACTATCCTCAACGCCCGGCTGTTTATGGCTGTTCAGAAAGAATACGGAAGTTTTTATCGTTATCTAAGCTCCTTCTTCGAGCAAGAGCTGCCGGTGGTGAATCATCCTCTCAGGGTGGAAGAGGTTGCTGTAACCTCGCCGGAGTCTGATGCCATTGCAAAAGATATGTACAGGCGCGGCTTCCGTTTCTTCGGGTCGACAATCTGCTACGCCTTTCTCCAGGCCACGGGCTTTATCGACGACCACCTTGAATCGTGCCCGGCAAAGACAAAACACACAATCTCATAAATGTCACATTATGAAAGCAGCCCTCCAAAACACCATTTCCATAATTATATATCTTGGTGCTATGGCCCTCGGCATTTGCGAAATAGCACTTGCAGAAAACTCTCATCGCACGTTCATTGGTGGCGTGCTCATTGCCTACGGCGCTTTCTCACTCCTATTCTTCTTGTTGGAATTGCGGGGGAAGAAAGGTTAAGTAGTCGCAATGAGATTATAATAGAACAATTACGACGGGAGTAGGGTATATGCCCGTACGGTCTCTTCTCTCATAAAAATTTTTGGAGAAAGATAATAAATAAAAAATCCGCAAGCATTTTGAAAACAAATGTTTGCGGATTTTTAAGTGTCCGAGATGAGATTCGAACTCACACAGCCTAACGGCCACTACCCCCTCAA
>CANPGB010000017.1 GCA_947573485.1 uncultured Porphyromonadaceae bacterium | reverse complement strand
ATGTGGTTTTGCTGCCCCCGCACGCCTACGCTAAAGCTCCGGCGTACGGGGTTACTGGGTTAATCGGCGTCTTTCAGACGCACTTATTCTTAGCCACCGAAGGTAAGAACGCTCGGCAATGCGCAAATAAATTTGGCATTGCTCTCACTAATTCTTACCTTTGTGCCGATGAAAGCCTCACGAGTGCCGTTTATATGGCTTCAGGGAGGTGCGTTGGCGCTTGTTTGCTGTGTAACGTGCTTCTTCCCGTCGGAAAGTATTCTCGGGCCTGTGCTCCGTTTTTTGGGAGTGTGGGCTGTTGCTGCGTATGCCTACCGCCGGATGTGTCCTGTGGGGCGCGGCGGTTATGTTGCGCTTCTCGCTTTCTGGACTCTTCTTGCCGTTGGTTGCACGCTCAATGCGTGGTGGTTTACCACTGCGTCGGGCGGTACTCCCGAGGCTCCGGTGTTGCTCAACGACGATGCCTCGCTGGCGTGGGGGCAGATGCAGGCTGTGCTTCACGGCGAGCCTGACCTCGATGTGCCGGGTCGGCGCGGCTATGGCACGCTCTTGGCATGGCTGTCGTGGGGCGGTACGCCCACTATAGGCGGTATGTTGTGGCTCAATATGCTTGCCACGCTGCTCACCATTGTGCTCACGGGGGCTGCTGCCGCGCGTATGGGCGGTGCTACTGAGCGGCGCGAGCGTACGCGCCTGTGTACTGCCGCCATGATTATGACGGGCGGGGTGTGCTACCTGCTCATGTCGGGCACTATACTTATAAAAGATGCTTTCTGCTGCCTGATGATGGCAATGACGCTCTACGGGCTCTATGGAGCGCGGGGCCGGGCTGTGGCTACGGCTGTGTTGCTTGCAGCGGTGCTTTTTGCCATGCAGGTGCGCAGTCATCTGCTGCCTTTCATGGCTCTTGCCATGGTGGCTGCCATGTGGAAGGCGGGGCGCGGGCTGCGCGTGCACTATGCGCTGCTCATCGTTGTGGCGGTGGCGGCCTATGCCGTGGTGCGCCTCAATACGGGCGACATGCCTATCGACGCCGACGGCACCACTAACGTGCCTTTCACTTTCGATTCCGACCGCCTCAACGCCTATAACCTCGTGGCCGGCGACTATCACTCGCGCTTTGCAGCGTCGTCGGCCCTGTATCAGCTTGTGCGGCTGCCTTTCTCGCTTGCCGTGCAGTACCTTACCCCGCTGCCGTGGGCTTTTGCCCGCGATACTGTCTTCGGCCCCTCGGAGGCGTGGGCTCATGTGAGCTACCCGTGGTATGCGCTGGGGTGCATAGTTCTGTTTGTTCTCTTGTTCAGGTTGCGCCGCGCCCCCTCGGCTGTTGCCGGCGCCCTTATATTTGCCGTAGCCGCCAATATTTTCACGGCCTATGCCACGGGCGGCACTATCTCGCGCTACTGCCTGTCGTGGGTACCTTTCCTCGTTCCTGCCGGGGCTTGGATATGGTGCAGCGGCGGCCTGCGCTGCCGTGCTTTCCGCCTTTGGGCCACGGGTTACACTGTGGTTTTGGCCGTGGCCTTGGCTGTCGTTTTCTATTTCCTGCACGCTTACTCGCCGGGAGGATGGGAGGTTGTCTGATGAAGATTTCGATAATTAGCATAACCAAGGACAACGGGCCGCGCCTGGCTCTTACGGTGGCCTCGGTGCGGGCACAGCGCCTTCCTGCCGGGGTGGAGGTGGAGCATATAATAGTAGACAGCGGCTGCGAGGGCTCGCCCGAGGTGGAGAGCGCCCGCCGACGCGGTTCTATAGTTGTGCGCACGGCTCCCGCCGGTGTCTACAGTGCCATTAACACGGGACTGCACCACGCCACGGGCGATATAGTGGGGCTCGTGCACGGCGCCGACGCTTTCTACGACAGCGATGTTCTCGCACGTGTGGCGGCGGCTTTCGGCGCTCCCGAGGCTCCCGACTTTATCTACGGCGATGTGGTTTTCGGCGACCCCTCGCGCCCCGGTCGTTTTGGCCGCTACTACAGCGGGGCGGCGTTCACGCCCCAGAGCCTGCTCCAGGGCTTCGCGCCTCCTCACCCCTCGCTGTTCATCACGCGGGAGGCTATGCTGCGGGCGGGCGACTACCGCACCGACCTCGCCATTGCAGGCGACTTCGATATGTTTGTGCGGCTTTTCAGTCCCACGCTCGGGCTGAGGTGGAAGTATATCCCCGGGGCTTCGGTTATGATGAGCAAAGGGGGACTCTCGTCGGGCTTTATAACGCGCCTTTTCCGCAACACCTCGGAGATTCACCGTGCGCTGCGCGACAACGGTCTGCCGCACTCCTACCTGCGTATCCTCACCCGCTTCTCCAAAAAAATATTCCCGAGAAATGACTGATACACTGCTACTGCATGCCCCTGCGGCCGCTTTTGTGGAGCCTTATATACGTCGGGCACTCCCCGGCGTGAAGATTGTGAGCGACTGCTCGGAAGGTCGCCCGGCCTTAGCCGTGATGCTCTCGAGCACCGATATATATGGAGCTGAAGGGGCTGCCGACATGCTCGGCGAAGATGCACCCAAAGACGGCCCCTGGGTAGAGCGCGAGATAGCTTTCGGCACCCTTGCCGCCGGTACTCCCACGCTGATACTCCGTTGCCCCGACATTGTGGCGACGGGTATGGAGGGCTTTCCTCGCCGCCTCGCCGAGGCCGTGTGGCGCGGTACTTTTTTCCACCTGCCGAGCAATGAGGCGCGGCGCAGCGCGGTGCATGCCTCCGATATTGCCAAACTCGTGGCACATGCCTATGCGGGCGGGCTGCCCAAACCGGGACTCAACATCTACAATATAAGCGACGGCGAGCACCCCACGGTGCACGACCTCGCCGAGGCTCTTGCCTACCGCATGGCCAACAAGCGTGTGTCGACGCTCAGCACCAAGCCTCAGCAGTGGTTCGGTCGCCTGGTGTATGGTCGTCGTCTCACCGCCCTCTATACCACCACGCGCACCTACAGCAGCGCCGCCCTTGAGGCCGACATGGCTTTCCGTCCGACGCCCGTATGCAGTTACCTGCGCACCCATAATTACGACGAGGAGAGCCTATGAGCAGCACACTGCGAAGCATTGCCAAGATAGTGCTGCAGAGCCGCGGCACACACCCCATGAAGCCCGTGGAGCCTAAGCGGGCGATAGTGGTGTTGGGCAACGGACCCTCGCTCAACGGCACCCTGGCCGAGAGCGGCGAGGTGCTCAGGCATATGCCCTGCATGGCCGTAAATTTCGCCGCCCTCTCATCTGAAATCATAGGCCTCAGACCTGCGTACTACGTTATGGCCGACCCCCACTTCTTCCTCGACGAGGCTCCCGAGGGCTCCAACCTGGCACTCCTGCGCGAGGCTCTCGCCAAGGTTGATTGGCCCATGCAGCTTTTTGTGCCCGCACGCTTCGTGAAAGCCGCGCGGCAGCACTACGCCAGCGCCAATATCACCCTGAGGCCGTTCAATGCCATAGGAGTGGAGGGTAACCGTGCGCTGTCGCATGCCGCCTACCGCCTCGGCTTGGGCATGCCCCGCCCACGTAACGTGCTCATCCCCGCCATTATGCTTGCCATGGGCGAGGGCTTCGGCACAATCTATGTGGCCGGTGCCGACCACTCGTGGACTGCCACCCTCTCGGTGACCGACGACAATGAGGTGGTGTCGGTGCAGCCGCATTTCTACTCCGACTCGGCGCATGAGGAGGCGCGGGTGCGCCACGAATACCGCGGCTACCGCCTGCATCAGATTATGGAGAGCTTCACCATAGCCTTCCGCAGCTACCACCAAATTGCCGACTATGCGCGCCGCCGTGGCGTGGATATTGTGAACGTGACGCCGGGGAGCTTTATCGATGCCTTCCGCCGCGGCAAGCTTCCGCGCTGAGTTTTTATTGAGAAAAAGACATAAAAAAACCGCTGTGCCTGCATGGGGCATAGCGGTAGTTTTTTGGCCGAAAGGCAAGAATCACTTCTTTGCCACAACGCGACGCTCTTTGATACGAGCCTTCTTGCCGGTGAGGGCGCGGAGGTAGTAGAGCTTAGCGCGACGTACCTTACCGTATTTGTTCACGGTAATGGAGTCGATGAAGGGCGATTCGATGGGGAAGATACGTTCAACACCGATGTTGTCGCTCATTTTGCGAACGGTGAAACGCTTCTTGGCACCCTCACCTGAGATGCGGATAACCACACCACGGTACTGCTGGATACGCTCCTTGTTGCCTTCTTTGATACGGTAAGCGACGGTAATGGTGTCGCCGGGGCCGAACTCGGGGTGCTGTTTCCCGGTAGCGAAGGCTTCTTCGGCAATTTTAATCAAGTCCATTGATAAGATGATTTAGAATGTTAACATTGCTCGCAATATGCGCAGGCTGCATGTCCTGCCAGAGATTACGAAATCGGCTGCAAAGATAGTTATTTTTTTTGAAACCTGCAAATTAGTTATTGTGCTCCGTCGCCGACGCCAACACCGAGTGCCGAGAGTCGGCTGAGATTGTCGGCGAGGATGTCGGCTGCGAGGGTGGGCACAATGAGGTGACCGCGGAAGTGCGAGACGTCTTCACCGGCCTGGGCTGCCATGTGGCGGAGACGGTCGTAGAAGCGGCGCATGTCGTCGGAGGCGCCGAAGCGCGGCATGTAGGCGTGGGCCGTGGCTATGAAGAGGCCGAAGGTCTGGCTCACTATCTGCGAGGCCTGCATGGTGTCGGCTGGTTGCACGGTGTAGAGGAAAGCCGAGGCTCTGAGGCAGAGCGCCTGCAGGCATTGCAGGTAGAGCGAGGGAAATTCCTCGGGGTTTACCTTGCTCATTATCACCGTGAGGAGAGCCATTGCCTGGGTGGCAAGGGCGTCGCCGTCCATGCCCGCGGCAGCAAGTGCATCGACATGGCTGCCCGCTATCACCAGCAGCTCGGCGGCACGGGCTGTGCGGCTGCCGGCATCGGCGGTGCGGAGGCGCTCCCCTGCGAGGGCGAGCTGTTCGCCCGTCCAGCGCAGGGTAGCGTCGAGACCTCCCGAGGCGTGCACCTGCTGCAGCTCGGTGTTGAATCGGTCGAGAATTTCGTTTTCTTGCATCAGAGCGATTTGAGGAGTTCTTCAACGGCGGCTTTGAGCTGAGCGTCGTTGCCGCTCACGTTGTCGGCCGGGGTGTTATATACCTCCACGTCGGGCTGCAGTTCCTTATTCTCGAGGGGCTGGCCGTTGCGGTCGAGCGATGTCACCTGAGGAATACCGAAGACCACGGTGGGGTCAATTTGGCTCTCCCACCACACGGCGGTCATGGTGCCGGGAACGGGAGCGCCCACAACCTTGCCGATGCCGAGGGTCTGGTAGGTGTAGGGAGTGCCGTGGGCGTCGGAGTAATTGGCTTCGTTGACGAGCATCACCGAGGGCTTGGTCCACTGCGAGAAGGGGTCGGAGCCCACGTAGCGGCCACGGGGAGCGTAGCGCACGTATTCGTGGCCACTGAGGAGGAGGGCAACATCGTTGTGGAGCCAGCCACCGCCGTTGAAGCGGGTGTCGACAACCACGGCGTCGCAGTTGCGGTATTTGCCCAGGAGGCGGTCGTAGACATTAGAGAAGCTGCCGCCGTCCATGCCCTGGATATGTACGTAGCCGATGCGGCCGCCCGAGAGGCTGTCGACGAGGTTCTCGTTGCGGTCGATCCACATCTGATAGCGGAGCGAGGCATCGGAGTAGAGGGGTTTGACGGTGACAGTGGTGTCTTTGCCCGAGGCCTTGCGCACCGTGAGGAGCGTCTTTTTGCCGGCCTTGCCTTCGAGGAGGGGGAAGTAGTCTTTTCCGGCCTCTATTTTCTTGCCGTCGATAGCGGTGATGATGTCACCGGCCTGTACGCCCGCTTTCTTGGTGCCGAGGGGGCTGCGGGGCATGAGGCGGGCAATGCGGAGGCCGTCGCCGGTGTAGGCTTCATCGAAGAAGGCGCCGAGGTTTGCCGTGGCGAGGTTTGCGCTGCCGCCATAGGCCGAGGCGCCGGTGTGCGAGGCGTTGAGCTCGCCGAGGAGCTCGCTGAGCATGATTGCGAAGTCGGTGTTATTGTTGATATGGGGCAGGAAGCGGCGGTAAGCTTCGCCGTATTTCTGCCAGTCGACGCCGTGGAGCTTCTCGTCGTAGAACTTGTCTTTCACCTGCTGCCATGCGTGGCCGTAGATGTAGTCGCGCTCGAGCGAGGGGTGACGGTCGTAGGGGGCCGAGAACTCGATGCGCTCTGTCTTGCCCGAGGCGAGGTTAACCTTACTCATGCCGTTGCCCGAGATTAGGTATATGTTCTCAACTTTCTCGTCGGGCACCATGCCGCCGCGCTTGCCTGATGCCAGGAGCGATGTCTCGCCCTCGCGGAGGTCGCGCACGTAGAGGTTCATTTCGCCCTCCTGCGAGGGAGCGAGGTAGTAGAGCTTGTCGCCCTTTGGCGAGAGCACGTAGTCGCCCAGGAAGGTAGAGGCGCCTGTGAGGCGGCGCATGCGGTAGCGGCGGTTGGCGAGGTCGAACTGGTCGAGCGACGCGGGGGCCGGTTTGACCTCTTTCTTATCCTTCTTGTCTTTTTTCTTCTTATCCTTTTTCTTGTCGGCTTTGTCGGAGTCGGCGCTGTCGTCTTTTTTATCGGACGCGGCTTTTTCGGCGATAGCCTCCTCTTCTTCGGTCATGTTGAATTTATCCCAGGCCTCGGGGTCGAGCACCATGAGCATGACGTCGTACTGGTTGCCCCAGCTGCCGTGGCTCTTCATGCCGTAGCGGCCTGTGGCGTAGGTTATTGCCTTGCCGTCGAGAGCCCAGCGGGGACGGGCGTCGGCGTAGCCGCTCTCGGTGAGGTCTACCACGTGCTTGCCGTCGGCGCTGACGAGGGCGATGTCGGTGTTGTTCCAACCGCCGACGCCCATGTAGTCGACAAGGAGCCATTTGCTGTCGGGGCTCCATACGAAGGTGATGTCGCCGTCAGAGTATGAGTAGTTGTATTTGCCGTCGAGGGCGGTGTTCACCTCCTTGGTATCCATGTCGATAACCTTGAGCTCGCAGCGGTCGCTGAGGAAGGCTACTTTTTTGCCGTCGGGGCTGAACACGGGCTGCTGGGCGGTTTTCTCCGAGCGGTAGAGGGGTTCTTCGACTATCTCGGTGGCGTAGGCGAACGATTTTTCGTTGTCGTCTTTTATCTTGGCGGTGAAGAGCTGCCAAATGCCGTCGCGCTCCGAGTCGTAGACGAGGGTGCGGCCGTCTTTGGAGAACGACATGTTGCGCTCCTGCGCGGGGGTGTCGGTGATGCGTTTTGTGGTTTCGTATTTCACCGAAGTCACGTAGATGTCGCCGCGGAGGGTAAAGGCCACTTCCTCGCCTGTCGGAGATACCTCCATGTTGTCGGCGCCGGCGCTCACGTAGCGTTTTACGATGTCGGGGTCGAAGAGGTCTGTGGTAATTTCCACGTTCACTTTCTGCGGCTCTCCACCGGGGCGGAGGGTGTATATTTCGCCGTCGTAGCTATAGGCCAGGAGCGAGCCGTCGGCATTGGCAGTGAGCGAGCGCACGGGGTTCTCGGTGTACGAGGTGAGTTTCGAGCGCTGGCTGCCGTCGGTCTCGGCCATGTAGATGTTGAGGGTGCCGTCTTCCTCGCTGAGGTAGGCGTAGCGGCGGCCGTCGTCACCGAGCCATATTGGGTTGCGGTCGCTGCCCTTGAAGTTGGTGAGGCGCTTGAATTTGCCGTCGCGGTAGAGCTGGATGTCGGGGGTTCCGGCAGAGCGCTCATGCTTGCGCCATGCGTTCTCGTAGCTCTTTTTCTCCTCGAAGATGAAGTCGCCGGCCTTGTTGATGTCGCCGCCGTTGGTCGAGAGCGAGAGGAAGAGCTCAGGGCGCGAGCCCTCGGCGATGTTCACCTTGTAGGTCTGGAGGAAGAAGGGCGAGGTGAGGTCGTCCTGCGAGGGGGCGAAGTCGGCTGTAAATACTATTGTGGAGTCGCCGAGCCAAGCCAGGGGCACTTCAGAGCCGCTGTGGGTTGTTATGCGGCGGGGAGTACCGCCCGCGGCGGGCATCACATATATGTCGTGGCCGCCCATGCGGTTGCTTTGGAAGGCTATCATTGAGCCGTCGGGGCTGTAGATAGGCTTGGTGTCGTAGGCCGGGTCGGTTGTAAGGCGTTTGGCAGCGCCGCCGGTGGCGGGCACCGAGTAGATGTCGCCTTTGTAAGTGAAGGCGATTGTCGAGCCGTCGGGCGAGAGAGCGGTGTTGCGCAGCCATAGGGGGCTTTCGGCAAATGCACCGGCTGCCATGGTGGCGGCGATAGCGGTGAGAATCAGTTTCTTCATATATGTGATTGTTTATTGGTCTTTAGATAAGACGCATGTGGCGCGGCACATGTTACACTCCGGGGCGATTATTTTTCGGGGCGGTAGAGAATTGTTGCCGAGGGGCTCGAGAAGATAGTCTCAGCGGTGCGGGCGATGTCGGCGGGTGTCAGGGCGAGGTGTGCCTCAAGGGGGTAATCGAGGCTCTCGCCGTGCATCACGGCCGTGGCGAGGTTTGAGGCTTTGGGGAGGTAGCCGATGTTGGAGAAGCGGAAGTTCGATTCGTAGTTGTTGAGCGTGCGGCGCAGCTCCTCGTCGCTCACGTTGCCCGGGGTGGCGAGGCGCCGGGCATGGTCGATGAGCAGTGCGCGGGCGCGGTCGACGGTGCTGTCGTTGTCGTCGGCCACACGGGCGGTGAGCAGGAGCATGCCGGGCAGCTCGTTGCCGGTGATAGAGGCGTCGGCCTCGCTTATTATGCCGCGGCCTTCACCCACCACGAGGTCGGCGCGGAAGCGTGCCGAGCGGCCTGCAGAGAGCAGGTCGGTAATGGTGTCGGCGGCGAAGTAGCCCGGAGTGCCGTAGCCGTCCATGGGGAAGGCCACCACCACCATGGGGTATGGCACGCGGCCGGTGACGGTCTCTATGACGTCGGCGGTGGGGAAGCCCGGGTCAACCATTGTGCGCGGGGCCACGGGGCGGGCGGGCACGTCGGCAAACCAGCGCTCTGCGGCGCGGCAGGCGGTGTCGAAATCCACGTGCCCCGATATTGCGAGCACGGCGTTGGCAGGCGAGTAGTGGCTCTCGAACCATTTGATGGCGTCGGCGCGGGTCACGCGCGCCACATGTTCGGGCTCGAGGCCTATCGTGGGCCAGGAGTAGGAGTGATCGGGGGAGTAGACTATGCGGCGAAGGTGGTGGAAGAGGTCGCCGTAGGGGCGGTCGAGGCACTGCTGCTTGAATTCCTCGATAACTACCCCTTTCTGAATTTCGAGGCTTCGCTCGCTGAGGTCGACGGCGAGCATGCGGTCGCTCTCGAGGTGGAGGGCAGTGTCGAGGTTCTGGGCAGGGAGGGTCTCGTAGAAGTTTGTGAAGTCGTCGCTCGTCCAGGCGTTGCTTTTGCCGCCTGCGGCCTCGAGCTCGCCGTCGAACGAGGGCACGTTGGCCGAGCCTCCGAACATGAGGTGCTCGAAGAGATGGGCTATGCCTGTGAGGTGCCGCGATTCGTCGCGCGAGCCCACGTTATAAAGCAGGTTCACAGCCACCATCGCCGTGGTGGCGTCGTAGCTGTGAACTATGCGTAATCCGTTGCTTAGTGTATGGAGCACTTATCCGACGATTTTCATTGATATGATGCGGATGTCGTCGTTGGGGCGGTCGGCGCGGTCGGTCTCTGCCTTCTCGATGCGGTCGATAGTGTCCATGCCGTCGATAACCTCACCGAACACGGTGTAGTCGCCGTCGAGGTGGGGAGCGCCGCCAACGGTGGTGTAGGCTTCTTTCTGCTCGGGGGTGAGTTTGGGTTCGGGCATGGCTGCCGCCTTGGCCTCGGTCTGAGCCACGAGCTCGTCCTGAAGCTGACGCAGACCGTCGCGGTCGCCTACGCGCTGCATCTCGATTATGCGGTCGCGGTGCTGCATGGCGAGGTCGTTGAAGATGCTCTGCATCTGCTTGTTTTTGAGCTGGTTCTCAATGGCTGCGAGCTCCTGAGCCGAAGCCTTGCGGCCTGTGACGACGTAGAACTGCGAGCCCGACGATTTCTTGAGCGGGTTCACCTGGTCGCCCTGACGAGCGGCGGCGAGGGCGCCGCGCTTGTGGAAGTGCTTGGGGTAAACGATTTCGGCCTCGATTTTGTAGTCGGGACCTCCTGCGCCGAGGTGCGCACCCTTGGGAGCGTTCTTAGAGTCGGGGTCACCGGCCTGAATCATGAAGTCTTTGATCACGCGGTGGAAGAGGGTGCTGTCGTAGTATCCTTCTTTCACGAGGCGCACGAAGTTGTCGCGGTGGCGGGGGGTATCGCCGTAGAGAAGCACTGTGAAGTCGCCGGCGGTGGTTTTCACCTCCACTTTGACCGATGCGGTGTCGGTAGTCTGTTCAGTCATTTCCTGAGAGTCTTTTTCGGGTTGCTCAGCCTGCGATTTAGAGCAAGCCGAGATAAAGAATAGGGCTAAAACGGCGGGGATTGCCGCCTTGAGGATTTTTTTCATCGTTCAAATGATGTTCACGGGGTAAAGCCTCTTGTATATGCGGCGGAAGTTGTCGTCGCACCCGCAGAGCTGCTCGGCTCGGTCGAGACAGTCGTTGCCGTAGAGGCCGTGCATGAGCCCGGGGAGGTATTTGTGCTCGCGGTCTTTGTCGATAGCGGCAGCCACGAGGGTGCGTATGGCCGGGGCATAGCCTTGGGCGTCGATAGCGTTGAGGTAACGCGCGGCGCTGGCAAGGAACTGGCCGGAGAGGTCTACGCGCTCCATGTTTTCAATGAGGGCGTCGATGTCGGCAGGCTGGCACTCGCCAATGTGGTTGGCGAGATACTCGTAGGTCAGGAGACCGTCGGGGTCCTGGCGGAGAGCTTTGATGTCGTTTTCTGTCATATCGTGTGTTATTTGTTGTCGGTTAGTGAATTACTCCATGAGCATCTTGCGCTCGCAGCGGAGCACGCGGCCCGGGAAACGGCGCACGAATCCGTGGTTGTGGGTGGCCGTTATCACAGCTACCCCCTCGGATTGCGAAATGCCGTAGAGGTGCGCCATAATCTGCTCGCCGGTCTCGGGGTCGAGGTTTCCGGTGGGCTCGTCGGCTATTATAAGGCCGGGTTTGTTGAGCAATGCGCGGGCTATTACTATGCGCTGCTGCTCACCACCGGAGAGCTGGTGAGGCATCTTGTAGGCCTTTGTGGCCATGCCCACCTGGCGTAGCACCTCGTCGATGCGGGCGTCGCGCTCCTTGCGGTCGGTCCAGCCGGTCGCTTCGAGCACAAACTCGAGGTTGGCATATGCGGTGCGGTCGGTGAGGAGCTGGAAGTCCTGGAACACTATGCCTATCTTGCGGCGCAGCATGGGTATCTGGCGCGCTTTTATGGTGCGCATGTCGTAGTCGAACACGCGTGCTTCGCCGGTGGTGACGGGCACCTCGGCGTAGAGGGTTTTCAGGAGCGATGTCTTGCCGCTGCCCACGCGCCCGAGGAGGTAGACAAACTCACCCGGTGCCACCGAGAAGTCGACCTCGCGCAGGGCGATGTGCTCGTTGCGCATCACCTCCACTTTGTTGTACTCTATAATCTTCTCCATTACTGCTTTACGGGTTCAAGCACGAGCGCCGCCCCTGTGGCAGGGTCGAATACGAGCGAGTAGGGTTCTTTCTTGTCGGTGAACAGTGCGGGATTGAGGCCGAATACCACGCCGAGCTGGGCGAGGTCGACCTCCTGCGAGGCAACGGGTTTGCCTGCGAAGCTCACCGTTACTTCGGCGCGGCCCGGTATGCGGTAGGCAACGCCCCCTTTGGGGAATGTTTTCTCCTCGCCTTTCTCGGTGAGGGGGAGTGTGGCCTGCTCGAGGATGCGGAGGTCGAGGGTAACGGGCGCCCCGGCGAGGTTCGAGGGGTCGAGTATGCCGTCGACGGCCGAGAGGCGCGCCACTATCTTGCCGCGCACCTCGCCCGAGTCGGGCACGAAAGTTACTTTCTCGACCACGGTCTGCGAGCGGCGCACGCCTGCGAACATGGCCGTCAGCGCCGCCTCCTGGGCGCCGAGGTTATCGAGCACGAGCTTCATGGCGTTGCCGTCGGCGGGCGGGTTGTCGGCCTGGCCCGAGAGTATGTCGGAGCGTGTCTCGCGGAGCTCGAAAATGCGCTGCGCCGCGAGCTCGGCTTTCTTTGACACCGATGCGCTGCGTGCCATATCCTGAGTCACGGCCTCGCGTGCCGCGGGGCCTTCGAGGGGTGAGGGAGTCTTGGCTTTGGGGGCGGCTATCGCCGGAGCCGAAGTCTCGGCGCCGCTCTCGGCGTTGATAGCCAAGGGTATGCCTTCGGGCGACAGAATCATGAAGGCCGAGGTGCCGTTTTTAAACTGTGCGAGCCAACGCTGGTCGGCGTCGGGCACACCGCGGGGCACTATGGTTACGCTGCGCAGCACTGCCGAGCGACCCTCTTGGGTTATGGCGTCGCTTATGCCCAGGTGTTTGCGGGCATAGTTGTAGAACTCTCCCGGAATCTCTTCTGTAAGCTCGGCTTCGAGGTATATGTCGAGAGCGGTGAGGGGGAGCGAGTACTGGAGACCGTACTCCGAGGCTTTACCTGCCGTTATTTTCTGCGAGGTCTGAGCTGAGGCGCAGAGCGGTGCTGCTGCCAGGGTCAGTGCAGCGAGGGCTGCGTTGAGAGTCTGTCTCATAGGCCTTTGTTTTTATCAGACGCCTTGTCGGCGCGGGTTGAGAATAGAGTCGATTGCGGGGCCGATAGCGTCGGCGATGTCTTCGGCAGTTGTGCCGTTTACGCCATTGACGCGTGCGGCTATGCGCCCCGCCACACCGTGTATGTATACCGCGGCCACTGCTGCCACCTCGGGCATCATTTTCTGAGCCACGAGGCCTGCCATGAGGCCGGTGAGGACGTCGCCGCTGCCTGCCGTAGCAAGAGCCTGCGTGCCCGAGGCGTTGACCACCACCGAGCCGTCGGGCCACACGGTGAAGGTGTAATGGCCTTTGAGCACTATCACTATCTTGTGCCGCGAGGCCATTTCGAGAGCCTTGAGAACGCGCGATGAGTGCGATATATGGGGGCCGAAGAGGCGGTCGAACTCGCCTGCGTGGGGCGTGAGCACCGAGCGGGCGGGTATGAAGTCGATCATCGAGGGTTTCTCGGCTATGCAGTTGAGGGCATCGGCGTCGAGAATCAGGGGCTTGCCTGTGGCGAAGCACGATTTGAGGAATACCTCAAGGCCTCGCACGGTATCGTCGGAGTGGCCTATGCCGGGGCCTATGGCCACGCCGAGGCACTCGCGGGGGTTCTCGAAGCGGCGTATGTCAACGTCGCCGCCGTCGGTGGTGAACATTGCCGAGGGCACTGCCGTCTGCATCACGAAGAAGGCGCATCGCGGACCGTGGCATGTGACTTTTCCGCAGCCCGAGCGGGTGGCCGCGCGGGTTGCAAGAACTGCGGCTCCGAGCATACCGTAGCTTCCGGCGAAGATGAGGGCGTCGCCGAGGTCGGCTTTCGAGGAGTAGGGCGGCCGCTCGGGGAGCACTGTGCGCACGGCCTTGGCGTCGATGATGCGTGAACTGCAGTGCACGGCGGCCATGGCGTCGGCGTCGAAGGGTACCTCAAGGGTTTTCCAGCGCCCTACGAGCTCGGCGTTCTCGGGCATGAAGAAGGCCAAAGTGGGGCCTACGAGCGTAAGGGTGAGGTCGGCGTGGACTATGTTGCGGTTTATCATGCCCACCGATAGGTCGGTAGTCATGCCCGAGGGGAGGTCGATTGAGATAACCCGCGGCGAGTGCTCGTTGATATAGCGGGCAACAGCCTGGTAGCCACCGCGCAGCGGTTTGCGGTACTCGCTGCCGAAGATGCCGTCGACAACAATGGTGCGACGCGTCATTTCGGGCATGGTGAAGCCGGGGCCGGGGTTGATAACCTCCTGCAGGTATTCCTGGCCGAACTCCTCGATGAACTCGTTGCGTGCGCGCAGAGCGTCGGGCGATAGCATGTCGCCGCCGATGTTGAAGAGCACAACATTGGCGGGGCAGCCGCGGCTGTGCAGCATGGAGGCGGTGGCCAGGGCGTAGGCGCCGCATATGCCGTCGCCGGCGAATATCAGCACACCCGCCTTTTGCGAAGGCTCGAGGGCGAGCACCTCGGCCGCCACCTGCTCGCCGACAGTTGCGACGAAAGCCGCGCGGCGCTCCATGCAGAGCTCGCGCCGGCCTTCATCGAGGGCCGCGATGTCGTCGAGCCGCCCTATTGTGGCGGCCATTATCCGGTCAATGTCGGCGGGGGTGTAGATATTTTTCATTGCAGTATCAGTAGCTTATCAGCGTGCTATGAGCTCGTCGATTTTAGCGCGGATAGCGTCGGCTTTCTGACCGCCCACGAGGCGGATGTCGGTTTTCTTGCCGTCTTTGAAGAAGAGTATGGTGGGGAGGCTGCGGATGCCGTTCTCGGTGCAGAAGTCGTTTTCTTCGTCAACGTTGTATTTGCCTACTATGGCGCGTCCTTCATATTCTTTGGCGAGCTCCTCGATGATGGGGGCCATTGCCATGCAGGGGCCGCACCATGTTGCCCAGAAATCTATTACCACGGGCTTGCCGGAGGCTATTATCTCTTCTACGTTGCTGTCGGTGAAAGTCATTGCTGTATCTGTTTTATTAGGTTAACGTTTATCTTGGTGAGTTGATTGTGTGCCGGAGGGGTGAAGGCGGCTTTATGCAGGCACGTGCCGCTTTATGTGATAGTCTATGCCGAGGTCCTCGAGGGTTTTGAGGAACTTGCGCGAGAGCGGGCGGCGCAGGGCTGTCGAGAAACTTACCTTGCGCCCGATGTCGGCGGCATAAATCATCATTGAGAAGGGTATGGGCGAGGCATCGGCGGGAGCGTCGGCGAACAGCGACTTATCGTCGAGCGTGTTCATTATCTCGGTGGCCTGCGAGGGGTTGAGTTTGAGGGTAATCTCGTCGATGAGCTTGCCGCGGAGGCCGTCGAGAGGCAGCATGCGGTCGAGCTGGAAGCGTAGATTGGTGACGCCCGTGCTGCGGTTGACAACCTGCTTGAAAGAGCCTTGCACGAGCACGGCAGTGCCGGGCACGCAGAGGTGGGCGAACTCGGCTTTCTGCTTCTCGAAGATAGCGAAGTCGGTGGCGCCGGAGTAGTCTTCCACCTTTATAATATACATGGAGCCGTTCTGCATCTTGCGCTCGTCGACCGACACCACCATACCGGCAAAAGATATCGGTCCGGTGGGCGACGAAATCTCGTTTTTCTCGGCGGCGGTGAGCTCGGCACCGTGGTTTACTTCAATCCAGTAGTCGTCGAGGGGGTGAGCCGAGAGGTACATGCCCACGAGCTCGCGTTCCTTGTTGAGGCGCACCAGGGTATCCCAGGCGGGCGCCGAGGGTATCGAGGGGCGGCTGCTGGCCATAATCTCCTCGTCGTCGAAAGCGAAAAGCGATGTAACCTGCAGTTTGGCCTCGCTCTGGCGCTGCTGCCCGTAGCGGAGCAGCTGCTCGGCCACGGTCTCGCCTTTGCGGCCTACCTCGGCGGCGAGGTCTTCGCGTTTGAGGCCGTCGAAGCAGTCGAAGGCGCCAGAGAGAGCGAGGTTATCGAACACGCGGCGGTTGAGCGCCGTCGAGGGCACGCGCTCCACAAAGTCGTAGATGTCTTTGAATTTGCCGTCTTTCTGGCGGCAGTCCACTATGCCTTTCACCACATCGGCGCCTATGCCCTTGATAGCCGAGAGCCCGAAGCGGATTACGCCCGGCTGAGGCACGCTGAAGGTGGAGAACGACTCGTTGATGTCGGGGCCTTTCACTTCGAGGCCCATGGCCTTGCACTCGTCCATGTAGAACGAGAGCTTGCTTATATCGTCGAGGTTTCGGCTGAGCACGGCAGCCATGAACTCCTCGGGGTAGTTGGCTTTGAGGTAGCCCGTCTGGAAAGCCACCCAGCTGTAGCATGTGGCGTGGCTCTTGTTGAAGGCGTAGGAGGCGAATTTCTCCCACTCGGCCCATATTTTCTCGAGTACGTCTTTCTTGTGCCCCTTGGCCTGGCCGCCTTCGAGGAACTTGTCTTTCAGCTCGTTCATCTTGGCAATGAGCTTCTTACCCATGGCCTTGCGGAGGGTGTCGCTCTGGCCGCGGGTGAAGCCTGCAAGGAGTCGCGACAGGAGCATGACCTGCTCCTGGTAGACGGTGATGCCGTAGGTATCCTTGAGGTAGACCTCCATTTCGGGGATGTCGTATTTGATTTCCTTGCCGTGCTTGCGGGCAATGAACTCGGGGATGTTCTCCATAGGCCCCGGGCGGTAGAGGGCGTTCATGGCAATGAGGTCCTCGAAAACGCTTGGCTGGAGCTCGCGCAGGTAGCGCTGCATGCCGGGCGACTCGAACTGGAAGGTGCCGACGGTCGCACCGCGGGAGTAGAGGTCGTAGGTCTTGCGGTCGTCGATAGGTATGGTGTCGATGTCGAGGTCTATGCCGCGGCTCTGCTTGATGTTTGCCACGGCGTCGCGGATAATGGAGAGCGTCTTGAGCCCGAGGAAGTCCATTTTGATAAGACCAGTATCCTCGATAACGCGGCCCTCGTACTGGGTGACGAGGATGCGGTCGCCGTTCTTGTCGGCGGCTGTGCTCACGGGTACCCAGTCGGTGACATCGTCGCGGCATATGATTACACCGCAGGCGTGTACGCCCACGTTGCGAATTGTGCCTTCGAGCTTGTCGGCGAAGTTCATAATCTCGGAAACGCCGGCATCGCGGTCCATTTCGGTCTTGAACTCGGGCACATATTTTATGCAGTTGGCCACGGTCTGCTTGAGCTCTTTCGACTCGTCCTTGGGGTCGGCAGGCATATGCCTGGGTATGAGCTTAGTGAGGTGGTTTGCCGTTGCCACGGGGTATTTCATCACTCGGGCCACGTCTTTGATAGCCGACTTTGCGGCCATGGTGCCGTAGGTGATGATGTGTGCGACGTTGGCGGCGCCGTAGCGCTCGGTTACGTAGTTGAGCACTGTCTCGCGGCCGTCGTCGTCGAAGTCGACGTCGATATCGGGGAGGGAGATACGGTCGGGGTTGAGGAATCGTTCAAAAAGGAGGTCGTACTTCAGGGGGTCGATCTGAGTGATGCCGAGGCAGTAGGCCACAACGGAGCCTGCCGCCGAGCCACGACCCGGACCGATGCTCACGCCGAGCTGGCGCCCGACGCGGATAAAGTCTTCCACAATAAGGAAGTAGCCGGGGAAACCCATGGTCTTCATAATGTGGAGCTCGAAGCGTATGCGGTCGTCGACTTCATGGTTGAGCGGTGTGCCATAGCGTCGGGCAGCGCCCTCGTATGTTATTTTGCGGAGGTAATCGGCCTCGAATTTTATGCGGTAAAGCTTCTCGTATCCGCCGAGACGGTCGATTTTCTTGCGTCCTTCCTCTTCCGACATCACCACATTGCCGTTTTCGTCGCGCGTGAACTCGTCGAAGAGCTCCTGCTCGGTGATGCGGCTGCGATACTCCTCTTCGGTGCCGAACTCCGCGGGGATAGCGAAGTTGGGCATGATAGGTGCGTGGTCGATGTCGTACTCCGACACCTTGTCGGCGATTTCAACGGTGTTGGCGAGGATTTCGGGCATGTCGGCGAAAACCTGCTCCATTTCCGAAGTTGTCTTGAACCACTCCTGCTTGGTGTATAGCATACGGTTCTCGTCGCTCACGAAGTGGTTGGTGGCAAGGCAGATGAGCTTGTCGTGTGCTTCGGCGTCGGCTTCGTCGACGAAGTGTACGTCGTTGGTGGCTATCACCTTCACGCCGTGTTTGCGGGCAAGCTCGAGGAGCTGTGGCTCTATGGCGCGCTGGTGTTGGTATGTTTCGTGGTTGGCACGCGGCACGGTGGCCTTGTGGCGCTGAATCTCAATATAGTAGTCGTCGCCGAAAGTCTCTTTCCACCATGCCACGGCGCGGTCGGCGCCCTCGTAGTCGCCGGCCGAGAGCAGACGGGGAATCTCGCCGCCGAGACATGCCGAGCATATTATGAGGCCCTCGCGGTGGGCGGCAAGCTCCTGCTTGTCGGTGCGGGGGTGGTAGTAATAGCCCTCAGTCCAGGCTTTTGACACGAGTTTTATGAGGTTTTTGTAGCCTCGCTCGTTCTTTGCGAGCACCACCAGGTGGCGGCCCTTGTCTTTCTGGTCGTCGCGGTTATGGAGCGATTTCTGCGCCACATACATCTCGCAGCCGAGGATAGGCTTGAGGTAGCGGCTCTTGGCTTTCTCGAGGGCAGCCTTGGCGGCTTCTATGGCCTCGGCGTCGCCCGAAGCTTCGGCTTCGGCGAGGGCCTCCTTGGCCTTGCCGGTCTCCTCCTTCACCTTTTTGTTGTGTTTTTTCACGTCGTTGAAAAAAGCCTTTGCGCCGAACATATTTCCGTGGTCGGTCATGGCGAGAGCGGGCATGCCGTCGGCCACCGCCTTTTTGATAAGGCCGGAAACCGACGAGAGGCCGTCGAGGAGAGAGTATGACGTGTGAACGTGAAGGTGGACGAATTGCGACATAGTGCGGTAGTTATTAGAGAGATAAACCGCCGCGCATGCCGGGCATGCACAAACGGCAGCCCAAAGTTACGAAATTTTCTTCAATGTATATAGCTAAACATGCGCCCGCGCGCTATTACGGGGCGCAGATAGCGGAGGAGAGAGCGTTCATGGCCATACACCTTTCTCGTGAGAGCTGCGGCGGCAGAGATTTTTCGGTGCTTGATTCAGGCGCTATTATCAGGAGACGGCCTTGACAGCATAGGTCGAAATCTCGCAGAGCCGGCTTGAATCTTTCGGGGAAAGGAACATCTGTAATCAGGATTATTCTCCCCCCGAGCTCTTCGGCCTGCCTGCGTATGTTTTTCTCTGCAGGAGATATGAATGGCGATACAAGAACCCCTCCCCCGGTGGCAGTATGTAGCCAAAGGTTGCTCAGGCGGCTATTTTCTTCGGCGGTGTTTCGGCGGTGCACAACCACTTGTTCTTTAAACGGGTTTTCAAGCAGTTGGATGTTGCCGTAAGTTTCGTAATATTTCCCTGCAATACACACCTTTGATATGCGCCTGAAGAAGTCGGGAAACGAGCGGCGGAAGGCAAGTCTTGCGGGATTTTCACGGATGTAGCGGAATACGGCATCGAGGCTTCGGTGGGGATATATTATGCGGTCATTATAGCCTCTTTCGAAGATTGGGGTCGGGCTTTCGGTTCCCGAAATTTTGGAGAACTGCCTGGCAATGGCAGCCATGAGATTTAGAATAACATAGCCCAGAGGTTTTTCCATGCGTTCCTTGACGCGGAGCAGTATGTGGATGTGGTCGGGCATAATAGCAAACTGGTAGACCTGAACCTGTTGGTGGTATCTTGAAAGCGCCAAAATTTCCAGGGCTATAATGTTTCCCAACTCGGAACGGATAATTGTGGCGCTGGCGGGGTCGGTGGGGTCGTAGGATAGAGTTCCGAAAACCGGTGCCGAGGCACTTTTCGAGAGCGTTATATGGTACTTCCAGGGCGCGCGGTAGTCGTGCCCGTTACGGCGCCTGTGGAAGTTTCGGTTGAAAGTCGGTGTCTCGCTTGCCATGGTTTAGATGTTGGGTTCGGGCTTTCCGCCCTCACACAACTCCAAAGGGGTTAGCTTTTTGAAGCTGCTTTGGTGTTGTGGTGGCGCGGAAAGCGCCACAAATGTACACTTTTTTTGCGAGCTGCCGTACACCTGTCCGATAACGGACAGTGTGGCGGCGATTTGAAAGGTGCTAAAGTATTGAATAACAAAGAATAATGATTTTTGGCACGGCTTTTGAAGTATATATGGCAAACGATAACAAAAAAATGGACAGAAAAATTTCTACAACACAAATACGGAGGCGGCGCGCGGCGCAGATTGCCAAGATCGCGCTGCCTGCGGTCGGTGCGGGGCTGCTCCTCTGGTGGGGTTTTGCAGCCTTTGGCACAAAGAAGGTTGCTGCCGCCGACCTGCGCTTCTCGCAGGTTAGCACGGGCAGCATAGAGGCCAGCGTGAGTGCCACCGGCCGTGTGGTGCCTGCTTTTGAGGAAGTGATAAATTCGCCGGTGAGCTCGCGCATACTTGAGGTGTGCCACCATGTGGGCGACGTGGTCGAGGCCGGTACTCCGCTGCTCGTCCTCGACCTGCAGAAGGCTCGCGACGCTGCCTCAGAGCGTGCCGACCACCTGACCATGAAGCGGCTCGAACTTGAGCAGCAGGCGGCGGGCGACAACACCGCCCTCTCTGACCTCGAAATGCAAATCAAGGTGGGCGCGATGCGTGTGATGCGTCTTGAAGCCGAGCTTGCCAACGAGCGCTACCTCGACAGCATTGGCAGCGGCACTACCGACAAGGTGCGCGAGGCCGATTTCGCCCTCCGCTCGGCCCGGTTGGAGCAGGAGCAGCTGCGCCGCCGCCTCACCGATGAGCGTGCCACACGCAAGGCTGCCGCTGCCGTCAAACAGCTTGAGATTGATATTCTTGCCAAGGAGGCGGCTCTTGCCGACCGCACCCTTGGCGAGGCCGAGATACGCGCACCGCGCCGTGCCACTATCACGCAGATTGCCGATACGCGCGGCGCCATGGTAAACGAGGGGCAGCAAGTGGCAACCATAGCCGACCTCGGCCACTATAAGGTTGAGGGTCAGACGTCTGACACCTATGTGCGTGTGCTTGTACCCGGTGCCCGCGCCAAGGTACGCGTCGGCGGCACTCTCATGGAGGGCAGGGTGTCGGCAGTTGTGCCTACGTCGCAGAGCGGTATGATAAGTTTTACCGTGAGCCTCGATAACGACAGCACCACTGCCCTCCGCGCCGGTCTGCGCCCCGATGTGTATGTGAGCGACGGCATCGTCGACAGCTCTCTTCGCATAGCCAACGACAGCTTCTACCGCGGCGAGGGCAACTACTCGCTCTTCGTGCGCAGCGCCGACGGTGCTACCCTCGAGCGGCGGCAGGTGATGCTCGGCGCGGCCTCCCCCGAGCATGTGCAGGTTATAAGCGGCCTGCATGAGGGAGAGCAGGTGGTGGTCTCCGACATGAAACGATTCGATGATAAAACCAAACTTACCATAAAATGAGAACCTTACGACAAGTGTGGCAGTTGATACGCCACGATAAGCTCTTCTCGGCAATCTACATTTTCGGTACGGCTCTCGCGCTTGCCACAACCACCGTGATTGCCGTGATATTCTACACCAAGGTGGCGCCGGTCTACCCCGAGTACAAGCGAGCCGACACCTATTATTTCGAGTCTCTCAACATGCAGCGGCCAAACGGCAGCTCGCGTATATGGAATGTTTCCTACGATGTTGTGCGCGATTTCTTCTACAATCTCGAAAACGCAAGCGAGGTTAGCGCCTACTTCGACGACTGGGAGGACCATTACGCCCAGAGCGCTATCGGGGGCACCGACCAACTTATCACTTTCCGAGGCGTAGACCCCGCCTTTTTCGGCATATACGAATTTGATTTTCTTGCCGGAAAGCCCTTCTCGCAGGCCGATTTCGACAGTGGCATAAAGAGCGCCGTTATCACCGAGCGCACCGCACGCGATATTTTCGGCGCCGTAGAGCCTGCCGATGTCATAGGGCGCTATGTGTCGGTCGACTTCAAGGAGTATAAGATTACGGGCGTTGTGCGCCAGGGAACGCCCACCGAAGAGTCGTCGTTCGGCAATGTGTACGTGCCCTTTACAACCATTGACAACTATGCCGGGAGCCAGGACTGGCCGCTTATAGGCAACTTCAAAGTGCTCATGGTGAGCGACAAACCAGAGGCGCTCAGGCAGGAAGTGCAGAGCTACTTCGACCGCTTCAACAACTCGCAGGACGAATACACCGGCTACATTTATGCCCAGCCCGTGCCACACGTACACAAGGCCTTCTCGCATACGCAGAACAGTGATTTCAACCTCGTTAGCGACCTGATGCAGATTCTGCTCTCGCTGCTTGCGCTCATGCTCGTGCCTGCCCTCAACCTCAGCGGCATGATCTCGGGCCGCATGGAAGGGCGCCTTGCCGAAATGGGCGTGCGCAAATCGTTCGGCGCTACCCGCGGGCGGCTTCTGCGCCAGGTGCTGTGGGAGAATCTGTTCCTCACCCTCGCAGGCGGTGTGTTGGGCTACGCTTTGGCATGGATTTTCATGAGCTGCGGCGGCATGGATATGTTTGTCTCCGACGATATAGGCCGCGCCTCCGAGGTCACCGGCGAGATGATTTTCGCCCCCGCTATCTTCGGTTTCGTTTTCATTGCCAGTGTGGTGCTCAATGTTATGTCGGCCCTCATCCCGGCATGGCGCTCGCTCCGCCACCCGATTGTTGAATCGCTAAAGGAAAAATAAGATGATAAAACTCATATTCAAAAACCTCTGGAACCGCCGCGGCCGTCTTGCCTGGCTGTTTATTGAATTGATAATCATAAGCATGGTGTCGTTCACGGTGATAGACCGCGGAGCGGTGAGCCTTTCCGACTACAAGCTGCCCACGGGCTACGACGACGAGCGCCTCGCCCTGGTGAGCATCGCCAGCCTGCCTGAGGTAGACTCGCGCTTCTCGGCAGAGCATGCCGACTCGGCAATGCAGGAGAACGATTTTCACGCTCTGCTGCAGAAAATCAAGACTTACGCCGATGTGGAGATGCTTGCCCCTGTGCCCGAATACTCCTACATCAATTCAATGAGCCTTAGTGTAAACGCTTATTTTACAGGCAATCCTGCCGACTCGCTCCTTCGCAACGTGTCAAGCGCCATTTTCTACCCCGGTTGCAACTACTTCGAGACCTACGGCTTCAAGGCCGTTGAGGGCAGTCCTACTCCAGCCGAGCTATCGGCTGCCGCCTACCGCCCCGGCCGCGATGTTGTTCTTACCGAGGACTATGCCCGCCGCTTCTGGCCCGACGGCGATGCCGTGGGCAAGAAATTCATACGTGTCAATAACGGCGACACCACCTTCATCAACGTTGTTGGTGTTGTGGGTGGAGCGCGCTGGCAGACCGTGAACCGCACCAACGACCTCGTGTTTTTCGTGTGGGAGCCCTTAGCTTTCCCCCTGGAGACTATGGATATTGTTGTGCGTCTGCGCGAGGGCGTAGACCCCGTGCGCTGGGCTGCCGACTTCACACCCTGGGCCGCACGTAACCTTGTGACCGGCAATTATTATGCCAAGAGTGTCACTCCCTATTCACAGATTATAGATGCCAACGAGCGCGTCAACGGAGCCACGGCAAAGCGTGCCGCCATGCTTGTGCTCCTGCTCTTCTTCCTTGTCAATCTCGTGTTGGGCGTAACGGGCTCGTTCTATCTGCAGACGCGCCGCCGCATCGAGGAAATGGGCATACACCGCTCCTTCGGCGCACGCCGCAGCCATATAATGGCAATGCTCATGGGCGAGGGTGCTGTGCTCGCCACAGTAGCCTCGGCTTTGGGGCTGCTCATACTCCTGCAGATTTACCTCTATTACGGCGGTCTCAACAATGGCTTCGGCAATAACGCAATGTTCAATACCATAGACAATTGGGTAGGCGATTTCGGCCTCCACTTCGCCATAATCGCCGCCCTCGACTATCTCATGATTCTTCTCTGCACCCTCATTGGCACGTGGCTGCCCGCACTCAAGGTGAGCCGTATAGAGCCCGTTGAGGCATTGCGCACAGCAGAATAACAGTTTAACCCGAATAAAACTAAATAAGATGATAACTCTCAGCAACATAAATAAAGTATACACCACCGATACCCTCGAGACCCAGGCTCTCGAGAACGTAAGCCTCAATATAGCCAAAGGCGAGTTCGTGTCGATAATGGGCCCCTCGGGCTGTGGCAAATCCACTCTCCTGAATATCATGGGTCTGCTCGACCGCCCCACTTCCGGCACGGTAGAAATAGACGGCCATGCCGTAGAGAGCCTCAAAGACAAGGAATTGGCACGCCTGCGCAATGCAACCTTGGGCTTCGTGTTCCAGAGCTTCCACCTTATCAACACCCTCAACGTGCTCGACAACGTGACTCTCCCCCTCATCTATCGCCCGGGCTTCAAGGGCGACAGCACGGCCCTTGCCAAGGAAGCCCTCGAGCGCGTAGGCCTCGCCCACCGCATGGGTCACCGCCCCGCGCAACTCTCAGGCGGCCAGATGCAGCGCGTGGCCATAGCCCGCGCCATAGTCGGCAACCCCTCGGTGATTCTTGCCGACGAACCTTGCGGCAACCTCGACTCCAAGATGAGCGTCGAGATTATGGATATTCTCCACCGCCTCAATAAAGAGGACGGGCGCACCATAGTCATGGTTACGCACAACGAGGCGCAGGCCCGCGATACCGACCGCACCATACATTTCTTCGACGGCCACATAGTGTATTGAGTATGAAGAAAATAATGCTTGTCCTTGCAGCCGCCGCGCTCACATTTGCCGCGGCGGCACAGGCAGCCCCCGACACCATGAGGCTCACCCTCGACCGCGCCGTGGCCATGGCGAGGGTGCGCTCGGTGGCGGCGGCGCAGACCCTCGACGAGTTGCGCTCTGCCTACTGGCAGTACCGCACTTACCGCGCCGAGCTCCTGCCCGAGGTATCGCTCAAGGCAACGGCGCCCTCCTATGCCAAGCGCTATTCGAGCTACCAGAACGCCGACGGCTCTTTCTCTTTCGTGCCCAACGACAACCTCGCTTTCTCGGCGGAGTTGGCTGTGACTCAGCGCATATGGCCAACGGGTGGCACGGTGTCGCTCTCAACGTCGCTCGACTTCATGCGGCAGCTCTCCGAGCCCCGTGGCAATCAGATTATGAGCGTGCCTATTGCCCTCACCCTCAACCAGCCCCTCTTCGCGGCCAACGATATAAAATGGAAACGGCGCATCGAGCCCGTCCGCTACGCCGAAGCCCGCGCGCAATTTATAACCGACACCGAAGAGGTTGCCATGCAGGCTATTACCTATTTCTTCAATTGCCTCATAGCCCGCGAAGATCATGACAATGCCTTGCAGAATCTCGCCAATGCCGAGAAGCTCTACACCGTGGCCGAGGCAAAACATAAAATGGGTCAGATAAGCCGTAACGACCTGCTGCAGATTGAGATGAATGTGCTCACGGCGCGGGCGGCGGCATCGTCGGGCGAGAGTACCCTCAAAAGCCATGCCTTTCAGTTAGCATCGTTTCTCGGGCTCGACCCCTCGCAGGCCATAGAGCTCGTGGACCCCTCGCGCCTGCCAGACATTGCCGTGAACTACGACGAGGCCCTCGAATATGCTCTCCGCTACAATCCCTTCGCCGATAATTTGAAGCGCCGTCAGCTCGAGGCCGACTACGATGTGGCCAAGGCCAAAGACGCCATGAGGGAGATAAACATTTTTGCACAGGTGGGATATTCGGGTACCGACAGCCGCTTCGGCGACGCCTACTCGCGCCTGCGCGGCAATCAGGTGGTGGAGGTGGGCTTTGCCATACCTATTCTCGACTGGGGCAAACGGCGTGCGGCAGTCAAGGTGTCGGAGAGCCGCAGAGAGCTGGTTGCCAATACTCTGCGCAAGGAGGCTCTCGACTTCAACAGCAACCTTTTCGTGCTCGTGGAGCGCTTCAACAACCAGCGCGAGCAACTGCGCCTTGCCGAGCGCGCCACCACAATAGCCGAGGTGCGATATGCCACCAATGTAGAGACCTTTATGGTGGGGCGCCTCTCGACCCTCGACCTCAACGACTCGCAGACGAGCAAAGACAATGCCCGCCGCACTTATTTCGAGCGCCTCTACGACTACTGGCTCTATTACTACCAGTTGCGCAGCATCACGCTCTTCGACTTCGCCGGACGCTGCCCCATTGATGCCGATATCGAGGCCGTGCTATAGCTCGCCCACGGCGCGGATAGTCTGCACGGGGTTATCGGGGTCGTCGGTAATCAGCGATATGCGGGCGTTGAGCAGCGCGCCGGTCAGAGCCGTGCGGTCGACCGTCACCGTTACGGTGGCTTTCTTGCCGGGCTTGAGGCTTTCACGGTCAACGCTGACGCTCACGCCGGGGTCGCCGGTGTATATGCGGTGAATTTTCAGCGTGCTCTTGCCGGTGTTGGTAATGGTGGTCGTTGCCGAGCTTACGCCTTCGGCCACGCGTCCGAAGTCAACGCTCTTGTCGGCGACAGTGGCGTGCGGCGCCTTTGCTCGCTGCCCCGGGGTAAGCCGCGCGAAATCCTGGCGCACCATGGCCGTTACAGGAATCGTACACTCCTCGCCGGGAGCGGCGCTTATTGTGAGCGAGTCACTCACGAGACCGTAGAGCGGGCAATCGGCCGAGCGCATATACACTATTATGGTAAACTGCTCGCCCGCAGGAACTTCGGCAGGCGATACCTGCACATCGTAGTATTTCGGCAGCCCCGTAACCTTTGGAGTCACAGGCTCGGTAGAGCGGTTGTAGGCTTCGAGAAAAGTGGTACGGGTCTTGCCCTTGGCAACCTCGCCGACGAGTACCGCGCCCTTGGCAAGCTGCAGGGTGCTGCCGCACTCGGCGGGGAAACGGAGCGCCACAGAGGTGGGAGAGCCTACAACGGTGCCGTCGACATACAGTTTTGTGCGCGGCGAGCCGTCGGAGAGGTCTACTGCCACATATTTAGAGAAGCGTCCCGGGCGCCCTGCAGGGTCGTAGGTAACGGTTATGAAAGCGGTGTCGCCCGGTGCTATGGGCTCACGGGAGAACTCGCGCGAGGTGCAGCCGCAGGAGGCACGCGCCGCAACAATGGCAACGGGTTCGCTGCCGGTGTTTATAAAGCGGAAATCGGTGCTCACGGGGCCCATGCTCTCGTCGAAGGCGCCGAAGTTATGTTTTGTTTCAAGCCATTGCACGTTTTGGGCCTGTGCGGCAGGTGCTATGGCAAGAAGGGCGGTGAAAAGTGCGGTGTGGAGTTTCATGCGTCAAAATTACGAATTTTTTGCCGATGCGCTTTTGTGCGGGCGCATATATTTCTGCACGAGCTGGGTGAGGTATACCGTGAAGAGGGGGAACATCATAACGCCCATTACCGATACTATCATGGCAATGGCCTTGCCGACGGTTGTCACGGCGTAGAACGAGGCGCCTAAGGTAGTGGCCTGCAGCATGCACCACCACAAGGCCGACCAATAGTCGGTGACACCCGGGTTCGTGCCCCCCTCATGGAGATAAAATATTACCGATGAGAAATATACGGCTAAAAACAATATTGTGAGATAGGAGGCGAAGAGCCCTATAAGGCGGTTTTTCGATACGAAGCCCATGACTATGGCCAGGGCGAAGACGGCGCGCAGCGTGGGCACGAAGTGGAGCACATAGCCCCATATTCCCGTGGGGTGGATTGAGAAGCGTGAAAGAACCCACGTGAAGGGTATGGAGATGATGAAAAAGAAGAAATGGTGCCCGAAGTAGCGGCCTCGGGCGGGGGAGTAATAGAGTTCAGTGAAGAAATCAAGGAGGTAGATAGCGCACACATAGGGCTGTGAGGCCATGTAGAAGCTCGGGTTGAGGAAGTTGAAGTGCGGGTGAAAGGCGTCAATCGAAATCATTACGATAATTCCGACCGACACGGCGAGCACAGCTCCGCGGAGGATGCCGAGAACCCGCTTTTTATTTCGTAGGGCAAACGGGGGCATAATGCGATAGTATTTAAATAGATAACGCGCGCCCGGGCGCTTTGGTTCAGAAGCGTGTTTCCCGCCCGTCGGGAAAAGCGACAGCGCATGCCGCCGCTGCGCCGGTAACTTTGCATCGTAATCGAAACCAAATCACCCGTTATGGAAAAAGAAACAACACCCCCGGAATGCACCCCTGAGACCGACGGCAGCGCCGACCTCGAGCTCCTCCGCGCCATTAGCGCCAACCCCGAGTGTGCCCACGTGCTTGCCGAGATAGCCCGCGGCGGCAACCCTGCCGAGCTTATAAGCACCCTTCTGCCCGCCGCCGAGCCTCCTGCCGAGCCTGCCCCTGAAACGCCTGCTCCCGAGCCTGCCTCGCCCGAACCGACAGCGCCTCCAGTGGCCATGTTCCAGTCGCCTGCGACTCCGGCTCCCGAGGCTCCCGCCGACAGCTGCCCCTCGTTCCTCACCAATCTTCGCCCTGACTTCTGGCAAGACGATGATTTCAATTTCTAAATTTCAGTTTTAATTCTTCACTTTTCACTTATAACTCCAATATCATGAGCGACAAACAGAATCTCGTTCCCGGCACCGCCGGAGGCACCCACATCAGCGGCGCACCCGCCACCACCGAAAATATCGCCGCCGGCAGCCCCGGACTGCTCCGCAACTCTATCGACAGCCGCATCGTCAAGGTGCGCCCCATGTCGACCCCTATCGACCAGCTCAGCCGCTGCGCCATGAGCCGCCGCGCCGACGCCATGACCGTAGAGTACTACTCTGTGGATACCAAGCTCACCGAGACCGCCCTCTCGGCCGACTTTAACGGCTCGGGAGGCGTTGACCGCGGCGAAGGCGTGACCAGCTACGTTATCCGCACCGAGGCCGACAATATCTTCGACCCCTCGGAGACCGTTCTCGTGCCTGATGTCAACGGCCATGCCGCCGCGGGCGAAGTCGCCGCCCCTCTCGTGCTTTACGTACTCTCGCGTCCTGCCGACGGCGGTATCGAGGTGGTGCCCCTCAACGGTATTCCTTCCGAGGGCATGACGGGCACCGTAATCACCCTCCCCAAAATGGATAAGGGTACGCGCCTGGTGCGCATGGGCCGCGCGGCAACGGAGCTCGACGTGCAGACGGCTCAATTCTCGGCTCTGCCCCGCAAGGCCTCGAATAACTGCCAGATTTTCAAGATGCAGGTAGAGCAGAGCACGCTCGCCAAAATCGCCGGCAAGGAAGCCGACTGGACTTTCTCCGACCAGGAAGAGGCCGCAATAATCGACATGCGCCTGGGTATGGAGAAAAACTTTATCTTCGGCAAGCGCACCCGTCTCTACGACCCCGTGAAGAACGAGAACGTATATTTCACCGGCGGCATATGGGGGCAGGCTCCCCGCTCGGCTGAGCTCGACCTCGACAATCTCACCGAGAACGACCTCGTGACCCTCTGCAGCCAAGCCTTTACCGGCAACAACGGCTCAAAACGCAAGATTCTCATTGCAGGCACAAAGCTCATGGAGGCGCTCACCAAGCTCCAGTATACCAAGGTGGTGGCCTCTGCCGAGACCCGCGTGAAGTGGGGCATAGAGTTCAAGGAAGTGGTGTCGAACTTCGGCACGCTCTACCTGCTGCACTCCGAGGTCTTTGACCAGTGCGGCCACTCTGCCGACGGCTTCATCCTCGACCCCAATTACATGACCAAATACGTGCATGTGCCCTTCCAGGCCGAGAAACTCGACCTCCGCGCCTCGGGCCAGCGCAACACCGACGCTGTGGTGCTCACCGAAGCCTCGTGCCTCGTGCTACGCTATCCCAAGGCTCACATGCGCGTGATAGGTAACACTGCCAACAGATGAAAATAACACTCTCCAAAGCTCAGATGCTCAAGCGCTGCCGCACTGCCGGCGGCCTTGAGCCCCTGCGCGCCGACTGCTCGATAGAGCTCACCGAGGGCATCGACGCCGATGCCATGCTTGAGCTGCGGCTGCGCAAGTGGTATCTCGACCTGCTCGACACCGGGCCGCGCGAACTGGTTGCCGCCGACAATATCTCGGCCATGGTTTCGGTGAGCGCCGTCAGCGAGGGCGAGGCCGGAGGCGCGCTTCTCAATATGCCTGCCATGTGCCGACGGGTGTTCGATGTAAAGCTGCGCGGCTGGTGCAAGGCCGTCGAAGTGCTTCCTGCCTCTGAATATGACCGTGTGCTCTCGTGTCAGCTCAACCCTTTTACCGCAGCAACGGTGGAGCGTCCGGTGGCGATAGCCCTCCCCGGTAATACCTCGGGCGCGGCACCACAGGTAATGGCATGGCCCGCAGGGGCTGCTCCGCAGGCGGTGACAGTGACGGCGGCCATAGACCCCGGCGAAGATTATTATACGCTCGACGAGCGCGCACTTCCTGTAAATCTCTCTGAATTATGAAAGCGAAATCTGTACTTGAGGCCGCCTATAAGGCCTGGAACGGCGCCGCGCGGCTGCGCTCACGCCGTAAACGCTATAAGAACTATACTTATGGCGACCAGTGGTGCGATATTGTGCGCGACAGCCACGGGCGTTATATGCGTGAAGACCGCATGCTCGAGGAAAGCGGCTCCAAACCTCTGTCGAACAATCTCATACGCCAGCTCGTGAAGACCGTGGTCGGGCGCTACCGCACGCAGGCGGCGGAGGCAGGGCTTTATACGGGGGCTGACGTCGCGCCTCTGGCGAGGCTCAACAGCCTGGCCGAGCTCGACAGCCGTCTGCTCGAGGAATTCCTGATTTCGGGCTGCGCCATACAGCGCATTGTCGAGGAGCGGCGCCACGGCGGTTGCGGTGTGTGGGTCGATAATGTTGACCCCCGAAAGTTTTTTGTCAACGCCTTCAGCGACCCGCGTGGCTTCGACATCGACCTCATAGGCATGCTCCACGACTTCACCTTTCCCGAACTCGTAAACCGCTTTGCCTGCGGCAGCCGCGAGCGTGCCGCCGAATTTCGCCACATATATTCGGGCATAGCCGACGAAGCCGCTTTCGGTCTCGCCCGTGAACTCGGGGCTGCCGACGACAGCGATGATTTCTTCGCTCCCGGGCGCGAGGGGCGTTGCAGGGTTATCGAGGTATGGACTTTCGACTGCCGCGACGACGGCGACACCGCCGATATGGACTTTGTGTGGCATTGCCGCTTCATTGCTCCCGACGGTACCGTGCTCCGCGAGTACGATTCTCCCTACGCACACCGCTCACACCCTTTCGCAGTCAAGTTCTACCCCCTTACCGACGGCGAGGTACACTCTTTTGTCGAAGATGTGATAGACCAGCAGCGGTACATCAACCGCCTGATTGTGATGATCGACAAGATTATGACAACCTCGGCCAAGGGTGTGCTCCTTTTCCCCGCCGACCAAATGGTTGACAATTTCTCGTGGGACGAGATTACGGCGCGCTGGGCGCAGTCCGACGGCGTGATTCCAATCTCCGGCAACGGTCAGCACCTGCCGCAGCAGGTTATGACAAACACGGCCTCGACAGGCGCCTATCAGCTCCTGCAGCTGCAGATGAAACTCTTCGAGGATATTTCGGGTGTCGGCGATGCCTTGCTCGGCCGCTCTTCGGGCACTGCAAGAGGAGTGGAGATGTTCGACACGCAGGTGCGCAACGCCACCATAGCCTTGGCCGACATCTTCGATTCATTTACATCTTTTATAGAGAGCCGCAACCGCAAGGCACTCCAAAAAGAGTGAGTAGGCGGTGCATGTTTGGCTCTCCGCTAAAGAGACTCTCGGCAAGTCCGCGTGCTTCGGCGCGCGGGCTTTTTCCGTTCAGGAAGCTATGAACGGCGTCGATAAGCTCTGCCTCGCTCGCGGCGGCAGCCACGGCGGGGCCTGAGAGGCCTTCAGTGGCGGCTCCGCTGTCGCGGCTTGCCACGGGGCAGCCGCAGGCGAGGGCCTCGCGGTTTACCAGGCACAGATTCTCGGCAAGGGTCGGATTAACAAATACCGAGGCCTGCGAGTATTCGGCAATAAGCTCCTCACGACTGAGTACGCCGAGGAAATTCAGTCCCTCGGGGCGACGGCGCGGTGGCCGTCCTGCTATGCGTATTTCTACATCATCGGGCAGCGTGGCACGTAGTTTGGAAAAGAAATCAAGCCCCTTGCGGTCTTCCCAATTGGCGGCCACGCCTAACACGCGCGGCTTATCGGCCACGGTGCCTGTGGGCTTGTATAGCTCAATGTCGATGTCGATATGCACCACCTCGCGCCGCAGCGGAGCCAAAGGAGAGCGTGCAACAAGCCCGTCGAGCCAGTGGCTCACGGGGAGCAGCGTAAGCGAGGGCACCGAAGTGAACACCTCGGCTTTGCGGCGGTAGTTGGCGGCGCTGCGGTCGATGAGCGCAGCAGGGTATTGGCTGAGTTGGGGGCACTTGCCGCAGCCATGGGCAAGGCGCGGGCAGAGTCCCCCGGCACCCTCGGGGAAGGCGCAGTGGCCGGTGAGCGCCCAGCCGTCGTGGAGCGTCCAGAACACCGGGGCGCCGTAGCTGCGGAGCCACTCGAAGAGGGTGGGGTAGTGGAGATAGTAGCCGTGGATGTTGTGCAGGTGTATCACGTCGGGGCCGAAAGCCTCCGCAGCCTTTATAAAGCCACGTGTGGCGCGGGCGCCCACAAGGCCGTGCATATCGAAAAGGCGGGTGGCGGCGCCGTGCAACAGAGGCGTGAGGCGCGTGCCCGTGGCTATGTTGCGCACACCGGGTGCATCGGCGCGGCGCCCTTTGGCGATTGCCACCTCGCAGCCCCGGCGCATGCAGGCATCGGCCACAGAGCGCATATACGCCCCTGTGGAGCTGCCGAAGGCCACGGTGTTTATCTCCAGTATTTTCATTCCTCGGCGGGCAGGGTGAAAACGTAGGCGCCGAGGTCGGGGGCTGCACCGCGGGCAAGGCCGTAGATGTCGGTGGCGGCCTCGGGGCGCGAGAGCGAGGGGTCGGCGGCGCCTATGGCGGGCGACTCGGGGCGCAGGCGGTAGTCGAAGATATACTCGAGGCGCTCGGTGTAGAAGAGCGGGTCCTCGCCCCATATGCATTCCAAGAAATTATCATCGTCGGTGCCCGCGCTCTTCAGCAGACAGCGGCGGAAATATACATCGGTGCCGGTGAGGTCGCCGTGCGATACCTCGCTGCCTATGCCGTAGATTATCGAGTTTGTGAAGCTGCCTTTGAGGTAGGGCAGCCCGCTTTCATCGTCAAGCCCCGTCTTGGGGTCAGCGCTGAGGTGGGCAAACTGCACGGCAGGGCCGCCAATGGCAGTGAAGAGGTAGTTGTTGGCAAAGGTGCAGTGGTCGAAGCGGTGCGAACCTCCCTGGAGGTAAACCAGCCCCGCTCCGGCCTCGGCAAACTCGCAGCCGGTGGCGTCGATAGAGGTGTGGTAGCCTTCGAGCACGAGCTCGCCGGAGTTGCGCAGCACACTGTTGAGGAGGGTGAGCTGGGGCGTGGAGCTGTAGTCGGCTTCGGGGTTGCCGCTTACAGCCACACCCTGCACAGTATTGCGTATATTGGTGTGCACGAGGCGGTTGGCTGCTGAGCTTTCGGTGAAGAATACGCCCGTCCACTGGCGCGACATTATGTCGAACGAGATGTCGCTCACTACATTGCCCGTGCGGTCGCCTGCCATAGTCACGGGAGCCTCGGCGGTCCCCTCGGAGAGCAGTGTGCCGCGCACGATGAGCATGGCTTTATCGTGGAAGCAGAGCGTGGTGCCCGCCTCAATGGTGAGTGTGGCGCCCTCGGCTACGGTAAGGGAGTCGGTTATTATATACGGTTTGCGCGCCGTAAGACGTGTGTCGGCAGTAAAGGTCTCGCCTTTTATGCGCTCGGCGTTCACGCCTTGTGCCTTTATGGGGAGCGAGCTCACCACGCCGTTGACGCGTACGTCGATGCTCGCCGTGAACTCCGACCCGAGGTCGCCGCGCTCAGGCAGCGTTGCCTGCACGAGGACGAACACCGAGTCTTTGCCGCGGATTTCGATATTGCGCTGAAACTCAGCCGTGGCCGAGCCGTCGACGTTGATATGGAAGCACGAGGCGTCGGCGCCGCTGACGCTAACTTCTTCAAGCAGCAGCGATTTGCTGTGGGGGTTGTGTATGGTAAACCGGCTTGTAGGGGTGGTCTGGTCGGTGAATACCTGCCCCATGTCGATTTCTTCGACAGAGAAACGGGGCTGGTCGGAAGGCGATGTCGTGAAATCGTCTTCGATACATGCGGCCATGCACGCCGCTATGGCTGTGCTGAGGAGAATTCTTACTAAAAACTTCATAGTAAGAATCTAACGTAAACCTGTATGCTAATATTGCCTGCAGCGGTACGCACCGGGGCTTTATATCCAGCCCTTGGCCACGAAAATGCTGTCGACCTTGTCGATTACTCCGCGCAGGTCCCAGTCGTTGCGGTTCGAGAGCACGGCGTAATTAACCTTTACATCGGGCCATGCCGCCTCGACTACAGTAAAACCTCCGTTGGAGTTCATGTGGTAGACCTTTACGGGGCGCCCGGGGCGCTGGCGCACTGCCGTGCCCAGGCCGTAGGAAGCGTAGGGGACACCTGTGGCGATAGTGGGCACATACATCTTCTCTCGTGTGCTGTCGTTCACCACGCGGCCGTTGCGGAATGCAGGGCGCCATTTCATGAGGTCGCGGGGCGAGGCAAAAGCACCGCGGTCGGCGTTTGTAAGGAAAAATTCTGCCTCGCCGTAGTCATATTCCTCCCACTTGCCGTCGTCGCTGCGGTAGGCCTTGGTGGGTATACTGTCGGCCCGGCGGTAGCCGTGGGCCATTTTCGGGTAGCGGGTGCCGGGCACGTAATAGAAGGCGTCGGTTATGGCGAGAGGGTTGAAAATGCTGTCGCGCATCCACTTGCGGAAGCTTTGGCCGGTGACACGCTCGAGAATGGGGGCTATGAGCATGAACGAGGGGTCGGTGCGCTGATATTGTGTGCCGGGCTCGTAGTCTACGGCAACGAGGTCGGTGAACACGCGGCAGTGCTCTTTCTCGGTGCCGTAGAGGCGGTAGTCACCGTCGACGCTGAACATCGACGAGTGTTTGTCGAGATAGTTTTTCCACTGCTCGGCATCGCGCGGGCGAAGGTCGGGAAGCCCGGAGCTGTGCGTCAGGATGTTGCGGATTGTGATTTTATCGAAAAACTCGGCCGGAAACTCGGGGAAGAATTTGCTCAGAGGGTCGTCAAGCGATATCAGACCCTGCTCCTCGAGCTTGAGCAGAGCTGCCGTAGAGAAAATTTTAGACGATGACGAGAGGTTGAAAACCGTGCTGTCGGTAATAGGCTCGCGTGTGGCAAGGTCGGCAAGACCGAAGCCGCGTGCATAGCATACGGTGTCGGCGTGCATCACAAAAACGTAGGCACCCGGTTCGTCGGGGGCGAACATTGATGAGAAGAGCGAGTCGAAAGCTTGCGTCACAGGCCCGTCAACATAGGGGTCGGGAGCTACGGCCGATTTGCGGCTGCAGTCGCAGATTATTATGGACAGGCATATACTGAGCGCGATGAGGGCGTGGAAAGACTTGTGCATAATGATTCGGTTTTCGGTTTCAAAGGTCACAATTTGTAATAATTCGTGCAATAGCTTCACTAAACTTTAGCGGTTTTGTGTCGGCTTTGTGAAATGTGTAACCGCTTTGGCACCGCCCCGACCTCAAACTTGCACATCTCGCGTGTTATGCCTATCTTTGCATCGCAAAAAACACACATCTATGAAACACTGTCTTGCCTTACTGATACCCGTTGTCACCGCTGTTGCAGCCTTTGCCGCCGCACCGCAGGAAGACGCCGCCCGTGCCCTTGCGCAGCGTGTGCTCGGCGACGCCGCATCGCACTTCTCCTTTGAATATACCCCTGCCGAGGCCGGGGAGCCCGAAGCCTTCACTCTCGCCGACCGCGACGGCAATATCTCCGTGAGCGGCAACAGCGCCTTAGCGCTCTCGTCGGGCCTCAATTACTATCTCAAGAACTATGCAGGCACCTCGGTATCGTGGTATCTCGCCGACCCGGTCTTCATCCCCGATGAATTTCCGCCCGTGGGCGAGGCTGTGACCGTAAGCTCGCGCGTGCCCGACCGCTTCTTCCTAAACTACTGCACCTTCGGCTACTCCATGCCCTACTGGAACTGGGAGCAATGGGAGCGCCTTATCGACTGGATGGCTCTCAACGGCGTGAACATGCCACTCGCTATCACCGGCCAGGAATCGGTGTGGCTCGACGTGTGGAAGCAGCACGGCCTCAATGAGGAAGATGTTCTCGCATATTTCACCGGGCCTGCACACCTGCCGTGGCACCGTATGTGCAACCTCGACGGCTATCAGGGACCTCTGCCCAAAGAGTGGCTCGACAATCAGCAGGAGCTGCAGAAGCGCATCCTCGCCCGTGAGCGTGACTTCGGCATGCGGCCTGTGTTGCCCGCTTTTGCCGGTCATGTGCCTGCCAAGCTCGCCGAGCGCTATCCCGATGCAGCGATAACGGGTGTGAGCAAGTGGGGTGGCTTCGGGCCTGAGCACCGCTGCAGCTATCTCTCGCCCGCCGACAGCCTCTTCGCCGTGATACAGCGCGACTATATAGCCGCTCAGACGCGTCTCTACGGCACCGACCACCTATATGGCATCGACTGCTTCAACGAGGTTGATCCGCCCTCCTGGGCTCCCGACAGTCTCACCATGGCAGCCCGCGGGGTGTTCAACTCCCTCGACGCCGCCGACACCGACGGCGTGTGGGTGCAGATGGCGTGGATGTTCTACTACGACCGCAAGAACTGGACTCCCGAACGTGTGCGCGCCTACCTCGCCGGGGTGCCCCATGGTCGTCTGAAATTCCTCGACTACTACTGCGACTTCACCGAACTCTGGCCCGACAACGACAGCTTCCACGGCCACGATTTCATATGGTGCTACCTCGGCAACTTCGGCGGCAACTCTTTTATTGCCGGAGACCATGGCACGGTCAAAAACCGTATTGCCAACACTCTGGCTAAAGCCCCCTCGGTGACCGGCGTGGGCTCTACCCTCGAAGGCCTCGACGTGAACCCCTATATGTATGAGTGCGTGCTCGATATGGCCTGGAACCAGCCGCTGACCCAAGAGCAGCGCATAAGCTCGCTCGCCCGCAGGCGTGCAGGAACTTCACCTGAGGCCCGCGAGGCATGGCAACTCATGGCCGACAGCATATACCGCAGCCGCATCTTCAACAGTCAGGCTGTGCTCCTCCATGCCCGCCCCGACCTTGAGAAGCACGGCAGCTGGGTGACTCTCAATAAATATGAATACGACAACGCCGACCTCTTCAAGGCATGGAGCATGATGCTCGACGCCGCCCCCGGGGCGCAAGGTCGCGACTCGTATATATTCGACATCGTAAACATCGGTCGCCAGGCACTCGGCAACCGCTTCGAGGCTCTGCGCGACAGCTTCGCCACTGCATACCGTGCCCGCGACATCGAGGCCGCAAAAGCTGCCGGGGCTCGCATGCGCGAGCTGATCGACGACTGCACCTCCCTTCTGGCATGTCACCGCACATTCTCGCTCAAACCTTGGGTCGATGACGCCCGCAACAACATTTCTCACGACCCGGCCCTGCAGGATTACTTCGAGGAAAACGCCCGCACCCTCGTTACGCTATGGGGCTCCAAAAGCCTCACCGACTACGCCAGCCGTGCCTACGCCGAGCTCAACGACCAATACTACGGCGAGCGCTGGCGCCGCTTCATTGCCTCAGTCGAGCAGGCTCTTGCCGACGGCTCCGAATGGAACCGCGACGCCTTTATCGAGCAGATGCGCGCTTTCGAAGCCGAGTGGCCACGCATCTCCACTCCCGTAAAATACATTGAAGCTCCGGGCGACCCCGTGGACGTAGCCAAGCGCCTGTGCTCGAAGTGGGGACGGTAGGAAGGTAAAAGTCAAGAGTCAAAAGTTTAAAGTCGGAGTTGTCATATCCGGCTGATACTCCTCCCCGAATTATGCAAGAGGCTTCTGCGGAGCTTTGAGTAATTTTGTGGCAAAAACCATTAGACACCTGTTATGCGCTTTTGCCGATATATAATGTTTACCGCTGCAGCAGCTCTCGCTGTTTCATGCCACAATCATAGTGCTGAGGAGCACGCTGCCGCCGAGGCCGGGCACCACGACGAGCCCGGTATCATAGAGCTTCACGACCATGTGACCGAGCATTTCGACTTTGCTCTCGACACCCTCGCACCCGGCGATTTCCATGCCGTGGTGCGCGCTTCGGGTATGGTAGTGCGGGCGTCGGCCGACAATGGTATTGTTGCCGCCCCTGCTGCCGGTACCGTAACTTTTGCCCCCGGGATGAGTGTAGGGCGCGATATTGCCAAAGGTAGCGTTGTGGCAACAATCAACACCACCGCCGTCGCCGGAGGCGATGCCAATGCCGCCGCCCGTGCCCGCCTTGAGGCTGCCGAAGCCGAGCTCGCACGCATCGAGGCTCTCGCTGCCGATAAACTCGCTACCCGCGCCGAGCTCCTTGCTGCCCGTGCCGAGCTTGCCTCTGCCCGTGCGGCTTATTCGCCCCATGCATCCGCCGGTCGCGCTGTGGCGCCTATAGCAGGCACCCTGAGCTCGGTGCTCGTGGCCGAAGGTGCCTACGTTAATGTGGGCGACCCCATTGCCACAGTTAGCAAGGGCGCAGGAACATTGCTGCGCGTCGACCTCCCCTCGCGTTATTTTAAAGAGGCCAAGACCATTGGCGACATGGTGGCCGATTTTCCCTCGGGAGTCAAGTTCAAGGTGTCGGCTCGCGGTGGACGCCGTCTCAGCGGCACGCCTGCAGGGGCTCCTGATGCCGGTGGCGCATATATTCCCCTGTATTTCAGTGTTTCCGACGCAGATGCGGCCACCGGGGCGCCTTTCACCGCCCACCTCATAGGCGCCGCAGAGCAGGGTGTGCTCACTGTGCCCGAAAGCGCCCTCTCGGAGCAGCAGGGGCAGTTCTTCATTTATCGTCAGGAAAAGCCCGAGCACTACGAGAAAGTGCCTGTGACAGTACTCGCCACCGACGGCGAGCGTGCCCGCATCAGCGGCGTACCCGCAGGCACGGTATATGTTGCTAAAGGTGTCACGGCGGTGCGCCTTGCCGAAACCTCGTCGGCAGCTCCCGAAGGTCATTCCCATAACCACTAAACCGCACGGGCATGCTTGAGAAGATTATAAGCCTCTCGCTGCGCAACCGCCTGGCAGTGGCCGTTATAAGCGCACTCCTGCTCATTGCAGGAGTGACAACCCTCCTAAAAATGGAGGTGGATATTTTTCCCGACCTCAACGCTCCCACCGTGGTCGTCATGACAGAGGCGCCGGGTATGGCCGCCGAGGAAGTCGAGCAGGTGGTGAGCTATCCTATAGAGACCGCTGTCAACGGCTCTACGGGCGTGCGCCGTGTGCGCTCGAGCTCTACCGCCGGATTCTCGGTTGTATGGGTTGAGTTCGACTGGGGTACCAACATCTACACCGCGCGACAGATAGTGGGCGAGCGCCTCGATGCAGCCGCCGACCGCCTGCCCGCAGGTGTCGAGAAACCTGTAATGGGGCCGCAGTCATCGATTCTCGGCGAGATGATGATTATAGGCCTGCGCTCCGACAGCACCTCTATGCTCGAACTGCGCCGCATTGCCGAGCGCGACCTCCGCACCCGTCTGCTCGCTCTCGGTGGCGTATCGCAGATTTCAGTGATAGGCGGCGACGCCCCCGAGTATCAGATCAAACTGCACCCCGGCGCCATGCAGGCCTACGGCATAAGCATACCCGAAGTGCTCGCAGCCACCGAAGGTTTCAATAACAATACCGGCGGTGCGGCTCTCTACGACTTTGGTAATGAATATATTGTAAAGACCCGCATCAATACATCAGACATCGGCAAGCTCGGCATGGCCGTGGTGCGCTCCGATGCCTCGGGCGTGGTGACTCTCGCCGACATCGCCACGGTAGAGGAGGGCGGACGCCTGCCACGCATAGGCACAGCCTCTGTCGAGGGCGACCCCGCCGTGCTCGTCACCGTAACAAAGCAGCCCGGCGCCGACACCAAACGCCTAACCGCTGCTATCGACGCCGAGCTCGACCAAATCGAGGCTGCTCTGCCTGCCGACATCAAGGTCTCGCGCAATATTTTCCGTCAGGCCGATTTTATCGACGGCGCCATTGGCAACCTGCAGAGCTCGCTCCTCGAAGGTGCCTTCTTCGTCATCATAATCCTCTTTGTATTCCTGATGAACGTGCGCACCACGCTCATCTCCGTCACGGCGCTGCCCCTCTCCATTATCGTTACCGTGCTCCTGCTGCATGCCATGGGTTACACTGTCAACACCATGAGCCTCGGCGGTATTGCCATAGCCATAGGCTGCCTCGTGGACGATGCCATTGTTGACGTCGAGAACGTATACCGCCGTCTGCGCGAGAACCGCGCCCTTCCGCCCGACGAGCGGCGCAGCACCGTCGACGTCGTTTTCCACGCCTCCGCCGAGGTGCGTATGCCAATTTTCAACTCCACCCTTATAGTGGCGGCGGCTTTCCTCCCTCTCTTCTTCCTCGACGGCATGGAAGGCCGCATGCTCAAGCCCCTCGGTGTGGCTTTCATCGTGGCGTTGATAGCCTCAACTATAGTAGCCCTTACGGTTACGCCCGTGCTCAGCAGCTGGCTCCTGGGCACCAAGGCTCAGGATGAGCGCCTCTCACGCGAGCCGCGCCTTACCCGTGCGCTCAAGGCCGCCTATTCGCGCAGCCTCGCATTTGCCATGGCGCATGGCCGGGCACTGATACTTGCCACTTGTGCGCTCTTCATGGTAGCTCTCGGGCTCTTCTTCACCCTCGGGCGCGGCTTCCTGCCCCCCTTCAACGAGGGCTCGTTTACTATCAACGTGAGCACCTTGCCGGGCATATCTCTCGACGAGAGCGACCGCATAGGGCGCGAAGCCGAGCGTATAATAATGGAGACGCCCGAAGTGGTGACCGTTGCCCGCAAGACAGGTCGCGCCGAGCTCGACGAGCACTCGCTCGGTGTAAACGTCTCCGAGATAGAGGCGCCCTACAAGCTCACCGACCGCACCCGCGCCGAGGTGAGCGCCGAACTCCGACATCGCCTCGGCGAGCTCCCCGGTGCCGTGGTGGAGATTGGTCAGCCTATATCGCACCGCATCGACGCCATGCTCTCGGGCACGCAAAGCCAGATAGCTATCAAGGTTTTCGGCTCTGACCTTAACAAGCTCTTCGCTATCGGCAAGCAGATAAAGGCGATAGTAGAGGAGGTGCCCGGCGCTGTAGACGTAAACATAGAGCAGCAGACCGAGCGCCCGCAGCTCCTTATCGAGCCCCGCCGCGAGTTGCTCGCCCGCTATGGCGTGACTCCCGCCGACTTCGGCGCTACCGTTGCAACAGCCCTTGGCGGCACGGAGGTGGGCGAGGTCTACGACCGCGGTGTGGCTTACCCCGTGACCGTGATTCTCGATGAAGATCACCGCTCCGCGATTGCCGATGTCGCCGTCCTCCCCGTAGCCACTGTCGAGGGTATGGTGCCCCTGGGAGATATAGCTGATATAAGCATTACCTCGGGTCCCAATGCCGTAAACCGCGAGAACGTGCAGCGTCGCCTCATAATAAGCGCCAACGTCGAGGGCCGCGACCTTGTGAGCACCGTCGACGACATACGCTCGCGCATCGACGCCGACATCGACTTCCCCGAAGGCTACCATGCTGTGTACGGCGGCCAGTTCGAGAACCAGCGCAACGCCTCGCGCCGCCTCGCCCTCGCCTCTCTCGGCGCGCTCCTCATTATTATAATGCTGCTCTACGGCGAGTTCCGCAGCCTGCCGCAGTCGCTTGTGATTCTTGTGAACATGCCCTTGGCTATGATAGGTGGCGTGATAATGCTTGCCGCCACAGGCTGCGACCTCAACATACCGGCAATCATCGGCTTCATATCGCTCATGGGCATAAGCACGCGCAACGGCATGCTCCTGGTAAGCCACTACAACGACCTTGCTGCCGCAGGTGTGCCTCTGCCCGACCGCATAGCCCGCGGCTCGGCCGACCGTCTGCTGCCTATTATAATGACGGCCCTCACCTCGGCACTGGCTCTTGTGCCGCTCGCGGTGAAGGCCGACGCCCCCGGCAACGAGATTCAGGCGCCTATGGCACTCGTTATTCTCGGTGGTCTTGTAACGTCTACTGCGCTGAATATCTACCTCGTACCCTTGCTTTACCGCTATGTGGTGAAAAAATTTTCAAAGGTTGTGTAACATTTCGTGTTGTCGCTGCGTCTTATAGGCATAATCCAAAATCACAATCTATAAGAATATGAAAAAATTTTTTCTTCCCCTCGGACTTCTCGCTATCTGTATCGCAGCATCGGTGGTGAGCATTGCCGCGTATGCAGGCAACAAAAAGGTAGAACCCAGCACCAATCTCACTACCCGTCAGTTTAACGTCGGAAGCTTCAACGAGCTCTCGTCGTCGATAGTCGACGTGCACGTAACCGTAGGCCCCGCCACGGGTATTGCCGTGCTCGAGGCTCCCGACAACCTCATCAACCGCATCAAGGTCACCACCTCTAATGGCGAGCTTAAAGTGCGCTTCGACGACGACCTCCAGTTCCGCTCGCGCGACCGCCTCAAATGCACACTCCGCGTTACCGTGCCTTACCTCTCCGAAATCGACGCCGAGACAGCCTCTTCGGTTACCGTTTCGGGTCCGATGACCGTCAAAGGGCGCGCTTCCTACGACGCCGAGACAGCCGCCTCTATCCGCTTCGACCGCCTCACTGTCGAGGGCTCTTGCGACTTCTCTGCCGAGACTGCCGCAAAGATTAATGCCGACAGCATCTTCGTATCCGATAAAGCCTCATTCTCCTCTGAAACAGCCTCCTCTATAAAAGTCGCTTACATCGAAACAGCTACCCTCGGCGCCGATGCCGAGACGGCTTCTTCGGTAGTTTTCACAGCCGGTAAAGCCGATATGGTGCGCTTCGACGCCGAGACGGCAGGCTCAGTCAAAGCCGAGGGCGTCGCCGCAAAATCAGGCAAAGCCACTGCCGAGACCGGAGGCAGCGTGAAGTGTCGCGTTGAAACCCTCACCTCCCAAAGCGAGACGGGCGGAAGCGTGAAGAACGCGCGCTGACGGGGGCACGCCTCCCGGAGCCGGGGATGAGGCCCGATAAGTTTTAGTCTATATCAAACCAATCATACCATATGAGAAAAATAATTGTCTTACTGTCACTTATCGTGGCCTTCTCAGCCGCTGCAGAAGTCAATGTGGAGATTCCCAAGAGTTCTGTGCCCAATCAACTGCGGCGGAAAGGCATCCCCGACTCTCTCTACTGCAAGTATTTTGAGAAAGAATACTTCAATCCCCCGCGCGTCAAAGTGCTTAAAAACGGAGTCAAGCTGCTCCTCGATGTCGATGCCATCGGCTACACTGCCATGCTGGGCCAGGTTGATGAGAGTGAGCGTCCGCATTACGTTGTCCTCGAGCATCCCGACGGCCGTCGCTACATAGGTACTGCCGACGTCTATGACGATGGCGAGACATATATTCCCGTTGAAGGCTATCTCGACGGCGACTACGGCTTATACCGCTGGTGGAGCAATCTCGAGCCATATACTCCTCCCAAGAAGGTTGACCAAAGGTGGATGATAACTTCGAGTTGGTTTACCGGCAAAGGTTTCGAGGTATGGAATATGTTTAATTCCCCCGAGCTTTATACCTTTGTGGATTTCCGCCCGGGAAAGGTGCGCAACGAGATTGAAAGTATTGCTCGTGAACTTCTGCCGCAAGAGCCTCTCGACCCGATGTTCTTCAAGAAGGGTCGTAAGACAAGAGAAATGCGCCAGACCACCGGCGGCTATATAGTGAAGTCGAATGGCCATGTATATGGCCCGCTGACCTATTCCTACAACCCCTCTAACGGCCGTATCAAGATGTCGGCCCCGCGCAAGGTTACGAGCAGTAAATTTAAAATTGACTGGTGGACAGATAATAAAGGCCGAGGCACCGAAAGCCCCGAATGGGCCGCTTACTGCCAGAACGACCTCAATATAAATCCACGCGCTGTCACGCTCCGCGAATATAATAAAGCAATGTCGCAAAACGACAGTCTCATGGCCTTCTTCGGGGAGCACGAAGTGGAAGTGGTGAGCATAGCCAGCGATGATAAATCGTGGATGGTGGTGCGTCGCGTGATTCCCCCCGGTCGCAAACATTACAGGAGCGATTACAGCCAGTGGCTCGCTCATCCCGGCGTTTTTCATGTCGACTACGCCATGCACAATGCCATAGTCCAAGGTATCAACGATTGGAAGTTCGAATACTTTCTCAAATTCGACGAAAAGGTGAACAAAGCCATACAGCGCAAGCGTTTACTAACCGGGCGTGAGGAGGAGTTGATAAACAACTGGTACTGTGCCGCCGGTGCCGTGGTCGGCGCCCGCAAGGCTCCCAACGCCCGACTGGGTTCCTACGAGCTCTCCAATGCCATGGGGCAGGAAGCATATCGCATGGGAGCGCCCAATCCGATAGAAATCGACTGGGTGTTTGATGGCGTTGACGATGACGTGTTGCGCCGCATGTCGGCCTGCCCGCTCGTCGACAGTGAGATACTCAGTCTGGATGTCGAGAATAACACACTTAATGTCAATCTTACCCTGAGCCACGGAGGCAAGACCTGGATTGAACCTGCGACCGTTGTCGTTCCCGACCGCACGCAGGGCGGAGGCATCGACGTGAAGATTCCTACCGCTTTCTTCATCAATCTCCCCACCCAGCCGGGCCCGAATGCCATAGTGGTATCAGATGTCATGGACGGACTCAAAGCTTCGGCTGAGCAGTTCAAGCAGACGATTAAATCACTCAAACCTGCTCCCGTGCTGTCATCGACGATGAAAGACTTCCTCAAGACGGCTACCTCTCAGAAATTCGACGGCAGAAATCTCTCTATCATTCAGACCTATGCCGACGAACTCACCTCTCTTTCATCTGCTACAGAGCAGTATGCCTCCCTGTGCTCCGACCTTACCGAGGAAAATACCAACATTAACGCGCTCACCAAGAAGCTGCCCGCTGTGGCCAAGACATGGAACGCCTACTACAAGACGGTATTTAAGCCCTTTACCATAGAAGACGCCGGCAGTATCAATACCGAGAACCAGCGCTTGGCGGCTGTCAAGACCGAGCAGACAAACCTTGTCAGCTACATAAAATCGGTGCAGGAACATGGCGAAGAAGACTCCCTCAAAGAGTTCACCGAAGAACAGATGTTCGAAAAGATACGTCCCCGTCCCGTGAGCAACTCAAAAGATTACGAAGAGCCGGAGGAGTAAACGAGCTCCGGAAGCACCACATCCTGCTCCCGGAGAATGAATAAGCAGCCACCGCTTAGACGGTTTCTGTATCCGTAGGCCCTGTATACTCAGTAAAGCGTCCGCCAGGACGCTGTTAGAGTGGCCATATGGCATGGCGTCCGCCAGGACGCAGATTAATCCAGTAACCCCGTACGCCGAAGCTTTAGCGGAGGCGTGCGGGGTTAGTTCTATCATATACGGGGCGTCCGGTAGGACGCCGATTAAAAACGTAAGGCGTTGATTCTCATCTTAATCGGCGTCCATGCGGACGCCATGCCGAGAGGTGGTACTGTCCCCGTACGCCGGAGCTTTAGCGGAGGCGTGCGGGGTTACTGGATTAATCATCGTCCTGACGGACGAGCAGATGAATCTCGCTGAGGTAGAGTGTTATACCAGATATGCGCACGTCTTCGTCTTTGGTGTACGAGTTCAGGGATTTCGGCGTTTTTCAGCCCCCATTTCAGGCATGGATAGAGACCGCCTTACTTGAAAACGTAGGTTATGCGCGCCGTCGAGCGTGCGGGCGCATCGTCGTCGTTACGGGTGAACTTGTGGCGGCGCACCTCGGCGATGCACTTGGCCACCAAGGCGGGGTTTGCCGCTGCAGGAGCTTTGCCGCCTATCTGGTCGACAGATGTGACTTTGCCTGAGGCGTCGACTATGGCCTGCAGTATTATGCTGCCCGTCTGGCGAGCCTCCACTTTGGCATAGCGGGGCATTATCCACCCTCCGCCTACGGTTCCTGAGCCGGTGCCGTTGAGGTCAGATGCGGCGCCGTCGGGGCTGCCGCTGTCGCCTTTCTGCGCACCCTTGGCTTGGGTGTTGTCGGGGTTCTCGGCGGGCGTTTCCTTAAAAGCGTCGGCTATGCCTTTGCGAGCTTTGCGCCGAGCCTCGGCTTCGGCGAGAGCCTTCTTGTCTGGGCCGCTTTTCTTGGGAGTTTCTTTCTTGGGCGCTTTTACGGGCGATGTACGCTCCGAAGTCTTCACAGGCATGGCGGGCGCTTGTGCGCCTGCATCTTTGAGGTCGCTGCCTGCGGCCTCGGCGGCCTCAGAGCGGTTGTGTGCTGGCTCGGGAGTATAGGCAGGCGAGGGGTTGGCATGCACGGGCGCCGGGTCGAAAAGGTCCACAAACTCCTCGTCGATTTCGGCCAGCTCGGTGTGGTTGGCCGATACCGGCGGCCACGGCTGCATGTGTATGGCAAGCTTGCCCTGCCATAGAAGGAGGGCTATGAGCACTGCCGCAGCGGCAGTGATAATTGCAGCGGCGGTGCGGGGCGATTTCATTGTTGCTCAGTGGCTTGTGATTCTACTGCCTCTGCAGGGGCGGCAGCGTCTGCAGGGCTTGCCGGGCGTGTGGCGAGCACCATTTTTATTGAGTTGTCGGCACCGATGTTGAGCACGTCCACAACCTTGCCGTAGCTGACCTCGGCGTCGGCGTATACTGCCACGGCGCCAAGCGAGTCGGCAGGAGCGATGTTGCCGATGAACAGAGCCAGAGAGTCGGTGCTGACGGCTACGGGCTCGTCGGCTTCGGGAGCTGCCACATAGCAGGCGCCCTCGGCGTCGATAAACACGCGGGTGGTGGGCTTCAGCGGCGTCTGCTGCGAGCTCTGAGGCAGGTCTATCTCAAGGGCTGTGGGGAAAACGAAAGCCGAAGTCACCATGAAGAACACCAGCAGCAGAAACACCACGTCGGTCATCGAGGCCATTGAGAAGGTGGCCAGCATGTCTTGTTGCCTTTTGAGAGCCATGGTCAGGAAGCGGGTTCGTTCAGGAGGTCCATGAAGTCCATGGTGCGGGCCTCAAGGCTGTTCATTATTTTGTTGATGCGTGCCACCAGGTAGTTGTAGGCGAAGAGGGCTATGATACCCACCACAAGACCGGCTACCGTGGTTACCAGTGCCGAGTAGATACCCGAGGCAAAAGAGTCGATTGTAGCCGACGAACCTGCCTGTGCTATGGCGTAGAAGGCCTCTACCATACCTATAACGGTGCCGAGGAAGCCGAGCATGGGGGCACCGGCGGCCGTGGTGGCGAGCCAGGGCAGCCCGCGGCTGAGCGATGCAATCTCAAGGTTGCCGGTGTTTTCTATGGCCACGAGCACGTCGTTCATGGGGCGGCCTATGCGCGAGATGCCTTTGGCAATTAGCCGTGCCGCGGGGGTGTTTGTGGCCTCGCAGAGGTTGAGGGCGCTTTCGGTCTCGCCCTCGTGGATATAGCCGCGGATTCGGTTCATGAAGTTATCGTCGTGGCGGCTTGCGCGGGAAATCACTATGCAACGCTCGGCAAAGACGTAGATGCACAGCAAGAGCAGCAGTGCGAGCGGAATCATTGTCCAGCCTCCTTGAAGGCAAAGGGTCCAGAAAGACATCGGTAGGGCGGATGTTTGGTGTTAGTTGTTAATTTTCTGTTTTTTGTTCCTTCAAAGCGGCCTTGTACTGCTTCACAGTCTCTTTGAGGCCGAGATAGAGGGCGTCGCAAATTAGGGCGTGGCCTATAGATACTTCGTTGAGGAAGGGTATCTTGCGGGCAAAGAAGGCGAGGTTTTCCAGCGAGAGGTCGTGACCGGCGTTTATGCCCAACCCGAGGCGACGGGCTGCGAGAGCCGCCTCAACAAAAGGTGCCACGGCCTTCTCGGGGTCGGCAGCATAGGCATCGGCATAAGGCTTGGTGTAGAGCTCTATACGGTCGGCGCCCGTGGCGGCTGCCGCCTTGATTACCTCGGGGTCGGCGTTGACGAAAATCGAGGTGCGGATGCCGGCGTCTTTGAAGCGCTCCACAAGCGCTGAGAGAAACTCGTGGTTGGCGGCAACGTCCCACCCGCACGACGAGGTGAGGGCGTCGGGGGCGTCGGGTACCAGGGTTACCTGCGTGGGGCGCACCTTGAGCACGAGGTCGATAAATTCGGGGTCGGGATAGCCTTCGATGTTGAACTCGCTGCGCAGCAGAGGCCTGAGCTTATATACATCGGCACGCTTTATATGCCTTTCGTCGGGGCGCGGGTGTACCGTGATACCGTCGGCACCATAGCTTTCGATGTCGAGGGCTACAGCCTCTACATCGGGCCTGTTTTCGCCGCGGGCATTGCGCAGGGTGGCTATTTTGTTTATATTAACGCTGAGATTTGTCATTTATATTGTGAAATCCGGGAATTGTGCGTATATTTGTAGTTACAATCAAACCGTGCCCGTCGGGCCGCTTTATGTTTGATAGTGCAAAAATAGTCAGAAATTATAAAATAACGAAAGAATTTGCCTGCAAATAATAATAAGTTCCCCGTCGACGACTATTTCTACCCCCCGGTAGACGATTGCTCGCGCCTCATTGTGGGCTGCCGCAGGAGCGATTACTCGGCATCCCGCATAGCCCGTGCCGTGGAGGATTGCGACGCTCACCTGCTCAACCTCAATGTGACTTCGGCAGGCGGCTCTTTTCATGCCTCGGCATACGACGAGGCCGACGCTGCCGATAATCCATACCCCGTTCTCGTCGACGTGCGCGTCAACATGCGCAACGCCACAGCCATAAGCCGCTCGCTTGAGCGCTACGGCTACACTGTGCTCGGCTGCCAGACCGACGCCGACGCTTCCGACGATATTTCGCGGGAGCGCATCGACCAACTTTTCAAATACCTCGAGATATGAGAATCGCAATCTACGGAAGCAAACGCCAGCACCCCGTGCTGCCGCAGCTCGAAGCCTTCTTGGCGCTCCTGGGGCGCCGCGGCGACTCGGTGGTGATGCACCGCAAGCTCTACCGCCACCTATATGAGCTTATTCCCCGCTCTCTCAGCGTGGTCTCTACCGTGGTCGACGGCCCCGCTTTCGAGGCCGACATGGCCGTGAGCCTCGGCGGCGACGGTACCTTTCTGCGCACTGCAATGTGGGTGGGCGACAAGGAGTTGCCTATAGTGGGCGTAAACACCGGCCACCTCGGCTACCTCGCCGCCCTAACCGCCGACCAACTGTGCGACTTGCCGCAGCTCCTCGCCGATGACTGTTTCCGTATAGAGCGTCGAAGCCTCCTTGAGGTAACCTCGCCCGAGCTCCCGCAGCCCATAGGCCGCTATGCCCTCAACGAGGTCGCCCTCACAAAAGAGGAGTCGGCCTCCATGATTCAGGCTAATGTTTGCCTTGGCGATACGCACCTTGCCGACTATCGTGCCGACGGCCTTATAATATGCACATCGACAGGCTCTACGGCATACAACCTCTCTGTCGGGGGCCCAATTGTCGAGCCCACCGTCGATGTCTGCATAATCTCACCCGTGGCCGCCCACTCCCTCTCCATGAGGCCGCTCGTGGTGGGCGCCTCAACGCCAATAACCATAGTGCCCTCGGGTCGTGCCCGCCACGTGCGGCTCGCCCTCGATGGCCGCTCGGCGCTCATCGACGTCGATACTCCCGTGACCCTCGCCCCCGCGCCTTTCAAGGTGCTTGTGCTGCAGCTCAAGAACCAGACCTTCGCCGACATCCTCCGCGACAAGCTCCACTGGGGCGACAGTTGACAGCCATGTATATACGCAGTTGTCTCTACACTCATCCCACCCTGGGTGCCGTGCGCGTCAAAGTGCATGGCACTACCATGCATGTAAAGGCAAGGTGGATAGGGCAGGAGCTCTGCGTCACGGTGCCTGTGAACTATCCCGTGGCCGACTACGACGCTTTCCTCGAGAAATTCCACGACCGTCTCATCGCCTCCCGTCCGCAGCCGAAGTTCTATATAGGCCGAATTATCGACGCTCCGCTTGTCGACTTCACCATAGCTCTTCAGGCGCGTCGCAAAAGCACTGTGGCCGTATCGCGCTGCGCCATAACTCCCCAGCGTGGCAAGAAGATAAACTATACCATAGGCGTGGCCGAAGACCTCGCCCCCCGTATCAACGACCCTGCGGTGCAGAAACTCATTGGCAGTATGGTGATGAGAGCCGCCCGCCATGCCGCCGAATCGTTTATAGTTCCGCATGCCGATGCCCTTGCCACAGCGGTTGGCCGCCGTCCTCTCGGCTGGGAGGTGCGCGACACACGCACGCGCCTCGGCAGCTGCTCGTCGTCAGGCATAATAACCTTGGCGGCACGGCTTATTTTCCTGCCACGCGAGCTCTCTGACTTCGTAATTTACCACGAGCTCGCACACCTCTCCGAAATGAACCACTCCGAGGCCTTCCACAAGCTATGCAACAGCTATTGCGGTGGAAAAGAGGCGCTTCTTAACGCCCGCCTCAAAAAATTCGACTGGCCTATATGAGACTTCCCCTTCTTGCCGCGCTCATGGCGGCACCGCTGCTGCTCTGCGCCCAAACCGTGCAACATGGTGTCGTAAAGGAATATAACGAGAAAGCCGAGAAAACGCCTCTCCCCGGCGTGGAGCTGAACGTGAGCAAGGCGGCAAGCACCGTGTCGGGCATCGACGGCGCTTTCGAGTTGTCGTTTCTTACTCTCGGGCCCGGCGAGAAGGTAAACGTTCGGCGCATTGAGAAACTCGGCTACGAGATTTTTAACCGCGACGCCCTCGACCAGTGGAACATCAACCCCGCGGCCGATTTCACCATAGTCATGTGCCGCTCCGACCGCTTCAAGCGCATACGCGACAACTACGAGCGTATCTCGTCGGAGAGCTATGCCCGGCAGCGTAAGGCCGAGGAAGCCGCTCTGCAGCAACGGCTCGCCGAGGGGGCGATAAAGGAAAAGGAGTATCAGGAAGAGCTCGTGCGCCTGGCCGAGGAATATGAAAACCAGCTCGACAACCTCCAGAACTATGTCGACCGCTTCGCGCGTATCGACCTCAGCGAGATTTCGCAGGCCGAGCAGCGCATCGTCGACCTCGTGCAGGCCGGGCACCTCGATGAGGCGATAGCCCTCTATCGCGACATGCAGCTCGATGACAAGCTCGAAACGCTTGTGCAGCAACGCGATGCCTCGCAGCAGGCCGCCCGCGAGCTCGACCGTATAGCGCGAGAATCGGCTGCCGGCGTCGATTCAATTTATGCACGTCAGCGCCGCCGTATCGACCTCCTCCTTCTTGCCGGAGGTCCCGATAACCGCGCCGAAGTTGCGGCCATTTACAAGCGTGTGGCGGCTGCCGACACCACTAATGTAGAGTGGCTCCTCGACGCCGCCCGTTACCTTGCTCTCACGCAGAACGAGCTGCCCGAAGCCATCGCACTGGCCAATACCGCCCTGCGCAACGCTCCCGACGAGGCCTTACGCTTCCGTATGCTCAACGCCGTGGCTAACTTATATACTGTCGCGGGCGACTTTGATAGTGCTGAAGCCTCTGTGCAGCAGGCTCTTGAAATTATCGACGCCGACTTTCCCTCCGACAGCCGCAAGAGAGCAATGGCTCTCAACACCCTCGGAGTTATCTACGACTCACGCTACGACTTCGCCCATGCCGAAGAGCCTCTGCGAAAGGCTATTGAGCTAACAACTGCGTCGGGCGACGACGACATACGCCTGCAGTCTACTATAAACCTCGGAGCCTGCTTGATGGCCTTGAACAGGCTCGACGAGAGCCTCGCTTACTCATTGGTTGCCGACTCGCTCGCGCTCGCTGCCGAAGGCGAGAAAGGGCGCTCGCGCATCGACATCCTCAATAACATCGGCCTCGTATATCATAAGCGTAATGCGCATGCGCTCGCTCTCGACTACTATGGCCGCGCCCTTGCTCTCGCGCGCGATATTTTGGGCGAGAACAATCTCATTACCTGCAATATGCTCAATAATATAGGCCTTGTGTACCTCGAGCATGAAGAGGCGGCAAGGGCCGAAGAGAGCTTCAGGCGTGTGCTCGATATACGTGGCCCTTTGCTTGGCACGCAGCATATCGACTACCGCATTACCCTGGCCTCGCTTGGCCGCACCCTTGGCGTTCAGGAGCGATACGACGAGGCTATTGCCGCTTACACACAGGCGCTCGACGGGCCGGGGGCTCCCCCTGCCACCGAATATGAGATGCGAGTGGGGCTCGGGAATACCTACCTCAACGGCGGAGACCCCGAAAAGGCTGTGGAGCAGTTCAATATATGCCGCGTGGCTCTGGCCTTTGAGGGAGAGCAGGAGTCGGCGAGAGCCTCCGACCTGGCAGGCTATACCGGCACCGCATATATGGCCATGGGCGATATGGATAATGCCGAGACATGGCTGCTGCGCGCCATAGAACTCGCTTCAAAGAACGGCGTCGCCCCCGGCCCGACAATGGCCACAACGTTCAACAATCTCGGTACTGTGCTCACTCATCGCGACAAGGCTGCCGATGCCCTCGCTTGCTACGAGACTGCCCTGGAGATGCAGGAGCAGGCCTACGGCGACCGACACTTGACAGTGGCCTCGACATGCTCAAACATAGGCATGATGCACTACGCGTTAGGCAACTACAACGATGCTTTGAAGTACCTCAACCGTGCTCTCGCCGTTCGAGCCCCCGTCTTGGGCAATCACCCCGATGTGGCGAAGCTTATCCTCGTATCGGCGCGCTCCTATCTTGGGGCTGGCATGGCCTTCCTCGCCGGTATGAAAATCGACGAGGCTCAGAAAATGTATCGTGAAATCTATGGCGACGACCACCCCGACTGGGCAGCTGTATATGCCGAGAGCGGCGTATTCCTTGCCGAGTGTGGCAATCTCGCCGAAGCCGATGCCCGCCTCTCACACGCACTGCCTATCCTCCGCCAAACCTTCGGCGACGACGACAGCAGCGTAGTGGCGCTATCCCAAACCCTCGAAAAGGTGCGGGAGGCGCGGAAGGAATAAGAGGCTGTTTATCACCACAAAAGCCAATCAAAAATGTCATCTGAAGATGACGACGAAGAGGGGGTGTCGTCGTATACACCCATCTGATTCATCAGATAGCAATTGTTGATAATATACTGACCCTTGACAATATCTTTGGGCAGTTTTACGGGTTTTAAACCTATGCTGTTCGCAAAAGCATAATTGCCTACAGCTTCGATAGTTGACGGAAGTTTGATCTCGTAAAGCCCCGAATCAAAGAAAGCGCTGTCAGGAACGGTTGTAAAATTGGCTCCGCTCAAATCAAGCCTGATAAGGCCTTTGTCTTGCGAGAGAGTGTTGAGATACCTGAGGTCGGCTTTATTGAGCGGCCCGGTGACGATTAGGTCATTGGCAGCTTCGCCATAACGGCCGGCTTTTACAGCCGAGGATACGTTACCGGCGATACTATTGCGTACCGACATTTTCTTTGCAGGTACGAACGACGCATATAGTTCTTGCGAATTTACCGGCCGCATGGCAGCCCCTTTCGGCGGGCGCGTTTTGGTGCAGTTATTGGCGGTATCGGAGTCTATTATAAGATAGAGGCTCGACATTGGATAACCCTCTTCATTTCCGATGTATGCCGAACGTGGATTGCCGGAAGCATAGGCTTCGGCGGTTGTCAAGCAATCTAATACATAGCCGTCGGAGGGCAATGCAAAAGTTATTACCCTGAATTGGTTGTCGTCTGTCGAGAAGTTCCCTTCCACTTTTGCGACATTGGGATTCTTGCTTATGGTGCAGTAGGCAGTGTCGGAGATATTGGCGGGAGTGAGATAGACTCTCCCCTTTGAAAGCTCGGGATTCCGAACTGTGAACGACAGATTTTTGTAGTAGTATGTGCTCCCTGCCCAGGATGTCTGTAGTGAGCCGAGCAGCATTACAAGCGCTATAAGCAGGCTTGCGGTTTTCAGGTTTCTCATGTGATTATATTTATTAAGGTTAGTTGAGGCGCGGAAGTACAATAATGGTTAGAATCTGATTTTTCTCAGATTAGTGTCTTTACTTTAAGATTTTCGATAATTAATTGCTGCGGAAAGACATTTTATAGCCTTTCAGAGAATTTGCTTATCGTATTCGGCGGTGAATATAGTCAATTATTTTCGATTGTGCAAATGCACATTTATCGTGGCCGGGCTGCCACCTCTTTGTAAAGGTCATGGAGCTGCCGCTCAACGGCCTCGGGCATATATGCCCCTACGCGTGCAGAGGCCGCTTCGCCTTGTGTGGCGATGAGTCCGGGATTGTCGAGGTAGAGCTGGAGTGCGCGGGCTATGGCGTCGCTGTCTTTGGGCTCGATAATAGTGCCGGTCACGCCGTCGGCTATGAGTTCGGGTATGCCGCCCACCCGGGTTGCAATGCTCGGAATCTTGTAGACACCTGCTTCAAGCAGAGTTACGGGAAGCCCCTCGAAGTAGGAGGGCAGTATTACGAGGTCGGCGCTGCGGAGGAAAGCGTCTTTGGCCTCGCCGCTCACCGCGCCGACAAATTCGACGACATCGCCCGTTTTATCGGCTTCGATTTTTTCGAGGAAAGGTTTTGCGTCGCCCATGCCGGCTATGCGCACCTTGAGTTTGCCTGCAAAAGCGCTGTGGTGCTCGCGCAGCGCATCGAGCAGTTCGTATAAACCTTTTTCCTTTACGAGCTTGCCTAAGAAAACCACCGTCAGGCAGCGGTCGCCGGCGTAATGGCGGGGTTCCACGGGACTGAGCGCAGGCTCTACGGGGTTGTTTATCACCGTAACGGGGTCACACTCAAGCTCCTTGCGGAAATATTCTGCCCAGCCTTCGGTGAGCACGGCCACGGCGGTGCAGCGGTGCAGCACATCTGTCACCCTTTTCTTGCCGACCTTGGCCACATAGTCGCGGAAGCCGCCGCTGTGGCAGTGATAAATGGTGCGGAAGCCCAAGACCCGTGCCCAGGCAAGGATTATACTCTTGCGCACAAACGATTTGCCCATGGCAACGTGCGCGTGGAGCATGCCGTAGCCCGCCATGCGGTAGAAGGGTAGTTTGGCAAGGAGGGCTATGAGATTGGCATAGCCCGCAAGCTTTCCGCGGTAACTGTTGGTGGGTAAAAATGTAAAGCCCCTCACATGCCGGTTATATGAACCGAGTACCGAGGAGATTCCTCCGATACATTGCAGGTGGGGGCCTACGGTAAGGACTTTTATGTCGTCGGGCTTATTCAGCGAGGCGTGCGTTAAGTCCTTCTATAACTTCCTGGGTGATGTTGAGGGCGGGGTTGAAATATACACCGGCCTCACGCAGGAGGATAGCGTCGTATCCGCGGGTGGCGTTATAGTCGCGCACGAAAGCCTGGATAGAGTCGTTGAGGCGCTGCTGGGCGGCTACGGCTGCGTTGGCAAGGCGCTGCTGACGGGTGGCGAAGTCCTGCTCGGCCTGGTTGCTCTTTTTCTGGAGGTTGTCGATATCCGACTGCATGGAGGCCTGCGAGAGGTATACGTTGTTCTGCTGTTTCTGCTGTATGTTGTTGGCGAGCGACTGCAGTTCGCGCTGTTTCGATTCGTGCCACTGCTGCAGGCTGTTCATCTCGCGCTGCTGCTCCTCGAAGAGCTGCTGGGCTAGTTTGTATGCGCTTATTACGGAGTCGGCATCGATATATCGGATGTTAATGGCGGTGGCTGCTGCAGCCTGTTCACTGCTCGCGGGCGCGGCTGCCGGAGTCTGTGCTGCCTTGTCGGCGCACGATGTCGCTGCCGCAAGAAGGGCGCAGGCAGTGAGCGTTTTTACTGTTACAGACAGTTTTTTCATTATATTTTATGATATGGTTATCAATTCAGGTTAACGACCGGAGTCCGATTCGGCGCAACTTATCCCTCGCTTGCGTAAGGCCGGTGAGCTGTGCACGTGCCCGTTCGGAAACTTCGCGCCCTTGATAAAGAGCACTTTCACGCCGAGCAACAATACGCTCAACAGCACGATTACTATGGCAAGTATTACTGTTTTCATTGCGGAGAATTGGCTTTCGCGGTGCAAATATAAGCAAAATTACGCCGCAATCTTTGCTATCACGATTTTATTTTGTAATTTTAGGGGCGATTAAGAATAGTTTTAACATTCTTTTTCGGCAGTAAATATTTATTAGTCATTAAACACCGCTTTAAAATATATAGCAATGACAATCAAAGACCTCAAACCGGCTCTGGTTTTCTCTATCTTCGATGAGATTACACAAGTGCCGCGTCCCTCAAAGAAAGAGGAGAAAATCAGAAAATATCTTCTCGACTTCGCCGCCAAGCACGGCATCGAGGTAAAGACCGATAAGATTGGTAACGTGGCTATGTTCAAGCCCGCGACACCCGGCAAAGAGAACGCTCCCGGAGTCGTTATGCAGGCGCACATGGACATGGTGTGCGAGTCCAACAACAAGAACTTCGACTTCGAGAACAACCCCATAACAACCATCGTCGACGGCGAGTGGCTCCGCGCCGACGGCACAACTCTCGGCGCCGACAACGGCATTGGCATGGCAGCAGCACTCGCTGTAATGGTCGACAAAGACCTCGTGCACGGCCCTGTGGAGGCTCTCTTCACCGTTGATGAGGAAACCGGCCTCACAGGCGCCAACAACCTCGGCGACGGCATGATTCAGGGCAATATCCTCCTGAACCTCGACTCTGAGGACGATGCCGAAATCTTCGTAGGCTGCGCAGGCGGCGTCGACACAACCTGCCTCTTCACCTACAAGCGCTCTTTCGCACCCACCGATTTCCACTACTTCAAGTTCGACATCTCGGGCGGTCTCGGTGGCCACTCGGGCGGCGACATCCACCTCGGCCGTGCCAATGCCAACAAGCTTCTTGCCCGCTTCCTCTATAACCTCAGCCTCAGCCACGATATCTCGCTCTGCGAAATCGACGGCGGTAACCTCCGCAACGCTATACCGCGTGCTGCACACGCCGTGTTCGGCGTCGAAGCAGCCAACAAAGAGCAGGTGCGTGTGGCATTCAACAAATACGTCGCCGACATCGAAGGGGAGTTCGCCGGCCTCGAAAACGGCCTCAAGCTCGAGCTCGAGAGCGTTGATCGCCCCGAGTACGCCGTTGACCACGTTACCACTGCCAACCTCATCAAGGCTCTCTACAGCGCTCCTCACGGCGTAATCTCGATGAGCCGCGACCTCGAAGGCCTCGTAGAGACCTCCACAAACCTCGCATCTGTAAAAATGCAGGGCGAAAACGGTATCCTCGTAACCACCTCGCAGCGTTCTTCTGTAGAATCGCGCAAATGGGACATCGCCCGCCAGGTCGAAGCACTCTTCACCCTCGCAGGTGCGCAGGTTACCCACGGCGACGGCTACCCCGGCTGGGCTCCCAACATGAACTCCACTATCATGCGTCTCGCTTCTGAGGCTTATGAGGAGCTCTACGGCATCAAGCCCGCTATCAAAGCTATCCACGCAGGTCTCGAATGCGGTCTCTTCCTTGAGAAATATCCGCACCTCGACATGGTTTCCTTCGGTCCCACTCTCCGCGACGTGCACTCGCCCTCCGAGCGCATGCACATCCCCGCTGTAGAGCGTTTCTGGGGTCAGCTCACCCGCACCCTCGAGAAGGTTGCCAATGTATAAAACTCTTCCGGCATGCGCGGTTGCGGCGTTGATTGTCAGCGCCGCAACTGCAGCCGTGCCCGGACTCTCGCTTCAAGCCGATACTATCTACTTCATTGAGCGCACCCCGGGAGGCTACGACTCCCTCGGGCGCGCTTTTATAGTTCTTGACGGCGACACCCTGCACACATCATTTATCCCCGACCCTTTCAAGGCTATACATTCGGGACCCCTCACCGACGACGACTACCGTGAGGTGGCCGAGGCGCTCGGCGTGGAGGTGGCGGCCATAAGAGCCGTGGTGGAGATAGAGACCGGACGCACGCGCGCCGGCTTCCACGCTCCCGACAAACCTATAATAAACTACGACCCGGCGCTCTTCCGCCGCGCTGCTGCAAAGCGCGGTATAAACCTTGCCGCCCACGCCTCAAGCCCGGCTCTCAAGCCCGTCAATATATCGAAATACGGCTCTCAGCAGGCCGCGCAGCAGGCGCGACTCGATGCCGCCATGGCTATCGACAGCATTGCGGCTATAGAGAGCACTTTCTGGGGCATGTTCCAGATCGGCGGTTTCAACTGGCGCCTGTGCGGAGCTCCCTCACGCGAGGAATTTGTTGCCCTTATGAGCCGCTCGGAGTACGACCAGTTGCGCCTCTTCGCCGACTATCTCCATAACGCCGGACTCGTAAAATATCTCAAGACAAAAAACTGGGCCGCCTTCGCCCGTATATACAACGGCCCCTCATACGCACAGCGCGGCTACCACACGCGTCTGGCGGCCGCATACCGCAAATTCAAGAAATAGAGCGCGGTATACTCCAACAAGGAATACCTGAACAATAAATTCTCGGCAAAATACTTGCATTTTCAAAGATTGTTAGTAAATTTGCGCCGGGTTTGCATTGGAAAGCTGTCTTTCTGTGCTTGCTTTTAAGATTTATATGTTTAATGGATATTCCTATGAAAAGACTCTTACTCCCCCTTCTGTGCATTTCCGCACTTACTGTAAACGCCGACGCCGCTCCTCTTAAAAAGGCACGCCTGCACCGCAGCCCCGTAAAAACCGAGCTGACAAAGACTCCCCGTGAAAAAGCCGGGAAATCGCTCCGCCGCGCTCAGGCTGATGATGCCAAGTGGCTGGCCTCTACTCAGGAAATCTCTATATTTATAGATGACGAATGGCTGCCGGTAGAGCGCTTCGACATCACTTACAACGCCCAAGGTGCTGCCGAGACAGAACTTGACTACGACCTCGAAGAGGGCACAATCTCGCGCCTTACTTACACATACGACGAAAACGGGTTTATAACACGCCGCCTCTCCGAGTTCTCCGACGACGAAGGAGAGACCTTCGAGAACTCCGAGCTGCTCGACCGCACCTACGACAGCCGCATACCCTCGCTAATCGTTGCAAACGACCAGCAGCTGTGGGTCGACGGCGAGTGGCAGAAACTCGGCAACAACTACAAGCGCATCATAACCCGCGACGACGCCGGTAACATCACCAAAATGGAAATCGCAACCCTCTACGAGGGCGAATACGACGTATCGCAGTATATCGAGATAAGCTACGATGCCGACGGCAAGGCAAGCACCATTTCGGAGCACGTGCTCGACTATGACTACGCCAACGACAGCTTTTACTGGAAAGACGGCGACACATACTCCGACATCGAGTGGGAAAATACCGACGGCCAGATTTACCAGATCGACAACCTATTCCGCGGTGATAACCGCATAAAGAGTGCCACCCTCACCGATAGCGAAGGCACTGAGTACTCGGTTTCGGCAAGCTACACCCAAGGCTCCGACAGCTATATCGCCACTATCAAAACCGACGACGGCGAGGGCTTTGCAATGACGGCAATACAGGACTTCGCTTCTACCGACGCTTTCGGCAGCTACCGCTACACTACCGATGTCACTTACGACGAGGAGGGCGAGCTCTACAACGAGAAGATGACCGAGACAAACACCAACGACGCTTGGGGCAACAACCTCCTCTATGAAGTGGTATACGACATCGACGGCGAGGAGTTTATAGAAGAGCGAAATGTCGGAACCGTGGAATTTGACGCTACCTACGGCTACCCTACGCTCTACACTCTTGAAGTTTACGACTACGAGACCGATGAAATGGGCTACTATCTCCGCATAGCCTACTCGAATTACCACGACCTTGCAGGCGTAAGCGCAACCCCGGCCTACGACCCCGCCGCCCCCGTGGAGTACTACAACCTCCAGGGCTTCAAAGTTGCCAACCCCGAATCCGGTATCTTCATCTGCCGCCAGGGCAATAAGGTAAGCAAGATAATCAAATAATTTCTGACTCTGACTCCCAAAAAACGCAGGCTGCTCTCTCCGGGGCAGCCTGCGTTTTATTACTTTTGTTCAAACTTATTCGCCAAGCAAATCGGGGCGCAAGCGCCGCGTGCGCTCCATAGCCTGCTCGTGGCGCCAGTCGTCGATGCGCGCCTGGTGACCCGAGAGAAGAATTTCAGGCACACCCCAACCTTTGTATACTGCCGGGCGGGTGTAAATCGGCGGTTCAAGAAGGTTATCCTGGAAGGAATCGGTGAGGGCGCTCTGCTCGTCGCCAATGGCACCTGGTATGAGGCGCACAATGGCGTCGGTGATGATCGCGGCAGGCATCTCGCCGCCCGTGAGCACGTAGTCGCCGATAGATATTTCTTTGGTAATGAGGTGCTCGCGTATGCGGTAGTCTATGCCCTTGTAGTGGCCGCAGAGTATTATAATATTGTTGAGCAGCGACAGCGAGTTGGCCATGCGCTGGTTGAAAACCTCGCCGTCGGGAGCGGTGAAAATAATCTCGTCGTAGTCGCGCTGCGCCTTCAGAGCCTCGAAACAGCGGTCTACCGGCTCAACCTGGATTACCATACCGGCATCGCCGCCAAAGGGGTAGTCGTCGACCTTGCGGTAGCGGTTGGTGGTGTAGTCGCGGAGGTTGTGCACCACAATTTCGGCCAGGCCCTTGTCGCGGGCACGCTTGATTATGGAGCAGTTGAGCGGAGATTCGAGCATCTCGGGCAAAACAGTTACTATGTCGATGCGCATATTGAAAAAATTTCGTACATTTGTCATTGCAAAGTTAAGCATTTTCGGTCGCAATCGCAAAGTATGCCTCCCGGCGAACACTTTGCCCGCTTAAATAGTTTAAATGAGAAGCGGGACTCTTTTCCCGCCATTGCATAACAGCCAGACATAAAACCCGGATATGAAGATTTTTACAAAGTATGTAGCGGGATTTTCGGTGCTTGCGGCCGCGCTGGCGCTCTTTGCATCATGCTCCGGTGGCGGCATTGAGCAGCCCTACAACTCGGAGACCTGCGAGCAGCTCGCTATCAAAATCGAGCGGCGCGACTCCTTGACTCAGCAGGAATATACCGATATGATAGGCCAGAACGCAGCTATTCTGCATTACCTCGCCGACCAGAGCAAGTCGATTGCCGACCAGCCTTCGGGCGAGCGTAACGGCTCGTGGCGCTCGCTGCTCGCCGACCCCGAATACATGGAGCGTTTCAGCTATATGTTCACACTCGGCTCCGCCCTCTACCAGGCCGATGCAGAGGGACGCCTCGATAAAGATAACCGCAAGCGTTACAAGGAACTCGATGCCTACAACCAGCGTCTTGCCGAATACTCCGACCAAAACTGACGCATAGGCCGGTGGATACCATAGCTTTCGCCGCCGAAGTGCTTGATGCGCTGCCCTACGAGCCCAACCGACAGCAGGTTGAGGTCGTGGCGGCGCTCGCCCGTTTCTGCGACCCGGCTCCGCGCCCCGAGTCGGCTTTCGTGCTCAACGGATATGCCGGTACGGGCAAGACCTCGCTCACAGGCGCGCTCGTGCGTGTGCTCGAGGCGCAGAAGCGCCCCGTGATTCTCATGGCCCCGACAGGCCGTGCCGCCAAGGTCTTCAGTGCGAACTCAGCCGGTCATCAGGCCTTTACAATCCACCGCAAGATTTACCGCCACAGCGCCGAAGGGGGTGCCCCCGGTGTGTATTCGGCGCCTCTGCCCGCCGAGAACAAATACCGCAACGCCGTTTTCATCGTCGACGAAGCCTCGATGATAGGCGCAGGCGACGAGCGCGGCAACAACCTCCTCGACGACCTCATAACCTACGTTTTCGCAGGTGAGAACAACCGTCTTATCCTCGTGGGCGACACCGCCCAGCTGCCGCCGGTAGGCTCTGAGAAATCTCCTGCCATGAACCCCGACGTGCTCCGCCGCCTCGGGCTGAAAGTCACCCGCGCGACCCTCACCGAAACTGCCCGCCAGGCTGCCGACTCGGGTATACTCTTCAACGCCACACGCCTGCGCCGCGTTATGGCGGTGGCTGCGAAAACGCCGGAGGGAACCCCCGCGCCGATACCCAAGTTGCGTACAGCAGGCTTCGACGACGTGGTCGTAGTAAGCGGCGAAGACCTCCCCGAGCTCCTCACCACAGCCTATGACTCCACTCCCGACGGCCTCGCCGATACAATAATAGTGACCCGCAGCAACCGCCGTGCTGTGGAATATAACGCCGCAATACGCGGCTCTGTGCTTTACCGCGAGGAAGAGCTCACGCGCGGCGACATGCTTATTGTAGCGCGGAACCATTATTTTCAGAAAAAAGTGCAGGGCATCGACTTTATTGCCAACGGCGATATCCTCACCGTTGAGAAAGTCTACGGCACCGAAATCCGCTATGGCATGCGTTTCGCCGACGTGCGCATGGCTCTTCCGCCCGACCCCGCGCACCCCGACCTGCCCGCTCCGGCCTTCGACGTCAAGATAATGCTCGATACTTTAGCCGACCCCAACGCCACAATTGCAAAAGAGACCTGGGACCGACTTTACTATGCCTGCCTCGACGATAATGAGCGCTATGGCGCCATGCCCGTCGACAAGCGTGTATGGGCATTGAAAAGCGACCCTTACTGGACGGCCCTGATAGTAAAATACGCCTATGCCGTCACCTGCCACAAAGCCCAGGGCGGCCAGTGGAGCAATGTGTTCGTCGACCTCTCGTATATCCCCGACGACGCCCTCGGGCTGCAGCTATACCGCTGGCTCTACACAGCCGTGACACGTGCGCGCAAGCGATTGTTCCTCATCGCCCCGCCCACGGCACTCATCGAAGAGTAGAAACGATTAGAAGTGGAATACCACGCCCGCCACTATCTGGTTAGGGCGTGCGCTTGAGGGGCGGGTGGCCTTGTGCCCGTAAAAATACTGTTCGTAATTGATGCGGAATGCCGTGTAAACGGGTCCGATTTTGCGTGAGGCCGTCACACCTATGGTAGCGCGGCGGAAGCCGTCGACATTGGTCTCGAGCAGTCCCTTGGCGTTGGCTATGCCCGTGGTGCCGTCGGTTATACCGTCGTAGCGTGCCTGCACCGAGAGTTTGTCGGCCATGCGGCTGCGGAGCGGGAAGGCATAGTCGGCAAGCACATAGTAGGCCTGCGATGCCTTGTAGCCTCCTCCGGCATAGCGGCGGTAAATATACTCGCCTTCGAGGAAAAGGCGGTCGTGGCGCCATGAGAGCGATACATCATATTGATTTATACGCACGGCACCCGGCGCCGACTTGCGCGACATGAAGCCAACCTCAGGCAGAAGTCCGCAGCGCGTTTTCCAGTTGGCTTTTATAGCATAGGTCATGGCGTTGCTCCAAGTGGCGTGGCTCGACATATCGGCGCCGTTGAACACGCCGCCCTCCACATAGAGCTGAGTGCGCGGAATAGTGTATCCGGCCTTGAAGCCCACACCGCGGAGGTTGCCGTAGGTCGACGTTGTGGCAACATCGGCAAAATAATATTCATGCACGGCGCGGCACGCATCAACACAGAAAGGCACGCGCATCTGACCCATGAAGAGCTTCAGCCCGCTCGTCGGCGTGACTATGGCGTAGGCGTCGAGAGGCTTGATGCTGCCCGAGGCGCAGAAGTCGGCCTGAAGAAAGTATTCGAACCACGGCATGAGGGCGCCCCCTGCCGAGAGGCGCGCGTTGGCCACCTCGAAGCGGCTGTCGCCGTTCTCGGTGGAGAGGTGGTAGTATATGCGGCTCACACCATGTACATCGGGTATGTATTTCCACTTTGCCAAGGCGCTGTCGGCATCAGATGCCCACGCGCCGAGCGAGGCCATGGCAAGTGCCGCTGCGGCTATGGCGGTTCTTAATTTTAGAATCATTGATAGTCGTAGAACAGTTGGAAGTCGTCGAGGAAGAGTGTGGCTCCGGCGCCGCCGGTGAAGTAGTCACCGTATTTGCTGGCCGAGCCCGTGACGAGAATATATGTTGGTTTTCGCGATTTCGATTTATAGTCGAGTTGGACTTCAAAGGGCGTGTAGCCGTCGATATCCTCGCCGCACTGCATCTTGCCATAGGCTACCACATAGTCAGCCTCGGGGTCGAACAGCTGACGGTCGGCAGGGTTGGTGCGTATCTCGAAAGGCTCAGGGGTATCGATAAGCGCTACCCAGACAATAGCCGTGTCGGGACGACCTGCGAGACTCTTAAATTCATCTGAAGTATAATTTATCGCGGCTGTCTTATATTTGAACTGGCCTGTCATACGCGTGGGCCGCTCAGTAAATGCACGACCAAAACTCAAGATGCCGTTTGTGCCATCGGTCTTCACATAATAGCCTGCAAAGATATTGCCTGCAGCAAGCTTGCCGAGCATGCCGATACCTACGAATCGTGTCTCAAGGCATGCGGCATATCCTGAGCCGGAAGGAGTATCCTCGCTTGGGAAGGTGTTCGAGCTGCCGAGTGTGGCTGCTCCCTTGTTGCCGGTGCTCCAGAACTCGGTTCCTCCCTGAGGCCAGGGGCACCACACTTTGCCGTCGAGCCACCAGTCGCTGAAGTTGCTGTTGGGCAGCTGCGGCGCTGTGCCGGTGCTGAACTCTACGGTCTCGCCGAAGAACTCTTCGGAGTATGCACGAGCTTCGTAGGTGGTCTGGGGGCTGAGATGATTGATAAGGCCTGTGAACGAGCCGCCGTTCTGCGTTACGTCGGAAGCGGGTATGCGAGTCCACTCCTCAGTACCCTTTATGCGGTATTCAACGCCGTTGTCGAGGCCGGCTTCGGCCTGGCCGTAGACCCATGCCACGCCGGTGAAGGCGTCAACGCCGGTGGTCTTCACGGGCTCGTCGATAGTCTCGGTGTAAATAGTCCACTCCTGCTCGCGCCCATACTCCGTGACCGTCACTTTCAGAGGCGTGCGGCCGTCGAAAGTTGTGCCCGGAGCCAGTGAGGGCACCGATGTGCTGCCCTTGGCGCCGAGTTTGGCGGCTTTCACGGGTATTGCAGAGAGGTTCGATGTGCCGCGCACGTAGATCACTACTCGACGGCCGGGTACGTCGATTATGCTCTCGCCCATCTGGCCCTCAACCTCGAAGTAGCGCTCGATGTCTTGCACGGCCACGATTTTCCACAGCCAGTTCTGATAGAGCTGCAGGTACACGTAGAGCGGTCGTGAGAGGTCCACGGGACCGTCGAAGGGGCTGTCGACAATATGCGAGCCCGGTGTGAGAGTGTAGCCCGTGACCTGCACGTTATATATATCCACCTCTTCGGGGAGCGTCACGGTAGCTGTCATGGCCGTGGAGTCGATAGCCGTAAGCCCGGTCTGGTCTTTTACGGTGAGCGACAGGAAATTGGCCTGGATGCGGGCGTAGGGGATGTCGTTCTTTATGCAGCCGGTGGCAAGGAGCAGGGCGGCGGCAAAGACGATGATATGTGTGAGTCGGCGTGTCATGGATTATATCACGACCATAAGGCCGAAGTTTATGTTGAAGATATTGAACTTGAAGTTGGCACCGGATGTTGTGCGCGAGCCCTCGTAGACGCCGTCGGTGCTTTGGCTCTCGTGGCGCCATTTGAGGCCGAATACGCCGAACGACACATTGAACGACACCATATCCTGGATAAAGACGCACACGCCGGGGCTGAAATTCAGCGAGCCCTGTGTGATTATGGTGCGCGTGTCGCGCGGAGCGCCGTCGTAGATGCGCTTGAAGCGCGACGAGCCGCTGCCGAACGCGAGGTCTACCTCGTTGAAGATGCCGAAGCGCCCGTGAGTGTCGAGACCCACGTAGCCGCGGTAGAAGGTCGATACCGCGAAGCTCTGCTGGTAGTAGCTCACGTCGCGGAGATTGAACGAGAGGTCGTCGTCGAAGTCAAAGGCTACGTTGCTGAGGTCGGCAATGCCGCGCGAGTAGTCGAATTTCAGACCCACCGAGCGGTTGTTGGCGAAGTAGTACGAGATAAAGGGCTTTATCGAGTACATCTTGCCTTTGAAGTCGATGTCATTGATGAGCGAGAGAATCTGCACATCCTCGGTCTGCAGCTCTCCATAAGAGGCTGTGAGGCCGAAGCCCCATTTGCCTTTGGGCACGAAAATATAGTTGAAAAGCCCGCGGTCGAAGCGCCCGAAGTTGCGTTCGGGTATGATTATCGACACGGTGTCGCCCTGGATTATGACGTGCTCCACAGAGTCGGGGCGCACGAGGTCTTTCTTTCTTACAATCTCCTGGGCGTTGGCGCTGATGAAGCCCGTGAGCGCCACAAGAAGAATGAGTGCGGTTTTCAGTACTTCTTTCATAGCGCTTTAGATGTAGAACATCACTCCGAAAGTGATAGAGAAAAGGTTGATTTTGAAATTTGCCTGCTGCGTGTGGCGGTTGGCATGGTAAATCTGGTCGGTGAGCGAGTGGGTGTGCGTGTAGTTGAAGCCCAGCACGCCAACGTTCACCTCAAGGGCCGAGTAGTTGGAGAGGAACACCGAGAGCCCCGGCGCAAGACCCACATTGAATTGGAAATTACGCTCATAGGTGCCCGTGAGAGTCTCTCCTGCGCCCGAGCACAGCTTCGATTGCCCGCCGCCCACCTGCAGCTGTATCTCGTTGAAGAGCCCGAAGCGGGTGCTTCGGCCAAGGCTTATGTAAGTGCGGAAGAGGCCGGTGCCTATGTAGTTGTGGCTTATGCTGTAGAGGTTGTCGATGTTGTACTCGGTGTCGGAGGCGAGCACTATGTCGGCCGAGTTGAGGCGCGTGCGCTGGCGGTTGTATGAAAAGCGGCCTCCGGCAGTGAGGTTATCTTTGAAGCAGAACATCACCGTGGGGCTCACCTTGAAAGAGTAGGTGTCGCCGTTGAGATGCTCGAAAATCAGAAATGAGTAATTGTTCTGGTCTGACTGCGAGTAGCTTACGCTCACACCCGCAACCCACGCACCCTTCGGCACGAAAGAAACCTGCTCAAGCTTGCGCTTGAACTCGTGCTGCGCCGAAGCCGGCACAGCCGAAAAAAATATTATGAGTGCCGCCAAAAATGCAGCAACCCTTATATGAGGTCTCATTGCAGAAATGCTCTCAGAAGATAAATAGTACAGTGTAGTGGCCGATTATGCCAATTTACAGGCATTGTAGCACAAAAATTTTGGTAAAGTTACTAATTATTTCTTAAACAACAAAAAAGCGGGCACCCCTGCCCGAGGGGTGCCCGCCATATGCGGGTGGCTGTTGTATGCTTATTCAGAGCACTTTGCAGCGATGAACTCGCGGTTGAGACGGGCGATGTTGCTCAGCGAGATGTTCTTGGGGCACTCGGCGGCGCAGGCACCGGTGTTGGTGCAGTT
>CANPGB010000016.1 GCA_947573485.1 uncultured Porphyromonadaceae bacterium | reverse complement strand
GTGGAATTGTTAACTCTGAATCTCGTCTGCAAAGGTAAAAGTTACTGGATTAATCGGCGTCCTGCCGGACGCCCCACGCGAGGGTATAGCTATCCCCGCACGCCTCCGCTAAAGCTACGGCGTACGGGTCTACGGAGGTATAAATGCGTACTTGCAGGACGCGCTGCTATAACTTCATTGCCCCGGCTGATAGAGGCCGGTCTAAAGTGGTAATGTAAATGTTAGGCGTCAGTGCGTGCGCCAAAACGAAAACAACGGGGCTGCGCCACTGGCGCAGCCCCGTTGTATATAGCTGTATCAGGTAATCAATCAGATACCGAGTTCTTTCTTGATTATAGCAATCTTGGCTGCGGCGTCGCGGTTGCAACGGTCGTAGTCGGCGAGGTCTTTCATCTTGTCGTGAACCTCGAGGTAGAACTTGATTTTGGGCTCTGTTCCCGAGGGACGGATCGATACCTTGGTGCCGTCGGCAGTGAAGTACTGGAGCACGTTTGAGGTAGCGGGGAAGTCCATTTTCGTAACAGTACCTGCGGGGAGCTCGGTGCAGTTGAGGTCGGCGTAGTCCTTCACGAGGATTACGGGGCTTCCGGCGATTTCCTTGGGAGGATTCGAGCGGAAGTTCTTCATCATCTGCTGAATTTCTTCGGCGCCTGTCTTGCCGGGGCGCACTACCGAGATACCCTCTTCGTGGCTGTAGCCGTTCTTGAGGTATATTTCCTGGAGCATCTGGTTGAAGTCCATGCCACGGTCTTTTGCCCATGCGCATACTTCGGCCATAAGCGAGATAGCCGAAACGGAGTCTTTGTCGCGGCAGAAGTCTTCGGCGAGGAAGCCGTACGACTCTTCGCCACCGCCAAGGTAGCGAGCCTGAGCCTCGAGATCGCGGATTACGGCAGCAATCCACTTGAAGCCGGTGTAGCAGTCATACATCTTGATGCCCTGGTTCTCGGCGATAGCTTTGATAGTCTCGGTGGTAACGATAGTCTTCACTACATATTCGTTGCCGTTGAGGCGGCCGAGCTCGCGGTTGCGGAGCATGATGTAGTTGAGGAGAATCATCACTATCTGGTTGCCGTTCACGAGCTGGTATTCGCCATTGTTGTCGCGGATAACGCAGCCAATGCGGTCGGCGTCGGGGTCGGAAGCGAGGATGATGTCGGCGCCCACTTCTTTACCTTTGGCGATAGCCATGGCCATGGCCGAAGCGTTCTCGGGGTTGGGGGAGTCGACAGTGGGGAAGTTGCCCGAGGGGATGTCCTGCTCAGGCACGTGTATGATGTTTGTGAAACCGTAGTTGCGGAGCGAGTCGGGCACGAGTTTCACGCCTGTGCCGTGGATAGGGGTGTAGACAATCTTGAGGTCGGCGTGGCGCTTGATAACCTCGGGGTCGAGCGAGAGGGTTTTGACTGCGGCGAGGAATTTCTGGTCGATGTCTTCGCCGATAATCTGAATTTTCGATTTGTCGCCTTGGAATTTAATCTCGCTTACGCTCTTGATGCGGTTTACGTTGTCGATGATGTTGACATCGTGGGGCGCGATAATCTGGGCGCCGTCGCTCCAGTAGGCCTTGTAGCCGTTATATTCCTTGGGGTTGTGCGAAGCGGTGATGTTTACGCCGCTCTGGCAACCGAGCTCGCGGATGGCGAAAGAAAGTTCGGGAGTGGGGCGGAAGTTTTCAAACAGATACACCTTGATACCGTTTGCCGAGAAGATGTCGGCTACGATTTCGGCGAACTTGCGCGAGTTGTTGCGCACGTCGTGGCCTACGGCGACACTGATCTCGGGGAGGTCTTTGAACGCCTCCTTGAGGTAGTTGGCAAGGCCCTGGGTAGCAGCACCTACGGTGTAGATGTTCATGCGGTTTGTGCCGGCACCCATAATGCCGCGCAGGCCGCCTGTGCCGAACTCGAGGTCGCGGTAGAACGATTCGATGAGCTCGGTTTTATCGTCGGCGTCGAGCATGCGGCGCACTTCGGCTTTGGTTTCTTCGTCGTAACCTTCGCCGAGCCACAGCTGGGCGCGTTCGGTAACCTGTGCCAGTAATTCTTTGTTATTGTCCATGTTGAACGTAGTTATGTTGTTGTTTTGATTGAGTATTCGTCAAGGCAAAGGTAATGCTTTGCTGAGAGATATACAAATTTTTCGCTGCGGAAGTTCGGCACAATATTCAATTTTCTATTTTCTTATATTTGTCGTATCTTTGCACCACGAAAAATATATCTTGATATGAACGACCTTCCACAGAAGTACAATCCGGCCGAGGTTGAAGACCGCTGGTATGCCTATTGGCTGGAACACAAATTGTTTCACTCCGAGCCCGATGCCCGTGAGCCCTACACCATAGTTATTCCCCCGCCAAATGTTACAGGCGTGCTCCACATGGGGCATATGCTCAACAACACAATACAGGATATTCTCGTGCGCCGCGCCCGCATGCAGGGCAAGAACGCCCTCTGGGTGCCCGGCACCGACCACGCCGCTATTTCTACCGAAACCAAGGTTATAGGCAAGCTTGCCGCCGAGGGTATCAAGAAAACCGACCTCACCCGCGAGCAGTTCCTTGAGCACGCTTGGGAGTGGACCGAGAAGCACGGCGGCATAATCCTGCAGCAGCTGCGCAAGCTCGGCGCCTCGTGCGACTGGGACCGCACCGCTTTCACCATGGACCCCCTCCGCAGCGAGAGTGTGCTCAAAGTATTCGTTGACCTCTACGATAAAGGGTTGATATACCGTGACCTGCGTATGGTGAACTGGGACCCCCAGAACCGCACGGCTATCTCCGACGACGAAGTGTTCTTTACCGAAGAGCAGTCGAAACTCTACTACCTGCGTTATTATCTTGCCGACGACAATGGCGAAGCCGCTCCCGAAGGCTCTGTGGTGCACACCGACGCCCAAGGTCGCCGCTATGCCGTGGTCGCCACCACCCGCCCCGAGACAATCATGGGCGACACCGCCATGTGCATCAACCCCAAGGACCCCAAGAACGCATGGCTCCGCGGCCATAAAGTTGTGGTGCCTCTGGTGGGCCGCGTGATTCCCGTTATCGAGGACCGCTATGTTGAAATCGATTTCGGTACAGGCTGCCTCAAGGTAACACCCGCACACGATAAAAACGACTACATGCTCGGTAAGAAGCACAACCTTGAGAGCATCGACATCTTCAACGAAGACGCTACCGTGGCTCCAGTCGCAGGCATGTATGTGGGCATGGACCGCTTCGACTGCCGCAAGGCTATCGTGGCCGACCTCGCCGCCGCAGGTCTCCTCGAAAAAGAAGAGGACTATACCAACAACATCGGCCTCTCGGAGCGCACCAAGGTGCCCGTTGAGCCCCGCCTCTCGCTGCAGTGGTTCGTGAAGATGAAGCACTTTGCCGACGAAAGCCTCTCGCCCGTGCTCGACGACATCATCAAGTTCGTTCCCGACAAATACAAGACCACTTACCGCATATGGCTTGAGAACATACAGGACTGGTGCATAAGCCGTCAGCTCTGGTGGGGTCACCGCATACCCGCCTATTTCTATGGCGACAAGACCGGCAAGGACGAGGAATTTGTCGTTGCCCTCACCGCCGAAGAAGCCCTCGAGAAAGCGCGTGCCAAGAGCGGAAACCCCGAGCTGCAGCTCTCCGACCTCCGTCAGGACCCCGACGCTCTCGACACCTGGTTCTCGTCGTGGCTCTGGCCTATAACCCTCTTCGACGGTATCAACAACCCCGGCAACGAGGAAATCAACTACTATTATCCGACTGCCACACTTGTCACCGGCCCCGACATCATCTTCTTCTGGGTTGCGCGCATGATTATGGCCGGATATGAATATGTGGGCAAGCAGCCGTTCAACAACGTTTACTTCACCGGCATCGTGCGCGACTCCATAGGCCGCAAGATGAGCAAGATGCTCGGCAACTCGCCCGACCCCCTCGACCTTATCCGCGACTACGGCGCCGACGGCGTGCGCATGGGTCTCATGCTCGCCGCACCCGCCGGTAACGACATCATGTACGACGACAAGCTCGTGGAGCTCGGCCGCAACTTCTGCAATAAAATCTGGAACTCTTTCCGCCTAATCCAGGGCTGGCAGACCGACGACAAGCTCGAGCAGCCCGCTCTCGCCGCCCTCGCCGCCCGCTGGTTCGGCGCCACACTCTCGGCCACAGTCGCCGAGGTCGACGACCTCTTCAGCAAGTTCCGCATCTCGGAGGCCCTCATGGCTGTATACCGCCTCTTCCGCGACGACTTCTCGTCGTGGTACCTTGAGATGATCAAGCCTGCCTACGGCTCGCCTGTCGACGCCCGCACAATGGCCGAGGCCAAGAACTTCCTCGACCAGCTCCTGCGCCTGCTGCACCCCTTCATGCCCTTCATCACCGAAGAGCTTTGGCAGCACCTGGCACAGCGTGCCGAGGGCGAATCGATAATGTACGCCTCGATGCCCGAAGCCGGTACTCCCGACAAAGAACTCATCGCTCTCGTGGCGCAGGCTCAGGATATTATCAACGGCATACGCGCCGTGCGTGCCCGCCGCAACATCTCGCCCCGCGAGCAGCTCACCCTGCGCGTGCTCGGCACCATCCCCGCCGAAATCAAGCCTATGGTTGAGCGCCTCGGTGGCATAGAGAAAATTGAGGAGAACGCCGCTAAAGACCCCGCAGCAAACTCCTTCCTCGTGGGCAGCCTTGAGTTCAACATACCCCAGAGCGCCAACATCGACGTTGAAGCCGAGCGTGCCCGCATCACCAAGGAAATCGACTACCTCAACGGTTTCAAGGCTTCGGTAGAGAAGAAGCTCTCCAACGAGCGCTTCGTAAGCCACGCCCCCGAGGCTGTAGTCGCCGCCGAGCGAAAGAAACTCGCCGACGCCGACGCCAAACTCGCCACTCTCAACGCCTCGCTGCAGGCGCTGGGCTGAGCTGAGGAATCTTAACGATAAATGATTAAATCGGCTCCGGGCATAGCGTCTCGGGGCCGATTTCTTATACTTGGTCATATATATACAGAATCATGCCGGATGTAATGGCTCGGAGGACCTTAAGCTCCTCGCAACAAACGCCAACAAGCGGTCTACGGAGGCCTAAATGCGTCTGAAAGACGCCGATTAATCTCGTAACCGGGTACGCCGAAGCCGCAGGCGTAGGCGTGCCCGGGATAGCAAACCGGCGAAGTCGCGTCCGTCAGGACGCGGATTAATCCAGTAACCCCGTACGCCGAAGCTTTAGCGGAGGCGTGCGGGGTCAGCAATACCACAAGGCATGGCGTCCGCATGGACGCCGATTAAAATTGTAAGGCGTTGAGCCTCACCTTAATCAGCGTCCTGCCGGACGCTTTCCTGTGTGTCTTTCAGCCCCGCACGCCTCCGCTAAAGCTTCGGCGTACGGGGTTACTGGTTAATCAGCGTCCTGCCGGACGCCCTGGCGTGGGGGTTACGGGTTAATCAGCGTCCTGGCGGACGCCATAGTGATGCCTCTTTCCGTACGGGCTGCCATGAGTTTCGGACGAGAAAACAGCAAGGGCTGTGCCGTGCGGCACAGCCCTTGCTGTGTAGGGTAGGATAGTACGCGGATTTATTTAGTTTCGGGGTCTACTACAATCACGCGGTAGTTGCCCTGATTGATAATATCCTGCATGAATTTCTGAACCTTCTCGGCGGTGATGCCGGGGAGAACGTCGGCGGTGTTGAGGAAGGTCTGCACGCCGTTGATAGAGGTGGCGGTCATCGACTCGGCCCACTCTTCGTTCTTCTCGAGTTTTTCTTTGATGTCTTTCTGCATGAACTCTACAGCGGGTGCAACCTCTTCGGCTGTCACTGTTGTGGGCATGCTCCAGATAATGTTCTTGATTTCGGCGAGAGCCTCATCTTTCATCTCGGGTTTCATGGGGAAACCGATCTGGAAGATAGTGTTGTTTTCACCTGTGCGGGTCATCATGCCTGCGGCACCGATAGAGTAAACGGCGCCCATTTCCTCGCGGATCTTGTTGAGCAGACGCTTCGAGAGAACCTGTGCGGCTGCCTCGGTGAGGGCTTTGTTCTCGGCATTGTAGGGCATGTCGCCGTTGAGGATTATGAGCACCCATGTCTGCGGGGTCTGCATCGGGGTAGTGAAGGTGTTGGTCTCGGTGCCTGTCACAAACTCGAAGCCCTTGTTGACGGTGTAGTTGCGGGTTGCTTTTGCAGCGTCGGCGGGGAGAGTGGCGATGTACTGCTCCATGAGGGGTATGAAAGAGGCATCGTCGATGTCGCCGGTGAACACGAAGAGGTAGTCGGCGGCGTTGGCGGTCATGTTGTGAACCATGGCGATGATGTCTTCACGGTTGGCGGCTTTCACATCTTCGAGCGACATGGCCTGGCGCATGGGCGAGCCGAAGAGCACGCTGAGGAAGCTCTTCTGGAACACGAACTGGGGGTCGGTCTCCTGGTTGGCGATGATACCTGCGATGGCGCTGCGGCGAGCCTCGAACTCATCTTCTTTGAGGTTGAAGCCTGTGAAGAGAGAGTAGATGAGCTCCATAGCGGTGGGGAGGTCTTTGGCTACTGTCTGGCCCTGGAGCGAGCGGGTGTAGCCGTCGGCGCTGAGACCGATTTCAATCTGCTTGCCCTGGATGTACTTCTTGAGGTCGGAGTTTGAGTAGTCGTAGTAAGCCTCGTTCATCATTGCCACGGGGAGGAATTTCACCGACGAAGCCTTTGCGGGGTCGATGTCGGCGAGGGCGTTACCCTGGGCAATTGCGCCGAAGAAGATTTCGCCGGGCTTGAACGATGTGCGCTTCACGAGCACTTTCACGCCGTTGGAGAGCACGTACTCGGTGGCGTCCCACTCGGCGTTGTGCGAGGTAGATGCAATGGTGCCGGGAGCGGGGAGCGAGGGAATGAGGGGGTCGGTGCGCATCTCGTCCTTATAGGGCTCGAGTTCTTCGGCCTCAACAGCCTCGATAGCGGCGGTGAGGCCTTCCTCGGTGGGGAGGGTGTAGCCTTCGGCCTCGGGGATGAGGGCGAGAACAACGCGGTTGTCCTCGGTAATCATTTGGGGGAGAACGGTGTTGAGCTGCTCGAGGGGGAGCATGTTGGCCATTTGGTCGTACATAGCCTTGTAGGTGGCCATGTCGGTGAAGGGCACGCCGTCGACAAAGGTGCGCACGAGGCCGCGTGAGAAGGTCTCGTTCTGGCGGTGGTCGCGCTCGTTGTATTCTTTTTCAACGCCCGAGAGGAGTTCGGCGCGGGCGCGCTCGTATTCACCCACGGTGAAGCCTCCGCGTGCGGCACGGAGAAGCTCGCGGTAAGCCTGCTGGAAGGCGGGAACCACGTCGGTATCCTTGGCTACGACGTCGAGGTCGAGGGCGCCTGTGGTCTTGGCAAGGAAGTAGTCGCCGATCGACACGCGTGCACGTGCATATTCGGTTTCGGGCTTGCTTGCGAGGTCGGCAAGGCGGTTGTTGAGCATCGACGTAATCATGCGGCGCATGTATTCGGTCATGAAGTGTGCGGCAGTGTTGCGGTACTCTTTGGGGAGCTTCATGGCGTTTGTCTTGAAGAGCATCTCTATGCCTGCCGACTTGATTTCTTTGTCGGCGCCAAGGGCGAAGATAGTGCCGGGAGTTTCCTCCACCTCGAAGTATTCGCGCTCGCGTGCGTTCTCGGGCATGGGTATGGGCGAGAACATCTCTTTGATTTTACCCTCGATGTATTCGGGATCGATGTCGCCTACTACGATAATGCCCTGCTGGTCGGGGCGATACCATGTGTGGTAGTAGTCGATGATCGCCTGCGGGGGGAAGTTGTCGACAACCTCCATTGTGCCAATGGGGAGGCGGTAGCCGTAGCGGCTGTCGGGGTACATTGTGGGGAGGAGCTGCTCGATAACTCGCATCTGACCGGCCATGCTCTGGCGCCACTCTTCGTGGATAACGCCGCGCTCGGCATCGATTTCAGCGGGGTCGAGGGTGAGGGCGCACGACCAGTCGTGGAGAATGAGGAGGCAGGAGTCCTGCACGGCTTTGGAGGCGCAGGGCACGTTCGAGATATTGTAAACGGTCTCGTCGACGCCGGTGTAGGCGTTGAGGTTCTGGCCGAATTTCACACCTTTGGTCTCAAGCCAGTTGATGATGCCTTTGCCGGGGAAATTCTGTGTACCATTGAAGCACATGTGTTCGAGGAAGTGGGCGAGACCGCGCTGGTGGTCTTCTTCAAGGATAGAACCTACTTTCTGGGCAATGTAGAAATCGGCCTGGCCCTTGGGGGTGTCGTTGTGGCGGACGTAATAAGTCATGCCATTGTCAAGCACGCCTGTGCGGATTTCCGGGTCGAGCGGGAGGCTCGGAATCTGCCCGGGCTCCTGAGCTTTTACAGGTGCCCATGCGGCTGTCACAGCTATCACTGCTGCTATGCCGCGCAAAATCAGTTTTTTCATCTTATGTAATATAGTTGGTTTTTCTTTGCTATATGTGACGCAAAGATACGCAAGAAATTACAACCGTTTAGTTAAAGAATGTTGAAAATGCGGCCGAGGGTGTCTGATATGCGGGGCGTGTGCTTCATATTATCTCCTGCCCGCATTTATATGAAGCCAATGCATGTGCTCCCGGGCCAAATCTGTTTTTGCGGTTTATATTAAAATGCGTAATTTTGTAGTCTGAATAAACCTGATAAATAAAAATGAACGGCAACCCAACTCCTCCTCCGCGGCCAATACTTGCCCGTGCCGGTGAAAACGGCTTTATAGTGGGGCTCATGATATGCGGGCTGGTGCTCTGCGCCGGTCTCAGCACGCGCTTGTCGGCGGCAGTGCTTCTGCTCATTGCGGGCACGGCGTGCTTCCCGGTGGTATTCTACCGCATGCTGCGCCGCAGCAATCAGGCAGCGGGCGGCACACTCGGTTTCCCCGAGATATGGGCCGAAGGCATAGGCACTTTTTTCCTCGGCACATTGCTTCCGGGGGTGTTCGCCTACGTATGCCTCCGCTTTGTGTGGCCCGGTTTCATTGCCGAGACTGTGAGCGCAGCTATCGAGGCCTACCGCGCAATGGGCACCGATGAGGCCATAGGCATGGCCGACCTCCTTGAGAGTGCCGTGGCCGTGCGTATGCCAACGGCAGCCGATGTCACCGCACAACTCATTTCGTTCAACATAATCACGGGCACGGTGCTCTCGCTTGTCACGGCTATCATCGTGAAAGCCAACAGTATGAACAGCCGCCTTTCCCGTGCTAAAGAGAATAACATATAATGGATATTTCTGTAGTAGTGCCTCTGTATAACGAGGCCGAGTCGCTCCCCGAGCTCAACGCCTGGATAGCGCGTGTAATGGCTGCCGAGGGCTTCAGCTACGAGGTGATATATGTGAACGACGGCTCGACCGACGACTCATGGAGCGTGATCGACGGCCTCCACAAGGCCGACCCCGAGCATGTGCGCGGGGTTTCGTTCCGCCGCAACTATGGTAAGTCGCCGGCCCTCAACACCGGCTTCCGCCTTGCCAAGGGCGATGTGGTGATAACTATGGATGCCGACCTTCAGGATAGTCCCGACGAGATTCCGGCTCTCTACAGCATGATAAAGAACGAGGGCTACGACCTTGTGAGCGGCTATAAACAGAAGCGCTACGACCCCCTCTCCAAAACAATACCCACCAAGCTTTTCAATGCCACAGCCCGCAGAGTGAGCGGCATACACAACCTCCACGACTTCAACTGCGGCCTCAAAGCCTACCGTCATGCCGTGGTGAAGCACATAGAGGTGTACGGCGATATGCACCGCTATATACCTTACCTTGCCAAACTCGCCGGCTTCAACCGCATAGGCGAGAAAGTGGTCAAGCACCAGGCACGCAAATACGGTAAAACCAAATTCGGCCTCGACCGTTTTGTGAACGGTTACCTCGACCTGCTCACGCTGTGGTTCACAGGTCGCTTCGGCAAGAAGCCAATGCACCTCTTCGGGCTACTGGGCAGTCTGATGTTCTTCCTGGGTCTCGTGGCGGTGATTGTGGTAGGAGCCACCAAGCTCTACAACATGCACACCGGCGCGCACTATATCCTTGTCACCGACTCGCCCTATTTCTATATCTCGCTGGTGCTCATGCTCCTTGGCTCACAGCTCTTCCTGGCCGGTTTCGTTGGCGAGCTTGTGGTGCGCAATTCGCCCAAACGTAACGAGTATGAGATTGAAGAAGTGCTCGGTGAAAACGTAAAACATAGCAACGATGACTGAAAACAATACTTTCGACACTCTCTGCGCCACCCGCTACTCGTGCCGCGCATATTCGGCCGAAGCCGTGCCCGAGAGCCTGCTTCGCGCCGTGCTCGACGACGCCCGCCTCGCCCCCTCGGCCTGCAACCGCCAGCCGTGGCGCTTTGCCATTGTGCGCAGCGCCCAAGGCCGCAGCTGCGTGCAGCAGGCTTACAACCGCGAGTGGTTTGCATCGGCTCCCCTATATATAATAATGTGTGCAGTGCCCGCTGAAGGCTGGGTGCGCCCCGATGACAATAAGAACCACACCGACATCGATGTGGCCATTGCCACCGAGCACTTCTGCCTTGCTGCCTCGGCACACGGCCTGGGCACATGCTGGGTGTGCAACTTCAAGCCCGAAGTCCTTGCTGAGGGTCTCGGGTTGCCCGAAGGACTCGTGCCTGTGGCTATAATGCCTTTGGGATTCCCTGCCGAGGGAATCAAAATCCCGGCTAAGGTGCGCCGCGGGCTCGACGACAATATCATCGAACTGTGAAGAAAGCAACATACATATTTATTTGCCTCACAGCCCTGCTTGTGGCGGCCTGCAATACCTCGGGCTGCCTCGACAACCAGAGCGCCATCCCTCTTGCGGGTTTCTACGACAGCGCCACGGGCAAGAGCATAGCCCTCTCGGCCCTCGATGTGAGCGGTGTGGGTGCGCCCAACGACTCGCTCCTCCTCGCCTCGGGAACCTCGGCATCGCAGCTCTATCTGCCCATGCGCTCCACAAAGCAGAGCACGGCCTGGTGCTTCCACTACACCCAGGAAGGGCTCGACGACCCCGCCAACAACGATACCATTGTGTTCGACTATACCTCCGAGCCTTTCTTTGCCTCGGAGGAGTGCGGTGCAATGTACTACTACAATATCACGCGCATGAGCTATACCACGCATCTCATTGACTCTGTGGTGATAACCGACTCGCTGATTACCAACGTAGACATCGAGCGCATAAGCATATATTTCCGCACGGCAGAGGCCGGCGACGAAGAGGAGGAGCCTGAACAATGAAACGCTCCTTTGCCATAATATGCGCAGCCTTGCTGCTGACTGTGGCCTTCGCCCTGAGCGCGCAGACCAAGAGGCGCATGACGCCTGTCACAACACAGGCAACTACCACGCAGTCGGTAAACGAAACCGCCTCCGACACCTCGCGCATCAACGCCAAGCGCCGCGCCAACTCGGTGAGCTACCTCAACGAAAAGGGGCAGACCGTATACGTCGACACCATTACGGGTGAGGAGTGGATGGACTCCACCCTTATCAAGCGCGTGCCCAAAATGGAATACCCGCTTTTCGATGCTTTCAGCGTCGGGCTTAATGTGTGGGACCCACTGATGCGCGCTTTCGGGCAGCAATATGGCCTTGCCGACGCATGGGTGGAGCTCTCGCTGCACAACCGCTACAAGCCTGTATTCGAGGCCGGTCTCGGTCTTGCCGACCATACACCCTCGGGTGGAAATTACACCTACCGCTCGCCGCTGAGTTTCTATTTCAGGGTAGGTGCCAACTACAATTTCCTCTACAATTCCAACCCCGACTACTCATTTTTTGCCGGAGTGCGCTACGGTTTCTCGCCTTTCAGTTTCAGCGTGGATAATATTACCGTAAATTCACCCTACTGGCACGAGACCACCACTTTCAACATACCTGCGCAGCATGCCACCGTGGGCTGGTTTGAGTTCTGCCTCGGGCTGCGCGTGAAGCTCTGGGGCCCGCTGTCGGCGGGTTGGACGGTGAAATACCAGGCCATACTCCACAGCAGCAAGTGCAGCTACGGCGACCCGTGGTACATCCCCGGCTACGGCGCCCGCTCCTCGACAATCAACGGTTCTTTCTCTGTCGTATATACTTTCGGTTTAGGTCATCTGAACAAGCCCAAGGCTGCCGATGTTATAAGCGAAGGGGAAATCACCCCGCAACAAGCAAGCACTCAAGAGCAATGAAAAGAATTATAATAATAGGCGCTTCGTCGGGCATGGGCCAGCGCGTAGCCGCCGATTTCGCACGCCTCGGCTGGCGTGTGGGCGTGGCCGCACGCACCGAAGAGCCTCTGCGCAAACTCAAGGAACAATATCCCGGCAGGGTAGAGTACACAACCCTCGATGTCACTGCCGAAGATGCCGTCGACCGCTTCTATAATCTTATAGAGACCCTCGGCGGTATGGATTACCTGCTGTATGCCGCCGGTTGCGGCTGGCGAAACCCCGAACTCGACCGTGCCCTCGACCGCCGTACTCTCGACGTCAACGTAATAGGCTTTACCACAATAGTAAACGCCGCCTACAAGTACTACAAAGATACCGCCAACGTCACCCGCGGCCATATTGCAGCGATAACTTCGGTGGCAGGCACCAAGGGCATAGGCATATCGGCAACCTACTCGGCATCGAAGCGCTACCAGTGGACCTATCTCCAGGCCCTCGACCAGCTCGCCCACCAGCAGCACGTCAACGTAGCCATTACCGACATCCGCCCCGGCTTTGTGGATACACCCCTGCTCAACGGCAACTCATACCCGCTGGAAATGAGCATCGACTATGTGGCTCCACGCCTCGAGAAAGCCATTCTGCGCGGCAAACGTGTGGCCGTTATAGACTCGCGTTGGGCGGTTGTGACCGCGCTGTGGCGCTTGATTCCCGACCCTCTGTGGCGTAAAGTTTCTATCGAGATAGAGAAAGACGACACGAAATAGACATATCTTTTACCTCATACGGCGCGGCCAAGGGCGGCTTACTTCCACACCATTGATTAGGCTTTCAGCCGCCCGATTGCCGCGCTTTTTTTTTATTTTCTGCCTTACCATGAACAGCGAGCTCATAAAGATAGCCCTGCGCCACGGCGCCCTGTGGCTCGGCGATGTGCCAATTACCGATAGACGCGAACTCGGCGCACCGGCGGCAGCCTTTGCCGCGTCGCTCGCTGAGAAAGGTTATGAACTTGACTCCCACGCCCTTGCAGCTGCCAATGCGGTGAGCCCCACGGTGCTCGCCGACGTCGTGCGTTGCATCGATGAAGTATATGGCATAGGCCTCAACTGGGCGCCTCTGGTCAAAGCATGGCAGACACCTACGGGCGAGAGCCGCCTCGACCATATAGTGACGCTCTTCGCTAACCTTTTCCCTACGGGCGATATGGCCGGAACGGTTTTGCCCTGCGGGCATTTCATACCCGACGGCACTTTCCCGCTTGAGCGCTACAACGGTTGCCCTTTCTGCGGCACCCCATTCGAGCTTTCAAAAATAGTGTACAAAGGCACGGGCAGTCACGTTAAAGTTCTGACGCTCTGGCAAGAGAGTGATTTCATAAAGCTGCGCGACAGTCTTGTGTATTCACCTCTTCCACTCAACGCAACCCAGTGGGTGACGCTCCTTGCCCTCCTTAAAGCTTACGGCTTGCCACAACTCGACCGCAATATCCTTGTAGATAACACTTTGATGATAGCCGCCTATCTCGAAGACCGTGGCGAGTTTGAAAAAGTGGTACCACTTTTGCCCGACCCGGCCATATTGCTCCGCTATCTTTGGTACCGCCATACCGATAATCTGCGCATCACACCTCCTGCGGCCATTGTGGCACGCAAAGCCGGTGCTTACCGCACCGAAGAGGCACGCGCAGAGCAAGCTGCCGAGGCTCGCCTTAAACTGAAACTCTACTACGATCGCGCTGAATGCCGCCGCTATGCCTCGCTGCTCAACTCCATGAGCCTCAGCACCGAGGCTATGTGCGAGCTTATGAATCCGCGGCGCGGGATGTGGGTGCGCTTTATCCGAGCCCTGCGCCTGAGCGAGTTCGCCCGTAAACCCGGCTACGGGAAACTTGCCGAGCTTCTCGACCGCTTCTACCGCAAGGATTACGACGTGTGGGCGGGGCGCCTCGCCGCCGCCCGCGAGCGCCGCAATCCCGAGGAGTTTTTTGCCATGCTCGAAAGTCGCCCCGGCCTTTTCGCGCGCTCGCTTTTCGCTTCAATGCTGTGGTTTGGTGCCGATGTCACCCTCGACCGCTTCAAGACCGTGACTCCTGCTCTCGCGCCGCGCCTGCTGCTCTCGCTTGCCAATGCCGCCGACATATATTTCAAGCCCGAGGGCGACACCCGCCGTGTTGAGCTCCCCGGCGGTGTGCGCGTTGAGGTGCCTGTCAATAAGCTATTGAGCCTCTACACAGAGGACGCCCGCTCAAAAATGGCAGCCGATGTTAAGAGGGGGTGTCTCGAAGGGCTCAGCTCCTTCTTTGCCTCTCAGCCTCACGAAAAAGGCGCTACCGTGTATATCGCTCCCGAGCTTTTTGCCGTGCCAGTGCCCCTTGGCGACCGTTCCAACACCGTGAGTGACACCGATATGGCTCTCCCCGGCCAGCGCTTCAAGGTCGAAGGTAATGCCGTGCGCCTCTTCCTGCAGTGGGGCAAGGGGCTGCCTGCCCAACACCTCGACATGGACCTCAGTTGCCGCATTGCCTATGCCGACGGCGGGGTCGCCGAGTGCGCTTACTATAGTCTTACACTCGCAGGAGCCACCCACAGCGGTGATATTCAGTTTATTCCCGATATGGTTGGAACAGCCGAATATATAGAGCTCGACCTCGACGAACTACGCCGCGGCGGCGCGCAGTATGTGACCTTCACCTGCAATGCGTATACCGACGGCTCGCTGCAGCCTAACCTTATGGTGGGGTGGATGGACTCTGCCAACCCTATGGAGGTGAGCGACGCAACGGGTGTCGCCTACGACCCCTCGACAGTCTCGCACATGGTGCGAATTTCTGCCAAAGACCTCTCCAAAGGCCTCGTGTTCGGTGTTCTCGACGTAGAGGCAGGCGAAATCATATGGCTCGAAATGCCTTTCGACGGCCGCTCTTTGCGCTCGCTCGACACCGAAGCCGTGACTGCCTTGCTGCGTCGGCTCGCGGCCAAGGCAAGTATAGGCGAGCTTCTGCGCATAATGGCCAATGCGCAGGGTCTCAGGATCGTAGACTCACCCGAGGGTGCCGGGCGTGTGTACAGCAGCTGGACCGATGCAATGAATATTCTCGGCTGATACCTTGGAGGTTCGGCTTATGTTGAGTAACTTTGCGCCGTAATTAAAAGCAAACGCAATGAACGACCTCAATATAGTAGCCGAAGCCCTTGAGCGTGTGCTCGCGGGCGAAACGCTCGAACCCGATACCCTTTACGCCCTTGCTGCCATCGACAGCGCCGAGGGTAAAGACGCCATAATAGAAGGCGCCTGCCGCATAACCGAGAAATATGTGCCCCGCAAATTCGATACCTGTTCGATAGTGAACGCACGCTCGGGCCGATGCTCCGAGAATTGCAAGTGGTGCGCGCAATCGGCCCACTACAACACCGGCTGCGAGACCTACGATATTGTAGACCACGACCATGCACGCCATGTGGCGCGCTACAACGCCTCTTTCGGCATAGGGCGCTTCTCGCTCGTAGGCAGTGGCAAGGCCGTGCGCGGCAAAGCTCTCGCACAGGTATGCACTCTGCTCAAAGAAGTGGCCGAAGAAGACAATATCAACACCTGCGCATCGCTCGGGCTGCTCAACGAAGCTGAGCTGCAGCAACTTTGGGATGCCGGAGTACACCGCTACCACTGCAACCTCGAGACGGCGCCCTCATATTTCGGCTCGCTCGTCACCACCCACACCATAGCCGATAAACTCGCCACCATAGAAGCAGCCCGCAAAATTGGCTTCGAGATATGCTCAGGCGGTATCATAGGCATGGGAGAGACGCGCCGCCAGCGCATGGAGCTCGCCATTGAGCTCCGCAAGGCCGAACCCGTGTCGATTCCCATAAATATTCTTTGCCCCATACCCGGCACCCCCTTGGCCGACACCGAGCTTATTGCGGAGGACGAGGTGCTGCTCACTGTGGCGCTCTTCCGCTTTGCCCACCCGCGTGTGCAGATACGTTTCGCCGGCGGCCGTGCCCGTCTGAGCCGCGAGACACAGCTCAAGGCACTCCGCGCCGGAGTCAACGGCGCTATTGTAGGCGACCTCCTCACCACCCTCGGCTCAACCGTGGCCGAAGATAAAAAACTCTGTGCGGAAGCCGGTTATGAATTTTGAATCGCCGCTTACCAACAGGCTTCGCAAAGAATTGTCGTCGCTCGACGATGCCAAATGGCGGCGTCGCACCGGCCTTTTTGTGGCCGAAGGCACCAAATGCGTGCTTGAGCTTGCCGTGCGTTTCCGTCCCCGCCATGTGTTCGCAACGGAGGCGTGGGTAGAAACCCATGGCACGGAGCTGGCCGGATGTACAGTGAATATACTTCGCCCCGGCGAGATTAAAGAACTCTCGCATCTGACTACCGCCCAGCCCGTTATAGCCTTTTTTGAGCTTCCCGAAAGCCCGGAGTTGCCTCAGTCCGGCGACTTCAAAGGACAATTGATTCTTGCCCTCGACCGTGTGCAGGACCCCGGCAACCTCGGCACCATACTCCGTACCGCCGATTGGATGGGCGTACGCACCGTGCTCGCCTCGCGCGATACTGTCGATGCTTTCAACCCAAAGGTTGTGCAGGCCACCATGGGAGCCCTCGCGCGCGTCAATATTATATATACCGACCTTTCTGAGGTGCTCAGAGACGTGCCCGTGCCCGTCTACGGCACTTTTCTCGACGGCGAGAACATCTACTCGACGGCACTTAGCACCGAAGGCGTGATTGTAATGGGCAACGAGGGTAACGGAATCTCCGACGCTGTGGGCGCTGCTGTCACGCACCGCCTGCTAATACCTCCGTACCCCGGCGGAAGCGTCGAGAGCCTCAATGTGGCCGTTGCCACTGCTATCACCCTCTCGCTTTTCAGGGCGCCCGTGCTGAAAGGTTGAGAATCATTATTTTGATATTACGTTTTTTTTTCGTACCTTTGCGGCTCGAAAAGAATGAAGTTACACTTTATGGACAATTGTAGCCAAGAGATAGATTTGTTGTTTGAGTCAAGTTGGGAGGTTTGCAATAAAATCGGCGGCATATATACCGTGCTGTCGAGCAAGGCAAAAACTCTCAAGGAGCAGTTCAAGGACAAGCTTATTTTTATCGGTCCGGACGTCTGGAGCGAAGAAAATCCCTCACCTTATTTTATAGAATCGAAAACACTGCTGCGCCCGTGGCTCCGCAATGCCATGCTGCCCGAAGGTGTCGATGTAAGGGTTGGCCGTTGGGATGTGCCCGGCAAGCCCCTTGCTATTCTTGTGAAATTCGAGGGTATGTACGCCTCTAAAGACGCCGCCTATGGCCGCATGTGGGAGCTGTATAATGTTGACTCCCTGCATGCTTACGGCGACTACGACGAGGGCTGTGCCTTTGCGCGCGCCTCGGCTCAGGTTATAGAGAGCATTGTGCGCTTCAGCAAGGTTAATCCCCGCAATGTAGTGGCGCTCTTCGACGAGTGGACCACCGCCATGGGGCTACTCGAGCTCAAAGCCGATATGCCCGATGTGGCTACGGTCTTCACCACCCATGCCACCAGCATTGGCCGCAGCATATGCGGTAATGGCAAACCCCTCTACGACCAGCTCCATAACTATAACGGCGACCAAATGGCCCGCGAGCTCAATATGGAGGCCAAGCACTCGCTCGAGAAAGCCGCAGCGTGGAACGCCGACTGCTTCACTACCGTGAGCGACGTGACCGCCGACGAGGCCGAGCAGCTCCTTGGCATACGCCCTGTGGTAACCCCCAACGGCTTCGAGCTCAACTTCGTTCCTTCAAAAAAGAATTATACCGCAGCCCGCGAGACATCGCGCAAGAAAATCCTTGATGTGGCACATGCCCTGACGGGAGTCGATTTTCCCGCCGATACCTTTATAGTAGCCACTTCGGGCCGCTGCGAATACCGCAACAAGGGCATAGACATGTACCTCGACGCCGTGCGCGCCGTGGGTGCAAGCTCTCCCGCGCATAAGGTTCTGGCACTCGTTCTTGTACCCGCCTGGTGCGGAGGCCCGCGCCCCGACCTTGCGCAGCAGCTTGCCATGCAGAATTTCTCGCGTCTGAGCGACCCCGTGCTCACCCATAAGCTCAACAACTACGGCGACGACCCCGTGAACCGCCGCATACACGAGCTCGGCTTCACCAACGACCGGGCTGCCGATGTCACCGTCATATACGTGCCTTGCTACCTCGACGGCGCCGACGGTATCTTCGACCTCACCTATTACGAACTTCTTCCGGGCCTCGACCTCACCGTATTCGCCTCTTACTACGAGCCCTGGGGCTACACCCCGCTCGAGAGCGTGGCTTTCGGCGTGCCCACCGTGACCACCACCCTGGCAGGCTTCGGCCGCTGGGTAATGGAAATCGACAGCAAACCTACCTTCGCCTCCTGCGGCGTTGAAGTGGTTGAGCGCACCGACAGCAACTATGCCGAGGCCACGGCACGCATCGCCGCTGACATCCTGGCAATGTGCGGTGCCGACAGCAAGGCCATAGCCACTGCCCGCAAAGCCGCAGCTGCAACCGCTGCCAAGGCTCAGTGGTCCGACTTTATGAAATATTATTACAGCGCATTCTGCAAGGCTCTCTCCGACCGCGACTTGCGCCTGCAAAAATAGAAATACAAACCAAGCATATATGAAACTTTCTGTAAGCAACACAAACGCCCCCGTGTGGCGCGACATTACAGTGAAATCTGAGCTCCCCGCCCAGCTCAAACCCCTTGAGGAACTTGCCAAGAACCTCTGGTGGGTATGGTACAGCGAAGGTAAAGCTCTCTTCCGCTCTATTAACCCCGACCTCTGGCGCACCAACGGCGAGAACCCCGTGATGCAGATTCAGTCGCTCACTTCCGACCGTATCGCCGAACTCCTCGCCGACGCCGACTTCATGGCTCAGCTCGCCAAGGTTTACGCCGACTTCAAGGAGTACATGGCCAAGCCCATGCGCAAGGACGTGCCCTCGGTATCGTATTTCTCTATGGAATATGGCCTCTGCAACTGCCTCAAGATTTACTCAGGCGGTCTCGGTGTGCTTGCCGGCGACTATATCAAAGAAGCTTCCGACAGCTGCGTCGACATGACCGCTGTAGGCTTCCTCTACCGCTACGGCTACTTCACACAGACCCTCAGCGTCGACGGCCAGCAGATTGCCAACTACGAGCCCCAGAACTTCAACCAGCTCCCTATCGAGCAGGTTCTTGAAGAGGACGGCCGCCCCATGATTCTCGAGGTTCCTTACCCCGGCCGAATCATCTACTGCCACATCTGGCGTGTGAACGTGGGCCGCATGAAGCTCTACCTCCTCGACACCGACTTCGACATGAACAGCGAGTTCGACCGCCCCATTACCCACAAGCTCTATGGCGGCGACTGGGAGAACCGCATCAAGCAGGAATACCTCCTCGGTATCGGCGGCGTGCTCATGCTGCAGAAACTCGGCGTTAACTCGCAGCTCTACCACTGCAACGAAGGCCACGCTGCGCTCCTCAACCTCCAGCGTCTCGTTGACTTCGTGCAGAAAGACGGCCTCAGCTTCAACGTAGCCCTCGAGCTCGTGCGTGCTTCGTCGCTCTACACCGTGCACACCCCCGTGCCCGCCGGTCACGACTACTTCGACGAAGGCCTCTTCGGCAAATATATGGGTGAATATCCCGCAAAACTCGGCATCAGCTGGAACGACCTCATGAACATGGGTCGCGAGAACCCCGACACCAACGAACGCTTCTCGATGAGCGTATTCGCCCTCAACACCTGCCAGGAAGCTAACGGTGTGAGCTGGCTCCACGGCGAGGTTTCGAAGCGCATGTTCGCCGGTATCTGGAAAGGTTACTCCTGGGAAGAAAGCCACGTTGGCTATGTTACCAACGGTGTGCACATGCCCACCTGGGCCGCATCGGAGTGGAAAGAATTCTACAGCGAGAAGCTCGGCAGCCAGGTGTTCAAGAACCAGAGCGACCCCGAGGCATGGAAAGGTATCTTTGAGGTGCCCGATGCCGAAATCTGGGGCATGCGCCAGACGATGAAGAACAAATTCATCAACTTCCTCCGCCGCGACTTCAAGGAAAAATGGCTTGCAAACCAGGGCGATCCCGGTTCGGTTGTGAATATCCTCGACCGCATCAACCCCAACGCCCTCATCATCGGTTTCGCACGCCGCTTCGCCACCTACAAGCGCGCACACCTCCTCTTCACCGACCTCGACCGTCTTGCCAAGATTGTAAACAACGAGAAGTTCCCCGTGCAGTTTATCTTCGCCGGTAAGGCTCACCCCGCCGACGGCGCCGGTCAGGACCTCATCAAGCGCATCGTCGAAATCAGCCACCGTCCCGAGTTCCTCGGCAAGATCATCTTCCTCGAAGACTACAACATGATTGTTGCCAAGCGCCTCGTTACCGGTGTCGACATCTGGCTCAACACCCCCACCCGTCCTCTCGAGGCTTCGGGTACATCGGGCGAGAAAGCCGAGATGAACGGCGTGCTCAACTTCTCGGTGCTCGACGGCTGGTGGTACGAAGGCTACCGCTTCAACGAGCAGGCTGGCTGGGCTCTCACCGACAAGCGTACCTACACCGACCAGGGTCAGCAGGATAAGCTCGACGCAGCCACTATCTACTCGATGCTCGAGAACGAGATCATACCTCTCTACTTCGAGAAGAACTCGGCAGGCTACTCGCCCCGCTGGATTCAGTATATCAAGGGTTCTATCGGCGACATCGCTCCCCACTTCACCATGAAGCGCATGATCGACGACTACATCGCACGCTTCTACGACCCCGAAGCTGCCCGCAGCAAGCGCCTCCGCGCCGACAACTGCGCTCTTGCCAAGAGCATCGTTGCTTGGAAAGAGAAAGTTGCTTCGGAGTGGGACGGTATCAAGGTTCTCGACGTGCGCCACAGCGGCGAGATGAGCTCTTCGCTCACCGGCGAGCCCTTCCGCGTTGAGGTTACTGTCGACACCAACGGCATTGGCCGCGACCTCGGTCTCGAAATGGTAATCTACCGCCAGGCCGACGGCAAGGAAAGCTTCGTGCGCACCGAGCCCTTCAAGATTGTGAAGCAGGACGGCAACGTGCTCACCTACGAGCTCTCGACCAAGGTTAAAGATGCAGGCGTATTCCGCTACGGCTTCCGCATCTATCCCAAGAACGCCGAACTGCCCCACCGCCAGGACTTCGCTTACACCCGCTGGTTCTAATACAGCACCTCGGGCGTAAAAGACAATACACAAAAGGCCTCCCGGACTTGTGCCCGGGAGGCCTTCCACGTTTCAACTATTTATTTATGAGAGTCGTGCAGCCCAGTATCACTACTCGATTGCACAACGAGGGATGCTCCTTTCTTTTTCTTTAGTAGTATAACAACTTGCGGCGCCTCTTGCTCATGCCTTTTGATTAAAGTTAGCTAATAATTTTTAATTGGAGATTTACATTTTTTTGAGGTTTGCCAATTATTCAGTAACTTTGGGAGCGAAAGCACCATTATATCCTGTTACTAAAAATTCAAGCTATGAAAAAGTTAGTTCAGCTATTGCTGTTTGCATGTGGCTCAAGCCTACCGGCCTTGGCTGACGACGGCGATGTGTTCTATGCCGACGACTATGAGGTTGAAGTAGTGTCGGAAGCCGAGAGCACGGTCAATATCCGCAAATACACCGGCTCGGCCTTTGTTATCACTATCCCTACCTATGTGCGCAATGAAGCAGGCAAGAATTATACGGTGGAATATGTGAGCCGCGATGCCGCATCGCAGGACGACGGCGCCTTTGCCCCCTCGAAAATAACTGAGGTACGCTTTGGCGATACGGTAAAGGAGATAGGCGATTATGCTTTCTACCGATGCTATAATCTCCAGTCCGTGGAGTTCGGAGCCGGGCTTACACGTATTTCCTATATGGCATTCTCGCAGTGCACATCGCTTAGCTCGGTGACACTCCCGAAGTCGGTGACGGGCATTTCTACTTTCGCATTCCTGCTGTGTACATCTCTTGAACACATATATGTGGAGGAGGGTAACCCGGCTTTCCGCTCCAACGCCGACGGCGTTGTGTACAGCCTCGATATGAAAACTTTCAAAATAGCGCCTCCCGCCACTGTGAGCTACGCCGTGCCCGAGGGCACCGAGAGCATAGGCACACAGGCTTTCTCGCGTTGCGTGAATCTCGTTTCGGTAACACTCCCGGAGAGTCTCACCTCTATAGGCGACTATGCTTTCAGCTATGCCACTTCGCTTGTCACAGTCGTGATGAAGGGAGCAACTCCCCCGGCTTTAGGAAAAACTCCGTTCACCAACATCCCCGAATCGGCAATCCTCTACGTTCCCGAAGGCTGCGCCGAGACTTACCGCGCTGCCGAGGGCTGGAACACTTTCAGCAAAATCCTTGAAGGCGACGGCGTAACCGCTGCCGAGGGCGAGTGTTTCAGTTCGGACGACTTCATTTTCCGCGTCGAATCGACAGCTGACCGCACTCTCGACCTTGTGCATTACGAGGGCAACGGTGGTGAGGTGACTATACCGCAGACAGTGATGTGCAACGGCGAGATGTATACCGTGACGTCGATAGGCAAGAACAAGTACGTAGGGGCGCCTGAGCTTGGCATGGGGACCTATGCTTTTCTTAACTGTACTGATGTAACTTATGTGCATATGCCTCCGACAATCAAACATATTGGTTACAGCGCTTTCGAGGGGTGCTCGGCGCTGACCGGAATATATGTGTCGGAAACGCTCGAAACAATAGAAACCTCAGCTTTCAAAGGCTGCTCGGCCCTCGCCAAGATATGGCTTCCGACAACGCTTACATCTATCGGCAATTTCGCTTTCTACGGCTGCTCGGCGCTTACGTCGCTCAGTATTCCCGACACGGTTGAAACAATAGGCTGGAACGCTTTTGCCGAGTGCTCGTCGCTGCGTACGGTAACGCTGCCTGAGTCTCTTGAGTTGATAAACTCAGAGTTGTTCAATGGCTGTTCGGCTCTTACGAGTGTTAATATCCCCTCGGAAGTTAAGACGATAATAGCGTCAGCATTCTACCGCTGTCCTGCTCTGAAAAGATTCACTGTTGATGCTGCCAACACGCATTTCAAGGCATACGACGGGGCAATTTTCAGCTATGACATGACCCAACTGGTGCGAGTGCCCGGTGGATACACCTACTTTGCTGTGCCTGAAATGGTTACCCATATCGGTGATAATGCCTTTCTCGACTGCGAAAGCCTTGTTACACTCAGTCTGCCGTCAACGCTGACTCACATCGGCAATAGCGCTTTCAGTTGCTGCTTTGCCTTGCCCGCGATTTCGCTGCCGTCAGGGCTTGAGTCGGTTGAGGCTCGCGCTTTCTCCTATTGCCGCTCTCTTGAAGCGGTGAGCTTGCCCGCCGGTGTCAAGCAAATCGGGGAGTCTACTTTTGCGGGTTGCGAATCGCTGAAAACTGTAAGTTTGGGCAGCGCTATTGATTATCTTGGCGATAATGCTTTCAAAGGTTGTGCCAAGCTTGAGGCAATTACTCTTCCCGAAGCCCTTACCGACATCGGCGCGGGCTGCTTCGAGGGTTGCTCCTCCCTCGCATCAGTGAATATTCCCAAAGGGCTCACAATTTTCAGAGATAATTTATTTTATGGGTGCAAGTCGCTTACCAAGGTCGATTTCCCTGAAAATCTGACTAAGATAGGCAACAAGACTTTCCAGGGCAGCGCTATTGCCGAAGCCATTATCCCTGAGAAAGTTACCGAGATTGGAGAATTTGCCTTCGGTTCTTGTGCCGATTTGAAAAACGCCGTGGTTCCCGAGGGTGTAAAGGTGCTTAGCCGAGGCTGTTTCAACAACTGCACGGCATTGACCGACCTAAACTTACCCGAAGGCCTTGAAGAAATAGGCAGTTGGGCTCTTGGAGGTTGCACTTCCTTAGCAGAGGTAAAACTGCCCTCGACCTTGAACACACTCAGCAACTCAGCTATGGCCTGGTGCACGGCTATGCGTACCATAATTTGCCCGGCTGTTACGCCTCCGCACGACCTTGTAAATAATGCGTTCCGCGATATCCCTGCCGACGCCGTAACTGTTTACGTTCCCGCAGCCTCTCTCGACCTTTACCGCAATGATGCAGGCTGGAATTATTTCAGCAATTTCAGGCCTATAGAGAGCGGGGTTGAACTCCCGGAACTTGACGCAAGCGACGCCGAAGCGGAGTATTACGACCTCAACGGCCGCCGTGTGGATGCCTCCCGCCTCAACCGTGGTGTCTACATCATGCGCCGTGGTGGTGTAACAAGCAAGGTGATAAGGTAATAGACTGTTTGCTTCAATAAAGCGCATGTATGAAAAGCCTTAAAACACCAATTATGCGCAGGTGTGAAAAGTGCTGAAACAGCAATAATGCGCAGGTATGAACTGCCTGAGCATAAAAAAGTCGGGTTGCCGAAAGGGGCGACCCGACTTTTCTATGAGTGGTGTAAATGCTTATTTCTGCATCATGGCCACTGTGCGGCTGATGAAGTCGGCGAGGTTCTGTCCTTTGAGGAGGCCGTTGCCGAGGAGTGCGAGGTCAACGAGCTGGCGGACGTCGTCGGCGCCTTCGCTCTTGCCGTATTTGCTTATTGCGTCGGCCATTTCGGTGCGTGCGGCGGCAACTTCCTTTTCGAGGTCGGCTATGCGGGCATCTTCTTCGGCGCTCGTCTTGCCTTCGGGCGCGGCCTTGCGTATGGCTTCGGCATCGGCGTTGCGGCTGTCGATAGTCTGCAGCAGGGGTTCGACAGAGGAGAGCAGGGCAGTGTCGGCCTTGGCTACGATGTCTTTAACGAGCGGGTGCTCGGTGTTGACCACTAACGAGTAGCTGTCGGGGAGCTCGCCGTAGAAGTTCATTGAGGGCTGCAGGGCTGCCATTTCTTTCATTCGGCGCATATACTCGTTCTGAGTCAGGGTAATAGGCTGGGCGTTGGCGCCGAGAGCCTCGAACTGAACGGTGAACGAAGCTTTGTCGACCTTGGCGGTATCGGCCGAGAAGAGTTGCGAGAGGATAGCCGTCTGTACGGCGCTGAGGCCTGTGTTGCGGCGGTCGTCGCGGCGGATGAGATTGTCGATAACGTCGGAGTCGACGCGCACCAAACGGGTGTCTTTGAGTTTCTGCTCAAGAAGGCCAACGAAGTGGTTGTCGAGCTGGCCGTCGAGCAGGAGCACGTTGTAGCCCTTGTCGTTGGCAGCCTTAATGTAGTTGTACTGGGCCTGGGCATCGGTGGCATAGAGGTACACGATCTTGCCTTCTTTGTCGGTCTGCGAGGCTTCAACGAGGGTCTTGTACTCTTCGGTGGTGAAGTACTGCCCTTCGGTGTCGCGCAGGAGGAGGAATTTGAGGGCGGCGTCGCAGAATTTCTCGTCGGTAAGCATGCCGTAGACGATGAAGATGCGGATGTCGTCCCATTTCTTCTCGAATTCCTTGCGGTCGGCGCGGAAGAGCTCGTCGAGGCGCGAAGCCACTTTCTTGGTGATGTATCCCGAAATTTTCTTTACGGCGGTATCGGCCTGCAGGTAGCTTCGCGATACGTTCAAGGGGATGTCGGGCGAGTCAATCACACCTTGCATGAGCTGCATGAACTCAGGTACAACACCCTCTACGGAGTCGGTTACGTACACCTGGTTGCAGTAAAGCTGTATGCGGTTGCGGTTGATGTCGAAGTTGTTCTTGATTTTGGGGAAGTAGAGTATGCCGGTGAGGGTGAAGGGGTAGTCTACGTTGAGGTGAATCCAGAAGAGAGGGTCTTCCTCGCCGGGATAGAGCTCCTGATAGAAGCGGCGGTAGTCGTCGTCGGTGAGCTCCGAAGGTTTCTTCATCCATTGGGGCTCGGTGGCGTTTACCACCAGGTCGCGGTCGGTGTCGACCCAGTTGCCGTCTTTCCACTCGCGCTCCTTGCCCGAGATTACGGGCACGGGCAGGAAACGGCAATATTTGCGCAGGAGCAGGTCGACGCGCTGCTGGTCGAGGAACTCGGCGCTGTCTTTATCTATGTAAAGTATGATGTCGGTACCGCGTTCGGTGCGGTCGCCTTCCTCCATAGAGTATTCGGGCGAGCCGTCGCATGACCAACGCACGGGCTTGGCGCCTTCCTTGTAGCTCAGCGAGTTGATAACCACTTTCTCGGCCACCATGAAAGCCGAGTAGAAGCCGAGGCCGAAGTGACCTATGATGTTGGCGGCGTTATCCTTGTATTTGTTCAGGAAGTCTTCGGCGCCCGAGAAGGCTATCTGGTTGATGTATTTATCCACATCTTCGGCGTCCATGCCAATGCCGTGGTCCGACACGGTGAGAGTTCCGGCTTCCTTGTCGATAGTCACGCGAACGTCGAGGGTGCCGAGCTCGCCTTTGAAATCGCCGAAGTTAGCGAGAGTGCGGATTTTCTGCGAGGCGTCGACGGCGTTCGACACCAGTTCGCGGAGGAAAATCTCGTGGTCGCTGTAAAGAAATTTTTTGATGACCGGGAAGATGTTCTCCGTGGTCACGCCAATGGTTCCTTTTTGCATAGTATATTTATTTTTCGATTTTATTCTATTGTTTGAATAACAATTATACAAAAGAAATGCCAATCGGGAAATCTGACATTTTGGCATGCGTGCGGTGCTATAATTGTTATGAATTGCTAAATATAGGCAAAGAATATTTTGCAATGCCGCCGTTGTTGGCCTTATTTGCGGGAAAATTAGTAATTTTGTATTCTATGAAAAAGTATATCTACGCGGCACTGCTTTCCGCGACTCTCTTCACATCGTGCGGCGGCGATGAGCCCGCTCCTATTCCAAACCGCGAGCCCGAGGTAGTGGCACGCACGGTGCTTGTATACCAGGTTGCCAATCAGAATGGTCTTGCAGGTAACAGCACTTCCGACATCCGCGAGATGATAGATGGCGCTGCCGCCGGGCAGATTCCCGCCGACGGCCGTGTGCTGGTTTTTAACCGTCGCAGCGGCAATGTACAGGTTCTTATGGAGCTCAAGAAAACCGGGCTCGATACTTTGGCAATGTATAGCGACGCGCTCTCGTCGGTATCCTCCGACCGCATGCGCGAGGTTTTCCATGATGTCGTCGAAAAAGCTCCTGCCGAGAGCTACGGCCTCATACTCTGGGGTCACGGTTCGGGCTGGATGCAGGACGGCAAGGAGCGCGCGCCCAAGCGTCGCAGCTACGGCGGCGATAACCTCACCGAGTGGATGAATATGACTACCCTCGCTTCGACGCTCGCCGCAGGCCCCGGCTTCGACTTCGTGTACTTCGACTGCTGCTATATGGCGGGCGTAGAAGTGGCTTATGAACTTGCCCCCGTGGCGCCTTACATAGCTTTCAGCGCAATGGAGATAGCAGCCGAGGGCATGCCTTATCACCGCACTCTCGGCCACTTCTTCGAGCCCATGCCTCAGGGAGTGGTTAATGCGGCATCCACAACGGTTGATTATTACCGCAAGTGGAAAGAAGCCGGGCGCCTGCCTGAGTATTCGCTTCCGAATTTCACCGACCGTTACTGCACCATGAGTGTGGTTGACAGCCGCCGTGTCGACGCGCTTGCCGAGGCTACCGCCCGCATCTACGAGGTTGCCCCCGACCATTCGCCTGCCGATATGGAGCCGCAGCCTTTCGGCCGTTTCAGCTATGCAAAGCTTTATTTTGATTTCGGCAAATATGTGAGCGACCTCTGCCTCACCCCCGAAGGTGCCGAGCGCTTCGACGGTGCCTCGGCCAAGCTCGATACTTTCAAGGCTGCCATGGACGATTGCGTGCTCTATAACGGATATATGGATTATGTTTTCGGCGGTGCGACGCCCATAAAGAGCTGCAGCGGTCTCACCACTTATATTCCCGAGAACGCCGATGCCCTTGACCTCTACAACTACACCACGCTCTCATGGTACTCCGACATCGCTTCAAAACTCACATTTAAATAATGATACGACTCCAGATTCCCGACATCGCTCCCGCGCTTGCAGATTCTGTGCCAACACCTTCGCAGGAAATGGAGGTGCTCCGCTCGCTCCCCTTCGACGAGCTCATGACGCGTCTTGTAAACTCCATGGTCACCTTCGCCATCAATCTGGCGATAGCTATCGTGGTGTTCTACATCGGCCGCCTGATTATCAATAAGCTGTACCGCTTCCTCAGTGGCGTGTTCGTCAAACGTAAGCTCGACCGCTCGCTCACCACCTTCGTGCTGAGCATGGTGCGCATAGTGCTGTACTTCATCTTGATAGTCACGGTGATAGGCATTTTAGGAATTGAGACGTCGTCGTTCATTGCAATCTTTGCCTCTGCCGGTGTCGCTATCGGTATGGCTCTGAGCGGCACCCTGCAGAACTTTGCAGGCGGTGTGCTCATACTCCTGCTCAAGCCCTACAAGATAGGCGATTATATCGAAGCCCAGGGCTATGCCGGTACCGTCAGCGAGATTCAGATTTTCCACACCATAATATGCACCGGCGACAACAAATCGATAATCATTCCTAACGGCGGCCTCTCTACCGGCTCGGTAAACAATTGGTCGCGTGAGGATTACCGCCGTATCGACTGGACTGTAGGCATAAGCTACGGCGACAACGTCGAGGCTGCCCGTGCAAAGATTCTCGAAATCTTCGCCTCCGACGACCGCATAGTGAAAAAATTCATCGAGGACGACCGCAAACGCCGCGCCGCCGAAGAACTTGTCGCCCATGCCGGCGATGAGCCCGCGGCGCCCGAACCCGAGAAAAAGCGCGGTTTCTTCGGCCGCATGTTCGGCGCAAAGGTGAAGCCAAGCATCCCCGACCTTCCCTCCGAGAAAGCCATTATCTCGGCGCCAGTCGACCGCTCGCCCCGCGTGTGGGTCGCCGAACTCGCCGCCAGCAGTGTCGACCTCAAGTGCACGGCATGGGTTTCGACGCCTGACTACTGGGCCGTGTTCTATGGCATCAACGAGCGAATTTACAATGAATTGCCCCAGGCAGGCATTTCTTTCCCCTTCCCTCAACTCGACGTTCACACAAGCTAACATAATGAGATACTTTCCACTTTTTGCAATGACCCTTATTCTCGGTTCATGCTCCAACAAGCCCGCGAAGCTCGACTATCCGCAGGCTCCGAACGACAGCACCACTTACGAAGTCTTCGGCATCGAGGTGGCCGACCCCTACCGCCCCCTCGAGAACGACACCGCAGCCGCAACCCTGGCATGGGTGGAGGCTGAGAACAAACTCACGCAGGACTACCTCGCGCAGATTCCATTCCGCGACGCCCTGCACAAGCGCCTCGACGCCCTCAACCGCTACAGCCGTCAGGGCGCTCCCTGGAAGGGCGACGACGGTAAATATTACTTCTCGGCCAACGACGGCTCGCACAACCAGGCTATAATCTACCGCAGCGAAGCTCCCGGCGGTGAGGCCGAGGTTTTCCTTGATCCCAACAAGCTCTCCGACGACGGCACCGTGGCGCTCACAGGCCTCTTCCAGAGCCCCGACGGCAAGTATACTGCCTACACAATATCGCGCTCAGGCTCTGACTGGACTGAAATCTTTGTGCTCGACACCGCCACCGGCGAGCTCCTCGACGACCATATCGAGTGGGCTAAGTTTACCGGCGCGGCATGGGACGGCAGCCGCGGTTTCTACTACAGCGCATATCCCCGCCCCGAAGCCGGCAAGGAGTTCAGCAATGCCAATGAGTTTCACAGTGTATACTACCACAAGATAGGCACTCCGCAGTCCGACGATACCGTGGTTTACCACGACGCCGAGAAGCCCCTGCGCTTCCACTCTGCCGAGACCGCTCACGACGGCAGCGCCCTTGCTATTATCGGCGGCGGTGAAGGCTCGGGAGAGTCGGTGATGATCAAAGACATGCGCAAGCCCGGCGCGCAATGGGTGAGCATCGAGCCCTCGCAGGACTTCACCAACGAAATCATAGGCATAATCGACGGCAAGGTGTACATGCTCACCTCTGTCGACGCTCCCGCAAACCGCTTCGTGTGTGTAGACCCTGCCAAGCCCGCGCGTGACGACTGGAAGGAAATAATTCCGCAGGACCCCGAAGGAGGCGTGCTCTCGTCGGTTAATTTCGCCGGCAAAGACCATATTATCGCCGTATTTGACCGCGATGCCTCGAACCACGCCTTTGTCTATACCACCGACGGCAAACTCGTGCGCGAGATTGAGCTGCCCACCTACGGCACCGTAGCCGTATCGGCCGACCGCTCGACCGACGATGTTTTCTATACATTCTCATCGTTTGTTTATCCTGCCGCCGTCTACAGCTACGACCTCGCCTCGGGCAAGAGCAAGCTCTTCCATGCCACCGAAATCGAGGGCTTCAACCCCGAAGATTATATCACCGAGCAGGTGTTCTACACCTCGGCCGACGGAACCCGCGTGCCCATGTTCACCGTTCGCCGCAAGGGCATTGAGGCAGACGGCAAGAACCCCGTATACCTCTACGGCTACGGAGGCTTCAACGTAACTCTCAACCCCACTTTCAGTCCCAACCGTCTGCTGTGGCTCGAGAACGGTGGTATCTACGCCCAGGCTAACCTGCGCGGCGGTGCCGAGTATGGCGAGGAGTGGCACAAGGCAGGCACGAAGCAGAACAAGCTCAACGTGTTCAACGACTTTATTGCCGCTGCCGAGTATATGATTGACAATGGCTGGACTACCCCCGAGCTCCTCACTATCGAGGGTGGAAGCAACGGCGGTCTGCTCGTAGGCGCCACCGTAAACCTGCGCCCCGATCTCTTCAAGGTTGCTATACCCCGTGTGGGCGTTATGGATATGATGCGCTACCACCTCTTCACTATCGGCTGGAACTGGGCGCCCGACTACGGCACCGCCGATGACAGCCCCGAAATGGCGAAATACCTCCTCGCTTACTCGCCCGTGCATAACATAAGCAACGACGGCACTCCCTATCCTGCAATCATGGTGACCACCGCCGACCACGACGACCGCGTGGTGCCCGCGCACTCCTTCAAGTATGCCGCCACCCTCCAGGCAGCCGATACCGGCGATGCTCCCAAGCTCATCCGCATCGACAGCAAGGCCGGCCACGGTGCAGGCAAGCCCGTTGCAAAGGTCGTTGACGAGTACACCGACATTTACTCCTTTATTTACAACAACCTCGGCATCACTCCCAAAACTGCTGAATGATACTCCGCAAGGCAGTAATATATCTAATGCTTCCGGCACTCGCTCTGGGTGCCGGGGGCTGTTTTACGGGCGTGGAGAGCACTCCGCGCATCAAGCTCGACGATGTGAAGCGCGAGGGAGCGGCCACGGTGAGCCCCGAGCATGATTTCCTTGCCGACGTCCAAGCCCAGGCTCCGGCGGCATGGCAGCGCGGCAAGCGATTCCTTGTGGCCAACGACCGCATCTCGCTTATCTTCACCACGGCCTCGGCCGACACCCGTCACATGACGGGCACGGTGCTCGAGTTCGATTCTTTCCGACCTGCCCGCAGCCTCACCGGCGACGACGGCGGCGAACTCGTGTTCACCACCGGCGATGGACGCAGCTATTTCTACCGCGTGCCCGGTCTCTCGAAAGAGCGCTTCGACACCATTGCAAACCTCGCCGTGCCCTTCACAGTAGACCTCGGCATAGTGGCGAAAGTAGACTCGGCCATGCGTGGCAAGCGATACTTTGTGCGCACTCCGGCGTGGTACGACGCCACCACCCGCATGCCCGTCAACGGCCTGCGCCAGATAGAGGTGGAAATCGACAGCGTAGGCCCCGGAGACGAGAATTTCGTTGCTGCCGTCTATTTCCACGCCACCGACAGCGCCATGCTGCGCCGCACAGCGCCCGCAGGCGAGGCTCGCATGCTCTTTATGAGCACCGGCTCCGGGAGGGCGGCCACACGCAATTTCGACACCCTCTTCTCTTTTACCGATCCCCGCAAGTCTTACCCCGAGATTAAAGATGATGTGTGGGAATATATTGTGGCGTCGAAGCTCCGCGAGGGCATGACCCGCGTTGAATGCAGGCTTGCCCTCGGCGCTCCGCACGAGGTGCTGCGCACTCCCACCTACGGAGGCATGCGCGAGCACTGGAGCTACTCCGACGGCGTTTATCTCATTTTTGACGACGGTTATCTCACCCGTTTCCGACAATGAAACTCACTTTTTTAGGTACCGGAACATCTACCGGGGTGCCTCAGATGCGCTGCAATTGCAATGTGTGCACCTCCTCAGACTCCCACGACAAACGTCTGCGATGCTCGGCAATTCTCCAACCCGAGGAGGGCAAGCCGGGTATTCTCATTGACTGCGGTCCCGATTTCCGCACACAGATGCTGCGCGAGGACTGCCCCGACATATCCTGCGCCGTGCTCACCCACAGCCACTACGACCATGTGGGCGGCATCGACGACCTGCGCCCCTACAGCTACGCCGTGCCCGGCGAGCACTTCCCGCTGTATTGCCGCGCCGATGTGGCCGCCGACCTGCGCGCGAGGGTGCCGTATTGTTTTTCTGAGGCGCCTTATCCGGGCGTGCCGCAATTCGACCTCCGGGTAGTTGAACCATACAAGCCTTTCATGCTTGAATACGCGCCAGGGCACAGTATGGAGGTGCTCCCCCTCGAAGTCATACACGGGCGCCTGCCGATACTCGGCTACCGATTCGGCAACTTCGCCTATATAACCGATGCGAGCGTCGTGCCCCCGGCTACCATCGAAGCCTTGCGCGGCGTCGACACCCTTGTCATCAATGCCCTCAGGCACGAACCCCACTTCTCACACCTAAACCTTAGCCAGGCTTTGGACGTTATTAAATTGACGGAACCGCGACAGGCCTGGCTTACACACTTCAGTCACCAGATAGGCTTGCACAGCGAGCTCGAAAAGCAACTGCCCGAAAATGTCTTCCCTGCCAGCGACCGTCGTCAGATAATAATTCCCGACGATAAACGCTTAGATAATGGCAACAAAAATCACTTACCTTGACAACTCGGGTTTCCTCGTTGAAACTCCCGATGTATTCCTTGTTTTCGACTATTACCGCGACCCCGCACACAGCGTTGTGAAAGCGCTTGAGCGCGAACCCGGAAAACCCGTAATATTCCTGGTCACCCATAACCACCACGACCACTTCAACACCGACATCTTCAACCTCGGTCAGAACCACCGCCGCATCTTCGTTCTCTCGAACGATATTCCCACGCGTGAGATTCACGACGATATGCCTATCGACTGGATGAGCCGAGGCGACCTCATCGAAGACCTCCCCGGAGGCGTCGCCGTCAAGGCTTACGGCTCGACCGACGCCGGTGTGAGCTACCTCGTGACCCTCTCCGACGGTTACAAGATTTTCCATGCCGGCGACCTCAACCTCTGGCATTGGGATAAGGAGAGCACCCCGCGCGAGGTGCACAAGGCTACCGAGCTCTTCGATGTCGAGCTCCACCGCATCGCCTCCGAAGTCCCCGCTGTAGATGTCGCTTTCTTCCCCGTCGACGTCCGTCAGGGTGCCAACTGCGCCGCCGGTGCCCAAAAGTTCATAGAAACAATACGCGTCAACTATTTCTTCCCGATGCACTACAAGGGCGACTACGAGCAGGCTCTCTACTTCGCCACATATAACCTGCCCGAGCAGGTGCTCAACCGCACAGAAATATACTGCCTCCACAAGCCCGGCGAAGACGTCGTGCTCGACGATTGATACAGTGTAGTGGGTTGACAGTGAGTGATCTAATTGTTATCGCATCACTGTCAACCCTCAACTTTCAACTATTTAACCCCTCACCCCCAACCCCTCACCACTAACCCCCAACTCCTAACTCCTCACCCCTAACCCCTAACCCAATTCATCATGACCCGAAATTCAAGCGACCGGCGGTGTTGCCGCCCGGTTATTGTGGCCGAACCGGCCAAGAAACTGCTGTTTGAACCATTTAGCCACCGAGACATTGACAGCACCGTGCCCATGTTGCGATGTAGCCGTTCACGCTCCTGCGATTTCACAGCCGGGGGTGTTTTTATGTGGATAGATTACTTCGGATACCAGCGCGCCATTGTCGGCGGCGACACATTGTTTATCAAAGGCTTGTCGGAAGATTTCTCGCGCCGCCCGGCCTTCTCGCTCCCGGTGGGGCGCATGCCGCTGGCCGAGGCAGTCGAGACCCTGCGCGAGCACTGCCGCGCTACCGGAGATGAGCTTTTCTTTTCTGCAGTTCCCGAAGACCGACTTGACGAGCTTAAGGAACTCGGCGTGGAGTACATAGAAGAGCTCCCCGACTGGGCCGACTATGTGTACCGCGCCTCCGACCTCGCCACCCTCTCGGGCAAAGCCTACAGCAAGAAACGTAACCACGTAAACCGCTTCATAGCCGATAACCCCGGCTATGCGCTCGAGCCCATAAGTGCCGCAAATCTGCCCGAGCTTATAGCTTTCTTCAGCGCCCTCGACATTGAGAGTGCCAAGGCCGACCCCGTAATGGCCGAATATGAGCGCGAGCAGTGCCTCGATGTGCTGCGCAACTTCGGCAGCTATCCATTTGAGGGTGCCATCCTGCGCGACGGCACAGGTGCTATCGTGGCTTTTACCGCAGGTGAGATTTCAGGCGATACGCTCGTGCTGCATATAGAGAAGATGCGCCACGATGTGTCGGGCGCAGGCGAGGCCATAAATAAACTTTTTGCCGAGCGCATGCTTTCGCTGCACCCGGCAATAGAGTATATCAACCGCGAGGACGATTCAGGCGACCCCGGCCTGCGCTTTGCCAAGGAGTCGTATCACCCCGCTTTCAAGTTGCGGAAATATAACGTGATGATGAAGCGTGAGCGCTGATCAGGCGTTGATGCAGCCCCTCAGTTCAGCTATTGAGCGCACGCCGTGGCGTTCGCACCACTGCTCCATGCCGTCGATAATCTTCTGAGTGGCAGAGGGGTCGATGAAGTTGGCTGTTCCAATCTGCACGGCAACGGCTCCGGCCATTATAAACTCTATGGCGTCTTCAGCCGATACTATACCGCCAAGACCTACCACAGGGATATTTACGGCCTTTGCCACCTGCCACACCATGCGCACGGCCACAGGTTTCACCGCCGGCCCCGAGAGTCCGCCGGTAACGGTGGAGAGCATCGGGCGTCGGCGTTCTATATCTATAGCCATGCCCAAGAGGGTGTTGATAAGCGAGAGGCTGTCGGCCCCGGCGCCCTCGGCAGCCTTGGCTATATCTGTTATCGAGGTTACATTGGGCGAGAGCTTAACCATGAGGTGACGCGGCCACGCCTTGCGCACAGCGCTGACAACGGCCGAGGCTCCTTCGCAGGTGGTGCCGAAGGCCATACCTCCCTGTTTGACGTTGGGGCACGATATATTCAGCTCTATGGCGTGGATTTCGGGCAGGGCGGCAAGCTTCTCGGCCACGGCTACATAGTCGTCGACCGACTTTCCCGATACGTTTACAATAACTTCGGTGCCTATGCCTTCGAGCTGAGGGTAAGTGTGGTTTATGAAGTGGTCAACACCCTTGTTCTGAAGCCCTACGGCATTGAGCATGCCCGAGGGAGTTTCTGCCATACGCGGGTAGGGGTTGCCTTCGCGGGGCTCCAGGGTAGTGCCTTTTACAATGAAGCCACCGAGATTCGAGAGATTTACAAAGTCGGCATACTCGAGGCCGAAGCCGAAAGTGCCCGAAGCGGTGAGCACGGGGTTTTTAATGGCGAGGTCGCCAATACGTGTCGAGAGGTCTACCATGGCAGTTCGGTGAGATTGAAAACGGGGCCGTCGGTGCACACGCAGCGGTTGCCCGTGGTGGTATTCTCCACACAGCAGAGGCAGGCTCCGAGGCCGCAGGCCATTTTATTTTCGAGTGAAAATTCAGTGTCCCAGTTCTTGTTGGTGGCGATGTAGTTGTGCATGAACTTCATCATTTTCTCCGGGCCGCATATTTTGGCGTAATCGTACTCGCCCTGAGTGACTGCGGGGTGGTCGATTACAAAGCCGTGGAAGCCCTCAGAGCCGTCGTCGGTGCATATGTGCAGCTCGGCGTGTCGGCTGAGTAGCTCTTTGAGAGCGGGGTCGGGGGCGGTGCGCTCGCCGTAGACCAGCACGGGGCGTATGCCTCGCTCATTGAGGGCGCGGGCAAGATAGTACATGGGAGCCACTCCCACGCCACCGCCGACGAGCAGCACGCGTGCGGGTGCTTCGGGCAGCGAGAAGCCGCGGCCGAGCGGGGCTATCACGCGCAGTGTGTCGCCTTCCTCATAGTCGGCTATGGCGGCGCTGGCGCGGCCAAGGGGCTTTACGAGGAGCTCCAGACACTCGGGGCTGCTGTTGAAAATTGAGAACGGGCGGTTGAGGAGCACTTTGGCTTTGTCGACGGCGACTTCGACAAACTGCCCCGGCTGCATCGGGGGCAGCGCATTTGCGTCGGCGGGGTGAAGACCGATGTGCACGTTTCCTCCGCGGAGGCGACGCACAAACCCGACGCGCATGGTTAGCTGGTGTTTCATAATACAAGAAAAAAGCCGGAGCTTGAGGCTTCGGCTTTATTGATGATTGGTCTATAAGGCTGTGGCGGGAACGAGAATTGAACTCGTGACCTCCGGGTTATGAATCCGACGCTCTAACCAACTGAGCTATCCCGCCGTTTGCGAGTGCAAAGTTACGCACTTTTTTTTATTCGCCAAAATTTTTTTCAATTTTTTTGAAAAGAAATTTTTGGGGAGTGTGGCTTTTCAGCTTTGGTGGGGCATTTGAGCGTCTGAAAGACGCTGATTCATCTCGTAACCCTGTACGCCGAAGCCTTGGCGTAGGCGTGCAGGGGTAGTGCCCGGCGCTCGGGAGTGCGTCCGGCAGGACGCTGATTAAGAACGTTTGCTAATGTTCGAATCCGGAAAATTCTACTCCGGCTTCTTTTAATAAACAGCTATATTCATCTTCAAAAGATAGAACGCGATGATGCTGTTTTTGATTCATTATATAGAGTTTTCTTGTTTCTCGAAGCGACGAATCTACGGTAAAAGCACCATAGCCCTCTGCCCAGCTCTTCCAATTCGAGAAGTGTGGATTCACCCGCATGAACTTGCTTGACTCTGATTTCAGTGACTTCACAAAGTCGGCAAGCGCTATCTTTGCCGGTATATCACATAAAATATGTATATGGTCGGGCATTCCTCCTATTCGCCGTATCACGATTTCGCGCTCGGTTGAGAAGGTATGAATAAACTTATAAAGCTCTCTCTCGTGCTCTTCTACAATCGCCGGGAATCGACACCAAGTGCCGAATACAATGTGATATGTCAGTGACGTGTGACTCATGTACAAAAGTAATAAGAAATAGCTTAGGACGCAAATTTTAATCGGCGTCCATGCGGACGCCACCCGTGAGGGCATAGCTAACCCCGCACGCCTCCGCAAGAGCTTCGGCGTACGGGGTTATGAGATGAATCAGCGTCTTGCAGACGCTTTTCACGGCAAGGAGGCGCCAATTGATTATTATTGTATCACGGCAAGGAGGCCGGAAGGAAGCGGGTGCCGTCGAAAGCGAAAGTAATGATTCCGGCGGCGGCGAGGCGCGCCACCAGGGCTTCGGCCTCGGCCAGCGATATGTGGAGGCGGGTGGCTATGGTGCGCTCGTCGAGGCGCGTGCCGGGCTCGTCGAATAGCGAAGCGAGGGCATAGTGGCGGTCGGTGAGGGGAGGCACGGTGTCGTCGGCAGCCATGCGCCATGCGCGCTCCATGAGCGGGTGGGCGGCGATGTTCTCGTCAGCCACACGGAAGTAGGCGCGCCGGGTGCCGTCTTTCTCCAACACTGCCACCGGGCGCACGGGCGAGGCTTCGATTTCGGCGACAATAACGCAGATGCCGGCGTCGAGGCGGTAGGCTTTGAACTCCACGTGCTGCGGAGGCGTGCAGTAGCGCTCGGCTGCCTGCTCGACGACGTACACGTCTTCTTCGTTGCGCACACCGGCTATCACGCCGTTGTCTTTGACGCCTATGAGCAGACGGCCGCCTTGGTTGTTGGCGAAGGCAGAGAGCGAGCGGGCAATCTTGCGGGCGTCTGAAATCGCGAATTTGAAGTCTTGCCTCACGTGCTCGCCTTCGGCCACCATTTCTCTGAGCAGTCGGGCGCCGCGTATGGCTTTAAGGTCTTTCAAAGCAGCGAGAGCAGTTTTTCGACCTGTGTGAAAGTACGGGCGGGAGCGTCCTGCCAGAACGATTCATATGCAGCTGCATTGCCACCGTCGCCGGGGGTGTCGCTTATCACGCGCACACACACAAAGGGCACGCTCTTGATGTGGCATGCGTGTGCTATTGCTGCCGACTCCATGTCGACGGCTTTGGTGTCGGGGTGCAGACGGAGTATGCGTGCGAGGTCGGCGGGGTCGTCAACAAATATGTCGCCCGATGCTATGAGGCCTCGTTTCACGTCGAGTTTCGCGATGATGTCGGCCGGAAGGGGGCACGAGAAGCGCTCGGGGCAGCCCGCTGCCTGGCCGGGAACTGTACCGGGGCCGCACCACACGTCGTGATAGGCTATCTCGGAGGCGAGGACAACGTCGAGCACGCGTGCAGGGTCGTCGGTGGCGCCTGTGCCGCCTGCCACGCCGGTGTTGATAACGAGCGCGGGGTGGTAGCTGTCGATGAGCGTGAGGGCTCCGATAGCGGCGTTTACCTTGCCTATGCCGCATTTGCACACCACGAGTTTGTGCTTGCCCGAGGTGCCGGTGTGGAATGTGAAACCGTTTACGGTGGCCTCCGAGCAGTCGCCTAAGAGGGGGAGCAGGAGCTGCAGCTCCTTATCCATGGCCACTATTATACCTATTGTCATTGCTATGCTGTAAAAAAGAAGCCGGGTGGTGACACGCAGTCGCCACCCGGCTTTCAGAATACGGTGTATTGATTATTTGCCTTCAAATTTCTTGACGATAACGGTGGCGTTGTGGCCGCCGAAACCGAAGGAGTTCGAGAGGGCAGCGCGCACGGTGCGCTTCTGAGCCTTGTCGAAGGTGAAGTTGAGGCTGTAGTCGATGTTTTCGTCGATGTCCTCGGGGTCGTGGTTGATAGTGGGGGGCACGATGTCTTCTTCAACGGCTTTCACCGAGAATACAGCTTCGAGGGCGCCGGTGGCACCGAGGAGGTGGCCGGTCATCGACTTGGTCGACGAGATGTTGAGCTTGTGTGCGCTCTCGCCGAATACGTCAACGATAGCTTTCACTTCCGAAACGTCGCCAACGGGGGTCGAGGTGCCGTGAACGTTGATGTAGTCGATGTCTTCGGGCTTCATGCCTGCGTCTTCGAGGGCGTTCTCCATGGCGAGTTTGGCGCCGAGGCCGTCGGGGTGAGTGGCTGTCAGGTGATAAGCGTCGGCCGAGAGACCACCGCCTGCAACCTCGCAGTAGATTTTGGCACCGCGGGCAAGAGCGTGCTCAAGTTCTTCGAGAACGAGTACTGCCGAGCCTTCGCCCATTACGAAACCGTCGCGGCTCTTGCTGAAGGGGCGCGAGGCTGTCTTGGGGGAGTCGTTGCGGGTCGAGAGGGCGTGCATCGAGTTGAAGCCACCCACGCCTGCGGGGAAGATAGCGGCTTCGGCACCACCGGTGAGGATAACGTCGGCCTTGCCGAGGCGGATGAGGTTGAAAGCGTCGATGATAGCGTTGTTCGACGAAGCGCAAGCCGAAACCACGCCGTAGTTGGGGCCGTGGTAGCCGTACTCCATCGAGATGTGACCCGAAGCGATGTCGGCAATCATCTTGGGGATGAAGAAGGGGTTGTATTTGGGGCCCTTGTCGGCGTTGAGGGCGTAGTATCCGGCCTCTTCCTCGAAGGTGTGGAGGCCACCGATACCGGCGGCAACGATAACGCCTACACGGTTTTTGTTGAGCTTGTCGTCGGCTTCATCCTCAAGCTTGGCATCTGCCACTGCCTGGCGGGCAGCCACAAGGGCATACTGTGCATAGAGGTCGAGCTGACGCATCTTCTTGCGGTCGAAGTGCTCTTCGGGTTTGAAGTCTTTGACCTCGCAGGCAAACTGCGTTTTGAAGAGGCTTGCGTCGAAGTGGGTAATGGGGCCTGCGCCGCTTACGCCGGCTTTGGCGTTCTCCCAGGTGGTTGCAACGTCGTTGCCGAGGGGGGTGATGGCACCCATGCCGGTGACTACTACTCTTTTAAGTTCCATTTGTGAATTCTTGGGTTGGTTTGAGAAGTTCAGAAATTGGTGTTGTCGGAGCCGCCTTCCGGGGGGCGGTACTCCGGTTCTGCGGAGCTCTAATAGCTTATGCGCGTACGTGCGTACGCGCAAATAAATATAACCGCCGTACTATTTCGTAAAGAAACGCCACGGCGGCTTTACTGTGCAGAGACGGACTTCTGCTTACGCGTTAGCAGCCTCAACGAAAGCTACAGCGTCGCCTACAGTCTTGATTTTCTCAGCTTCTTCGTCGGGAATGGTGATGCCGAATTCCTTTTCGAAGTCCATGATGAGTTCTACTGTATCGAGCGAGTCAGCACCGAGGTCGGTGATGAATGCTGCTTCAGGGGTAACTTTTTCGGGCTCAACACCGAGTTTGTCAACTACGATGTTTTTCACGCGATCTGCAATTTCTGACATGATGTGTGTATTTTTGATTATTAGTGATTTCGTTTTTTTGCGCTGCAAAGTAAGTGAAAATTCTCCAACTACGGAAATTTTTCTGAGCTGCGCTCTTTGCAACAATGAGCTGCATTTGCGCTAAAACGCACGCACACAATGCTGTAGCGCCATTTTAGTGGCAATTACGAAAAAATGTTAACAGGGGTACCCGGCATAAAATTATGGCCTCTGAGTGGGTCGTGGCAAAAAAATGCTTATATTTGCACTTGCCTTTGGCGCTTACTTCCGGAGGCTCTTTTTTATACATGGAACAATACATCGTATCGGCACGGAAATACCGCCCGTCGACTTTCGCGAGTGTTGTCGGTCAGCAGGCCCTTACGGGCACGTTGAAGAACGCCATCGCCACCGACCGCCTCGCCCATGCCTACCTCTTCTGCGGCTCGCGAGGGGTGGGCAAGACCTCGTGCGCGCGTATTTTTGCCAAGACTATCAACTGCACCGCCCGCACCCCGCAGGGCGAGGCGTGCAACCAGTGCGATTCGTGTAGGCAGTTCAATGAAAACCGCTCGATGAACATCATCGAGCTCGACGCCGCCTCGAACAACGGTGTCGACGACATCCGTCAGCTCGTCGACCAGGTAATGGTGCCCCCGAGCGTTGGCCGCTACCGTGTGTTCATCATCGACGAGGTGCACATGCTCTCGCAATCGGCCTTCAATGCCTTCCTCAAGACCCTCGAGGAGCCGCCGTCGTATGTAGTTTTCATCCTCGCCACCACTGAGAAGCACAAGATTATCCCCACAATCCTCTCGCGTTGCCAGATCTACGACTTCAACCGCATCTCCATTGCCGACATGGTAAAGCACATGCAGGCCGTGGCTGCCAACGAAGGCATAGAGACTGAGCCTGCCGCACTCAACGTCATCGCCCGCAAGGCCGACGGCGCCATGCGCGACGCGCTCTCGATTTTCGACCAGGTTGCCGCCAGCTCGCGCGGCAAAATCACCTATCAGGCCACTATCGAGAACCTCAACGTTCTCGACCAGAGCTACTACAACCGCCTTGTCGATGCCTTCGTGGCGCAGGATGTGGCCACCTCATTGCTCATATACAAGGAAATTAGGGAGAAAGGCTTCGACTCGCAGTTCTTTATCAACGGCCTCGGGCTTTACCTGCGCGACCTCATGGTTGCTGCCAATCCGGCCACACTCACCCTTTTGGAGGCTACCGACGACGTGCGGCAGCAAATGGCCGAGCGTGCTGCCAAGCTGCACCCCACCTTCCTCTATAAGGCGATGAGCCTCTGCAACGATGCCGACTTCAACTTCCGCCAGGCAAGTAACAAACAATTCCTAATAGAGTTGACGCTCATCAAACTGTGCCAACTACTCAGCCCCTCGCCCGATGAAAGCGGAAGCGACGAGGGGCAAATGAGGCCCTTGGAGAGTTTTACTACCTCTTCACCGGCTCCGCACCCCATTGATATACCCGCGCCTCAACCTGCTCCGGCAGCGGCACCGACAAAGGCTCCGACGCCGGCTGCCCCCGCGGCAGTGCATGCCCCGGTGCAACCCGTGGCACCCCCGCCTGCCGCCACCGCCTACTCGCTCGGCGGCCTCTCGCTCCGCAGCCGCGGTGCATCGGCAGCAAAGGCTCCAACAGAGCCGAGCCCTGCTGCACCGGCTCCCGTAGAGCTGCACCGCAGCAAGCCTTACAGCGATGCCGATGTAGAGCGCGCCTGGGGCACTGTGCGCCGCTCATTCCCCGCCGAGCCCATGCTCACGGGTATAATAGAAGCCGCGGTACCTGCCCGTAAGGACGGCGACAGCTTCGAGCTTGCCGTGGGCACCCCCATGCAGGCCGATATCGTGGGTAAACAGCTCGCCACAATTAACCGCACCCTGCGAAACCTACTGGAGAACGACTCCGTAGAGCTCACCGTAGCGGTGTGCGAGGGTGAGATTCCACCCGCGTTCTGGACCGATGCCCAGGTGCTCGACCATATTGTGGCAAACCACCCCGCAGTAGGGCAGCTCATAAACAAATACAAGCTGCGCCTCGATTGACAATGAAAAGAATTGTAATTAAAATAGGAAGCAATGTGCTTACCCGTGCCGACGGCCTGCTCGACATCACGCGCATGAGCGCCATAGTCGACCAGGTTGCCGAGCTCCGCAGCCACGGCATAGAGGTTATACTCGTGTCGTCGGGCGCGGTGGCGTCGGGTAGGGGAGAGCTGCGCGATGTGGTCACCGACCGCCTCGACGCTCTCTCGGCACGACAGCTTTTCAGCGCCGTGGGCCAGGCAAAGCTCATCAACCGCTACTACGAGTTCTTCCGCGAGCATGGCATACACTGCGGCCAGGTGCTCGCCACAAAAGAGAATTTCGCCTGCCGAGGCCACTACCTCAACCAGAAACACTGCATGGCGGCCATGCTCGACAATGGCGTGATACCTATAGTAAACGAGAACGATACGGTGTCGGTAACCGAACTTATGTTCACCGACAACGACGAGCTCTCGGGCCTCATAGCATCAATGATGAACGCCGACCGCCTCATTATCCTCAGCAATATCGACGGCCTCTATACCGGCGACCCCGCCGACCCCGAATCAACCCTCATAGAGCGCCTCGAACCCGGGCAGGATCCCGCAGCCTTCATCAGCAGCTCGAAATCGAGCCTCGGCCGCGGTGGCATGGTGTCGAAGTGCCGTATAGCGCGCCGTGTAGCCTCTGAGGGCATTGAAGTTGTGGTTGCCAACGGCAAGCGCGAGGGCGTCATTGTGCCCCTTGCAGGCATAGGCAGCGATGCCACAGTGCCTCACACCCTTTTTGTGGCCTCGCCCAAGCCTGCCTCCGGGCTTAAAAAATGGATAGCCCACGCCGACGCCTTTGCCAAGGGCAACCTCACTGTCAATGACGGCGCTGCCGAGGCACTGGCCTCAGGTGCGAGCCTCCTGCCGGTGGGCGTCACGGCTGTCGACGGCGACTTCGATGCCGACGACATCGTTACCGTGGCCGATGCCTCGGGCCGCATAATAGCCTGGGGCCGTATAAGTGCCGACGCCGACACCGCCCGGGCAGCGATAGGGCTGTCGGGCGGAAAACCTCTGATTCATGCCGACTATATTTATGTCGACACCGATTCGCTAAATACCCGACGATTATGAATTTTTCAGCAAGTAAAGAAGCGTCGAAGAGCATAGCGCGTCTCTCCGGCGAAACCGTCGACGCCGCTATTGTGGCCGTTGCCGACGCCCTCGAAGCCCGCTCTTCAGAGTTGCTTGAGGCCAACGCCGCCGACCTCGCCCGCATGGACGCCGCCGACCCGCGTTACGACCGCCTCATGCTCACCCCCGGACGCATATCAGGCATAGCGGCAGGCCTGCGCGATGTGGCAGCTTTGCCCTCGCCCCTCGGTGTGGTTCTCGACAGCACCAAGCGCCCCAACGGCATGCTCATACGCCGCGTGTCGGTGCCCTTCGGCATAATAGGCGCTATCTTTGAGGCGCGCCCCAATGTCATTTTCGATATTTTCGCTCTCTGCCTCAAGGCAGGCAGCGCATGCGTGCTCAAAGGTGGCCACGAGGCTGCCGAGAGCGATGCCAAGTCGATAGAGATAATCCGCGACGCCCTCGCCGCCGCAGGTGTCAGCCCCGATGCCGCCGTGCTCCTGCCGCCCACACACGAGGCTGCCGCCGAAATGCTCAAGGCACGCGGCGTTATCGACCTTATTATTCCCCGCGGAAGCCGCCGCCTCATCGACTTTGTGCGCGACAACTCCCTCGTGCCCGTCATCGAGACCGGCGCCGGAGTTTGCCACACATATTTCCACGCCTCGGGCGACACGGCCACCGGCAGCGACATTATTCTCAACGCCAAAACCCGCCGAGTGAGCGTATGCAACGCCCTCGACTGCCTCCTTATCGACCGCGCACGTCTCGACTCCCTGCCCGCACTATGTTACCGCATGGCCGAGAAGGGCGTGGAGATTCATGCCGACGAAGAGGCCTATGCTGCCCTCGAAGGCGCATACCCCAATCTCGTACACGCCGACGAGGACGATTTCGGCCGCGAGTGGCTCGACTACAAGCTCACCGTGCGCACCGTGGCCGACATCGACGAAGCCCTCGACTACATCGCCGCCAACGGCTCCCACCACTCCGAGTGCATCGTGGCCGAGAACATGGAGGCCTCCCAGCGCTTCCTCAACGAGGTGGATGCCGCCTGCGTCTACGCCAACGTCTCGACAGCTTTTACCGACGGTGCACAGTTCGGCCTCGGTGCCGAAATCGGCATCTCCACACAGAAACTCCACGCACGCGGCCCCATGGCCTTGCGCGAGATAACAACCTATAAATATCTCATTACCGGTGCAGGGCAGACGCGGCAGTAGCGTCCCCCCCCTCACCCTAATCTACTAATACACATTTCTTAGCAAAACAAACACATGAACGTATTTAAGAAATTAATGCTCCTGTGTGCTGCTGCCACGGCTGCCACCCCTGCGACTGAGGTGCTTGCCGAGGCCCCGGCCGGCTACTATTCCTCTTGTGAGAACAAGGGTGGACAAGCCTTGCTCACAGCTCTCTTCAACACTATCACAAACCACACCGTAGTAAGTTACGACGGACTTATAGACCTCTATAAGACCTCAGATGTATATCCCGACGGCAAGATTTGGGATATGTACTCCACAAAGCACTGGAACCCCGGCGAAAAATGCGGCAACTACTCGATTGTGGGCGATTGCTACAACCGCGAGCACTCTATGCCCAAGAGCTGGTTCAACGATGCCTCGCCTATGTACAGCGACGCCTTCCACCTCTATCCCACCGACGGTAAGGTAAACGGTCAGCGAAGCAATTACCCTTACGGCGAGTGTGCCAACGGCACATCTGAAAAGGCCAATGGTTCGATAAAGCCCCTCGGGAAGCTCGGCACGAGCACTTTCCCCGGATACTCGGGCAAGGTATTCGAGCCCGACGACGAGTATAAGGGCGACTTCGCGCGTTCATATTTCTATATGGCTGCCTGCTATAACGACCGCATCTCGTCGTGGAGCAGCGACATGCTCGCAAAGAACAAGTACCCCGTGTTCACAACATGGGCTCTGAACCTCCTGCTCAAATGGCATGAAATGGACCCCGTGAGCCAGAAAGAGCTCGACCGCCAGGAGGCCGTTTATAAGAAGCAACGTAACCGCAACCCCTTTATTGACCACCCCGAGCTCGTCGACTTCATCTGGGGCGACCGTAAGAACGAGAAATGGACGGCCGACGGCGCCGTGAAAACGGTGGTTAACCAGCCCGCCAACGGCTCTACCATTGACCTGGGCGTGACAGCAGCAGGCTTCGCTGTAGAGAAAACCGTGCATGTGCTCACCACCAATGCCAACACCAACGTGGGCGTGGCCGTGAGCGGCAGCGGCTTCTCTGTGAGCCCCGCGAGCCTCTCGGCTGCCACCGCAAATGCCGGAGCCGATGTCACCGTTAAATTCCTCCCCGCCACAACAGGCTCTTTCACAGGCACACTTACAGTGAGCGCCGGAGAGGCAACGAACACCGTGTCGCTCACCGCCAAGGCTGTCGACGGCCTCCCCGTGGGTGCGGCTTCGCAGATTGCCGACGACTCATTTACCGTAAACTGGACTTATGTTGGTGATGCCGATGCCGCAGGTTGCTACACCCTCCTCGTGGCCGACGATGCCGGTGCTCTCGAAGGCTATCCCAAGGCCGTCGATGCCAAGAGCGGTCGTTATACCGTTGAAGGCCTTATGCCCGACACCGACTACTCTTACAAGCTCAGCTCCTCGACAATGACGAGCGACTACTTCTTTGTACGCACCGCCGAGGCTATCCCGAGCATCGACTTCTATTTCGACGGCGAGCTTGCTTTCAATACCAAGCCCGGCGAACCCTCTGATGCAGTCGAGGTTATGATTACCACCGACAACATCGAAGGCGACTACGAGCTCAGCGTGAAGGCGCCATTTGAAATATCGTTCGACCTCTCTGACTGGCGTCAGAAACTCACCCTGAGCCCCGATGACAGCCGCGTTTACCTCCGCTTCAACAGCGATGAAGAAGGTACGTTCAACACATCGCTTACTGCCGTATGGGGTGATTATGTGAGCGATGATGCCGCTGCCATTGGCACCGCATCGTCGAGCCCCTCATTCATCGAGGACTTCGAGGCCACCGGCGAATACGGAACATATAAAGCCCAGGTGTACAGTGGAAACGCATGCGACTGGAACCTCAACAACGCCGGTATATGGGACGACCCCGCTCACTCAGGCGACCAGGCTCTCCGCGTAGGCCGCGACGGTACCGGCGAAATTGAAATGGCTACCGACCGCCAGCGCGGCATTGGCAAAGTATCGTTCTGGGCCCGTCGCTATCAGACCGACCCCGAGGCTGAATATGCTCTTGAGTACTCCACCGACGGAGGCAACAGCTACACCCCTGTCACTACATTCAAGATCAGCGGCACAACCTACGCCGAATACACCGCCCACGTAGGTGTTCGCACTCCCGCCCGCATACGCATCATGCAGAAGTCGGGCAAGCGTATTCTTATCGACGACATCGCAATCACCGACGCGACCTCGGGCCTCGATGACCCCGCCGCAGAACGCCACCAGTGGGCCGCTTACAGCCGCGACGGCATCCTCACCGTCGACCTCCGCAACGACGATCTCGAAGGCGCCGTATACTGCGTGGACGGCACCACTCTCTTTGCCGGCCGCTTCAAAGCAGGTATCAACACCTTCGAGGGTCTTCGCCCCGGCATGGTGTGCATCGTGCACATCGGCGACTTCTCGCGCACGGTAGTTATCCGATAATCCTATTATAGCATATACACAGACAGAGGCCGGTTCCCACGCGGGGCCGGCCTCTGTAGTCAGTAGTAAAATAGATTACTTAGTGAGATATATGCCTATTTCGTTAGAAGAATATCTTTTTATTTAGTTTTATTTGGCAGTTTTTGAGCGGTTTATTATTTTCGCAACCGGAATATGGATTTTCTGACAGTAACACAAGTTAAATATCTTGGTGCCTATATATTGTTATGCACCTTCAGTACCGGAGTCATTAAGCAAGTTGATTTATCACCCTTGCTGAAGTATCCTGCCTATCAAGATTTAAAAGATGAAGCACGGTTTACTCAATTTGGCCTCGATGAGACTATCTTTTGGGCGAACGGCTCCGACATCTCGCCTGAGTGGCTTTATGAAAATGGAGTGGAAGTAAAGTAACAGCACCCCTGTTTTTAAAATTGGCAGCTTACCTGTTCTAAACTTCTGTAAGAAATATAAGAGGCCGGTTCCCACGCGGGAGCCGGCCTCTGTCGTTGCTTAAATTCGCTTGTATTTATTTATATCGCGACCACTTGAGAATCTCTATGAGAGTGGGTTTCTTGCCATACATGAATATGCCCACACGGTAGATTTTGGCGCAGAGCCATATGAGGCCGAGGAAGCTTGCGTAGAGCACCACCAGGGCGAGGGCTATTTCCCAGAAAGGAACGCCGAAGGGCAGGCGGCTCATCATGGCCATAGGCGAGGTGAAGGGGAAGATCGAAATCCAGAACGACAGCGTTGACCCGGGGTTCTGTATTACCGACATTGAGGCTATGATACCGATTATCACCGGCATGGTGGCTATGGTGGAGAGCTGCGAGGCGTCCTGCACATTGTCTACTGCCGAGCCTATGGCTGCGTAGATTGCCGAGTAGAAGAGGTAGCCGCCGATGAAGAACAGTATCATGTAGATGAAGAGCGAGGCCACGTAGCCGAAGTCGCTGAGCTGCGCTATGGCTCCCATGAGCTCGGGTTCGTCGGCCATGGCGGGCATCTCACCGAGGAAGGGCACTGCCCAAGCCGAGCAGGCGCCGATGAGAACAGCCCATATAAGTATCTGTGTGATAGCCACAAGGCCTATGCCGAGAATCTTGCCGAGCATGAGCGACGAGGGCTTGACCGACGATACCACAATCTCGAGCACGCGGTTGTTCTTCTCTTCGATAATGCTTGTCATTACCATTTGGCCGTAGATGAGGATAAACATATAGAGTATCATATCCATCATCAGGGCTATGACATAGGAGAGGGCCGATGATGTGCCCGTATCCTCATCTTTGTCGATGCGGATAGTGGGGTAGCTTATGTTGACCTCAACTTCCTTGAGAATCTCGCGAATGTTCTCGATGTTGTAGGCTTCGAGACGGATATCCTCAATAGCCTGCTTGAGCTGGCCCGAGATGTAGCTGTCGGTTGCCATAGAGGGAGCGCCGCGGAAATAGAGGCTTATGGCGCCATCGGGGCGGTCGACAGCCTTGGCGCCAATGGTGAGGATTGCCTCGATGCTCTCGTCGGCGCGGGCGCTGTCGAGGGCGGCGGTGTAGGGCACGAATTTCACTTCATCGCTGTTGCGCAGGCGCTGTGCCACCACGCCGCTGTCGTCGATGACGGCCACAGTCTTCGACTCCGGGGTCTGGAAAATCATTATGGCAGCCGGTGCGAACATGAGCAGAATCATGAAGAAGGGCACGAGCAAGGTGCTTATGATGAAGCTCTTGCGTTTGACGCGCTCAAGGTATTCGCGCGATATTATTATGCTGAGTGCTGATTTCATTGCTGTATGGAACTTTGGGCGTCGTCGGCACGGTTATAGGCCTCGACGGCAGAAACGAAAATATCGTCCATAGAGGGCATGAGCCTGCGGAACGAGTTGATAATCACGGCATCGTTGGCGGCGGCCACGAAAGGTTTGAGGGCGTCGGCGCCGGGCAGCGACACTATTGCAGTGGCATTGCCGTCGGTGTCTATAGCCCCGAGCTCAAACGATGTGCAGGCAGGCGCCACGGCGGCGCGAAGAGTGTCGGGATTGCCGATAAAGGCCAGGGCGTAGCGGTTGTCGGAGAACTTCTCGCGCAGGTCGCGCACAGGACCCGAGAGGATATTGCGCGAGCGGTTGATGAGCGAAATCTCGTCGCAAAGCTCCTCGACACTGCCCATGTTGTGGGTCGAGAATATCACGGTGGCGCCCTCGTCGCGCAGCTTGAGAATCTCGCGTTTGAGGATGCCGGCGTTTATGGGGTCGAAGCCCGAGAAAGGCTCGTCGAAGATGAGCAGCTTGGGGCGGTGGAGCACGGTGACTATGAACTGCACCTTCTGTGCCATGCCCTTTGAGAGCTCCTCAACCTTCTTATCCCACCACTCGCTGATGTCGAGGCGCTCGAACCATGAGCGGAGCTGGGCCTCGGCGTCGGACTTCGACAGCCCTTTGAGGCGGGCGAAGAACACTGCCTGGTCGCCGACTTTCATTTTCTTGTAAAGACCGCGCTCCTCGGGGAGGTAGCCTATGTTGACAATGTCGTCGGCAGTCAGGCGGTGACCGTCGAAAGTCACCTCGCCGCTGTCGGGCGCCGTAATGTGGTTGATGATGCGGATTAGAGTGGTTTTGCCCGCGCCGTTGGGGCCGAGCAGACCGTAGACTTTGCCGCGCGGCACCGAAATGGATACGTCGTCGAGGGCGCGGTGGCCGGCGTAGTCCTTGGTGATGTGCGTGGCTGTTAAAATATTGTCCATTGCAGGTTTATATGATTATGTTTATAATTTTTCCGGGGTTTTGGTATATTAGACGCAAAGATATTTAAAATATTACACTCGCCCTAAACCTCGCCATGCCCCGGGGCGTTATACCTCCGGGTTGACAAAATGGCAGTCGCTGACTGACACAAGCCCGTTTGGCAAGGTATTTGCATAAATGTCTTGCAGAAGAAAAAATATAAAACATAAACTATATATCTATCATGAAACTTAAACCCCTGGCCGACCGCGTGCTCATCCAGCCCACGGCAGCCGAAGAAGTTACAGCATCAGGCATCATTATTCCCGACTCTGCAAAAGAAAAACCCCTGCGCGGCACTGTTCTCGCTGTGGGCAACGGCACTAAAGACGAAGAAATGATCCTCAAGGAAGGCGACAAGGTGCTCTATGGCAAATATGCCGGTACTGAAATCGACCTCGACGGCGACAAGGTGCTCATCATGCGCCAGAACGAAGTCCTCGCTGTAATTGAATAATCCCCCTCAAAACACTCACAACAATGGCTAAAGAAATCAAATTCAATATCGAAGCTCGCGACGAGCTCAAAAAAGGCGTTGACGCTCTTGCCGACGCTGTGAAAGTAACCCTCGGCCCCAAAGGCCGCAACGTGATTATCTCGCGTCAGTTCGGCGCTCCCCACATCACCAAAGACGGTGTGACAGTTGCCCGCGAGGTAGAACTCGAAGACGAATTCCAGAACATGGGCGCACAGCTCGTGAAGGAAGTTGCCTCAAAGACCGGCGACGACGCAGGCGACGGCACAACCACCGCCACCGTGCTCGCACAGGCTATCGTGGCAGTCGGCCTCAAGAACGTTACCGCCGGTGCCAACCCCATGGACCTCAAACGCGGTATCGACAAAGCCGTGGCTGAGGTTGTGGCAGGTATCCGCGAAATGAGCGAGGAAGTCGGCGACGACTTCAAGAAAATCGAAGACGTGGCCCGTATCTCTGCCAACAACGACGAGACCATCGGCCGCCTCATCGCCGAGGCCATGCAGAAAGTGAAGAAAGAAGGCGTTATCACCGTCGACGAGGCCAAAGGCACCGAGACCAACATAGAGGTTGTAGAAGGCATGCAGTTCGACCGCGGTTTCATCTCGCCCTACTTCATCACCGACACCGAGAAGATGGAGTGCGTCTACGACAACCCCTTCATCCTTCTCTACGACAAGAAAATCTCTAACCTCAAGGATATTCTTCCCATCCTCGAAGGCACAGCCCAGAGCGGCCGCGGCCTCCTCATCATCGCTGAAGATGTCGATCAGGACGCCCTCGCCGGTCTCGTTGTCAACCGTCTCCGCGGCAGCCTCAAGGTCTGCGCCGTCAAAGCTCCCGGCTTCGGCGACCGCCGCAAGGAAATGCTCGAGGATATCGCCATCCTCACCGGCGGCACCGTTATCTCTGAAGACAAGGGCATGAGCCTCGCCACCGCTACCATGCAGGATCTTGGCCACGCCAACAACATCACTGTCAACAAAGAGAACACCACCATCGTAAACCGCGACACCAACAAAGAACTTCTCGACGCCCGCGTTGCCCAGATTAAGGCTCAGATCGAGCAGACCAAGAGCGACTACGACCGCGAGAAACTTCAGGAGCGTCTTGCCAAGCTCGCCGGCGGTGTTGCAGTGCTCCATGTAGGCGCACCCTCTGAGGTTGAGATGAAAGAGAAGAAAGACCGCGTCGACGACGCCCTCAGCGCTACCCGCGCAGCCGTTGCCGAAGGTATAGTTCCCGGCGGTGGCGTGGCTTATATCCGCTGCCTCGACCGTCTGGCAGCCCTCAAGGGTGCCAACGACGACGAGCAGACCGGTATCGCTATCGTTGAGCGCGCTATCGAGGAGCCCCTCCGCCAGATAGCTTCCAACGCCGGTGTCGAAGGCGCTGTGGTAGTACAGCGTGTTCGCGACGGCAAGGGCGACTTCGGCTACAACGCCCGCACCGATACCTACGAGAACCTCCTTGCCGCAGGCGTCATCGACCCCGCCAAGGTAACCCGTGTGGCTCTTGAGAACGCCGCTTCGATTGCAGGCATGTTCCTCACCACCGAGTGCGTGATCGCCGAGAAGAAAGACGACACCCCCGCTGCTCCCGCAGCAGGCATGGGTGGCATGGGCGGCATGATGTAAACCGCAGCCAATAAAAAACTAAAGGAGACCGCGTCTTGACTGATGCGGTCTCCTTTTTATATTGGTGCGGGTAGATAAGTATCTCACCTCCCGGCGCCCGATGTAAGTTCTTCCACGGTGTCGAGGGCGCGTTTTTTGACGGCGGCGCGCATCTGCGGTGTGCCGAGACCCTCTTCTGAGGCGAGGGCGTTGATGTTTGCCAGGGCTGTAGACGCAAAGCCGTTGGTGTGTGCGTAGGCGATGTAGTCGGCAGTGAGTTTGCCCACACCTTTCATCAGTGGTTCGCCGTAGTTGAGGTAGCGGTATTGCCCCACGAGCATGCGCAGGGTGCTGTACATGAGTTTTGCAACCGCCTCGGCTCCGACACCGAAGCTTTCGAAGTCGCGTATGCAGCCGCGGATAATGCTTATGCGCGCCTTGCAGTAGCCCCACTTGGTGCGGTTGAGCTCCTTGGCTATGATGTCGATTTTCTTCTCGAAGAGTGCGTCGACATCGGGGTTGAGAAAAAACTCGAAGTAGGCCTTGGCCTCTTTCGATGAGGAGTAGGCATTAAGAATCACCTCCACCAACTGCTCGTTGGTGAAGGTGACCAATTCTTTTTTGAGGCTTGATTTCGACATTAACTTATTTCTGCTCGGGTTTGAGCCACTTGTCGAACCAGCGGAAGAAGAGGCGCTGCCAGAGAACGGCGTTCTGAGGCTTGAGAATCCAGTGGTTCTCGTCGGGGTAGATTACCATTTCGGCGGGTATGCCGCGGAGCTTGGCTGCGTTGAAAGCTGCCATGCCCTGCGAGGCAAGGATACGGTAGTCGAGCTCACCGTGCGAAATCATGATAGGGGTATCCCATTTGTCGACGAAGCGGTGGGGCGAGTTGGCGAAAGTGCGCTGCGCTGCGGCATTGTCTTTCTCCCAATATGCGCCACCCATATCCCAGTTGGCAAACCACATCTCCTCGGTTTCGAGGTACTGGGCTTCCATGTTGAAGATACCGGCGTGGGCAAGGAGGGCTGCAAAGCGCTTTTCGTGGTGGCCTGCAAGATAGTAAATCGAGAAGCCGCCGTAGCTTGCGCCTGTAGCGCCTATGCGGGCGGGGTCGATGTAGCTTTCACGCTTGAGGTCGTCGACAGCGGCGAGGTAGTCGGCCATATTCTGGCCGGGATAGTCCTTTGAAATCTGTGCGTTCCACTCTGTGCCGAAGCCGGGGAGGCCGCGACGGTTGGGGGCGATTACAATGTAGCCGTTGGCGCCCATGAGGGCAAAGTTCCAGCGGTAGCTCCAGAACTGGCTAACTGCCTGCTGCGGGCCGCCCTGGCAGTAGAGTATCGAGGGGTATTTCTTGGTGGCGTCGAACTTGGGCGGGTATATTACCCAGGTAACCATCTGCTTGCCGTCGGTAGTGGGCACGAGGCGCTTCTCAACGGTGGGCATATCGAGCTGAGCGAAGATGTAGCCGTTGATGTCGGTGAGCGGTTTCACTGTGGGTGCCTTCTTGCCGTTGAGGCTCAGAAGCATGATTTCGTTGGGGCGGAGCATGCTGTGGCGCATGGTCACAACTTTATCCTTGCCCACGGGAGCGAGAGAGGTGAAGTCGGCAACCTCGTCGGTGAGCTGCTTTACTTCGGCGTTGGCGAGCTTGATGTTGAACACGGGTATCACGCCGTCTTTGGCGGCAATGAAGTAGAGGCTCTGGCCGTCGGGTGCCCATGCGAACTCGTCAATAGTGTAATCCCAGTCGGCAGTGAGGTCGCGGCGCTCGGCTGTTTGGCAGTCGAGGATAAAGAGGCGGTTCTTGTCGCTCTCATAGCCGTCGTGCTCCATGCTCAGCCATGCCAGGTAGTGGCCGTCGGGCGAGAACGCGGGTGCGGTGTCATAGCCCATCATACCCTCGGTGAGGTTGCGGGTCTGGCCACTTTCTACGTGGTAGAGATAGAGGTCGGAGTTGGTGGATATGGCATACTCAAGGCCGGTTTTCTTGCGCGACACGTAAACGAGTGTCTTGCTGTCGGGCGACCATGCGAACGACTCCGAACCGCCGAAAGGCTTCATAGGTGCCTCGAAAGGCTCGTCGGCCATAATATCTTTGAGACCGCTTACCTTACCCTCGGCGAAATCGCCAACAAAGGGGTGAGGAATCTCGGTGGTCCACTCGTCCCAGTGCTTGTACATGAGGTCGTCGATAACGCGGCCGGTGGCCTTGGGCAGGTCGGCATAGAGGTCGCCTGCGCTGCGGGCATACTTCACATTGCCTATAACCACAATCTTGGTCTCGTCGGGCGAGATAAGGAAGCCCGAGATACCGCCGGGGTGCTCCGAAGCCTGCACACGGTCGGTGCCGTCGGGGTTCATTGTCCACAGCTGGGCATTGCCGTCGGCGTCGGGGTAGAGGAATGCTATGCGGCGGCCGCCGTCGTACCACACTGCCGAGCTCTCGCTCTTGGGAGTGTCGGTAATGCGTCGTGGCTGGGCGTCCTTGCCGTCTACGGCCAAGGTATAGAGGTCGTTGTTTGCGTTGTTCTCGGCAAGATTCTCATACGAGATGCCGAAGAGCACTGTCTTGCCGTCGGGGCTTACCGAGGGCGACGACACGCGGCCGAGCGCTTCGAGGGCGTCGATTGAAAAGCACCCGTCGGGGCTCTTGAACACCGGTGTCTCGGCGGCTGCGGCGCTTGCCGCTACCAGAACAGCCGTTGCTGTCATTGCTATTTTGTGCATGATGTGGGTTTATTGGTTGTTTTTATGATGCAAAATTAACCATTTCTGCCGACAGTTGCAAATCTGAACCATGCGGGCGGCAGACGCTGAGCCTTTAGTTTTCGGCCCGGAATTATTCAGGGCGAATCATTGATTGGCGGTAATGGTAGCCTAAGCGGTATGTCCGCTTCAAATCGTCTGACAGGAATGAACGTGCAATCATCGCATCGGCTTTTTCGCTGGGGCGCGTAAAGCGTGTGATTTCCTGCATAACAACTCTTTCGGGCAATCCTATCCTCCTGCCGAGTTCAACGAAATCATCCGATGTAACTTGTCGGGTATCCGTAAGTTGCATCCCTTCTTTAAACAGACCTTTATCCAACGCGAAAATGCGTGGTTCATATAATTGAAGCGAGGTGTTCACAAGGTCGTATGCCGGGGAAAGGTGATACTCCCTGCCGTCGCTCACCAGACTGAAATTTTTAAGGTGAGCATCATCATTAAGCGTAATGAAGTTGAACAGCACCACCTTGAAAAATCGCAGTATATCCACAGTAGCGGTCTTGACATATCTGCGGATAATCTCGGCGCACTCTTCGTAACTGCCGTTATTGTATTTGAAGTCAGAGCCACCGTCTGCTTTGGTCAAGCCCATAAGAGAAGCGAAATCTTCCTGCGCAAATTTCCCCTTGGCATGAACATCAAACCTACGGGTGATATAGGCCATCTGGCCGTCGCGAAAGAAGCACAGACCGTTGGCTGCCGTTTCTATACCATAAACCTGTGCGGCAATCTGCATGGTAAGATTCTCATTGGCTGCACAATAATCGTGGTTGATTATTTGGTAGCCCGTCGGGCGGGGTTTCAGAATATAGGTGCTTTGTTCGTGTTCGGCTGAATATCTCAGATTATTGTCATCGCCAAGCACAAGCCCGAATTTAGGCTGTGCTCCCGAGAGAGACAGGCGGCGCACATTTTTCACGGCCTCCAGGCCGGCGAGGTTCATTGAGGCCGGAGAATCGAAATTCAGTATATGGCTTACCACTCTGCCGTCAAACAATCTTTTCAGGGCCGTGGGAGAGTAGGAGCAATGACCGTCTGTCAGCAGCGACGGGCAAATATTTATTTCAGTGGGATTCATATCTTAGTCTTTGACAGGTTTTACAGTGACGGCACCAACAGTATCATATTGTGCTGTTGCTAAAAGTATACCGAAGTCGTCGTCTTTGTCGATATGCAGCAGCGACGATTGTATGGCTCTGTTCTCCCCCTCCGAAAGGAGATTGAAAAAATAAGGGAAAAGCGTGCGCGACCTATACTCCTCTTCCCTAAGAGGCATGGAGAGACACACCGAAGGCAGTCGGTCCAAAAGATAATCACTGCTGTATTTGAATACGTATTCGCGCGGATTATCAAGCTCAGACAAGACACCTGCCTCAATACCATTTACATAGACCTTGCATTTTCTCATAAATATCAATCTTTAAGGGTTACATCTATTTTTAGGCCGAGAGTGTCGAGTATAGCTATTATGGTTTGAATCTTGGCGTTGCCATTGCCTCGCTCTATCGCCACCAGAGTATTCAGACCCACACCGGCCAGGGAGGCCAGAGTATACTGGTTTATATGCAACGACTTGCGTCGCTCTTTGATTGTTTGGCCGATTTGCTGATAGTTCATAAAAACACCAAAATCACAGTGCGTTGTGATTTTGGTGCAAATATACAAAAAATAAATGGGATTTTACGGTAAAATCACAATATAGTGTGATTTATATAACTCTATGTTCATAAGTCGGAATTATCAGTATAGTAATAATTACACAGAAATTTTACAGTAATTTGTTGAGAGTATATTGCTGCATTAAATATTTTGTATATCTTTGCCAACGAATTGACCACAGGTCGATTCATTACATTTTGGAAAAAGGAAGCGTTATGCTTATCTCGTATTTGGAAACCTGAGAAACTTCTGAATAGTATATGAGAGAAGGCATAGTGGTTCTCGCGCATATAGCGTGGGCTACTATCACCATATCTATATACTAAGGTTTTCTCAGGGCCTCCAAATACAAGACGTGGCGTAGTCGGCTCACGTTTCTTATAACAATTAGTTTCCTCGGGGCCGACTGGAATACAATTTAAACTATGAGAGGACTACTAATCCTACTGCTATCGTTGGTATTCTCTGTGGTGCATGCGTCGGTGTTATCTCCCGGTCAAAGTGTAGATGTTTCTTTCGAGCCGACAACAGGCGAGCATTCACCTGTATGGACAACCGACAATCCCACGCTTCATCTTTCTTCTGTTGGCTTTCTATGCCATGTCATCGCACAGGCTTATTTCGGAGGAACGGCAACTGTTACTTGCACATATCAAGATCGGATAGGCTCAACGTCCTATACTCGTACACGTCGCTGGTCTTTTAGCTGCGCAGATACTAAAATTTCGATTGCTCCAATATTTAAAAGTTTGAAAGTAGGCGATTCGTTTCAACTTTCCTGGAGTTTTAACACCACAACCTTCCTTAATCCGTCGATTCAGTTTACAGGATATGACCAAAATATACTCTCGGTTTCTCCTGTCGGACTTGTTACCGCAAAGGCAGAGGGGGTTACCAAAATACATGTGAAGTCGAATCTCGGCACTAATTCTGAAATTTGTAATGTTACGGTAAATGCAACCGCTTCCGGCGGAAATCAAACCGGCGCTGCCATGTATTATGATTCTTGGGATACCTCTAAAACTACTGTTGTTGCTGTCGAATCGCCAGGTACGCTTGAAGATTATATAACTGCTGACTTAAAATATAATATAACAAATCTAACTGTAAAAGGCCCATTGAATGGTACTGACCTCCGCCTGCTCAGAGATATGTGCGGATTGAATGAAACCAATGGCACAACCGCAGGTAAACTTATTGCTCTCGATCTGAAAGACGCCGTGTTTGTTGAGGGCGGAAAATGGTACGTGAAGGCTTGGCAAGATTATCTTTACACCGATGATATCGCCGATATGCCGGATTATGCTTTTGCATGGATGAAGAATCTAAAGCGGATACGATTTCCAAAATATTGCACAGTGTTGACAAATGGTGCTCTTTTGCAGTGCCAATCTCTGCATGAGATGTTGATTCCGCCAGGTGTCGTTACTTTGAACCGGGAGAGTCTCAATGGAGGTTATGACGATATGCCAATGACTTCGTTGTATCTGCCTTCTTCTTTGGTTAACTTTGATGTATCCATTTATAGATGCCGCAATTTGACCGATGTGTATTGCTATGCGAAAGAACCTCCTACAACATCGTTCTATTATTCTTTTGCCACTGGGTCTAATTGTACCAAAGGGACTTTATATGTTCCTAAGGGGAGTGCCTCCGCTTATTGGAGAGCGCAAGGCTGGCGGGAGTTCAATGACATAAAAGATGTTTTGGAGGTATGCAATACGTTGTCGATAAATGTAGGGCCAAACGGAAAGGCCTGTTATAATGGAACATTTGTAGAACAGAAATACGGTGCAGTATATTCCGGCTATCAGGCATTTGAAGTCCTGGAGACCGCAGAGGTAGTGGTTGATATAACCCCCGAAATAGGTTATGTGATTTCTTATATCTCTTTGGACGGAAAATCGAGAGAGGTGCCGGCAGACGGACATCTGAAAATCGGGAAACTATCAAATCATGCTAAATTGGAAATCGAGTTTGAAGAATCGGCCTCTGTAGACAATATAGCCATGGATACTTTGGACGAAAAGTTCAGCGTATTTAATATGCAAGGTGTGCTCTTAAAGCAGAATGTGCACCGCAAAGAGCTTGAGAAGCTTTCTAAAGGCGTTTATATAGTCAGGTCAGGAACAGCTTCTTTCAAGATTATACGTTAAGGATTTTTGTATTGCAAATTAAGAGCCGCCGATGCTACTACATGGTAAGTAATATCGGCGGTTTTTGATTTTAAGGTTCTTCTGGACTCATCTCAGCCTATACAGCAGTTTGCGGTAAGCTTTCTTGATGTGCCACATCAGTATCTTTCCTCTCTGCGGTTCGAGCGTGCTTGCGAAAGCTCCGTTGTGGCTGCCTTGGGTGGCTACGCATGGGTGCGACCACCAATAGCGTATCGTGCCTCTGTCAAGCAGGCGTCGGTGGTAGATGTCGATAGGCACGGCAAGTTTCTCGCTCTGAGCTGATTGAAGAATTGCCTCAGCGCCTTTGCGGTTGATGTACAGCGCTCCAGCAAACCTGTCGCGGTCGCCGGGGTAGAGCACCTGGCCCTTGCGCCGCATGCTGGCAGGCACAAAGCGCAGGCGGGTATCCTCGTAGTTGATAATCGAGGGTACGTCGGGGAGCTCTTCGAGGCTTTTCAGGGCAACCGCGGCAAAGCGGTCGGAGAGCGCTATGTCGTCTTCGAGCACGAAGGCGCCGTCGAGATTGCGCTTCACAATTTCTTCGCAGGCTATAAGGTGCTTGTAGGCGCACGATGTGGCGCCCGACGGCTTGCCGAGCTCTCCGGCGGGGTCGAAGAAACGCTCCATGACCTCGGGTGTGAGTTCGGCCTTGTCGCCGCGCAGGATATATTCAAAGGGTAGCCCGAGCCGTGTCATCATCGATTCGATGTGCGCGGCTCGGTCGTCGTATCCCTCCGAAACGTGGAGCACGAATATCGTGGGGAAACTCATTTCTCGGGATATGCAAGCGAGGTGAGGTAGGGGCGGAGGTCGGCCCAACGGTAGTAGCGTGTCGAGGTGCCTGTGTTGGCGGTGGGCACGGGGAGCACGGCGTCTTTCTCATTGTGGAGTATGCGCACCAGCAGGTCGCCCTCGCCTTTGGCAGGCTTGAAGAACACCAGCTGCAGGTTAGTGCCCATGGGGCAAACATAGAAGTCGGCATACTCGGCCGAGAGGTCTTCGGGGCGTTCGGCATCAGAGTAGCAGTGTTCCACTTTCAGGAGGGCGAGCAGGGGTATGATGTTGCCGTCGTGGCCGAAGCGCAGAGTGGCTCCGTGCTTGCCTTGGGCTATGTAGGTGTCGGCGCCGTCGATAATGTTGCGCAGCAGGTTGCGCGAGTTTGCCACGTGGAGGCCGTTGGCGCGGATATATGATGAGTTGCAGGCAAAGAAGTTGAAGTTGAACACTTCCCATAGCCCGAAGAGCTCGTCGTTGGTGAAGAGGGGCAGCAGGTTGATGTCGGTCTCCATGTTCTGCAGGTCGACGGCAATGTAGTAGAGGTCCCACATCAGGGCGTCGGTGTCTACCCACATATCCACATAATTTTTGTCGGAGAAGAGGGTGTTCATGAGGCGCTCGGGCTTGGTACGCGATGCCTTGAAGCGCTTGAAATCCTGATACCACGGGCCTGTGGTGCGACCGAGAGCCGCCGACTCGGGGGTGTGGTGGCAGAGGTATACCATGTTGCGCTGCGACGATTCCATGGGCACGTCGAGCGTGGGGTTGAGCTCCTTGAGGCCATCCACGAAGTTGAACATCGAGTGGGCACAGCGCATTACCTGGGTTGAGGCTGCGGTGACATCGGCGCCGGGCATGGCGAATACCTGCGGATATGCCTCGGCCATGCGCAAGGCAATGTCGTGGTGCTGGCGTGCGCCAAGGGGTGTGAGCTCGCCTCCGCGGCCGCGGGCTTCGTCCCATATGGTGTCGAGCTGCATGCGCAGTTTCTCGCCGGCGGCAGTGAGGGCACCGGCTTTGTGGGCGTCGGCGAGGCGGTCGACCACCCGCTTGTAGTCGTCGTCGGAGATAAGGAAGCGGGAGCCGTGGCGCCCATAGTGGCTCACATAGAAGGGTTCATAGCCCTTGGGGAGCTCGTAGGCGCTTGTGAGCCCCTCTTCGGGGTAGGCGTAATAAACGCCGCCGGCACGTTCGGGAACATCCTTCACGTCCTGGCGGTAATTCTGTGCAAAAGTGCCGGCAGCGGCAAGGAAAGCCACTGCGGCAATGAGTATCTTCTTCATTGATTGGTTTACGTTATGGTAGTTGGTAGCTATCGTTTGCGACGCCTGAAGAGCGGCGCCAGGAAGCGCACGGCCTTAAGCCCGAGGTAGCCGTATTCGGCAAGGGTTAGGGCGCCCGAAAGACGGGAGAACAGCGAGTTGGCTCCGCCGAAAAGCGGCGCGCGCTCGCGGTAGCTGTCGGCGTGGGCCGAGAGCTTGAACTTCTGTATTTCCATTCGCGCCTGCACAAGAGCCCGGCGCATCTGTATTTCCCTGAGGGTGAGGCCGGCCCACTCTGTGTCGGGGCGGTCAGGATACGGTGGCAGGTTTATCATCGTTCACGGTCTTTTTGGGCGCCGGGAGCACCAGGCGCGTTATGAATCGGGAAATGGGGTTGACAAGCAGCGCCGTGCGGCAGGCAATGAGCACAATGGCCACTACTATATAGAAGGCCGCCACTATCACGAAAGCCCATGAGGGTTCCATGACCGACGAAAGCCACAGACCAGCGGCTATCGACACGAAGACTATGGCTGCCATAACCAGCAACACCAGCATTGAGCACAGCGCTATGGCCGAGAGTGCACGGGTGAGTTTCTCGGCGACGCTCAGACGTGTATCCTCGATAAGGAGTTTGCCGTAGGCCGACAAGGTGTTGCCGAGGCTCGACAGGGTAGAGGCGCTTTGTTCGGTGTTCGACATAATGCGATAGTTAAGAAAAGAACCGGGTCGTGGCGCCGGCCGCGACCCGGAATATTATTGAGTCGGGTTATTTCTTATCCTCGACCTGGGCTGCAATCATTTCGACGAGCTCATCGATGTCGTCGTCGGCGATGATACCTTTTTTCTGGAGTATCACTTTGATGCGTGCGCGGAGCTCGGGACCGGTGGTGGGGGTGAGCAGCGCGGTGGCGGCGGCGCCGACAGCGGCTCCGAAGAGGAAGGTCATGAATCCTTTCATGGTCGTACTTGGAGCCTTATGTTATTTTACTTCCTTGATTTCTTCTGCAATCTGGTCGGCGAGGCTCTCGAGCTCGCTTGCCTTGATGCCGGGCACGTGAGAGAGGATGAAGTCTTTGATAGCTTCGCGGGTCTCGCTGCCTTTCTGGGGTGCAAGAAGAAGAGCTGTGGCTGCGCCTACGAGTGCGCCGCCGAGTGCGGCGATGATAATGGGAAGTCCTTTCATGTCGTTGATGTTTTTGAGGGTTATGTTTGTATTTTTACTTTTTGTTCTTTAATGTTAACGCCGCACTCGCCCGATTGTTCACTCGTTGAGCGGAACGGCGAAGAAAGCGGTGCGTCCGTCGGGATATACGCCCGAGATGAACATCACCTTGTTGAGGCCTGAGCTTGTCTTTGTGATTGCTTTGTAGAGCTTGGCAACATCCTCGGCCGAGTTTATGGCAATGCCGTTTATTTCAAGGATTATGAAACCCTCGCGCATGCCTTGTGCGGCGAAGCGGCCGTTGGAGTCGAGCGATTTCACGCTAAGACCGCGGCTTATGCCGAGCTTGCGGGCGGTGTCGCTGTCAACGGGGGCAAATTCTGCGCCGAGCGAGCTCTCGTTGTCGGGGCGGGTCACTGCCACTCCGCCGTTGTTGTTGCGCAGGGTTGCCTCGGTGGTGTGCATGCTGCCGTCGCGCCAGTATTCAATGCTTACCTTGTCGCCGGGGCTGAAGCTCGTGATAGCTTCCTGGAGCTGGGCGGTGGAGTGGGTGGCTTTGCCGCCGATAGCAACAATTATGTCGCCTTTGGCGATGCCTGCCTCACGGGCTGCCGAGCGGTCGAGCACCTCTTCAACGTGGATGCCGGCGGTCGGCCCCTGGAGGTGGAGCTCCGATATGAGTTCGGGTGTGAGTTCGCGGAAGGTGACACCGAGGTAGGCGCGCTGCACGGCGCCGAAGCTGTGAAGGTCGCCCACTACCTTCTGCACTATAGAGGTGGGGATGGCAAAGGAGCAGCCCACATAGTTGCCGGTCTGCGAGTAGATGGCTGTATTGATACCCACGAGCTCGCCCTTGAGGTTGACGAGGGCGCCGCCGGAGTTGCCGCTGTTGACGGCGGCGTCGGTCTGGATATACGATTCAATGCCACCGGAGGCGGGCATGCCTGTGGTGGTGGATATATTTCGCGCCTTGGCACTCACAATGCCCGAGGTGACGGTGGAGGTGAAACCGAAAGGATTGCCCACGGCAAGAACCCACTCGCCCACTTTGAGGTTCTCGGAGTTTCCCATGGGTATCACATGGAGGTCGGGAGCCTCTATTTTGATAAGGGCGAGGTCGGTGTCGGCGTCAGAGCCTATCACCTTGGCCTCGAAATTGCGGTTGTCGTTGAGGGTCACTTCGAGACGCTCGGCATCGGCTATCACGTGGTTGTTGGTCACGATATAGCCGTCGGCGCTGATTATGACGCCGGAGCCCAGACCGATCTGCTGCTGTTTGGGCTCCTCGCGCTGCTGCGGTGCCTGGCGGCGGGGTGTGCCGAAGAAGAAGTCGAAGAAGGGGTCGCCGTAGTACTGTTGCTGGCGGTTGTTGCGGCGCTGAGGTGTGGCATAGCTCTTGACCGATACCACGCCATTGACGGTGCTCTCGGCGGCACGGGTGAAGTCGGCCTGCGAGATAAAGGGTGCGTCGGCAGCCTCGTCACTGCCGTCGGCGGTTACGAAAAGCGCGCCCGGAGTCGTGGAGCTCTCGCGGGCTACGGAAGCGGTATAGAAGCCTGCTGCCGCTGCGGCAGCTATGGCAAGTGTGATGATTCCTTTTCTCATTGCTTTATACTTGATAGATTGTAGCTTTAATACTGCAAATATAATGCTAAAGAGCGGTTGGGCACACTTCTGTTATACTTTATTTGCGCTTGCGTCACTTTTTTATACCTTGTTTAAGAATAGGAGCCGGTTTAAAAATTTATGTTAACTGCTCCGTAGTTGGCAAGAGCCTCGCTCAACTCCTGCTGAACCATGCTGCGCAATTCGGGCGGCGCGAGCACCTCTATACGAGCTCCGTAGCTCATGAGCTCCGACACAAGGTCAGGCGTGACGCGCATGCGGTAGGTGAAAATCGAGTAGTCGTCGTGTACAAATTCCTCCTGTGAGTGGTGTAGCGGCAGGGCACGGAAATATTTTACTTGGCGGGGCCAGACCTTGAGCTCGATTTTCTTTACCTCGCCCTGCGAGAACACCACGCCGAAGGCGTCGCGCGAGTACTCGGCGGCGTCGAAAGCGGGGTCCGGGGTGAAAGTCTCGGCAAGGATGCGGAGCGATATCATGCGGTCGAGGGCGTAGGTCTTGATTTTGCCGTCGGCACTGTTGAGCCCCGTTATATACCACCTCTGCCTGAAGATTTTCAGGAACAGCGGCGCCAGCCTCACATCTGGTGTGGGCCGGCGTCGCGTGTACGATTGGTAGTCGAAACTTATGATGCGGTTGTCGCGGAGGGCGTCGATAACGGTGGCAAGGTGGAGGCGCGCCGAGGGCACGTCTTCAAGGAATACCTTCGATGCCACATCGCTGCTGTGCGAGAGCACCTCGTTGACTGCCGCCGAGTTCAACAACCAGTCGGCAACGCCTTCAACACCGGCGTCGCCGTGGTCGTCGATATAGTATTCAAAGGTCACAGGGTCGCACTTTATGTCGATGTTGAACATCTCCTCGGCGGCCTGACGGTAGTTGTGGAATGTGCGGCGTGGCAGCGGACGGCCCTCGGAGAAAGCCGACCGCATCCACAATTCATCTATCTGCCCGCGTGTAATCCTCCCGTAGCGCCGTATGGTGTCTACGAGCCATATATAACGGTTGAAAAGGTCGCGGGCCATGGGGTCGGGGGTGTGCTCAAGCGGCCTGGGGTTTGCGTCCGATAGAGAGCAGGCGCAGACCGATGACTGTAATCAAGGCGTTCATAATCAGGAGCTCGAAGCTCGTCTCGTAGCCGAAAAGCTCTTTGAGGCCAAGCTGTAGAACCCACGAGAGGCACGGTGCGGCGATGCACACGGCAGGCACCCATTTGTCGTGCACGGGCTTCTTCCAGAACATGCCATACACGAAGAGTCCGAGTATCGGGCCGTAGGTATACGACGCCAGGGTATATACGGCCGAGATAGCGTCCTGGTTGCTGAGGTAATAGAACGCGATGATTACCAAACCCATGATGCACGACATGGCCATGTGCACGCCCTTGCGCGTCTTGGTGAGCTTGGCATCGTCCTGCTTCTTGTGGGCACCGAGGATATCGACGGTGAACGAGGTGGTAAGCGATGTAAGTGCCGAGCCTGCTGCCGAGTAGGCTGCCGAGATGAGGCCGAGAACAAAGAGTATGCCCACTACGATAGGCACGTCGGGGTGTGTGGCAACGAGGCCGAAGAGCTCATCGCTCTTCTCGGGCATGGCTATGCCTTTGTTGTCGATAAACATTACAAGGAGGGTGCCGAGGAGCAGGAAGAGGGCGATGACGAAGAACTGGATTATGCCGCTCACAATCATGTTTTTCTGACTCTGGCGGTGGTCGGCGCAGGCAAGGTTGCGCTGCATCATGTCCTGGTCAAGACCGGTGGTGGCAATGGCCATGAATACACCGGCGAGGAACTGCTTCCAGAAGTAGGTGCCTTCTTTGGGGTTGTCGAAGAAGAACATCTTCGAGGTGGGGTGGTCGGCGATAGCCGAGGTCATCTCTCCGAAAGAGAAACCAAGGTTCTGACCCACGAAGAAAATACACAGAACAACCGACATTATAAGGCAGAAGCTCTTGAGGGTGTCGGTCCAGATGAGGGTCTTCACACCGCCCTGCACGGTATAGAGCCATATGAGGGCGATAGTGACAATCACGTTGAAGATAAAGGGTATGTGCAGCGGCGAGAACACCAGCATCTGAAGCACGGCGCACACCACAAAGAAGCGCACGGCGGCGCCGAGCATCTTCGATACGAAGAAGAACCACGCGCCGGCACGATAGGTCGAGCGGCCGAAACGCTCTTCAAGATAGCCGTAAATCGATATCAGATTCTTCTTATAGAATAGCGGCACCAGCACAAAGGCAATCACAAAATAGCCTACAATGAAACCGAGCACCATCTGAAGGTAGGCGTAACCCTTGGCGGCAACCATGCCGGGTACGGAGATGAATGTCACGCCCGATATCGCGGCGCCGATCATGGCAAATGCAACAAGCGCCCAGTGGTTGCGGCGGTTGCCTGTGAAGAAGGTGGAGTTGTCGCTGCCGCGCGAGGCAAAGTGCGACACGAGCATAAGCAGCCCGAAGTAGGCCGCTATCGTAATAATTACAATTACAGGTAAACTCATCGATGTGCTTTGATAATTGCGAGGGTGTCGCCCATGGCGGCACCCTCTTTATTCTTGTTGTCTTATTTAATAATGTGTCAGTTTTCGGGGTAAAGGAGGTATGGCGCGCGCTGTGCCTTGAATTTCTCCACATCGCCGGCCCATGTGGCCTTGATTTCGGCGGCGCTCTTGCCATCTTCTATCATTTGGCGGATGTCGCCGCGGCCTATGAGAAGCTCGAAGAACGAGCGGAAGAACTTGTCGCCCATGCCTAAGTCGCGGTAAGCGTCGATGAGGTACTCGAGGTTGATTCCCTGTGCTATGGCTTCTTCCTCGCTTATGCCGCGGAGGTCAACACCGTGGCAGAGAACATCGAGTTGGGGCGGGTTCTTGGCGCCGGGCACGCTGCGGGGAGTGAACTCAAAGTCGCGGTCCTTCATGTCGGGGTGACCGTAGGCAAGGAAGGGGAAATCGGTGCCGCGGCCAAGGCTCACGGGAGTGGCCTCGAAGTAGCAGGTCGAGGGGTAGAGGTAGATAGCGAGCATGTCGCGGAGGTTGGGCGACGGGGGGATAGGCAGGCGGTAGCGGGTGGCGTGCGTGTAATTCTCGCAGGGGATTACTGTGAGTTTGGCTTTGCCGCCCTCGCGGAGCCAGCCTTCGCCGTTAACCATGGTGGCAATCTCGCCAAGGGTGAGACCGTGAACCACGGGGATAGGCAGGCGGCCAACGCCCGACTCATATTTCATGTCGAGGATAGGGCCTTCGACATACATGCCGTTGGGGTTCGGGCGGTCGAGCACCATGAACTCCTTGTCATATTTCTTGGCGGCGTTCATCAGGTCGACCATCGAGCAGTAATAGGTATAGTAGCGGAGACCTACGTCCTGGATGTCGCAAACGATAACGTCGATGCTGTCCATGATTTCTTTCTTGGGCATGCGGTCCTGCTTGGAGTCGTAGAGCGATGCAATGGGAATTCCTGTGGGGCCGTCGACGCCGCTTGCCACGTGCTCACCGGCATCGGCATCGCCGCGGAAGCCGTGCTCGGGCGAGAAGAGGGTAACAACGTCGATGCCGTTCTCAAGCATGAGGTCGAGGGTGTGCTTGTCGCCCACCTTGCCCGTGTGGTTAGAGAAAAGAGCCACGCGTTTGCCCTTGAGAGAATCAATGTACTGGTCGGTGCGGGCTGCGCCTACAATTACTTCTTTTTCAACGTTTTCGTCGGTAGTCGCTTTGTCGGTCTGAGCCTTGCTCCCGCATGCGGCAAAGAGCATTACGGCGAGCCAGACGAGGTTTTTGAGATAAAATTTCATGGGTATTACAGGTTGTCTATAATGTGCGCTCAAAGGTAGTGCAAAAATTTGGAACAGAATATCTAAAGATTGTGTGAAAATATTAACGTAAGTTAAACTTGTCAAAACGCTTGCACAGCCCGCAAATCCTTCCTAACTTTGCACCGCAAACAACGGGGTACTAGCTCATCTGGCTAGAGCGCGACACTGGCAGTGTCGAGGTGAGC
>CANPGB010000015.1 GCA_947573485.1 uncultured Porphyromonadaceae bacterium | reverse complement strand
CTTTTTCTGCTCTTATTTGTAGTGCCGTGCAGTGTAATAATCTATGGTTCAAGCCATAGACGACGGTTGCCGCCTTTCCCGAGAGCGGGAGGGGCTTTTTAAGGCTTTGCTGAGGTATGTGGTCAAAAAAAATTTTCAGTCCTCGCAATTTTTTTTCGGAGAGTGACACTCGTGTGACAAGAGGGTGCCAAGTTTGGTGGCTACGGATAATTGTTCTTACCTTTGCAGCGATATCAATACTTACATTATTATGGTAAAAAAGACAATTATTCTCGCGCTGTGCGCGGCTGCATCGGCGGGTGCATGGGGCGAGGGCTATCAGGTGAACACATTCAGCGCCAAACAGCAGGGCATGGGTCACACGGGTGTGGCCATGGAGCTGGGCGCCGAGAGTCAGCTTTTCAACCCCGGCGCGCTGGCTTTCTCTAAAAGCACTTTCGAGATTTCGGGCGCGCTGAGCGCAATCTCCGGCCACGCGAGCGCGGTGCATGAGGGCACGACTTACAAAAACTCCAACGGGGTATCGACTCCGATGAATATCTCGGCCTCATACCGTATCTTCGACAACTTCTACGGCGGCGTGGCGTTCTACACTCCTTATGGCTCGGCCATAAACTGGGGCGAGAACTGGCCGGGGGCTGTGCTTAACCAGAACGTAGACATCAAACTCTTCACGGTTCAGCCCACTCTCTCGTGGCGCTTCCTGCCTAACCTCTCCGTAGGAGCGGGCCTGATGATTTCGTGGGGCTCGGTAGACCTCAACAAGGGTCTTATGACGGGCGCGTCGATGAACAAACTCATGGGCGCCCTGGGCATGCCTGCCGAGGCTATGTATCCGGCAGGAGCGACTCCGGCATCGGTAAACCTCAACGGCAAGTCGAACCTCGCGGTGGGCTATAGTGTAGGCGCCCTTTGGGAAATAAATAAGAAATGGAACCTTGGCGCGTCGTTCCGCTCGAAGATGACCATGACTGTTGACAAGGGCGCGGCTTCGGTAAGCTACAACGGCGCCGCAGAGTCGTTCCTCACCCCTATACTCGACAATCTCAACCACACGAACTTCAAGGCGTCGCTGCCTGCTCCCTTCGTTTTCACTGCCGGTATCGCTTTCAAGCCTATCGAGAACCTCACCCTTGCCTTCGACGCGCAGCTCAACGGCTGGGGCACCTACAAGGCTCTCGACATAGAGTTCGACCAGCTTGAGGCCTTCAACCAGCACCTCGAGAAGAACTACCACAACGCCATGACCTACCACATAGGCGCGCAGTGGGGTGTTACCAAGCGTCTCGACCTCCGTGCAGGCATGATGATTGACACCAATCCCTGCGACAAGAACTACTACAACCCCGAAACTCCCGGGCAGACGCGCATCGAGCCTTCGGTAGGTCTTTCGTTCCGCCCGCTCGAAGGCCTCAGCATCGACTTCGCCTTCATGTATGTGCAGGGTCTGGGCACCGACGGCGCCACCGGGCACTACGACGACCTTATATATAAGGTGGCTGCCCAGCAGAATCCGGCACTCCCCGGCATCCTCGGCCTTACTCCTCAGGGCTCTTTCACCGCCGACTACAAGGTGCACGCCTTTATCCCGGCCATAGGCTTGAGCTACAAGTTCTGACACTCACACATACTATATATAGCAGAGATGCGGCGCAAGACTTGCGGCCGCATCTCTTTTTATATTAACAAATAAATTTGCCGTTGCGCTTGCTTAATTGTATATTTGCCGTCTTATTTTCTGCAACATGACCCTCCGCGAGTTTGAAAATATCTTCAAGCGCCTCTATCTGCCTCTGTGCATGTATGCCCTGCGCATTGTCGGCACCAACGATGATGCCGAAGACATTGTGGAGGAAAGTTTCGTCAAGGCGTGGCAGATAATATCGGGCGGCGGCGTTCTCGAGCGCCCCGAGGCATGGCTCTACCGCGCGGTGCGGAACGGCTGCGTAAGTTTTCTACGCTCACGCCGTGAGACGACCGACCTCGTGGAGGTGGCGGAGTTCAGCGAAGAGGATGCCGATACATCGGTGCGCGATGCCCGCATATGGCGCGCCGTCGACGGTTTGCCCGACAAGTGCCGCGAGATTTTCCTTATGAGCAAGCGCGACGGCTTGAGCAACGACGAAATTGCCGCAGAGCTTGGGATATCGGTGAAGACCGTCAAGAACCAGCTTACCAAGGCTTTCAGCCGTCTGCGCGACGCGCTTTCTGACGGTCACCGGCCCTTCTTCCTTCCCTTTCTGTAATTTTTATCAAAAAAAGTTTGTAGTGCGATAGGACTTTCGGGCTCCTTGTGCGTCGTAAGGGTAAACATCGCATTATGAAAGAAGACGAAATACAGTTTATCGCCCGCCACTACCGCAAGGAAAGTTTCCGCGCCGACCGTGCCTGGAGGCGCTTGGGCATTTCGGCAGCCTCACGGTGGCGCAGGCTGCGCATTGCCGCAAGCGTGGCCGCGGTCATCGGCATCTCGGCCACGGCAACAGTGCTTGTGCACAGCTATTTCGCGGGAGAGAGCAAAGAAGCGGCAGCCCCGGCACAAAGCGTTGCCACCCTCGAGGCTGTGCGCAGCATCGACTTTGAGAGCACTCCCCTGCCCTCAGTTATAGAGCGCATTGAAGAGGTGTATGGCGTACGGGTGAGAAATATACCGCAGCAGCCCGAAGAATATACTCTCTCGCTCCACTATGAGGGTAATGCCGCCGAGCTTATCGCTGCAATCAACGAGATTCTTGACACCGAAATGACTGTAGAAGAGCAATGAGAAGGACTCTTACAGCCGCCCTCCTGCTATGCGTGGCTCTGGCCGCAGCGGCCAAGCGAGTAAGCATCAATGCCGACAATGAGGCCGCACCTCAGGTTTTCAGGGCAATTATGGAACAGACGGGCAAGAACTTCGTATATTCGTCGGAGCTGCTCAAAGATCTGAAAGTAACTATACACGCTGAGCGGCAGACACTGCGGGCGGTGCTCGACAGCATGTTTGCGGGCACCGATATTGAATATTCGATAAAAGGGCGCAACGTGGTGCTCACCCTCCGCAAGCCCACGGCACCGCAGCAGAGGCAGCCGTCGGCTACCCCCGAAATATTCACCGCCACATCCTCCCCCGATGCCACGGAACTTGAAGAGCTCATTGTGGTTTCGCGCCTTGAGGCTCCGGCGGTAGCTACAGCCGAAATCGGCGCGGGCAAGATTACCGCCACCGAAGTGCTCCGCACACCGGCTCTCTTAGGCGAGCCCGATGTTATAAAGGCTCTCCACACTCAACCGGGAGTGAGCGAGGGCGCCGAGGGCATGGCCGGAATGCACGTACACGGCGGAGGTGCCGATGAGAATCTTTATATGCTCGACAACGTACCGCTCTACCACGTGAATCATTTCGCAGGCCTCTTCTCGGCTTTCAACCCCGATATAATAAGGTATATTGACTTCTTCAAGACCTCGGTACCGGCGAAATACGACGGGCGCCTCTCGTCGTTCATGGATGTGCGCCTGAGCAACGGCAATCACGACGAACACCACGGCTCGGCGAGGCTCGGCCTCACGTCGGGCTCCTTCAATATTTCGGGGCCGATAGGCAGCCGCACGAGTTACCTGGTGGGGTTGCGCCGCTCCTGGTTCGATGTCCTCAGCATACCGATAGTAGCCATTATCAACAGCGCCGACAGCGAACGGCTGCGTTTCCACTACTATTTCATGGACCTCAACGCCCGCGTGACCCACCGCTTCAGCAATCGCATCAGCGGTTTTGCAAGCGTATATTTCGGCGACGACCGCCTCAAGACGGGCTTCAAAGATGACACCGACACAGGTGCCGACTACGGCTGGGCCGACGATGAGCTTTACACTTTCCACTGGGGTAATCTTGTGGTGCAAGGGGGTATGAATTACCGCATGAGCAGCAAGCTCACAGGCGAGTTTACCGCCGCATATACCCGCTATTTCTCATCGCTCAAACACAGCTACGAGAGCACACAATATACGCACACGGAGAGTATCGTGACAAGCGACCTCATGCGTACCGACAACAATATCAACGATATAATAATGCGCGCCGACCTTGACTGGCAAGCCCGCGAAGACTCGCGCGTGCGTTTCGGAGCCTCGTTCACACACCACAATTTCCTGCCCGCACGCACCCGCAGGGAAATTACCTCGGAGGACGACCGGCTCGTAACACGCGACTCTACGCAGCACTACCGAGCCGAAGAAGTAAACTTATATATAGAAGATGATTGGAAGATAAACGATCATCTGAGGGTCAATGCCGGGCTCCATGCCTCACTCTTCGAAATCGGCGGTCGCCTGAAGCACGGCATCTCGCCCCGCCTCTCTTTGGCGTGGAAATCAAACAGCGGCTTCGCGGCAAAAGCGGCCTACACGCGCACAACGCAGTATGTGCATCAGCTTACACAGAGCTACCTCTCGCTGCCCACGGATCAATGGATTCCCGTAACGGGGAAATTCAAAGCGCAGAGCGCCGATAAAATCGGTGCCGGAATATACTGGAGCTCGCCCCGCGACGAATACTCGGTGTCGGTCGAAGGTTACATGAAATGGATGCACAACCTGGTGGAGTATGCCGATGAATACTATCTACGGCCACCTTCCGAAACCTGGGATGCGCGTCTTGCCGAGGGCAAGGGCTCTGCAAAAGGCCTCGATTTCAAATTGTCGCGTAACTTCGGGCGCCTCACCGGGCATATAGCCTACTCTCTGGCTTGGGCCGACCGCACTTTCAAAGATAAGAACGGCGGCCGAACATACCCCGCGAAATTCGACAACCGCCACACCATAAAGCTTATGCTCAACTGGAAAATCAGCAAGAAAGTTGAACTCAACGCTTTTTGGACCGGTCACAGCGGCAGCCGCTTCACTCTCATGACACAGATGTGGGAGACGCCGGGCTTCGACAACAGTTTCGGTATAACGTCGGAGGCTCCGTTGCGGGCTCCGCTCAACAGCTACCGACTGCCTTTCTACCACCGCCTTGACCTCGGGTGCACGGTAAAAAACAGCCGCGGTTACTGGACTTTCGGGCTTTACAACGCTTACAACCACCTGAACACCATCGCTATCCGCCGCACTTACAAAGACATTATCATGGTGTCACCCGACGGTATCACTCAAATATCAAAGCCTGTGTTCCAGAAAGTAAGGCTTCTTCCTATAATCCCCTCAATATCATACACATGGGAGTTCTAAAAAAGTTATTCATCGCAATACTGCCTTTGCTCGCCACCGCCTGCTACCAAGATTTTACGCCAGGCGTAGAGTCGTCGCCCGTGCTGTGCATCAACTCCATGATAAGCGAAGGCGAGCCTATCGAGGTATCGCTGAGCCACACATGGCTGTTCACCGACGACCTCGAAAACAGCAGCCACGAGGTTGACGACGCCACCGTAACAATATATGCCAACGGCGAGGTGGTCGGCGCCGCCTACCTGCCCAAGCATGGCGACGCCATTAAGATAGTAGCCGAAAGTCCCCGCTACGGTAAGGCAGAGGCCGCAGTGACGGTACCGCAGGCCCCGCAGATAATCGCGCCGGAGTGGACGGTGAGCAATCCCGACATTTGGGTCACTGAAATCCCCGAATGGGATACTGCGGCTGTTGTCACCTTCGACCTGCGGGTTGTAATCCCCGTGCACGATATTGAAGGCGCCGACTACTATCACATCGATTTCGAACCCTCGCCCGACTCCGAGAACCTTAACATGGGAGTCTTCCTCTATGAGGCCGAGCCTATTTTCTCGGAGCATATAGGGTTGCTTGAGTCTATAGGCGGAGCCGACGCCTACGGCTTCACCCTTTTCACCGACCGTATGTTCAAGGGCTCTGACTACCACCTCAAGCTCAACTTCGAGCGCATGGGCTGCCTGGTGCACCCCGGCGAAGAGAGCAATTGCAGCCTTACATTTACATTGAGCGCCGTATCGCCCTCATATTACAATTGGTCGAACTACCGCTGGCAACTCGACAGCGGCATCATCGCCGACCTCGGCGATATAGGCCTTGGCGACCCGGTGTGGGGCTACAGCAACGTATCGACGGGCGCAGGTGTCGTGGCGGCACGAAGCCAGATTACATTTACAATCGACCTTAGCGACTTTATTCACAAACTAACAGAAAACTTATGAACCGCTTTAAAATAATAATGACAGCTACCGCATGCCTGTGCTCAGCCTCGGCATGCAGCAACGACGAACCCGCACGCATCACATGGGAAGCCGAGGCAAGTCCGGCACAAAATTTCGAGATAATGATTTCGCCCTCTTTCCACCCCTCCGTAGTGATTGAGGCCGGAGCGGACGCCGGTAGGTTGACCTTGCGATGCACCAACTACTCTCATGTATTCATCGACTCAGAACCGGCAGTGAGCTCTTATCGCAGTGAGGCATGCGCCTTTACAATCACAAAGACGGGCGACAACACCTTTGAACTTGTTTTCGACAGCGTAGTTCCCGACAATGAGCTCTACGATTTTATCTACACCGTGGCAAGCGACGGGAAAGATGCCGTTTACTCAACCATAGCAATTTGCCGAAAGGGGGCGGAGGAGCAGTAGACCTTTGCCTGTTTCATGCCGTTTCAAATTTAGCCGGTATCATTTCAGCACCAAAAAGAGCCAATACCTGATTAACCTTATCAAGACGCAGGCTTGTCTTTCCCTGTTCAAGTTCTCGCACAAACCGCAGACCCACCCCGGATTTCTGAGAAAGGTCTACTTGCGTTAGCCCGAATTCCTTACGCTTCGCTTTTATGTAAAGAGCTAATTTAGTCATAATATACCCTTTTGGGTACAAAAATAATCATTTCACCTCAAATTACACCATAACGGGTATAATTTTTGTGTTTTCAGGTATAACTACACCTTTTCGGGTATAATTTGGTGAGTGGGGGAGCCTTCTCAGTCTACCGCAGCTATGAGGGCGGTAGCCATGGCGGCGATGCCTTCTTTGCGCCCTGTGAAGCCGAGGTGCTCGGTGGTGGTGGCTTTTATGCTCACGCGGCCTACGGAGAGGCCGAGGTCGGCGGCGACATTGGCGCGCATGGCCGGGATATGGGGGAGCATCTTGGGAGCCTGGGCTATGACAGTGACGTCGACATTGGCGGGGCAGAAGCCCTCACGGGCTATTATTGCCACAACCTCGCGGAGGAGTATGCGTGAGTCGGCGCCTTTCCAGCGCGGGTCGGTGTCGGGGAAGTGGAGGCCGATGTCGCCGAGGGCTGCGGCTCCAAGGAGTGCGTCGGCAAGGGCGTGGAGAGCGACGTCGGCGTCGCTGTGCCCGAGGAGTCCTTTCTCATAAGGGATGTCTACGCCGCAGATTATGCAGCGGCGCCCCTCGACGAGGCGGTGGACGTCGAAGCCGTTACCTATGCGGAAGTCGGGAAGTTTGCTCATGATCAACGGCGTTTTCCGAGGAGGTCGCGCAGGCCGTCCATATCGAAGGTAAGGGTGAAGCGCAGTGTCTGGTCGAGAGGTGAGGTCTGCGCAGTGGCGAGCATATAGGATGCGTCGAGGCGCACGACGTTGAGCGAGAAACCGGCTCCGAGGCCAAAGTACTGGCGGTTGCCTTTGTACTGGTTCTCATAGTAATAACCTGCGCGGAGGAAGAACTGCTGGTTGTAGGAGTACTCGGCACCGAACGACCATGTAATCTCGCGGAACTCTTCTTTCATGCCTCCGGGAGCGTCGGAGAACGATTTGAAAATGCCGGTGATAGGCGACATATTGCGCCAGTCCTCGAGCTTGGTGATATATTCTTCTTCTCCTTCGATACCGTCGGCGAAATCGAGTCGGCGGGGTTTGGCCGGCACGAGCAGCTTATTGAGGTCAAGGCTGAGAGCCAGGGTGTGATAGTCGGCCAGGGGGAACATGAAGGTTGTGCCCAGGCGAAGGTTGGTGGGAAGGAAGGCGGGATTCTCGCCACCGTCGTACGACACTTTCGTACCGATATTCGATATATTCCAACCCCATGACCACTGGCACTCGTTGCGCCCGATAATAGGATATGTGGTGTAGTAGCCCGAGATGTCGGCCGAGAAAGCGGAGGCGCCTGTATTCTGGTCGCCGGCATAAGAGTCGGAGAAACCAAGCGCCGAGTAGATATAGCGGAAAACGACACCCATTGAGAATTTTTCGGAGAGCTTACGCGAGTAGCCGATGTCGAACGACATTTCGTAGGGGTTGAGTGTCTGGCCCACGATGTCGGGCTCGGTAGATGTGGATACTTCGCCGAGGGAGAAGTAGCGCAGCGAGGCGCTTATGGCCTGGTTATCGGAGGAGCCGATTTTGTAGTAGCCCGAGAGGTCGGCAAGGAAGATATCGTTGACGAGTTTACGGAGCCACGGTGTGTAGTTTAGCGACACGGCTGCCTGGCTGTAGGCGAAAGCGTACTTCGAAGGGTTCCAGAACTGGCTGTTGGCGTCGGGATCGGTAGCGGCGCCGAGGTCACCCATAGAGGCTCCTCGGGCATCGGGGGCTATGCTCAGCGATGTTACACCGGTCTCGATAGGGTTGAACTCGTTCTTGCCGTCCTGAGCGGCGGCCGCTAAGGAGGCAAAAGCTATGATGAGGGTTAAAGGTATGCGCAGGTATCGGTTCATATTCAATTACAGGGCGCCGGGAAATGGAATTTAGCCGGCGCCCTTAGATATTAACTGAGAATCACTGTAATTTATTGTGTGAGCGGCTCACTACTTCACCACCACGACACTGACCTTGTTGGAGCTTCCTTTTGCAAAGTCTGCCTCGGCGATAACCGAAGCTGTGTATTCACCGTCGGCAACGGGATTGCCATTGTTGTCGGTGAGGTTCCAGCTGTAGGGGAAGGAAACATTTCGGGAGAGTACTGTCTCGCCCTTGCTGTTGACAATTATTATTCGGCTTGAGGTCAATTCATTGCCTTTGGTATCAAGCTCGAAGGCCGCCTCGGTGCGGGCAGGGGCGGGAGTATCGACGCTGAGCACGAGGCCGAGGGGAGCGGAGAGCACCTTGAAATCGATTTTCGAGGTAACCGATTCGCCTATGTTATTCACAGCACGGAGGGTGAGAGTGTGCTCACCGTCGGCAACACCTTCGAGGCGGGCGGTGAGATAGGATTTGCCGTCGGCACCGGGGCGGAGCGATTTCACGGCCTCGGGGATGTCGCGGCCTGAGTCGAGCGAGAGAGCCGTGGTGTTGGCAATCTTGTAGGAGCTGAAGGCAAGGCCGGTTGCCGAGGGGTCGATTACGGCATAAACCACGATGTCGGAGCCCGTGGTCTGACCGGATACGAAGTCGGGTGAATCAATATAGAACTGCTCGATTACGGGAGCTGAGGTGTCGATGTCGGAGTCCTGAGCGGCTTCGGCGCTTATTTTAACCTTCGTGGAGGCGCCGGCAGCGAGCTGCTTGCCGTCGGTCGATGTCGCGGTGATGACTATGCGGTTATAGTCTCCGGCGGCAACCGGCAATGGCAGCGGCGCCGAGAGGCTTATTACACCTGCGCTGACAGTTGCGGGAATCGAGGTCATGATATCGTTGTCGCAAGTGGCAGAAACCGAGGGCGAGCCGCTGAGAGTCTTGCGCACAATGGGGCGCTCATATACATCAATGATAGCGGAACCGTTGAAGCCGCTCACGGTGTTTCCGGCAGCATCGGTGATGCGGGCCTTGATGGGGAGATTAGCCAACGGAGCTACCGTAACAGTAGCGTCGGTGACAGCCTGGCCGAAGGTATCGAGCACAATGTTGTAGTCAGGCGCGCCTATGGGCACTGCCGGGTCGCCGCAGAAGTTGTAGCATAGAGTATTGTTGGCCAATGTAGGCGTCATCTTGCCGCCACCGCTTGTAATAAGGGTGTTGCGCGCCAGACGCAGAAGGTCGCCTGCCATAGTTCCGGGGGCTGCGTTGATATATTCTTTGGCAACGGCATTGTTGAGAGTCTTGTTAGGCTCGAGGTATACCGAGCGGCAGGCAGCGATCACACCTATCATGCCACCGTTTTCCTTATAGAGCATCTCCTCGCTGAGGGTGTGTGCCATAGCGTCCATAGGCCATGTGTTGCAAGTGGAGAGCATAGCCACGGGATAGTGGTTGTAGGTGTAGTCGGTGAGCGTTGTCGAGGTGTAGGTAAATGCGCCGGTGAGGAAGTTATGACCTGCGTGACCCGAGAAATTGAAGAAACCGGCACCCTGCGAGAGAGCCTGGTGGATAATATCGCGGTGCTGCACAGCCTTATCGAGAATCATGGGGAAGAAGAGGTTGTCGGCGCGTGTTACTGTCATCTCAGGATTGAAGAACGAGAGCACCGAGTCGGCTTCGTTAGCCTGCTTGATGTGGGCCTGCGCATCTCCGGAATCGCTCAGGAGAATGGAGTGGAGGAACTCGCGGGCTGTGGGAGGATTGGCTATGTGGTCGCGGATTTTACGGTTCACCACGCGGCCGAGCGAGGGATTGTCGACGGGAATACGGCCAACCGACACGAGCATGCGTTCGGTTGTGGCAAGGCCGGTGTGGAGGTAGCTGTCGGAGAGCATACCGAAGTACTGGTCGGCGCAGGCGTTCGTGGTGGGGTCTTTGGCGGCATCTAAATTCTCAACCTGGTACGAGACGAGGAAATCGGCCTTATCGCGGACTATATTGCGGTTATCCCAAGTAGGCTGGCCGTAGAGCAGCACGTAGCGGAACTTCGACGGGTCGCGGTCGTAGAACATCTTGGCAAGGCGTCGGATAGCGCCTGGATGACGTGAACCGAAAGAAAATTCGTTGAAAACATCGTCCTGCACGGCAACCTCAACATCGAGGCCCTGGAGTTCGCGGTGGATGGCAGCAAGCTCGAGGGCGGCATCGCGGTTGGTCTGAGTGGTGACGATAAGCATGTGCGGCGTGCTCAGGCGGTGCAGGTTGGTGTTTTGCACCTCTCCGGCAAAGGTGGGCTTGCGGTGGGTGTCGCCCGTATTAAAGGCTATCAGGCGCGGCGCGGTGGCAGTAGAAGGTATCGACACAAGAAGTGTACCTTCGCTGTCGGCCTCGGGCTTACACTCCATAGATGTTATGGCAGCCGTGTTGGTCACATTCCACACACGTGTATTGGCGTCGGCGTTGAAAATGCGCACATTCTGTTTGCTCTTGGCTTGATAAAGATTGATTATCAACGCTTCATCGCGGATAATATTGCGTCGCGGATAAAGCATATACACACGGTCGAGCGCCAGGTATGAGCCTTTGAAAGTAGCGGGCACCTTGAAGGTGAAAGTAGCGGTCACATCATCGAGGGGGCCGTTTTCATCTTCCCTGAACTTGACAATGCCCGAGCCGGTCTCATACATGCGGCTCGAGTTCGAGGTTATCGTGGAATGGGCATAATGAAGCGACGAAAACGGTGTAACACCGCTCACCGAAGCGTCGAACTTCTGCGATGATGAGTTTTTCACGGCAGCCTCATAGCGGAAATGGCCGCCTCCGATAGGGGAGCCTTCCTCAAAATCGCGGATACGGAAAGTGTGAGGCACGGCATCGCCGGCTTTGAGTATCTCTCCGTGGAAGTATACACCGCCTTTGGTAGGGTTCTGCACCTCATCTTCGTGGAGGTCTATGCAATAATGCCAGTCGAGAATCCCGAGAGTCTGGTTAAGCGACGAAGAATATGCCGACGAAGGTACTTCTTTCAGCGGCTCGTTGTCGGTGAGGAAATAATATGAGTGGGTGTCGTAATAGTTACGGGCAAATGAGGGGTAATAAACCCCGGCTGTGAGGCGTCCCATGAGAGTCTGGGCATCTGCATCTCCGAAAAACAGCAGTCGTCCGTCGTCGGTGTGCATGTATGCCGTGTGGGGCATATCGTCGGGATATGTATTGTTGAAATTATGGTTGGCCGCGCCCATGGCACCGAGGCCGTGCACGCTTACCTTCGAGGGGTCGGCGAAGCCCCACTCACGGAGTTGGTCGTAGCTTATTTCAAAAATAGATGTGGTGTCAACCTCAACTTTCACCCAATGCCCGGTGGCAAGCGCCGACTGCTGGGTGTAGTATGAAGGTGTATAGGCCTTGGCCTTAAAGGGAAATACAAGGAACAGAGCCGGAACAAGAAGTGTAAGAAAGAGCTTGTTCATAATCTTTTGATTGGTGGAGAGATAATGGTTGGGTTACCTCAGTAACTTATTTAAAGCGGATTGATAATGGATATGAATCGTTAATGGCTACGTTCAGAGTCGTGTCGGGCACGGGCTCGAAAGCAGCGGTGGCAAAATCGGTGAAAAGAAGCACATCGCCGGTTTTCAATGTTATGAAGCGTGAGATGTGGGCAATGACTTTCTCCAGCTGCATATCGCCGACGGCAAAATCGCGCACTTCCGACAGCAGAACATCGTCGGAGCCTATGGCCGAGAGTTCGGCACGGAGGCAAAGGCGTGCATCGGCACCGGGGAGTTCGAGCCAGTTTCCGGGCGAGAAAGCACGGTCGAGCACGAAGGGTGGCAGGCCGCAGGCGGCGTCGCTTCCCTCGGCAGGCGTAAGCATGCTGAAAGCCGTGAGAGCCTCGCAGTAAGCGCGTGCCGAGCTTTCTTTGATATTCATGCCCAGGCGCCCTATGCGCACGGCAGGAGCGACGGCAGCGCGCCAATCGGCGAAAGGCTCGGGCACAAATACGGGCTCGCCGGGGCGGAGCACGGCAGAGTCGACCCCGGGAGTGAGAGCAATGCGGCCGTCAGCAGATTTGGAGATGCCGAAGATTTTCATTTTGCCCCGGCCTGCTCTATTAGCGACAGTCTGTTGTACATCACTGCCAGGTGTGAGTAAATCGAAGTGTTTGAAATGACAACTCCCTCAGGAACGCGAATGCGCGAGGGAGTGAAATTCCATATAGCTCTGACACCTGCGGCGGCAAGGTCGTCGGCGGCTTCCTGGGCTGCTTCGACTGGCACGGCGATAATGCCTATCTTTATGCCGAGCTCCTTGATGAGTTCGGCAGTGCGGTCGCGGTGGAAAATCTTCACACCGCTGATTTCCGAGCCCACAACTGCAGGGTCGATATCCACGCCTGCCACAATATTAAGGCCGTAGCGGTGGAGACCCGAGTCGGCGATAAGCGCAGCCCCGAGGCTGCCGGCACCCATCATCACGGCATTGTGCGAGCGGTCGAAGCCAAGATAGTCGCGCAGTGCGCGCTCAAGGTCGTCAACATTATACCCGATGCGGGTTTTACCACGTATGCCGAGGAACGAGAGGTCTTTTGCAATCTGCGACGGATCTACATCGAGAGCCTCGGCAATACGCGTGGTGGAGATTGTGACCACGTCGGCATGGCGCAATGTCGAGAGATAGGCAAGATACCATGGAAGCCTCCGGAGCGTTGGCTCCGGAAGTATATCGGGAGTACGGGTAACAGTGCCTTTTTCGTTCATACGCGCAAAATTACAAAAAAAATACGAAATAGCGAGCCTCCTGTAGCAACTAACGCTACTGCGCCGTCACGGCAATGCGGCGCGAGGCTGTCTCGTAGGTGACGCCGTCGCTTGTTATAGAGGCACGGTAGAGGTATATTCCGCGGTTCACGCGTCGGCCCGAGGTATCGCAGAGGTCCCAGGTGACGGGCACGGAGAGGAACATGTCGCTGCGGCCCGAGGCCGAGCCGCTCCACACGGGGCTGCCAACGAGGTTATATACCGTGACGTAGACCGAAATCATCTGGTCGGGCTGGTCGTGGCGCAGGTAGAAATTGGCCTGGGTCGATGCGGGATTTGCGTCGGTGTACACGTCGTATACCTTAGGTGCGAGGTTTTCCTTGACAAAGAAATTGAGCTCTTTGGAGGCCGAGTTACCTGCTGTATCCCATACCTTCAGGCCTATGGTGTGGTTGCCGGGCTGCAGTTCCTCAAGGGGGTAGTTGATAACGCCCGAGGGCGAGCCGTCGGCGGCAGGGGTGAAGTAATAAGCCACGTCGGTAAAGGAGCGATTGCCGTCGATAGTGGCGGTAAGCTGGTGCCCGACGCCTGCGTTGGACACATTTATGCCCACGTCGTCGCGTACGGTGGCAATGAGCATGGGTGTGGTGTTCACGGCATCGCCGTCTTTGAAGTCGCTGTGGTTGAGCACCATGCTTTCGATGGCCGGAGCTTTGTCGTCGGCGGGCACTGTCTCATCGTAGCCGTAGACATAGAAGTCGCGCCATAGGCCCACGGCCTCGGTATCGTCTTCAGTTGAATAGGCGTAGAGCGACATTGTTGCGGGCCGGAAGTTCTGCGTGAGCTCGGAGGGCATGGCCACGGTGAGGGAGAAATGTCCATTGCGCACCTCGGCAGAGCCGGTGTAGATTCGCTCGCCGTAGTCCTCGAAGGTCTCAATAGAGCCTGCGGAGCCATGGCCGAGGGTTGTCATCGAGCGCTCGGCATCGTATATCTCTATGGTTACCACGCCGTTGAAGCCGCTCAGCTCATTACCGTCGGGGTCGGTGACGGTGCCGCTGAGGGGCACGCGCGCAAGGGCGGCAAGGGTAATCTGGTCGTCGGCTCCGACGGCGACACCGCCCACGCTGTCGGGGCGCACGAGGTTTGAGGGCATTGCCAGGCGCAGCGCGGGGTCGCCCACGAAGCTGTAACGCAGACGGTTGGAGTCGGCCATAGGCGTGCCGTCTTTACTCCGTATATCGTTCTTTGCCAGGCGATAGATCTCGCCGGGAGGGAGCAGGCGTCCGGCCTCATCGCGGCGTGCAAGAGCGCGTCCCATGGCCGAGGAGAGCATGCCGTTGTCGGAGATATACACGGGGCGAACGGCGCTCACCATGCCTATGGCACCGCCGTAGCGCTCTTTATAGAGAATCTCGCCGCCGCTGATGTTGTTGCCGTCGAGGCGGAGGAAGTCGCAGGTAGCGGCATAGATAAAGGGCCAGTGTCGGAGGTACATGCTGTTGAGGTCGGCATATGAGAGCTGGTTCTCATGAGTCCAGCCGGTGGTGTTGGCGTGGCCTACGAAGTTCCACCACACGACACCCTCGTCGAGGTAGCGGAACATTGCCGCGCGGGCCTCGGGGAAGGAGGTGCCCACAAAGGGGTATGCGTCCATATACACCTTGCGCAGGAAGTGCTGCTGCCTTTCGGTTGCCGAAAGAGCCTCGATCATTGCCTCAGTTTGCTGGAGGTGCACGCCGTTATCCTGATCGTCGGCAAGGAACATGAAGCGGTGCTTCCAAGCTGTCTTGCGTGCGCCCTCGGCATATTGCAATGTCTTGTCGACGACAGTCTTGGCCTCTTCTTCCGAGACAACGGGCATGCGTCCTATGGCAATGGAGAGCTTGTCGCGGCGGAGGTCAGCACCCGAGCCGTCGGCGAGCATGGCGGTGATGTCGTCGGTGCAGTAGCCGTCGTTATCGGAGAGCGAGGCACTCTCGGCGCGGGGCATCCACGAGGGCAAGGTGGGGTATGTGGGAGCCACGGCGCTGAGGCCGCGGTTGTCGATAGATGTGCGGCCAAGGAGCACGGCATACCGCAGGGGGCGGCCGTCGCCGGCATTGCCGCGGTCGTAGAGCATCTTGAAGTAGCGCCTGAAAGCCCCGGGGTCGGGCGTTCCCGACGAAAATTCGTTGTAAATCTGGTCGGAAGTGACAACTGCCACCGTAAGGCTGTCGGCGCCGGTGCGGTGGTGGTCGGCCAGACGCCGTGCCTGTTCAACAAAGGCTGCCGGAGTCACAATAACCATATCGAGGTCGCGGTTGGCGTGGAGGTTTTGAGGCGATACAAAGCCCACGGCCCGGGGTGCCGGAATATTGGCACCGGGGTTCCACGCCACATAGTCGCGCGATTTGCTGTAGTATGCATCCCATGTGGCAGTCCCCGAGGCCACGGATTTATTCATGTTTAAAATCTCGTGCGGGTCGGTCACCTCCCATATGCGCACGTCGTCGTTGACGCCCGCAAGAGCCAGGCAAGGCTCGGAACTGGTGAAGGCGAGCCAGCCGGTGGCGGGGATGCGGAGCTCGGCGGTGTAGTTGAGGGTGAGGCTGTTGAGCCATGCTCCGGTGCATACGCTGTTGGGGGTGAAAGTTATGCCCACGGTCATGGAGCCTGACGCTGTAGGCCCGGCATTGAAGGTGTGTGCTGCTGTGGCGAGCACGCCGTGCACATAGCTGCTCGAGGGTTTGATGCCCACACGGTCGCTTGAGTTCTGCGCTATGGTTTCGCCGTTGATAGTGAATGCGAGGCGCCCCTCGCCGCCTGAGAGAACACCTAAGAACGAGCAGCGCAGCGATGCGGCGCCCTCTATAGCGCCGGGGGTTGAGAGGGTGATATTGCGGCTGCGAGTATAGCGGAACTCCTCGCCGAGCATAAGCGGTCCGGCCTCGCCGGGGACAGATGTCTGCTCGCGCTCGTGGTGCGCCACGGCGGTATATGTGGTCACCGGCGATGAGCCGCCTGCGGCGCCGGAATCGTCGAAGCCGCGGCGCTCGGTATAGCTCTGCGGCACGCCTACAAAGTAATAGCCGTACGACGAATAATCGTTCTGCAGATAATAGCTCGTGCCCTGGGGCGAGGTCTCACGCTCAAGGGGGCCTACGCCATAGAAAACTATGCCTTTGTCGGTGACAACACTCTGCACCTGAGGGATATCATCAAGATATTCATCTTCAAGGAGAACATCGGAGAGGCGGCGTCCTCCGTAGCCGAAGACCATGACGTCGGCGGCGTTGGCGAAGCCCCACTGGCGCAGGGTTGAGTTCGGAATCATGTAGAGGCCGTCTTCATCGACGGCCACTTTCATCCACCGTCCGGTGGCAAGGCGCGATTCATCGGCATACACCTTCGTATCGAAAGCATATGCGGGGGCGGCGCCCGCAATTATGAGGCCGAGGAAGCCGAAAGTATATCGTAAGAAATGAGAAATGCGCATCATATCACAAAAATAACGCAGATTTTAGCGGTTTATTGTGCCCTTTCGCCACGCCTCGAAGTCGGCATGGGAGCCGTTGAAAGTGTTGAGGTCGACATCGCCCTTCACACCCGGCAGACGCGAGCAGTGGCTGTGCTGCCACAGCACCCAGGGGCGGTGCGGCAGAGGAGGGTCAGAGAAAGAGCAAATCCAAAGGTCGGGGTCGTCGGGGAGGCCCACGTCGAAGTTGCCGTGCACAAATCGCCAGTAGCCGTTCTTATTGGTGTAGATCATCACCTTATATCCGGCGGCCCGCAGCTCGCCCACCATGGCCTCGAGCCGTGCCACTACTGTAGGAGTGGCGAGCCCGGCCGGGTTGGCATGCTCCTCAACATCAATGGCAAGGGGCAGGTCGAGGGTGCAGCCGTTGACGGCCTCAAGTAGGTTGGCGGCCTGGCGGCGGCCGTCGCAGTCGAAGCGGAAAAAGTGATAGGCACCTACGGTGACACCGGCGTTGCGTGCCGCGGCATAGTTGCGCACGAAGGCGGCGTCGCGGAAGGCATTGCCCTCGCTGGCCTTGAGATAGGCAAAGGCCACCCCGGCATGGCTGAGCGAGTCGAAGTCGGGCAAGCCGTTGTGGGCCGAAATATCCACGCCCACAACAGGATAACGTTCCCTGTCAAGCTCAACATGAGCCTTGTGGGGCCGCAAGGCACGCCAAAGCCCCAGCCCCGCCACAAGCAGAGCCGTGACAACAACGATAGCTATGCCCAGGCGGCGCGAGGTGGTGTTGTTCATCGGGTTGCAAATTTACACCTTTATTGCCAAATATGCCGTAAAACATATTTTATCTTTAATATTTTTTACTAATTTTACCGCCGACAAACTACCCTGAAACACAATACCATAAAAACTACTGTTATGATTATCGGAATACCGAAAGAAATCAAAAACAACGAAAACCGCGTGGGCATGACCCCGGCGGGCGTTGCCGAAATGGTACATCACGGCCACAAGGTGTATGTGCAGCACACTGCCGGTGAGGGAAGCGGATTCGCCGACGCCGACTACGAGCGCGCCGGAGCCGAAATTTTACCCGAAATCGCCGACGTATACGCTGCCGCCGAGATGATAGTGAAGGTGAAGGAACCGATAGCGCCGGAATACAAACTCGTACGCCCCGGCCAGCTCCTTTTCACCTACTTCCACTTCGCCTGCGACCGCGCTCTTACCGATGCCATGCTCGAGAGCGGCGCCGTATGCCTCGCCTACGAGACAGTTACGGGCCCGCAGGGCGGCCTTCCTCTGCTTATACCTATGAGCGAAGTGGCCGGACGCATGTCGGCCCAGCAGGCAGCACGCTTCCTCGAGAAGCCTCAGGGCGGACGCGGCGTGCTCATGGGCGGTGTGCCGGGCGTAAAACCGGCACGCGTGCTGGTGCTCGGCGGAGGTGTGGTAGGACGCAATGCCGCTCTCATGGCCGCCGGGCTCGGCGCCGACGTCACCATTACCGATATATCGCTCCCCACTCTTCGTCACCTTGCCGAGGTTATGCCTCACAACGTGCGCACGCTATTCTCATCGCGCCACAATATAGAGCAGGAACTCCCGCATACCGACGCCGTTATCGGGTCGGTGCTCATCCCCGGCGCGAAGGCTCCGAAACTCATCACGGCCGATATGCTTAAACTCATGCGCCCGGGCTCGGTGCTGGTCGACGTAGCCATTGACCAGGGCGGCTGCTTCGAGACTTCGCACCCCACGACGCACTCCGACCCTGTTTATACCGTCGACGGCGTTCTCCACTACGCCGTGGCCAACATACCCGGAGCGGTACCCTACACCTCAACGCTCGCACTCACCAACGCCACTCTGCCATACGCCCTACGCCTGGCCGACATGGGTTGGCGCGAGGCTTGCCGACGCGACAAAGGGCTGGCCGAAGGCCTCAATATAATCGACGGAAAGATTACCTTTAAGGCTGTAGCCGAGGCTTTCGACCTCCACTACACACCCGCAGCCCAATTCCTGATATAAAACAGCTCCGGGAGAATGAGTTGGGACTTAATCGTTTAGGTACGAAGCTATTGTACCGTACCTCCGGCACGGCATCATTACCTTGCGTGACTACCCCCGGCGATGCCGGGGGTTAACGATATTTAAGGCCTCCGGCCTATCATCAACTATCAGCCTCGGACTTCTTGCGAATATCACATGCTGCGCCGGACTAATACTGAATCATGCCGTATGTAATGACCCGGAGTGCCTAAAGCTCGTTAACTGCGGGCGCTTGTCGCCCGGAGTCGGCTAAACGCAACCGAGGCGCCTACTTCACAGTGGCGCCTCGGTTGCTAATAAACCAATCATTATCACATTTCTTGCAATGTACTTAATAAACAAAAGCGCCCCGAGGTTTGTTCACAATATGCTAATTTTTTTGGCAGCGCCTATCTCGCGTTCGGCAATGCTCAAATAAATTTGGCATTACTCAAAAAAATTTGGCATTGCTCTCACTAATTCGTATCTTTGCGTTCCCGCTTTTTTCTAATCCTTATTAAATGAAACTTCATCGCATATTTGCCTCGGCACTTGCCACTACCGCAGCCCTCTGGGCTTATGCAGCAGCCCCCAACGGCTACTACTCCTCGCTCAACGGTAAAAAGGACGCCGCCCTCAAAACGGCAACCTATGAATTGATACATAATTTCACCAAGGTATCGTCGTACACTGCCCTCCCCGACTATTTCAAGCGCACCGACGTGCGCCCGGGCACCGATTTCTGGTGGGATATGTACTCCGACATGGAAGTGTCGACCCGCATAACTTTCGGCCGATATATGAACCGCGAGCACTCTTTCCCCAAAAGCTGGTGGGGAGGCTCGACTTCGGTGGCAGCGTACACCGACCTCAACCACCTTTACCCGGGCGAGGCCAAGGCTAACCAGGCGAAGAGCAACTACCCCCTCGGAACGGTAGACTCCACCACCGGCGGCGGCTTCGACAACGGCATTACCAAAGTGGGATACCCCGTGAACGGCCAGGGCGGCGGAGCAAAATTCGTTTTCGAGCCCGACGATGAATATAAAGGCGACTTCGCCCGCACATATTTCTATATGGTGACGTGCTATCAGGACTACACCTGGGCATACAACTACATGCTCGTGCAGAACCTATACCCCACTCTCAACCAGTGGTCGGTGAATCTTCTGCTCAAATGGCACCGTGAGGACCCCGTGAGCCAAAAAGAAATTGACCGTAACGAAACCGTTTACCAGATTCAGAACAACCGCAACCCCTTTATCGACATGCCTGAGCTTGCCGAATATATATGGGGCGAGAAAATGGGTGAGGCGTTCAGCCCCGGCTCGGTGATAGTGACTCCTACAGGCGAACCCGAACTCACCACTCCGGTCAAAGACATGACTCTTGACTTCGGCGACGTTGCCGTCGGCGGTAAATCGGTATCGCGCCTCTTTGTAAGCGGCAAAGACCTCGGCGGAGTTGTCAAGGTTCAGCAATACAGCGGCGATGCCGAGATGTTCTCAACCGAAATAACTCAGATTCCCGCCTCGCAGGTGTGCACCGCCCAGGGCTACTGGCTCGAAGTAAACTACGTGCCCACCGCCACAGGCGAGCACTCGTCGCGTCTCCTCCTCTCGGGCGACTTCGGCTCACGCGGCGTGGCGCTCAGAGGCACTGCCTACCCCGTGCCCGTGCTCACGGCATGCACCGCCACAGCTCCTACCGACATCGAAAGCGACCGATATGTGGCCAACTGGACTGCACCCGAAAACGAGGTTATTGACTACTATGTGGTGACCCGCACCCGCTACACCGGCGGCTCGGCAGTAACCGAAGAGGTGCTCGCTGAAAGCAACTTCGCCGAAATGACAGGCTTCGATGAATCGGACCGCGAATCATATGCCGTGCAGTCGGTGCGCCTTGGCTACCGCTCGCCGATGTCTAACGTGATATTCGTCGACCACTCAGGCATTACCGGCGTTACCACCGAGCAGCCGCTTGTGGTGCAGACATTCACGGGCTCTATCCGCTTCATATGCTCAGTGCCCCAGACCGGCTGCCGTATCTACGACACCATGGGGCGCCTCGTGCGCTCGCTCGACTCTGTAGAGCAGAACCTCGACATCGACATTGCCACCGGTATCTACCTCATAGTCACCGACCAACACCCCACACCCGTTAAAGTAACCGTACGCTGATGTACCTTTCACCTATAATGCCGCCGGCAGCGCTGTGGCTGCTCTTCGCAAGTGTCCTCTGCGCACTTTTGCTGGCGGCAATATACTTCCTCAGAGTAAGGAACGTGGTAACGTTCCGCCACAAGGCCGACGCCGAGCGGCCCGACAAACCCGACGCCGACTACCTGCCGGTGTCGGTAATAGTATATTCCGACGGCTCGGCCGACAATCTCGAACCGCTCCTGCGCTCAATATTAGCTCAGGACTACCCCGCTGCTTTCGAGGTGATTGTGGTGAACGAAGGCGAGTCGCCCGACGTGCGCGACACCGTGTCGATGCTCCGGGCCACAAATCCCAACATCTACCTCACCTTCACTCCCGAAGGGGTGGTGAACCTCAGCCGCAAGAAACTCGGTATAACCCTGGGTATCAAGGCCGCGCGCTACGATATAGCGGTGCTCACCACCGCTGCTGTTGAGATCCCCTCGCAGCTCTGGCTCAAACGTATGATGCGCCCATTCGAGCGCGACAACAAGGTAGACATCGTGCTCGGCTTCGCTGCCATAGACCCCGACGAGGACACCGCACGCGGACGCCGCCGACGCGCTTTCGACTTCGTGGCCGACAGCGTGCGCTGGCTCGCCGTAGCCGTGGCCGGGAAGCCTTTCCGCGGCACGGAGTACAACATCGCCTACCGCAAGAAGCTCTTCATGGATAACAAGGGCTTTGCACGCACTCTCAACCTCCACTATGGCGACGACGACATCTTCGTGAGCGAGATTGCACGCCGCGGCAACACCGTGGTAGAGATTTCCGAAGACTCGATAGTGCGCCTCCGCGAGGGCAATCACCCGCGCATATTCACCGAGCGCGTGCTCCGCCGCTACTTCACCGAGCGCTTCATAAAGCGCCGCCCCCGCTTCCTCCACTCCCTGACAGGCTGGCTCCAGGCGGCGGCCATAATCACTGCCATAGCCGCAGGCGCCGTAGCATACCCCAACATGCAGCCCTCGATAGTGGCTGCGGTCATTATCCTGGGCATCGCCGCCCTCGACATATGGGTGTGGCACGCGGCCATGAAAGCCCTGAAATCGCGCCCTCTGCGCCTGACCCTCCCCTGGCTATCGCTCACCTACCCGCTACGCAAAATCGGGGGGCGCATACACTCCCGCTTCGGGCACCAGAAGAAATATACCTGGGATTAAGAGGGTGTTTAGGAGCTACTACAGATTTAATCAAAAAAGACCATGGAAAACTCAAATCTTAACAACGAATCCTTTACCACTACAAATAATGTAGTTGTAAAGCCTTCCAACACGATTTCTTGGCTTGGATTCAGTTTCGCATTGTTCACATTGTTTCTATTATGGTTCACTTTCCTAACCATATTTCTTATTGGTAAAAGCGACCATAATAGTTCTTACGGGATTGCCTCTATCCTATTAATGATTTTCCTCTTTATAGGATTACCTGTAGGCTTATTAGGCTTAATTCTATCTGTTGTTGGCTTGAATAAAGCGGCTAAAACCGGCGGTAAAAGGTGGATAGGAGTCGTCGGCTTAATATTTTCCGGCTTATCAGTATTGAGCCTGTTTGCGCCATTTATCTTTAGTTTCGCATCGGCTAAAGAACCTGCTAAAGTTGTGACACCCGCAAGTGTTATAAATGAAAATCGGCAAGAAAATAACGTTGTCTTCGTTGTTGAGGGCTATCAGTTGAAGTGTTACGATAATAGAGAGACAAACGATGTAAAACCATACCAAACCCGCCTTGAATATTCATCACAGATAAAGAAGGAACTTGAAGTGTGGTTCAAAATGCACAACGTACCTAAAGAAGAAACGATTATACTGAAAGTTTCGAGCGATACCAACTATAGTCAAGTTGCTGAATTACTTGAAGCGCTTAAACGTTTGGGCAGAACAAAATATCAACTTACATCTGCCTTATAATGGCGAAGCAACCCTAATGACAGTCGGGTACCGCACCTCCGGCGCGGCGTTGTTCTTATCACCACTCACCACGGGCGGCAAGCGCCCGCGGTTAACGAACTTAAGGCCCTCCGGGCCACTTTGTGCGTCACGATGCTACAGAAATAGGGCTGAGCTTTGTGCTTCACGATGCTACATAAATATGGCTGAGAATAAGATATTCGCGAGAGGTCTGTGGCGGGCAACCGATAATTGGGGGGAACAATGCTCAGACACTCTACTGTTTCCTTCGGACATGGCTTAATCATCCGCAGAGATTGCGGCCGACCCACCATGCGATTATCGATAGCCCTATAACTATCACAGCGGCGGGGCGGACGGTGGCGTAGTGCAGGCGCGGCCAGCGGTGGCGACCTTGCTCGACCACTATATAGAAAATGGCGGCGGGGAGGGCGAAGAATACATAGGCATTATAGTGCCATGCCTCGGCAAGGTGGCCGTGCAGCAGGGCGTGGAGAGCGCGCTGCACTCCGCAACCGGGGCACTCGTAGCCTGTGAGGGTGCGGAAAGCACAGCGGGGCATGAGACCCGAAGCCGGGTCGACAAAATAATAGAACGCAGCTATACAAAGCACGGCGAAGACAGCGGCACAGGCCACTATCTTCGCCGTTGTTATCTTGGGCAGGCGCGGCATCACTTGCCGAACCAGGCCGACATCAGCATCACGGGTATGAAGCCTAAGGCAATGCTAATCATCACCAGCCAACATGCTATATCGGAGGCTTTCTGAGCTTTTTTGAGCTGGCCGCCTCCGTAGTACGAGGTCACGCATATGGAGGCTATAAGTCCGGCGAGACTCAGAGGCGAGCAGCAGCATATGGTGAGGAACACCGTCCAGCCCAGATATGTGGGCGGGCAGGGCTCATCGAGCTTTGGCCGCATGTAGCGCATGCCGGGCGCAAGGCGTTGGCGCGCTTGTTCGGGTGTCTCCTCAGCCTCGGCTGTGGCGTTGATATTTACCTCGACGGTCTCCTCGCTTGTGGCGGAGGTTTCGGCAGCAGCTTCGGGCTCCGCTGCAGCTTCGGGATTGGCAGCGGTGGGTTGGGCAGCAGCGGCAGCCACTGTGCCGTCGAAGAGCGGTTTGAGCTCATCGAGATACCCTGCGGGGTACCATTTGGGCAAGCCCTCGAACCACACTTTTGTGTGCTCGGTGACGGGCTTGTCGAGGAGCTCCTCGAGGGTATAGGGGCCCTCCTGCTTACCGTCGATATAAATCCAGATTTTCATTGCGTGCTAATGTCTTGGTATCTTATTGGCTTAGAAGTGTTTTACCTCGTGGCCTGCGATGCTTGTGAGCAGCGAGTTTGCGAGGCTGGAGGCACCGAGGCGGAAGTATTCGTTGGTGAGCCATTCCTCTCCGAGCACTTCTTTGACAAGGGTGTAGTATTTTACGGCGTCCTCAGTAGTGCGTATGCCGCCCGAGGCCTTGAAGCCCACGCGGTTGCCGGTTTTCTCGAAGTATTCTTTGATGCACCGGCACATGACATAGGCAGCCTCGAGGCTTGCACCGGGGTATTCTTTGCCGGTAGATGTTTTGAGGAAGTCGGCACCGGAGTAGAGCGAGAGCACGGAGGCCTTCTTGATGTTGGCTGCTGTGCGGAGGGCGCCGCTCTCGAGGATAACTTTGAGGCGAGCGTCGCGGCAGGCTTCTTTCTGCTCGGCGATTTCGTCGCATACCGATTCATAGTCGTGGTCGAAGAAGTAGCCGAGGTTGAATACGATGTCGATTTCGTCGGCGCCGTTTGCCACGGCAAGCGAGGTCTCGGCAATCTTCACTTCCTCGAACGACTGGCTCGAGGGGAAGGCGCCCGATACACAGGCGAGCTTGACATCGGAAACTTCGAGCACGGTGCGCACAACCGATGCGAAATTGGGGTATACGCAGATTGCGGCTACGTTGGGGAGCGAGGGGAAGAGCTCTTCAAAGTTGTTTACGGCCTCGGTGAAGCGTGCTACCGACGAGGGAGAGTCGACGGCGCGGAGGGTGGTGAGGTCGATAGTGTTGAAGAGGAATTTATATACTTCGGCGTTATTGTTCTCGGCGTAGTGCTCGTCAAGAATTTTCTTGACAGCCTCGCTTACAGCAGCGTCGTCTTCGATGACATGACTTGCAGCAATAGCCTGGGTGTATTTGTCGGTGTTTTGGTTTTCAGACATGGCGTATGGTTTTATGTAGTGTTAAGACTTTAGTTTCGGGTTGTCGCGGTGCCGTGTGGCGTCGCGCCTCGATTTCTTTGCGAAGCTGTTCACAAAAGCGTCGGCGAGGTTCACACCGTTCTGGTTGGCGATAGCAGCCACCACCCACAGCACATCGGCGAGCTCGTCGGCAAGGTCGAGAACCTCGCCTTCTTTTGTAGACTGGTCGCCGTGGATTCGCGCCATGATACGTGCCACCTCGCCCACTTCTTCGGTAAGCACGGCCATATTGGTAAGCGGCGAGAAATAGCGCACGCCCACGCTCTTTATCCACGTATCAACGGTCTGCTGAACCTCAGCAAGACTTATATTTGTGTTTGTTTCACTTATCATCGTGGCAAAGATACGAATAAGTGAGGGCAATGCCAAATTTATTTGAGCATTGCCGAACGTGAGTATCTTCGGCCGAAGGCCAACGATACCTCAAAATAAGTGAGGGCAATGCCAAATTTATTTACATTACTTGCGGGGCGTGGCGGTGGCGGCATCGCGGAAATGGAGGTTGTTCATCTCCATAGGTGTGAGTTTGCGCGCGCCCGGCAATGTGGGGTGTTTAATAGTCTTTATCATATTTCGATGTTATTGCATTGATAATCAAGAGAGCGGCTACATAGCAGGCACCAAGCACGAGGAGAGAGGGATTCAGTGGGAAAGCTCCGGCGAAGAAGCCGCCGAAAGCATAGCATGCCAAAGATAGCCACAGGCAAGCCTGCACTATCAGACACATTGTGCACCAGGCTTTTGCTTGCGTCTTCTGGTACCACACGCTCCACAACGAGAACGGGCAGCAGCAGGCGTTGATGAGGGCGAGCTGCGGCAGATGCTGCGGGAAGGCCAGGAGCACCGTCAGGGTCACGCCGAAGTAGGCAAGCCCCACCTCGCTCCAGCCGAAGATGCCGAAGAACTTTGCCGCCGAGGTCTTGAGCACTGTATTGCAGCCGGTGCGGTCGATTATGCCGCAGATGCGGTCGGCGCGCTCGCTGTGTATGTTAAGCGACTTGAGCACAAGCTCATAGCTGATATATAGGCCTGCTATGGTAACTGCGATGAGCGCCACGGCAGCGAAGCTATGGTAAAGCCCGCGGCTAACAAACAGGTATACAGCCACAAAAACCAGGGCTATGGCAAGCACATAGGGCTTGAGGCGGTTGCCGGTCTCGGTTATGCGGTGGCTGCTGAAAGCGGGCTCGCCCGACTGACGGTCGGGATAGGCGAGGAGCACTACCCCGCTCCAATCTTTGCAGAACTCTTTTTCGGGCAGGGTGCGGACGCCGGGAGCTATGCCGTCGCGGAACGATACGGTGCCGTCGACAGCTATTGCCGTCACTATCACGAATCCGCTGCCCACACGTGCCAAAAAGGGAGTGTCGAGCGTATGCAGCGCCTGCGCCTTGTCGGCCACCTTAAGAGCCTCGCATGGCACCCCGTAGCTCTCCATAAGCTTCGATAGCCCGAAGAGCGAGCGGAAGGTCATGGCCGCGAACTGGCGGTCGCTGTACCACGCCGTGTGCGGCACACCGAGTTCCGCAAGAAAATCGCTGAAGATACTGCGCCGGGGCATTATCCCATAAATGATTCGAGTTTCTGCAGGAGCACGTTGCCGTCAATCTCGCCGTCCCAGCTCCAAACCTGACGGCCGTCGCGGTAGAGTACGAACATAGGTGTGCCCTTGACACCGACTTCCTCGGCCACGGCCTGGTTTTCGTCGATATCGAGCTGATAAATCTTTACATTGTCGCCCACAAGCTCGCGAATCTGGGCAACGACGGGCATCATGGCGCGGCAGTGCCCGCACCAGGTGGCATAAAATTCAATAAGGACGAGCGGAGAGCCCGTTACCAATGCTTCGTAATCGTTCATAGCGGTAGATGTTTAACTTTTTAGTATGTACCGCTAAAACGCCGCTCGGAGGCCAAAAGTTCTACTGCGGATGCGCTGCCCGCCACTGCGCGAGTTTGGCGGCTGCCAGTCGCGGAAGCACATCGTTGGGGCAGGACTGATCCATGAAGCGTGCCGTCAATGGCTCCTCGCTGAAAGTTTCCTCGAAGATTTCGCCACCCTCGGGGTCGTTCTCATCGAATCGCCACAGCACAAGGTGCTTTTTCTTGCCACGGGTGGCGCCTATAACTTCGGCAAACTTGTCGAGATTGCTTTCGCCGGTAATCCAATCTTCAAACTGCAGAACAACGTAGAGCCCCTTGTATCCGGCGTTCCACATCTGCCCCGGCCCCTCTACACTACAGAGCACAAGCCTCAGCATTTCCTCGGGAATCTGCTCTTTTACCTCCGCCGTAGGCAAATCACCCTGAGGAGCACCGGATTGCGGCATCCTTTCAGATACCCTTCCGTCGGGCAAAGTATAAAGAACCTTTAGCAGCTCACCGTCGGGTGCATATTGGCGGTTCACCTTCCAGTATGCCCATGGCGTGACTGCAGGCTTATCGTCAGCATCGAGCCACGACTGCTCCACAACATTACCAAAATCATCGTACTTGAAAAGCACATGCGAAACTCCCGTATCAATCGCATTGCAGCGCTCACCGTGGGCGTCATAAGCCAACATCTCAACCAAGCGGCCAAGCTCATCATAGAGCCTACGCTCCGAAGCGTACCCCAAATCGCGCTGCAAGAGCTGCCCGTCGGCTCCGAAGTAGTAGCTCGCAACCGAATTGCCATGTTTGTCGTAGCTGTGCACACTCATGGCAAATGGCTTAGAAACAATTGTGGGATTATTATACAGCATCAAATTGCCAACAGAGTCGGTGTAGAACATGCGTAGCAGATTACCATTGCATGTAGTCTCGGTAATATTCACCACATGTCGCAGATTATTGTCATAAAAAGTGGTGCACATGCTGTCAGGGCTGAAATACTCCCGAGTCAAGCGTGCGTAGAAATTAGGGCCTCCGATAGGCTTACCTTCAGCATCATAGAAAGAATAGGCCAAAGCTCGCCCAAGATGATCGTGACTTATTTCTTGCACCGCATAACCCGTGAGGCGCGACAGATTGCCGTCGGCATCGTAATAAAGGATTTTCTCGACGCCTCCGCGCTCATCATATATATACTCTTCGCGTGCAGGGATATAAGTAGCCTGCTCCGGTTTCATCAGCGAGCCGTCGGCACGGCAGCGGCTCAGGGATATTTCCCGCCCGTGTGAATCATAGTCAACAAGCGAGAGCTCGCATCCATATTCGCGGTGTATGGCAGGGTTGCCGTCGCGTCCGAAATACGCTTCTTTAGTCCGCAGCCCCCTTGCATTGTAGCCGTAAATCCGGCGGGCGACACCATTATTATCCAAGGTAGGGCGGCCGTCAATACCGGTGTATGAAGTCTCTATAACATTGTTGCGCTTATCATAAACATAGTCCACGCGGTGGTAGCCGTCGGTAGATACCACCGGCTCATCGTCGGTACCGAAATATTCCTCAGAAAGCAAATTTCGCTTCTCATCATAAGCCCTTACAAGCTTTGAGCAGTGGCGCGAATCGAGCGTTCTCTTACCTTCGGCGTCGAAGTATTCCGCTACGATGCAGTTGCCGCGCTCGTCGTTAGTATAGAGCTTGACAGCCACCTTATCATCTTTGTTTATACAAGGGAGAGAGTCGGCATCAAAATAGCGCATTGCAGTGAGATGCCCGGCGGCGTCATACTCATAAAGCTCTATGGCCGTCCAGCCGATGTTCAGTGTTAGGCTGTCGGCGGCATTGTAAGTGCGTCGGCCGCAGAGAAGCCCGTTAGGCGTATATTCGTAGCGGAGAGTCACATAGTTGTCGATGTAGATAGGCTTGTAATCGGTATCGAAAGTGCGGAACGATACCAAATTACCGGCATTGTCATATCCTAACTCATACACGGCGTAGCGCTCTTTACACAAGGTTCGCCGCCCCTCGTTGTCGAAAAACTCCTCTTTTACACGGTTGCCTCGCGAATCATAAGTCAACTCCATGCGGTGATAGAATTGGTCGTTGCTGCAAGGAGAGCCATCCGGAGCGAAATAGCTTACACTCGTAACACGGTGGTAGGGGTCATACTCATAACGAGTTATGCTCACACCGTGGGCATCATAGGCAGGTTTGTCGTCTTCATCGAAACAGCGGGTTTCGGTATCATAGCCGTTGCTGTCGTAGTCAAACTCCGCGCGGTGAAAACCGTTGGTAGCATCGGTGGCAGGCTTACCTTCCTTATCGTAGTAAGAGGTCTCCGTCATAAGGTTGCGGCTGTTATAAGAGTAACGGGTCTCGGCATAGCCGTCTTTTGCTGCGGCAAGCTCGCCGTTCTCGTCGTAATTCCGTACAGCCTTAACGCGCCCCTTGCCGTCGTAATCACACTCCTGCACAGCGTAACCCTGAGAATTTACAACCGGTACCGAATCGGGGCTGAAGGTTTTCTCGCTCTTCCAAAGCCCCCTGTCGTCCAATTCAATTATCCTTATTGAATAATTGGCAGTACCATAGCAGGGATTGCCTTCGGTATCAAAAAAGCGCTGCCCCACTACATTGCCGTAGCAATCGTGGGAGATACGTTCAAGAGCAATAAGGCCTTCGTCGATTATCGGCTCATTGTCGATATTGAGTATGCGTCGGGCAACATAGCGGAAATCCTTAGGTTTATGCTCAAATTCCTGGGCAGCAACGCCATAGCGGTTGGCTGTTGGGTGCCCGTCATAGCCGAGATAATCAACGCGCAGAGCATGACCTTCGGCGTCGTAGGTATATGCCATTCCAAAAATATCATGCTCATCGGCAATGGCGCTACCGGCGAGGTCGTCGTCGTTGTTGGAGTGGTAGGTTTTCTTTATAATTCTGCCCTGACCGTCGCGGGTAAGATGCAAACGCTTGATTTTAGAGCGCGTTACAAGATTCGGTATCCCCGAGGCACCTTTGAGGTAGCCTGAGGCCTGCGTGGTTTCAACGCCTCCGAGGTCTATGATTCCGGCCGGGGTACCGTCGTAGTCGTCGCGGATGCTGTAAATCATCTCATTACGCCCGGCAAAGTCCTTGCCCGTGACGCGGTCGAGTTTGCCGTCGGCATAGTCGAACTGCAACACCGGGTGCGCATAAATATCGTCTATCCTGGTGTCTCCGGGGGTTCCTGCGCTGTTGACGGCCTCTATGCGGTGAAGGCGCCAGCTGTAGAAGCCCGGCTCGCCGAAAGGTGTGCGGCGGTAGGTAAAACGCAGGGAGACGGTGCGGTGCGCCACCTCTTCGGGGGTAAGCTCTTCGAGGCCCTGAGGCACACCATAGACGTCAACATAGGTGTTGAACCAACTTGCCCGTTCGCGGGTATAATCCCAAGCAAAGAGACCTATGGCAAGTAGCAGCGCAGCCACGGCAGCCCATATGCAGGCCATGCGTCGGCGGTGACGGCGGTAGCGCTGCCAGAGGGCGTCGAAACGCACACCAAGCATGGTTGCCACGGTGTCGACAAGGGCATGGCGCCGCCCCTGGTCGGCGACACATATGGCGCGTATCTCATGCTCGCGGGGCAAGTCGCGCAGGGCCGGGGGCAGGCACTCAAGAGCGTGGTCGGCGGCATGAGGCTCGCCCTTGACCACGAAGGGAATTATGCGGTCGGCACGGCCGGTGTCGATAAAGCGTTTTACTTCGTCGTTGACCCACACCGACTTTGCAGCCTCGGGGGAGCATATCACCACCAGGAAGCGTGAGTCGTCGAGCTCGCGGCGGAGGGCTTCGGAGAGCACCGTGCCGCTGAGGTCTTTCTTATACCAGAAAATGGGCCGGAGATTCTTGGGCGCGTCGCTGCGCTCACCCATTATGCCCGTGGGTATCTTGTAATACTCGAGATTGCGGTGGAGCCAGGCAGCCCAGCGGCGGTCGGCACCGGTGTAGCTTATAAAGGCGAAGTAATTCATGGTCAGTAAAGAGATTATGTGATGAGGAGATTGGTGTCAGGGGTGGCTTAAGAACCGGCTTTATAAACGTGCCTGTGCAAGGTGCGGGTCACCTCCGCCGGGTCGGCATCGCCCGAGGCCATTATGTACATGGGCACCTCGGGAAGCTCGGGGCTGTAAGGTGGCTGAACATAGGTGCGGTCGATGATGCTGAAACCGGCGCGGGTGTAGAAGCCGATTCGCCGTGCGGGCATGGGGTCGCTGTCGCTCTCGGGTTCCACCTCGAGCACCCAAGGCTCGGGGAAGTCGGTTTTAAGGCTTTGAAGTACGAGCGAGCCGATGCCGCCACCGCGTACCGAGGGGTGGGTGGCGAGGTGCTCGATATAGTTGAAGCCGCCAAAATGCCACACCGTGAGGAAGCCTGCAAAACGGTCGTCGACGCTTATAATCTTCAGCCACGGCCCCCGCTCGTCGTCACGGTGCTCGATAGAGCTCCACGGGCGGCGCTCTTCGGGTGGAAAAGATTCGAGATAAAGGGCGCGTGCGGCCTCAAGGCTCTGTGCATCGGGCTTGCTGAGCTCTATGTGCATGGCTGTCAGTCGTGTTTACCGGTTAATATTCCTCTGATATCGTGCAGTTTGGTGAGGGCTTCGAGGGGAGTGAGGCGGTTGATGTCGACTCCGAGGAGCTCATCGCGCACCTGGCTGAGCACGGGGTCGTCGAGCTGGAAGAACGACAGCTGCATACCTGCCACGGTGTCGTGGGCTGGCGCCGTTATGCGCGCTTTGCCACCGCCTTTGGGTTTGGCTGTCTTGGCCGCCTTGTTATCTTCGGCAGGAGCCGCACCCTCGCGCCCGGCTTCGAGTTGCGCGAGCACTTGATCGGCGCGGCGCACTATGCTCTGGGGCATGCCCGCGAGCTTGGCCACATGTATACCGAAACTGTGCTCGCTGCCGCCGCGGGCGAGTTTGCGCAGGAACACCACCTTGCCATCGATTTCCTTAACCGACACATTGTAATTGGCGATGCGGCTGTAGAAGTTCTCCATGTCGTTGAGCTCATGGTAGTGTGTGGCAAACAGGGTCTTGGGGTGAAGACCGCCGTGCTCGTGGATGTGCTCGACAATGGCCCAGGCAATTGATATGCCATCATAGGTAGAGGTACCTCGACCGAGCTCATCGAAGAGTATCAGCGAGCGCTCGCTCATGTTGTTGAGGATAGATGCGGCCTCGTTCATCTCAACCATGAAGGTAGACTCGCCAAGGGAGATATTGTCGCTGGCTCCCACGCGGGTAAAGATTTTGTCGACAACGCCTATCTTGGCCGACTCGGCGGCCACGAAGCAGCCCGTCTGCGCCATAATCACGTTGAGGGCTGTCTGGCGGAGGAGGGCCGACTTACCCGACATGTTGGGGCCGGTAATCATCATTATCTGAGTGCCGTCGTTGGAGAGCTCCACTGTGTTGCTGATGTAGGGCTCGCCGGGAGGGAGTTGCTTCTCGATAACGGGGTGACGGGCTTCGGTGAGGCGCAAGTCAAGCGAATCGTCGACAGTCGGGCGGTTGTAGCGGTTCTCAATGGCCACACGGGTGAAGGCGTCGAGCACGTCGAGGCGCGCGAGCATGGCGGCATTAAGCTGCAGGGCTGGTATATACTGCGCCACGGCAGCCACGAGTTCGGCGTAGAGGCGGTTCTGCAGAGCCTCTATCTTCTCTTGGGCGCCGAGAATCTGCTCCTCATATTCCTTGAGCTCGGGAGTGATGTAACGCTCGGCGTTGACGAGGGTCTGCTTGCGTATCCACTCCTTGGGCACCTTGGCCTTGTGTGTGTTGGTAACCTCTATGTAGTAACCGAACACGTTGTTATAACCTATTTTGAGCGATGTTATACCCGTTGCCTCAACCTCGCGAGCCTGGAGGCGTGCGAGATAGTCCTTACCCTCGTAGGCTATGGAGCGGAGGCGGTCGAGTTCCTCGTTCACGCCCCGGCAGATGATATCGCCGCGCGAGGCCGTACCTGCGGCATCGTCGGGAATTTCGCGGGCAATGCGCTCGCGCACAGCCTCGCAGGGGTTAAGCTGATCGCCTATGGCCTTCAGCTGCGGTATGCCTGCCGAGGCACATATTTTCTTTACGGGGACTATGGCGGCGAGGGCATTGCGCACCTGTATGAGCTCACGCGGCGAGATGCGGTCGCAAGCCACTTTCGACACGAGACGCTCGAGGTCGCCGACAGTTTTGAGGAGCTCGGCGAGGTCGTCGCGGTCGTCGGGATGACGGAAGAAATATTCCACAACGTCGAGGCGCTCGTTGATAGCCTTGGCATCGCGCAGGGGCATCTGCAGCCAGCGGCGGAGGAGGCGTGCGCCCATGGGCGTGACGGTGCGGTCGATGATGCCGAGGAGGCTCTTTCCGTCAGGGTCGAGAGGCTCTAACAGCTCGAGGTTGCGTATAGTGAAGCGGTCGAGGCGTACGGCTTTGCCCTCGTCGAGGCGCGCTATCGAAGTTATGTGGGCCGTGCGGGTATGCTGAGTGAGGTCGAGGTAGTGGAGAATAGCACCGGCGGCCACAATTGCGGCGTGCATGCGGTCGAGGCCGAAGCCTTTGAGCGAGGCGGTGCCGAACTGCTTGCGCAGGCGCTCGTCGGCGGCGTCGAGAGTAAAGAGCCACTCCTCCATTTCGAAGTAGAGATACTGCTGCGAGAACTCGTCGGCACGGTTGCGGTAACCACGCTGCACAAGCAGCTCCTTGGGGGCCATGTTGCCGAGGGTTTTGTCGATATAGTCGAGAGACCCTTCTGTGGCGAAGAACTCGCCGGTAGAAATATCGAGCAGGGCGAGGCCGGTAACGTTCTTGCCGAAGTGTACGGCAGCGAGGAAGTTGTTCTCGCGGCGCGAAAGCACGTTGTCGCCCATTGCCACGCCGGGCGTTATCAGCTCAGTAATACCGCGCTTGACCAGTTTCTTGGTGAGCTTGGGATCTTCGAGCTGCTCGCATATTGCCACGCGTTTGCCCGCACGCACGAGCTTTGGCAGGTAACTGTCGAGGGCGTGGTGGGGGAATCCTGCGAGCTCAACGTACTGTGCGGCGCCGTTAGCGCGGCGCGTGAGGGTAATGCCGAGAATCTCCGAAGCCACAATGGCGTCGTCGGAGAAGGTTTCATAGAAGTCGCCGACACGGAAGAGCAGCACCGCGTCGGGGTGCTTGGCCTTCATCTCGGCATACTGCTTCATGAGCGGAGTCTCTACTATTTTTTTAGCCACGGCGGTAGGGATTTTCGGGTTTGTCAGGCTTTTATCTTAGCCTCGCGCGCGGGAATCGCTATCGAGGTGAAAATCTGGATGGCGGCACCGGCGAGGGTGAAAGCGAGCCAATCGCGGAGCTGCGCGCCGGGGAAGAAGAGGAAAACGGCTGCCACGCAGAAGAAGATAGCGCTCCAGTTCTCTATGCGGTGGAGGCGTTTGAGGCGCATGTCGCTGCCGCGGTAGGGCGTGAAGAGCCTTATGAGCAGGAGCATGAGAGCACCTGCCGAGTAAACGTAGGGGTAGGCGGCCTGTGCCCATGCCGTGTGCATCATGAAGAAAGGCACGAGGGTGGCAAGGAGTATGATGAGAAGGGCTGCCGGAGCACCGGCAGTGACCCATGCCGAGGGAGCGGCGGTGTTGTTATTTTTCATCGGGTTTGGGGGTTTCGGTAAATATAAATACGTCTTCGCTGGCGCGCTTCATGCCATACTGCTCGCGCACGACCTGCTCCATGAGGTCGCGATCGGAAGCCAGGCGGCGGTTGAGGTCGCGGTAGTAGAGCATGGTGTCGCGGTTGGCTTCGAGCTCGGCACGGAGGCTGTCGATAGTGCGGTCGTAGTCAATGCTGCGGAACACGGTATTCTCGCCCGAGAAAGCTATGAAACACAGGGCGAGGATGCACAGCAGAGTGACGGGCGAGAGGAAGCGGCGCGCCCAGCGGCCGAAGGAGGAAAGAGTGGCGTTCATATCATTAATACCATTTTATGCCGTTTGAGAGCGATGAGCGTTTGTCGTATTTGAGGTCGGAGAGCATCGACGAGTTTACTGAGATATGGAAGTTATAGCTCTTGTAGGGCCCCACGGGCACGAAGCTTGCACGCATGGTGAAGCAGTGGAGGTCGCGCGAGATGTTGCAGTTCATATATGCGAGCTTGTGGGTGTCGAAGTTATACGATGCCGAGAACGAGAAGTTCCAGCCCGGCGTCGGGCGTATGTTTCCCGAGAGCGAGAGGTTCTGCGTTATCTTTCCGTCGAACTCCATTTTATCGTAGTTGAAGGCTCCGTAGCCGTAGTTCACCGAGTAGTTGAGGCTGAGGCTCCACGGCACCTCCCACTTGGCATAGCCGTCGGGGTTCATCTCCACGCCGTCGTCGCTGTGCTTGTCGCGGTCGCGGCTGTTGGGGTCGGTGGCGGAGTTGTTATTGCCGCCGTCGGGGTTATCGCCTGCGTTCTTGGTGTCTTTCTTGTTCTTACGCTTGAAAGTATCGTTGTTGAAAGTGTAGCTGAACGAGGTGCCTGTGCGCTGGAGGCGGCCTATGCCCTTGCCGGCTGCCAGGCGCGTCTTGTTGATTTTCACGGGCGTGCCCGAGGAGTTGAGGCCGTAGGTGTAGACGTCCCAGGTAGCCGAGAGGTTGAGGTTGAAGCTCTTGGTGAGGCGGAGCATGATAGAGGTGGAGAGGTCGCTCCAGTTGAGCGAGTCGGCGGCGAAGTTGTAGCTCTGGTTGACGTTGAGCGACTCGATGAGAGAGATTTTTTTCTCGCCGATGGAGTCATTGTCCGACTTCACCTTCATCTCAAGGTTGTTGCCGAGGGAGTATGATAGCGAGCCCGTCTTGCCTGCCGAGGGCACGCCGAAGAGGGCGTTGGGGAAGAGGCTGTACTGGCGCTGTTGCTGCTGGCCGCGGCTGTCGGTGTAACTGTAGTTGCCGTAGTAACCGAAGAAGGGCGAGGAGAAGTCGGGGGAGCCGTTGAAAGAAATCGAGGGGGTGAGCACGTAGCGTATCATCTTCACTTTCTTGCCCAGGAAGCCGAGGGGCTGGAAGAAAGCGTAAACCTTGGTGTCGAGGGCCACCGAGGCCTGGAAATCCCACACGTTATAGAAGCCGTAGGTGGTGTCCATGCGCTCTATCGACTGCTCCTGATCCCAGCTGCGGCGCACCTTGTTGGTGTACATGCGGTCGGTGATGTTGAGCGAGGGGGTGAGGTTGAAGTATTTGAGCACATTGAAAGTTGCCGATACGGGCACCTTGTGCTGCATGGCATTTCGCCAGTCTTTGACGAGGCTCTTCTTGAAGAACACATCCTGCTTTGCGGTGAGGGAGTTCTGCAGCAAACCGCTGTACGACAGCTTGATTTTTTCATACCAGCGTTCGGCACCCACGGCACGCTTGCGCTTGAAGGGGTAGATTTGCGACATGGTAAGCGTCACGTTGGGGAAGGATACGGCGAGGGTCGAGTCCTGCGTGCGCTGCGATACGTTGAATGTCGTTGAGAGGCTCCACTTCGAGTTGGGGAAGCGGTAGGTCATGTTCACTGTCGAGCTCTTGGTGTTCTCGGTGAACGACGAGGAGTAGTAGGAGTTAAGGTCGTTACGCGAGTAGCCCGAGGTGGAGAAATTCACGCTTGCCGAGAGCGACATGTTGGGGTTTGCCTTTGAGTCCTGAGTATGGCTCCATATAATCTGGAAGTTGGTCTGCGTGGCATAGTCGGGCGAACCTTTCTCGCCGGTGATCGTCTTGAGGTAGGAAGCATCGAACGAGCCCGAATATTTATATCGCTTGGCATAGCTCGAGCGGGCATTGAGGCCCCACGAGCCTTTGGTGTAAATCTCGCCGGTGAGGGCGAGGTCGATGTTGTCGTTTATGGCGAAGTAGTAGCCGCCGTCGCTGAGGTAGAAACCGCGGTTGTAGTCGTCGCCGAAGCTCGGTACGATAACGCCGGAGGCATATTTATCGGTGAAGGGGAAGTAGCCGAAGGGCACAGCAAGGGGCAACGGGAGACCTTCGAGCACCATGTAGGCGGGGCCTACAACGATGTTCTTGCCCGGGCGCACCTTGGCTTTGGTGAGCTGGAAATAGAAGTGCGGGTTATCGTGGTGGTCGCAGGTGGTGTAGCGGCCGTCTTTGATGTAGAACTCATCTTCGACACCTTTCTTGGTAGTGCCGCCGGTGAGGTAGCCTTCGCCCTGCTGGGTGACTACATTGGTGATATAGCCTTTCTCGGTTTTGAAGTTATAGCGCATGGTGGCGGCCTCGTAGTCGGTGCCTTTCTCGTTGAACACGGGCTTGCCCACAACCTCGCCGGTGGAGTCGGTGCGGCCTACGGCATACACGGTGTTGTCGTTGAGGTCCATTTGAATCTCGGCGGCGTCGAGCTTGATATCGCCATAGGTAACGGAGCCGTCGCCGTACATGAAAGCCGAATCGCGACGGACGATGAGCATAGAGTCGGCCGACTGGAAAACGACAGGAGCATCAAGGTCGGTTTTCACATAACGCACACGCGAGGGTTTCGGCAGTGCGCTGCTATCCCGCCTCGGCATTGCGGCAGGCACCACCAAAAGGGAATCCGGGGCCACGGTATCGGTGGCGATGACTGCCGGTAACAAGGTGTCGGTCACGGCAGTACGCAGGCTCTCGGGTGTGGAGGCAATACGCGACAAAGCCTCATCGGAAACGGAGCCACGCGACCCCCATACCGAAAAGGCAAACAGCGCGCCAAGAAGCGCGACAATGTATATAAACAGACTTCTCACGCTATAATGTCGGTTTATCTTGGCAAAGATACGAAAAAGATGCGAGACGCACGGGCTGACACCAGATTTATACCCTCTCCTCTAACATTTTTTGATACATATGAGCCTTTCGGGCAGAAAATATGTTATTTTTGCAACATGAACTACGAAGAAGTACGCCAACTGATCAAAGAGAACGCCCTTGAGGCAGCCTCTGCCCTGCTCCCCTCTGCCGACTCGCCCTCTGCGACGGCCACCGACCTGTACCTCCTTGGACGCATAGCGTGGAAAGAAGGCCGCAAAACCGATGCCATGAGCCTCTACGGCCGAGCCACGGCTCTCGACCCCGATTCTGAAGCTGCCACGGCCTTGGAACAAGCACGCGTGATAATGGGGTTCTACCACCGCGATTTGTACAATCCGTAACTCATACCACACGCGTGAACGCAGAGGAGCCGGATAGCGTCTGACGCTACCCGGCTCCTGCTTATCTACGGAATGTGTTATTTCTTGGGTTCCTGAGCTCCGTAGCCATAGCCGTAGCTGTGGCCTTTCTTGCCATAGTGGCCATACTCGCCGTAGCGGCGGTAGAGGTAGGAGTTGGAGTTCATGTTCACGCCGTTGAGCACGATGTAAACCGAGGTGAACTTGCCGGCCTGCACTGCCTGGTGGAGCACCTTGAGGCTGCTCTTGGTTGAGTAGTTGGCACGGGTAACATAGAGCTGGAGGTCGGAGTGGCGGAGTATGAGGAAAGTATCGGAAATCACGCCGATAGGAGCGGAGTCGATGATAACGTAGTCGAAATCGTCGCGGAGAGTGTTCATGAGGCGAGCCATGTTGGCCGACATGAGAAGCTCGTTGGGGTTCGGCGGGATAGGTCCGGCGGGGAGGATGTAGAGGTTCTCATTGACCTTGCTCTGGATGATGAGCTTGGAGAGGTCGTGCTCCTGGCCCGAGAGGTAGGTTGTTACGCCACGGTGGTTAGTGAGCCCGAAGCGGTGGGCGAGCATGGGGCGGCGGAGGTCCATACCCACAACTACCACTTTCTTGCCCATGAGGGCGTATGTGAGCGCGAGGTTGGTGGCTACGAAAGTCTTGCCTTCGCCCGAAATGGACGAGGTGAGGAGTATGACTTTGCTGTCGACACCCGAGCGGGTGAAGGAGATGTTGTTGCGGAGGAGTCGGAAGAGCTCGGCTATAGGTGTGGAGACATTTTCTCCGACCACTACATCGTCGTTCTCCTTATTATCGCCGGCACAAATCTCGCCGAGGACGGGCACATTGGTAATGCGCTCAAGTTCTTCCTGGTCGGTGAAAATGGGGAAGAGGAGGCGGCGTATAAAGATTATGGCAGCGGGGATGAGGAGGCCGATAAGGAACGCCGCGGCGAAGATGAGCATGCGTCGGGGCGACACGGGGCCGGAGCCCTGGGGGTCGTCGATAAGGCGGGCGGTATTGGTCGCCAGGGTCTTCTGCAGGGCGATTTCCTCGCGGCGCTGGAGGAGGAAGGTGTAGATGTTCACCTTAACCTGCTGCTCGCGGAAAATCTCCTGGAGGCCTTTGTCGACGGTAGGAGTTGAAGCGAGCTGACCGGTGCTTTGGTTTTCGAGGCGGCTGAGCGAGTTGCGCTTGCCGGCGAGGCTGCGTTTTGCCGTTGCAAGGTTCTGAAGGATACGCACTTTGTCGCGGCTGAGCTCATCCTGCATGGTGCGCACAAGGGGGTTGTCGGGGGTAGAGCCCTCGAGGGTGCGGTTGAGCTGGCTCACCTTGCGGTTGTAAGCCTCGATAATCTGTGTTATGGTGGTGTTGTTGACAGCTGCGGGGAGGGTCTCGTAGGAGTCTGCCGAAGAAACTATGCGTTCGATTTCGTCGAAGAGAGCCATTTCGGCATCAAGGTCGGCGAGCTGCTTCTCGTAGTTGCTCTGGAGGTTGAGGTTGAGGCTCGACTGAGCTGCAATGTCGGTAACATTGTGAGCCTGACGGTAGGCCTGGAGGCGGTTCTCGACGTCTTTGAGCTCATCGGAAATCATCACGAGACGGTCGAGGATAAAAGCTTCGGTCTGCACGGCCGAGCGGTTTTTATCTTCAATAATATCGCGGTTGTAGAACTCGAGGAGAGCGTCGATAACGTCGGTACTTCGCTTGATGTTCTCATCGAGGAGGCTCACGCGCATAATCTTGTCGGAGTTCTTGGCAAACTCGATGCTGAGCGCCCCGGAGAGACGGCCGGCAGCCTTGCGGGGATTGATGATTGTTATAATCTCCGTGCCCTCGAAGTCGGCGATGATTGGCGAGCGGGTAAGTGTAACGGTTCCCTGCGAGAGTTCAACATCGAAGGGCATTGCCACGTCGTCGTATTTCTTTTCTTCTTCTACGCCGTTGAAGCTTGTTTTTGCAACAACATCGTAAGTAGCGTCGCCCGAGGCTTTTACTTTGATAGTAATGGGTGAGGTGAGAGCCCTGAGCGACATGGAGTCGAGCTTGGCGATGATGGCGTTGTCCTCATAGAGAGGTATGTCGCGGAGGGTACCCTCGGCAAAATACTGGTATGCGAGGTCGAGCGAGTCGACAATCTTGATAAGGTTGTTGCGCGACTTGAGCACCTCGAGCTCGGTTTCGTCGATGTAGTTCTTCAGCGCGACCATGGGGTCGGAAGAGTTCATCGAGAAAGCGTTCTGACCGCTGCTGTGGTCCTCGCTGAGATAAATCGAGGCATTAACCTGATAAACGGGAATCTTTGATGCGCAATAGAACCAGCCTATGATGAGGCAAATAAATGCACTGATAACAAACCACTTCCAGTGGGCGAGGAAAGCGAGGAGCAACCCGGTGGTGTCAAAGGTTTCCTCTTCCTGCACGTTCTTGTTTTCGAGGTCGGTAGCCATTGCCTGTTATTTTGATAGGTTAATGATGCCGATGATAAGAGAAGCGAGCGACGACATACCGCCGACAATTGTGATTGTGGAGGTAACGGCCGGGTTGAGCGACCATGCGTTCGAGCGCATCGACTTATTGGGGGTGACATATATAAAGTCGTTCTGCTGCAGCACATAATAGGGTGAGAGCAGGAAGTCTTTATCGTGGAGGTTGAGGCGGTGTACCTCGCGTGTGCCGTCGGCGTTGCTGCGGTATAGGAGTATGTTCTCGCGGTCACCTTTGATATCGAGGTCACCTGCCATGGAGATAGCCTCAAGGAAGGTCATGCGCTCGTTTTTCGACTGGTATACACCGGGGGTCTTAACGGCACCGGCAACTGTCACGCGGAAGTTCATCAGACGGATATCGACCTGAGGTTTCTCAGTTACGTATTTGGGATATATCGCATCGCAAATTTTCTCTGCCACCTGCTGTTTGAGGAGGCCTGCAACCTTTATACGGCCCACAATGGGGAACTCAATGCAGCCGTCGGCGTTGACGAGGTAGTATTCTGTAGATACTTCGAGACCGCTGCTGCCGTAGGTGTTTGATGTGCGTGAGAGATTGAGTATCTTGCCCTCGGAGTCGATGTATTTGCCCTTGTTGAAGGGAGCCATGGCTGCCATGTTGGCACCGGTAACCTCGATATTAAGAAGGTCACCGGCCATGATTACAGGGTCGGGGGTGTTCTGGGCTGCCGAGAGCACCTCGACAGGAATAGTTTCTGCGTCTAAGAGATATGGTACCTTTTTAGGTGCCGAACAGCTTGCCAGCAGCATAACAGCTGTGGCCACGAAAAGCATATTGCGATGTAAAAGTCTCATTTACTGTATGATGAGGATGACTTCGTAGATTAGTGTCAGTAGGCTACACATTGGTAGCGCCCGCAAAGATAGGAATTTTTCACGAAACTGACAATTTTTTTAACAATTGCAGGGTGCTTTGGTTCACCACGCTGCAAAATAATGGCTTTGGAGCGGCAGGTCAGCCAATTACTCACCGAGCGATTGCATCTCTACGAGCCTGCGGTAGAAACCTTTGGCACCGGGGGCAAGGAGCTGCTCGTGGGTGCCGCTCTCCACAATGCGTCCTTCGTGCATCACGCAGATGAGGTCGGCGCGGCGGATTGTAGAGAGGCGGTGGGCTATGACGAGGGTGGTGCGACCGTCCATGAGGCGGTCAAGAGCCTGCTGCACAAGGGTCTCGCTCTCGCTGTCGAGAGCCGATGTCGCTTCGTCGAGAATCAATATTGCGGGATTCTTGAGCACTGCGCGGGCTATTGATATTCGCTGACGCTGACCGCCTGAGAGGCGGCATCCGCGGTCGCCTATGGGAGTGTCGTAGCCCTGCTCGGTGGCCATGATAAACTCATCGGCATTGGCTATACGTGCGGCGGCACGTACCTGCTCGAGTGTGGCACCCTCCACGCCGAAGGCTATGTTGTTGAAAATGGTATCGTTGAAGAGAATGGCTTCCTGGTTGACATTGCCCATGAGCGAACGGAGGTCATGCACGCCGAGTGAGCGCACATCGTGACCCGCTACGGTAATTTTACCGGCGTTGACGTCGTAGAAGCGCGGTATGAGGTCGGCCATGGTAGACTTTCCGCTGCCCGACTGCCCTACCAAAGCCACGGTTGCACCGGGGGCGATGTCGAGCGATACGCCGTGGAGCACCTCGGTGGTGCCGTCGTAGCTGAAAGTTACGTTGTCGAAGCTTACGCCCACAGGCTTGCCGTCGGCGGGGAGCGTCACGGGCGAGGCGGGGTCGGCAATGGGGTTGCGGGCACCGAGAATCTTATCCACGCGGTCCATTGAGGCCAAGCCTTTCTGTATTGCATACGATGCCTTGGAGAGGTCTTTGGCAGGGTTGATGATACTGTAGAATATCACCATATAATATATGAAATCGGGAGCGTTGAGAGCCGATTTGCCCGAGAGGATAAGGCTGCCGCCGAACCAAAGGATTATGGCTATAGCGGTGGTGCCGAGGAACTCACTCATGGGGTGGGCGAGCGACTGGCGTCGGGCAACCCGGTTGGAGAGGTGGTAGAACACCTGATTCTCGTCGTGGAAGCGCGAGCACATCTTATCTTCGGCATTGAAAGCCTTGATAATACGCAGGCCTCCAAGGGTTTCTTCGATAGTAGACATGAGCACGCCCCACTGTGTCTGCCCCTCGAAAGAGGTGCGTTTGAGGCGCTTGCCTACCCTACCCATTACAAGGCCGGCGATAGGCAGGAGGATGAACACAAATACCGTGAGCTGCCACGAAATGGCTATCATCATGCCAAGGCAGACTATAATCATCACGGGGTTTTTGAACATCATGTCGAGCGAGGCCATGATAGAGTTCTCAATCTCGGCCACGTCGCCGCTCATGCGGGCCATGACGTCGCCCTTGCGCTCAACGGTGAAGAAACCTATGGGAAGCACGGTAATCTTATCGTAGACATAGTTGCGGATGTCGCGCACTATGCCCGAGCGCATGGGAATTATGAAATATGAGCTGAGGTAGGCCGTGCCTGTCTTGAGGGCTGTGAGGAATACGAGGGCAGCGGCAAGGATAGCAAGCGTTGTAGGTGCGCCGCAGTTCTCTATGAGCTCCTGGGTGTAGTAATAGAAGTTGTTGAAGGCCACGTCTTTGAGCGAGGCATCGCCTATGTGCATCAACACGTAGCCGCCCTCGCGGATCTTGAAGAGCATTTCAAGGATAGGTATGATGAGGGCAAAGGAGAAGAGTGTGAGGAAGGCGGTGAGGAGATTGAAAAAGATGTTGAGCGCCAGATATTTTTTATAAGGCGGCACAAAACGGCGTAGCAGGTCGACAAAACCGGTCATTTCTAAAGGGTTTGATGGTTTATTTGGGGCACGACGAGAGGCTCGGGCTGACTGAGGCCACGGGGGTCGAGGCGGAGCCTGAGGGCGTCGGGCATGAGGTTGTTGGCGCGGCGCCCTATATTCTTGGCAAAGCCAAGGGGAACACCGGCGTAGGCGGGAGTGAAAAAGCCTCGGGGGAGGTCGGAGGGTATGTCGCTCATGCTTTCGCCGCGGAGGAAGTCGAGCGCCGCGGCATAGTCGAGCTCAAGCAGAGGGAAGGAGCCGGGGATGAGCGCGGCACTGAGGGCGAGGTCGTGGACAGGTACCATGTCGCGGCCCTTGGTGATTGCCACCGGCAGGCCACCGCGCATGAGCGATACGGCAGGCTCAAGAGAGGCTATGAATCGTGCGTGGGCACGCGGACGCACTTCGAGCCGGTCGGCACACATCACTTCGGTGAGCTCATCGGAAGCAGCCACATGGGCTTTTGCAAAGGCGCTGCAGGGAGCGGTCTTGCGATCTTTTCCGTCGGCCCGGCGGCATTCTCCGGGCTTTCGCACAGCGGCAATAAAAATGCCTTCGCCACGCACATGGCCGGGCGACAGGCGGTAGCAGAAAGAGTCGGTGCCTATACCCCTCCGCACGCCGGTGAAAGTGTCGAGGCCGAGGTCGAGGCTCGTGGCTCCCGTTTCGGCAATGAGGCGGTCGATATTCTCTTCGTTCTCGGAGCGGTTGAAGGTGCATGTGCTGTAGATGAGCACGCCACCGGGCTTGAGGGCGCGCCACAGCCCGGCGAGAATCTCGCGTTGCACGGCGGCACACGAGGCAATTAGCGAGGGCGACCACTGCGCCACGGCCTCGGGTTCCTTGCGCATCATACCCTCGCCTGAGCAGGGGGCATCGACGGCGATTATATCGAAGGCCTCTTTAAGCTTTGAGTAACGCAAGGCGTCGCCACGGCTAAGGCCCACATTGGTGGCACCATAGCGGGCTATGTTCTCGTAAAGGATATTTGCGCGGTGCCTGTCGAGCTCATTGGCAACCACGAAATCATCGGGCGAGAGAGCCGCGAGGGCCGAGATTGTCTTTCCTCCGGGGGCGGCGCAGGCGTCGAGGTAGCGCAGCGGCTCACCTGAGGCAACAAGGGCGGCCACACGGCGCACCGCCTCGGTATAAATCATTGAGGAGGCTTCCTGCACGTAGTATAGCCCCTGGTGCCATGCGGGGTCGGCAGCGAAGAGAGGCCGCTCGTCGAGATAGAAACCTTGGGGCCACCAAGGCACGAGGTCGGCACCGGCGGGAGGCGCGTAGCCCTTGAGGGCATTGGCGCGCACACTTACCTGCGCAGGTGTGGCAAGTGCCGAGAGCAATGGAGCGGCATAGTCGGCCCCGAAGCTCTCAATCATTTCAATGAACTGCGGCGGAAGAGTGGGTTTCACGCCACAAAGTTACGCATTTTTTTGCAATGGGTCAGATTATTTCCAGACACCAAGATGTTTCCAATTCTTAGGGAATCCCATTTCATCAATATCAAGCAAGTTACCACCGTCACCCATTATTGATAATATGTTTCGCTTTAAATCACTATCAGGGCTGATAATATTGATAATATACTTAATACAACACAGAACTGTAAATAATTTATTTGGATGTATAGTCCGTAACGTGTGAGAATCAAGGAATGGGTAATCAGCATTTGTCGGCAATTGAACATTGATGATACTCCTCCTGTTCCAAATTCGGCTGTGATGAGCGCAACAATTTCGCCAAACGGCTATAGCATGTAGCCAGTTAGCAAATAATCTATCGTCATTTAAGCCGAATCCCTTTGCTATATCTCTTTTCTCCTGCGACTTTTTAAGCAACTGATAAAGTTTGCTGAGAGTACCGAGCGACAGAACTTCTAAAGTCATCCAAGCCGGGGGCAATTGAGGATTATCATACTTATTGTAATAATGCTTTATAAAATCCTCATTACTTCTATTAACCTCACCCTCAATATCTTTCATCAATAGAGCAAATGCTGTTGTCGGATTTCCATTCCTATCTGTCTTTGCAATAGATTTGTAGATGGATTCATTAGTAAACCAATGGCTGCATCCATAAGATTCAGAATATACTTGTACCAATCTGGCCCTGACAGCAACCTCAATCTTTTCAATGGCATTAAACAGAAGAGAGCGCAACCGTCTGTCGAAACAATACAGGTCTATTATATCTGAGAACCAAATATCATCTTTTATAAACCTATGGTCTGCGCCAGCAGAAGTGTTGTCTTGAAACGGATATGTATAAGCTCTCAGTCGATAATAGCTAATATTGAAGAGATAACACTCGGCAAGTTGCTCGTCTTCGAACAGCAACCCACGGCTTTTCAGTTTCTCAATCTGCTGCTGCAGAGATAACGGGCGTTTGCTATAATCCATATAAAAACTCGAAGACCTCCCCGGGTGCGCTGTTCTGACGGGAAGCGTGGGAGGTCATATTGAGTGCAAAGTTACTGATATTTTATTGTAAGTGCAAATTTTCTATGTGTTAAGACGTTATTTTTAACATATTTACACCTGGTTTTACTCCTGCCAACCACCGCCAAGGGCTTTGTATAGCTGCACGAGGGCGAGGTATTGGTCGCGGACGGCGTTGCTGACACCAACCTGGGCGTCGAAGTAACGGCGCTGGGCGTCGAGGACGTCGATATAGTTTATCACGCCCATGTTATATTGTGCGTAGGCGAGCTGTGCATATTTCTGAGCGGCGTCAAGGAGCTCGCGGCGACGGGCTGTGGTCTGGCGCATGAGGCGGAAAGTGACGGCAGCGTCACGCGTCTCGCTGAAAGCGGTGAGCACTTTCTGCTCGTAGTTGTAGCGGCTCTCGTCGTAGGCGGCGATTGCGGCGCGGTATTTGCGTTTGTTGCGGCCGAAGTCGAGGATTGTGCCGGTTATACCACCCACTACATAGGAGAAGGGGGAGCGGAAGAGGTGTGTGAAATCGTTGTCTTCGGCACCTCCTGTGAGGCCGATGCGGAGCTTGGGGAAGCGCTCGGCATATGCCACACCCACGGCTGCGAGAGAGCTTTGGAGCGCGGCCTCGGCGGCACGGATGTCGGGGCGGCGTTTGAGCAGTGTGGAGGGTAAGCCGAGGGGTATTTTCTCGGGGAGGGGTTCTTCGAGCATGAGGCCCCGGCGCTCGAGCTGGTCGGCGGGGAAACGCCCCATGAGGAGGGTTATGGCGTTTTTCTGCACCTCGATCTGCCTTTCGAGACCGGGGATGAGCGCTGCCGTTGTGGCATGCTCTACCTGTGCCTGGCGGTAGACAGTCTCGGGAGTGAGGCCGCCTTCGAAGCGAATTTTGGCTTTCTTGAGGTTTTCCTCGCGGGTGTAGAGTGTTCGGCGCACGATAGAGAGCTCGTTGTCAAGGGCTATGAGGCGGAAGTAGGCCGAAGCGACCTCGGCAATGAGGGTCATGCGCAGAGCTCGCTGATTTTCGAGCGAAGCGAGGTAGTCGGCGCCACCTTTCTTACGCGCCCAGCGCAAGCCTCCCCAGAGGTCGGCCTCCCAGCTCAGGGTTGCCTTGAGGCCAATCTCGGGGTCGACGAGGTCGACTTCGTCGTAGTACTTGTTGGTCTCGCGGTTGGCGTAGGCGTTAGCCGTAAGGGTGGGGAAGAAGTTGGCGGCAGTGAGGCCGTAGAGCTCGCGGAGGCGCTCCACTCGGGCTCCTGCGGCGGCGAGGTTGCGGTTGTGGCTGAGAGTCTCGCTTATAATGTTTATGAGAGCGGAGTCGCTGTACACTTTCCACCACTCGAGGTCGGCCATTGTGGTGGAGTCGGTGGCTCCGGCCTCTATGGTTTCGGGGAGGTCGAGCTGCGGCTTGGTGAGGTTTTTCACCCCCGAGCACGAGGCTGCCGCGAGTGCCGCCAAGGCAAATATTATGTATATGAAACGGGATTTCATTTTTTACGGCTTTTACGATGAGTGATTTTATCGACCATTACAAAGAAGAAGGGCACGAAAACTATGCCTACAGTAACGGCCACGAGCATGCCGAAGAATACGCCTGTGCCAATGTCGCGGCGTGCTGCCGAACCGGGACCCGAGGCAACGACGAGGGGCAGGAGGCCGAGCATGAAGGCCAATGAGGTCATGACAATGGGTCGGAAGCGGAGGCGGGCGGCGGTAAGGGCTGCGCGGGCGGCGCTGACGCCTTTCTCGACTTCTTCTTTGGCGAACTCAACGATAAGGATTGCGTTCTTTGCCACAAGGCCTACGAGCATCACGAGTCCGATCTGGAAGTAGACGTTATTCTCAAGGCCGCAGAGCGCCACGCCTGCATAGGCGCCGACACCGGCCACGGGGAGCGAGAGAATAACAGCTAAAGGCACCGACCAGCTCTCGTAAAGGGCTGCCAGGAAGAGGAACACGAAGAGGAAAGCGAGAGCGAGCACTACGCCGGTGTTGCCGCTGTTGTGCTTCTGCTGGTAGGAGAGGCCGGCCCACTCGACACCGATGTTGTCGGGCAGGTGCTCGGCCACTATCTCTTCGAGTTTATCCATGGCCTGGCCTGTGGAGTAGCCGTGGGCTGCCTCGCCGGAAATTGTGGCGGAGTTGAACATGTTGAAACGCCCTACGGTGCCCGGGCCCGCGGTGTAGTGCGAGGTGCCGAGCGAGGTTACGGGCACCATGGTGCCGTCGCGGCCACGGACGGAGAAGAGGCTGAGGTTGTCGCGCTTGGCGCGGTAGGGAGCCTCGGCCTGGAGGTACACGCGGTAGATGCGGTTGAACATGTTGAAGTCGTTGACGTACACCGAGCCGGTGAAGGCCTTCATTGTTGAGAAAATATCGCTCATGGGCACGCCCTGGAGCTTGGCGCGGTCGCGGTCGACGTCGAAGTAGAGCTGCGGGATGTTGCTCTGGAGCGATGTCGAGAGGCCTGCGAACTCCTTGCACGAGGCCGCATAGTGACGGAGGGTGTCGACGGCGCGGGCAAGGTCGGTATATGTGGCGTCGCCACGTGCCTCAAGAGCCATTTCGAAGCCGCCCGATGTACCCAGGCCGGGGATAATGGCGGGGGTAAAGAAGTAGACATTGGCTTCGGGATACTCCTGAATCTCGGTGCGTATGCGCTCGCGGAGCTCGGCGAGGGAGTTGTCGCCGCGCTTGTCGGCAGCCTTGAGTATGACCGTGAGGGTCGCGTGAGCCTGGTTTGTGCCTGTTCGGGGCGAGGAACCTGTGACGTTGAGCACATATTCAACGTCGGGGTCGGACTGGAGGAAAGTTATGGCGCGCTCTGTGACGGCACGTGTGCGCTCTATGGTCGAACCCTCGGGGAGCTCGAGCTCTACTGTGAAGTAGCCCTGGTCTTCGGGCGACATGAAGCTGGTGGGCAGCAGTTTATTGCCTGCATATATTGCTACAAGCGCGAGGCCGAAGGCTGCGAACATGCGGCGGGGGTGAGCCAGCGAGCGGCCTATCATCTTGCAATAGAAGCGGTTGCCGCGGTTGAGCCAGTAGTTTATGAGCCTGAAGAACTTGGGCTTGCGCTTTGTGGAGTGGCGCAGCAGCATGGCGCACATCACCGGCGAGAGGGTAAGGGCCACCACCGTGGAGATGATGACCGATACGGCAATGGTAATGGTGAACTGGCGGTAGAGCTGGCCGGTGATGCCGGGCAGGAAGCTCACGGGGACGAACACGGCGCAGAGCACCAGCGACATGGCTATAAGTGCCGAGCCGAGGCCTTCCATGGCGCGGCGTGTGGCTTCTTTGGGCGGGCAATGCTCCTGCTCCATGATGCGGTCGACGTTCTCGACCACGACAATGGCGTCGTCCACCACTATACCGATAGCAAGAATCAAGCCAAGGAGGGTGAGCATGTTAAGCGAGAAGCCGAAGATGAGCATCACGCCGAAGGTACCCACCAGCGAAATAGGCACGGCTATAATGGGGATAAGGGTCGCGCGCCAGTTCTGCAGCGAGAGGAACACCACGAGAATAACGAGGATAAGAGCCTCGAAGAAAGTGCGGTATACGTGGTGGATAGACTCGGAGATGTAGGTGGTCATGTCGAAGGGGATGTTGTACGACAATCCTTCGGGGAACGTACGGCTGATTTCGTCCATGGTTTTCTTTACCTGGTCGGCAACGTCCATGGCGTTTGAGCCCGGGAGCATGTTAATCTCAAGCACGGCAGCGTTTCCGCCGTTGATACCGCTCTCGGTGGAGTAGCTTGATGCTTCGAGGGTTACGCGCGCGAGGTCTTTGAGGCGGATTATAGAGCCGTCTTTATTGGCGCGGATTACAATATCTTCGAACTCGGCTACCGACGAGAGGCGGCCGCGGGCAATGATAGGCACGGTGAGGTCGATGCCTGCCATAGGCGCCTGACCGAGTACGCCAGCCGCCGACTCGCGGTTCTGATCTTTGAGAGCCGAGGTTATATCCTGTACTGTTATGCCGAGGTCGGCGAGCTTGTCGGGCTGCACGTAGATCTGCATGGCGTAGTAACGGCCGCCGACATTGCGGATGCTGCCCACGCCGGGGACGCGGCGCAGGAGGTCGAGCACGTTGAGCGTGGCGTAGTTGGAGAGGTAAATTTCGTCGAACTTGGGGTCGGAAGAGAGGAGCGTGATTGTCATGAGCTTGTTGGCAGTCTCTTTCTCGACGCTGATGCCGTTCTGCACCACTTCGGCGGGGAGGCGCGACTCGGCCTTCTTGATGCGGTTCTGCACATCGACGGCAGCGAGCTCGGGGTCGACGTCGATGTCAAAGGTTATCTTGGCGTTGAAGCCACCCGAGTTTGAGCTCGTCGAAGTCATGTAAATCATGCCGGGTGTACCGTTGAGCTCCTGCTCTATGGGGGTTGCCACGGCCTGTGTCACGGTCATGGCGTCGGCACCGGGATATGAAGCCGAGACACTCACTACCGGCGGCACAATACTGGGGTATTGGTCGACGGGGAGCATTACCAGACCTATGGAGCCGAGAATCACAATCACGATAGAAATCACGATTGAGAATACCGGGTGGTCAAGGAAAAAATTCTTTTTCATAGGGCTGTCAGATTGAAACGGAGGTTGTATCGGCAGGCACCGGGCGCACCTTGGTGCCGTGGTGGAGCTTGTGGAAGCCTTCTACAACGAGGCTCTCGCCGGGGGCAAGGCCGCGCTCCACGATAATATCATTGCCGATTTCAGGACCGGTCTCTACGTATCGGCGCTCTACAACGCTGTCGGGACGGACAACATAGACATATGCGCCGCCTTTCTCTATCTCTATGGCCTTGGAGGGAATCTCCACGGCGTCGGTGCGGACGTCGACGAGCACTTTTACGCGGGTAAACTCGCCGGGGAGGAGCGTGCGGTCGGGGTTGGGCATGGCGGCACGCACCTGGAAGGTACCTGTCGAGGGGTCGACCTGGGGCGAGGCGAAGTCAACAATGCCGCGGTGTGGGTAGACAGAGCCGTCGGAGAGGGTGACGGTGACGTAGGCGTCCTGGCGCTCGTCGTTGTCGGCGTGGCCGATGTTCACATTGCGGTCTTTGCTCTTGAGGTAGTCGAGCGAGGTCATGGAGAAGTTGACCATAACGGTATCACTCTTTACCACGGTGGCGAGGAGCGACTGCCCCGAGGTGCCCACGAGGGCGCCGATGTCGGCGTTACGCTCCGAGATATATCCTGAAATGGGGCTTGTAACCTTTGTGTAGCTGAGGGTGAGCTCAGCCTGGGTGAGGTCGGCTTTGGCCACCGACTCCTCGGCACGGGCGCTCTCAAAAGCAGCCTCGGCATTGTCGAGGTCGAGCTGCGAGGCGGCATTCTGCTCATAGAGGGGTTTTATGCGTGCGAGGTCGCGGGCGGCCTTGTTGAGCTGTGCGGTGGCCTTGTTGAGCTGCGCGCGGGCTTTCTCGGCGCGGGCTCTGTAGACCTGCGGGTCGATTATGAAAAGGGTCTGGCCTTTCTTCACATAGGTGCCTTCCTGGAAAAACATTTTCTCGAGATAGCCCTCGACACGCGCGCGCACTTCAACGAAATGCTGGGCGTCGATTCGACCCACATATTCGCCGTAAATATTAACATCTTTTTGCTCTACGGGCTCCACTGCAACCACCGGGAGCACCTCGGTGTGCTCGTCGCGACGCAGCAAAAGAGCCACCGCAACAGCGGCGGCAACGAGGATAAGAGCAGCGATACCCCATGCGACAAACTTGCGGCCGGAGCCATGCTTTTTATTTAACACTTTAGTATCCATTGTTTTAGCACGTGGGCGCCATTGCAGTCGCCCGATATAATGTGAGGAATTAAAAATTTAGGCAAAGGTACAAAATAATAACGTAAGAATCACGACTATAGTTCAAGCTCGCGTAACCACATCAAAAAACATCAAAATTGCAGAAAAATTTGCAAATTAGAATAAAATGTTGTAAATTGGCAGCGGAAACCAATCATCACAGCCATGATGAAGCACATTATCCTCTCACTTTTCGTTCTTGCGGTAGCCACAGGAGCCTCCGCAGCCAACATCCGGCTACGTTCGGAGCGCGTTGCAATGCCTGCCGAGCAACTCACGGGCCAAGTGTGGAATGCCTCAACTCTTGCCGAAATCGACTCCCGGTCCCGCGCTACGGTAAGCAGCGGTAACTCAGGACTCGTTTTTGAAAATGTACGCCGGGGATTCACAGAACTCTATCTGCAACGAGGCGACTCCATCTATTTCCGCGGCCTGACCTATGGCCGCGAAATGGGCGTTTTGCTTGACGACACCGTGGCGGTGGCACCTCTGTCGCTTGCCGAAACTTCGCTTGCCGGAAGTTTCACAGGCTCTGTACACTTCATCAGCGGGCGGCGCGGACGCCTCGGCGGTGAGTTTACGGCCATGACAGGCAAGCCGGGGCGTTTCATTTTCGCTCCGGGCGATACGATAGACGCAATTCAACGGCATGAGCGGCGCAGTACAGTGTCGGATATGCCCGACCCGGGGCTCAACGGCACCATAGAGTATTGGCGCTGGTACACTCCCGGGGCATCTCTGCCATTTGCCGTGCAATACAGCGAGGACGGCGGCGAGCCGCGCCTTTTTATGTCGGAGAGTGTGCCGGAGATTGATTTTAAAGATAACAGCGAACCAAACAGCGACGAGTTGCTAAGACAGATTCTTGGGGCGACGTCCATTGAAATCAACGAGGGCTCAGTCGTGGTAAGCTTCGGTAGCAGCGGACGTGTGCATGCCGAGGTCTATATCTTTGATTCTGCAGGTCATATTTTTGCAGCTCGCGACAGTTATACCGACAGCGGCGAGGCGGTGGTTATCGAAACCCGCTCGCTTGCTCCGGGCAGCTACCTTGCCGTGGTAATGCTCGACGGAAAACCGGAATTTACAATAAAGAAAGGGTTTGCCATATGAGACGCTTGTTTACCTTACTGATTACCTCCGCTATAATAGCGGTGCAAGCCAATGGAGAAGGAATAGAGTCGGCCCAAGTCGATGTTTTACCACCTGTACCTAAAGCTGCCGCTGTAATTGAACAGCAGGTACCTCGCCCGAGCCTGCTTACGGGCGCTGTGGAGTTTTCGATACCGCTGTATACTGTTTCGGTCGACGGTTTCAATATGCCTATAACGCTTTCGTACAAGAGCAATGGCATTAAGGTTCTCGACGAGCCTACACCTACGGGGTACGGTTGGACATTGCTTCCGGCGCTGAGAGTGTCGCGCACTATAATGGGGCTGCCCGATGAAAAGTGCACCAATGTCGCAGACAGCCTTCTCTCACCCTATGAGAACAGCAAGCTATGGCAGTTGGCATACAGATGTATGAAACGTGGCTATGGCGATGATTCAGGCGACTCGCAGCCCGATATTTTCACTGTGGCTTTACCTGAGAAAGTGATTACCTATGTGCTCGACACGCGGAAAGGGAGCCGGAAATTCATATGCGTCGGCGATGAGGATTATGTGCTCAGCGGCAGCAACGATTTAAGCACATTGACCTTAGCAACACCTACGGGTGAAAGATATGTGTTCGGTGGAAGTTTAGACGAGATTGAAAAAGTCAATTATAACGGCAGCGAAGCGGTGCCTGTAGGCTGGTATCTGAAAACACTGACTCTGCCGAGCGGTCGGGTTATTACTTTCACGTGGAGCCAATTGACTACTTTGGGCCAAATGTATTATGGAGGCGTAAATTTATTTGACGGGTTTAACCTCTATGACCCACGAATAACAGTCCAAGAACTTAATGCGAGATTAGGTGGCAACACACCGAGTTGGAACATTGTAAACCCGGTTGAAAATGTGCGCAAACTTGACCGCATACAGCTTCCTGAAGGCTCTCTTAACTTCACCTATAGTAACAATCAATGGCTTAAGGGCATTTATCTTATATCTTCCGACACCACAAATATCGCAACATTCCGATACTTAAGTAATTTTGGAGTTCTTCGCAATGTAGATCTGGCGGCTGCGGGAACCTATACATTTGATTATCACACCTGGTTAGGTTTCTACTCATCAACCGAGATTCAGAACCGCTAGGATTGGTGGGGATATTACAACGGTAAGCAAAACACAACACTTACCCCTGATATTGAAGTGAAACAAGGCATCGCCTCCACGTACCACACTGTTCCAGGGGGTGCAGACCGCAGCATTGGGCCCGAAGCCATGAAAACCAACATTCTCAACGGAATATACTATCCCGGTGGGGGGGTAGCGTACTTTGATTATGAGGTGCATAAATTCGCGCCACAGAGCCCGCGCTTCGGGAATCGATATTTCAAGACAACATCTGACCATGAATTGAGTGAAGGCGGAGGGTTGCGGGTGAAGCGCATAATAATGAAGACTTCACCTTTTGGCACCATCGCAAGACAAGTTGATTATACTTACAGCGAGGCTAATGTAAGAGCATTACCATTGGCAGAGACTTTTATGCGAGTCCATAATACAAAAAACTCGTTTTCAGTACAAAATATAGACGGAAGTCGGACTTATAATGCTCACGGACTGGAGTGTCGCCTTGTGGCTCTTGACCCGTTCTCGCACTATATGGACAAGGATTTCGGTGAAATTCCCATATGGTACAGCCATGTTACAGAAACAACTGCCGAAAGCACTACTGACTATTACTTTGCCGACAGTGAGGTAAAACATAACGATTTTGACGATACGGTTTTCGGACGACGCACCATAAAAGCTCTTAACCGTATAGCCGACAGCGGGCCTCGCCTGACGCGCAAGGTGACCACTACGGGAAAGAACACCGAGGAAGAGCTATATTATTATGATGTGATCACCGCTCCCACCACAATCGTTGCGGCAGATATACACCGTGAACTCATACAGTACGTGTCAGGAGGCAGAGAACAACCGGATTTCGATAATGGCTATCTGCTGAAGAACGGTATAGAAAGCCCGGGATTAGGAAGTTCAGGGTTAGGCGATTATGATATTCTGCTTCCAAATAGACCAGCGCACCCCTACAGCATACACAAATACACTGTAACCCTTTCGAAAGAGCGGCTGCGCGAGACGGTGACTATCAAGAGTCTGTCTTCCTTAGCCGGTATGCGTTCGTCGCGCCGTATAAAATATGTATCGGATGCGGTATCGACCATTGACTCGATAATAGAGGAAAACGGGCGTATAAGCAAGATATCTATTTTCGAGTATCCCAAGAATAATTCCGAGATGACCTCCCTTGGCGTCACGGCAATACCTGTTAAAGTTACCGAGATAAAGGAAGGACGCAAGACTTTCACCACGGCCGATTATGTAAATATTGGCAAGCGTGGTTTCAAACCCCGCAAAGTGTACCGCTGGCATGAAGGAGGCGACACGGTGCCCTCGCCCCTGTGTGTATATGACCGCTACGGCAATCTCAACGAGGCTATCGACCCCGACGGTGTCAGGGTGGCATATTTCTATGGCCATAATTATTCACTCCCCGTGATTAAAGTTGAAGGTGTCAACCGAAATACTGCGGCGTCGCTTGCGGGTTATAGTACCGAGGCAGGAAATTTTGATAAAGCTCTAATCAGAAAAATCGATGGAGCGCTCGTCACAGCCTTAAGCTACCACCCGCACAGAGGTGTAACATCTCTGAGAACCCCTGCAGGTGTGACATCGCGCTACAGCTACGACAAGGCCGGGCGCCTGACAGAAACATCGGTTGACGGAATAGGCATCCTGGAGAAATATAACTACGATTTCACGGCGGAGTCAGGGATAACTGTCAGCACCATGCGCTGGCTCGACGATAAAGGCTCGCAGATGCATACTACCGAGACGCATTACGACGGCCTCGGGCGAAAGTCCTTCGACTACGACCGCACAGCCAATATATCGGTTCATACGCAGTATGATAAAGAAGGACGCGTCAAGCGCGTATCGATGCCGGTGACCAACGATTACGCACCTGTAGACAGCGGCCTTTGGACTGACTATAAGTATATTCAGGGAATTGGGACTAAAGAGTTCCGCCCCGGAAAGGAGTGGCGAGACAACAACAGGAGCATATATCGTAAAAACTCCTATCTCACAAAATCATACAGCGGACGAATTCCCAAGTTTGAAGTTGGCGCCGACGGTTCTATAACTATACCTTGCATGCGCCCTGACTCATCGGTATACTCTGTATGGACGAGCGATGAGAATCAGGTGACAATTGAGGAAGCCAGCGACGGTGAGGGGCGCCTCCTTTTGCGGCACGACGGTCATTGGAAACTGCAGACACACTATATATACGACGACTTCGGCAGGCTGCGCTATATTTTACCACCAAACGTTGAGGCTAAAGCCTATGCTGCCAACGACCCGGTGCTCCTGAATGAAGTGTACGCATGGCAGTACGATGGAGCCGACCGTGTGGTGCGGCAGCGTGTGCCCGGGCAAAAAGAGAGCCGTTTCATATATACCCCCGGTGGCAGGCTCGCCGCCGAATGGGGCGGACTGATTCCGGACGGGTTATGGCGTCTGCACAGCTACGACAAATTCGGGCGCGAAGTGCTCACCGGCACAGCCGCTCTCACCGAGGCTCAGGCAAGGTCTTTTGCCGCTACCGCCGTGGCTAAGGACTATGGCAACCCCACCCTACCCGCTTTATATGCACTGCCCATACTGCCCGGAGGTGCCGTGTTCACGCCTGAGACTGCAACGGTTTACGACAGCTACGACGCCCTCTCGCTCTTCGACGACAGCTCGCTGTCGCCCGACAACAGCGACACCTACCTCGCCACACCTGCGGGCTTGTCCACTCTCACGGCGAGCCGCACATCGGCAGGAAATTATATATACACATCTATATATTACGACACTGCCGGGCGCGTCAGCCGCGAGCGCACACTCATGCCCGATGCTGCCATGACACGCTCTTGCAACTATCACTACCATGGCCCTCTACAGACCGAGAACTTTACTGTGGAGCTCGCCGATACGGTGTATAAGCTTTCGCTTATTCACGGCTACAATGCTGCCGAAAAACCGTCGGGTGTATGGGCTGCCACGCCAACCGGACTCGCCACTACCGAAATGCACTATGGCAAATTCGGTTTGCTCTCAAAGACTTATTTCGGCGAAAAATGCCGCCAGGACTTCGAGTATATCGACCGGGGGTGGATAAAGAAAAACGTTATAAACGTGCCAATGCTCACTATTTATGACCCGATAGAACTGCCTAATTTGCACTCGCAGGGATATTACGGGGCAGCGGCAATCGACTCGGTTTTCTTCCAGGATGACCGCGACAAAGACTTGACGCGCAAATACACCGAGGAACTTTTCTATGCCGACGCACCCAAGCCGAGCTATAACGGTGCTCCCGGTGCCCGACGCACCACCAAGGGCGGCCGATACGAATACGCTTACAATACCAAAGGCTTCCTCACCCGCGCCGACTATACCCCCGGCAGGGAGAGCACAGAAGATTACTCCACAAGCTACACCTACGATGACCTCGGGCGTCCGCTTACTATAAAGCGCTGGGGTGTGTTGGCATACGACGGCAGCAAGCCTTTCTTCGGGCCTATCGACGATATGAGTCTGAGCTACAGCGGCCCGGTTCTCGAATCGATAACAGATAACACGAGTTTCTGGGATACCGAGGGGCTGCCCGATGAGGCCGAATACTACGGTATGGCGGGCTATCCCGGCAGCGGTTTCGGTGATACTTATGCCTATGCGTTCAATAACTCGGGTCTCTTGGAGGCCGACGAGGCACGCGGCCTGACCGACATCACTTACGACAGCTTCGGTAACCTGCGCTCGCAGACCCGCGCTATAAACCAAAAGGAGCGCTATGAGGAGCGCTTCGAGTACTCACCTTCGGGTGCGCGGCTGCGCCACACCGAAGTGCACATAGGTCCGGCACGACCCACGCCGGGCTTCGGAGGCTCTATCGGAAGCGGTACCATACTGCCCGGCACAGGTGGTGGCCTTGTGATACCCGATGCTGAGACGGTGCTTGCCGACCGGCGTTATATAGGCCCTTTCACTTTCAGTGCCGACACGTTGGAGCGCATCGACTTCCCCGGTGGGTATTTCGACCACACGGGCAAGCCCTTCTACATGATTCGCGACTGGAACGCTTCGGTGGCCATGGTGGTTGATGAGACCGGGCGCGTGAAGCAACACACGGGCTACTACCCCTACGGCGAGCCTTGGGACGAGCCCACCGGCCAGCCTTACCTCTACGCGGGCAAGGAGCGCATGCGCTTCCTCTCGCGCGGCGACAGCGACTTCGGTCCGCGCTCCTACAACGCCGCCGTGGCTCTGTGGTGGGCGCCCGACCGCCTCGCAGCCGACACGCCCTGGTTCAGCCCATACACCTACTGCGGTGCAAATCCTAATTTGTATTCGGATTTGAGCGGGAATAGAATCTCTGCAACTGGTGAAGGTCATGGGTATTATTGGCAATATATTAATAATAAATGGGATTTCTATAACGACAAAGGAGAGGCCTATGCTGGCACAGGATTTGTTTGTCTTGTAAGAGATGCTTTAAATTATCTAATGGAGGGCGAAACTGGAAATGCTCTGATTTCAAGGATTGCTGACGATGATAGAGACGTAGCTATTTATTCTACAAAAAAAGGAGAAGGCAGTCGAGCCTCAAGTTCAGGTATCGGTTGGGATACTCAAGGTGTGCGCGTACCAACAGAGTCTGAAGCAGAACCAAATGCGTATATAGATTTGGGTCATGAATTTGGCCATATTGATCTTAGCTGGTTCGGAGGTGGAATAAATGATAAAAAAAAGTGGTTTATATACTATGATGCTGAAGGAAATTTACGTGTAGCTACAATTGGAGAGATACATGCAACACATGTTGAGAATAAACTCCGAAGTGAACATAATCTGCCATTAAGAGTTTCGTATGTAATAACCGTCGACACCGGTCAGAAAATGGGCAGGATTATAAAAAATAATAGTTCGTTATATTTTGATATAAACGAAAATACTAACTTCAAACCATTGAGAGGAAAACAGGGATATGAATATAAAAGGAAAAAATAATGTAATATGTATAGCACTCTTGATGCTTATGCTTTCATGTATTTCGACGAGACATCCAACTTTTATTAGATGGAGTGCTCAATTCTCGACAGACGATGAAGTAAAATTCAAATCGTTTAAAGAGGTGAAAGCACCAAAGCAATGGGCATTTGCACAAAAGAAGAAGTCTCAGTTAGACACGATTCCTCTTGAATGGAACCGTGCGGCTGATACTGTGATCTATATCAACTATTCATACCACAACGGATATATTTATACAAAGTCAACTTTTTTTTCGAATAATGATTCACTGACTATTACAGATAATTTCATATCCGAACCGGCATTACATTGTGAAAAAGTATACAGCCGTGCTTCTGAAACATTTGATGAAGAAGATTTAACACCCTTGTATTCGGCTATAAGAGCGTGGGATATGGATTCGGTTAATGCAATTCTTAGAAAATCGACTTTTCCAGAATTTGACGGTGGTTTCATTAATTTTTGTCGCATAATCCTGCAAAATGACAGCATAATAAGTATGGAATCCTATACAAGTCTCTCTCCTATGTGGATTACGAAGCCGTATTAATTAACCAGGCAGTCGATGAAAAGACTTATTTACATAATAGTAGCCTTGCTACTCTGCTCTTTCACCATTGAGGAAGAGCGGGAGGCGAAGTTTGCAGGCCGTATCCAGGGATTTACGCAGACTGTCGATTCTATGATGCATCGCATAAAGGAGCTGACAGGATTACCTGCCTGCGTTTTCATTGTAGAAGGGATAGACAAGATGTTAATTGCCGATACAGCGTTTACGCGTGCGTATGTTATTCCTTTAAAAGGAAAGCGCAGAAAGGCTAAAAAGGTGGATGAGGAACAGTTACATTTTATGAATGACACCTTTCGAAATGCTCAGATGAATATCTATACAGGGCCAACTGTACTTTCGGATATCAAAGCTGGGGAAGAACTGATTTTCTTTGCAATTTGTGATACCACTGGGCAAATAACATTCCCTTTTATTGATTTGCGTATTTGCGATTTATATAGTCTTAAGAGAGACAAACGTTCCTCTATTCATTTAGTGTGGCTAATGACAATTTTTAATACGAAATGATTATGAGACATAAAAGCCTAAAAAAGATTTCGATAATCTTCTTTGTAATGCTCCTTTGCATTACGCTCGCCTCATGCGGATATTTACCAACAATAACGTATCAGGCTCAATTCGAAAAGTATGTGTTCAAGGGCTTTAAGGCTAATGAAAAGAAGTTATCGACAAGAACTTTAAAAAGACAATATAAAAATCTCAATAAGGTTTTGCAACAAGCCGATGTTACGATAAACCCAACCCGCGATACTATAATAAGCCTGGACTTGATTATTATCAATCCTATGATATCGGTGTACTCAATAATCAAAATTTCAGACAAATTAATTTACTACAATGGTCGCGATAATATTTGCGAACGCCTTGATAGTGAAGAACAGCTCTCATCTTGTATGGGTGTTGATGAGTATTATGCACCGCTCTATAAAGTCTGCCTTGACTGGGATATCCATGCCATTAATACTTTTTTGACTTATTCCGAGTTCCCAAGTAGCGGAGAACGTACTGAAATTTCCCTTGAGCGCGTTATCGTTGCCGAAGGTAAAATCGAAAGTATTACATCTTATGATTTTATTGAGCCGATGTTGTTTATCGACCGAACAACAGGGGAGCCAATTCCAATATATAATTGATGCGTAACAATTCGCTTCCGATGAAGAGACTTCTTTACATAATAGCTGCCTTGATTCTCTGCTCTTTCACCGTTGAGGAGGAGCGGGAGGCGAAGTTTGCAGGCCGTATCCAGGGATTTACGCAGACTGTCGATTCTATGATGCCTCGCATAAAGGAGTTGACGGGATTACCTGCCTGTGTTTTCATTGTAGAAGGGATAGACAAAGGGAAAAACAAGATGTTAATAGCCGACACGGCGTTTACGCGTGCGTACGCTGTTCCTTTAAAAGGCAAGCGCAAGAAGGCAAAGGAGGTCGAAAAGAGTCGGTTGCGTTTTATGGACACAACCTTTCAGCATGCCAAAACGGATATATATACCGGGCCAACTGTACTTTCGGATATCAAAGCTGGAGAAGAACTGATTTTCTTTGCAATTTGCGATACCACAGGGCAGATAACGTTCCCGTTTATTGATTCTCCTATTTGCGATATTTACAGTCTTAAGAAAGACCGACGTTTCTCTATAAAATTAGTATGGTGTGCAATACTTATTGATACGAAATAACCATGACACATAAATGCCTTAAAAAGATTTCGATATACTCCTTTGTAATGCTTCTTTGCTTTACGCTCGCCTCATGCGGATATTTACCAAAAATAACGTATCAGGCGCAATTCGAAAAGTATGTGTACAAGGGCTTTAAGGCTAATGAAAAAAAGGAATCATCAAGAACTTTAAAAAGACACTATCGAACTTACGAAAAGATTTTGGAGCAAGCCGATGTTGCAATAAACCCCACCCGCGATACTATAATATGTGTGGACTTGATTATTATCAATCCTATGATATCGGTGTACTCAATAATCAAAATTTCAGACAAATTAATTTACTACAATGGTCGCGATAATATTTGCGAACGATTTGATAGAGAAGAACAGCTCTCATCTTGTTTGGGTGTTGATGAGTATTTTTTACCGCTCTACAAAGTCTGCCTTGACTGGGATATCCCTGCCATTAATACTATTTTGACTTATTCAGAGTTCCCGATTAGTGGTGAACGTACTGAAATTTCCCTTGAGCGCGTTATCGTTGCCGATGGTAAAATCGAAAATGTTACATCTTACGATTTTGTTGAACCAGCGTTGTTTATCGACCAAAGAACAGGTGAGATAATATATCCAATATATGATTGATGCGTAAAAATTCGCTGCCTATGAAGAGACTTATTTACATAATAGTAGCCTTGCTTCTCTGCTCTTTCACCGTAGAGGAAGAGCGGGAGGCTTCCAATGCGTGCGACACTCTTTTCGCACAGCCGTATTATGAACTAAAAAAGAAGTCGCATAATGGCAGTGAACTATACTTATATGTTGATTCCGCGAACGGGGCAAGAGCTTTTGCACCTTTCAAAGTACCTGCATATAATCTTGATTTGCAGGCTCCTGTCGGTCGTCAGATTGACTTGATGATGCAAACGGCAATCCGTTTTAGCACTTCTACTCAAGACCGGTTGTGGATTTGCGTGGTATCAGAAGTAGATGCCCATAATACATCGATAGTGGTGCAATCAGGCCAAAGTCTTTCAAATTTTACCGAGTTTCTCAATCTCTTGAAAGGGGTCGTAATATATGAATATGAGCATGTTGATGTGCCCTTGCTTGTTTTTTATGTAATGCCATCGTTCCATATCAAAAATTGGGAATTTCTTTCTCCTGCGGGGTATGACATAGCCATTTTCCCGCGAGAAACGCCGGATTCGATAATTTTGCTTACCGATGGTGGTGATAATATGATGCGCACGGTGTTCACTGCTTTCGGAAATAAAGCTATGGTCACAGATTTACGCCTTAACAGCAGATATATTCGACTCAATACCTACACTGTTGAAAACAATATAGAGCTACCTCCACATTTTTTAGAAACACTTGATAAATGAATATTAAGAGGCTTTTAATAGTGGCGTTTCTTGCCTGCGTGTTTCAGGCAGCCTTTTGCGCAGACTTACCTACAAAGGGTGTACTCAACGACACCGATAAACTAAAGGTGAGTTATGAATCGCTTGGCGGTTACACCATAGGCGATGAAAGATTTTGTTGCACAAAAATCCATTGGGAGGCTATCGGGCGACATGTATTGGTAATGCTCCCTTATTCAGCTGCTTTCGATGCCGCGAACGCCGGAAATCTGCAAAGTGCCAAATTTTGGATTCAGAACGATGAATATCAGGTAGACAGCCCCGAGGAGGATAAATTACCTGACAGCGACTATCTTTTTTTCAAGCTTTTAGACCCCGGTAAGCCATTTGATATGTATGTGCTGCATCCAGAGAGTCTCACTCCGCAGCAAATATTTTGGTTGTGTGAACTTGGTCTGGCCGGTGAGGAGTATAAACGAAATTGGACTTACCGCTTTGCCTATAAAGGTGATAGCATCATCATGGTACTCCCGCCACAATTATTGAAAACAGACTTCATAAAATCGCCTGGCTATAGGTTTTTTAATGAAACTGATTCTATTGATTGACCTTACAGGTGTGGTATATGAAAAGTCTTATTTACATAATAGTAGCCTTGCTACTCTGCTCTTTCACAGTTGAGGAAGAGACAGTTGCACATATTGAGGCTCATATAAAGAATTTTGAGCATCGCATCGATTCGGTCATGCCTCGCATAAAGGAGTTGACAGGGCTACCGGCATATGTCTTTCTCGGAAGCAAGTTTTCAGAAATACTTGTTTCAGACACATGTTTCTCAAAGGCTTTTATAATAAGCTCTAAGGGAAAAAGCAAACGCGTAAAACCTAAGGCTTTGCGTTTTATGGAAGAGATTTTTAGTAATGCAAGGAATGACGTTTATACAGGAGCGGCTATTTCTCCAACAGTATATTCGCAATCGTACCGGGTTGTGTTTTTCGCTATGTGCGATAGCACGGGAGAGATAAAATATCCGTTTCTTGACGCAATAGATTTCACACCTGAAACCGATAAACGTGAGGGTTTATGCCTGATATGGTTATGCGCTCTTTGTGGGAATTATGACAGATAACATAAAAAGACATAGCGAACGTGACAGCAGGATAACAAAACAGTTGCTTGTTTTGCTACTCTTCCTTTTGCCTGTATATCTTCCTCTCAAAGTTATAAGTTGGTTTGTAAGAACTGATAAGGTGGAGAAAGTTTATACGATAGACGAAATTGGTGTAAGGCTTGCATTCCGCGGTTGCGAAGGGCAATGCTATGTGATTGTTTCGTCGCAAGAAGGTGAGGATAGAAAAGTAGAATTGGAATATTCGATAAGAAATATGGCAAAAGAATACATTTTCTATGTTGATTCACTGGCTAATGTGTATGTAGAGTCGGGAGAGAGTGTGTGCGCGAGAGTTGGTAATCCGGCTTCATGTGAGAGCAAAGGTGTGCGGCCTTGTTTAGAGGAAGGTTTCGCTGCCACGCCTGTCTACCGCGTGAGGGTTACCGATAGTTATCTTTCTATTGATAAAGCAGAATAGGCTTATGAAAAGTGTACTGAGCAAAAAGGTGTTTACGAGTGTAAATTTGAAACTCATATTTGCACGATGTGTGATAATGGGCATGTTTGCTATGATTGTGGAGGGTATGATTCATAATATTACCCGGACGTGTCCGAATTGGTATATTATTGCGTCCGATTTATTGGATATAACTGCCTTTTGCCTCGTGAATCATTTATACCTCGATCGCTTCATAGCGAGAGGTCAAATTGTTGTAGCGGAAGTCTGCATGCTTGTCATTGCTGTTTTATTATTCATTTCAAAGTAATTTACCCTACTCAATTTTTAGAAACACTTGATAAATGAATAAAGAGATGTATAACACGGAGAAGCCTACACACAAGATTATAATGTTACGCATCACTGCGTATGTCTATCTTGCGCTCGTATTACTCCCGACCCTGGTTCTAATGGGCGGGTGTGAATATCTCCGTGGCGTAGGCAGCAAGGACTATATGCTTGAAAGTCATGGCATATACTTGAAAAGTGAGATAGAGCTTTTCGGTGCTCAACGTTTAAGTCTGGGCAGCTCGCCCGATTTGGAAAACAGCAGCAGTGTGCTTCTGCGCCAACCATGGGACTTGATGCCGAGCTATATAACTATCGATGAAGATAATAATCTGAGCTTTTGGAGTCCTTATCTGCTCTCGGCGGATTTTGGTAACGTTGATGTATATAGGTTTTACCGCACTACGCCTAATATCAAAGAATTGGATTCGCTCAATATAGTTCTTGAAGTTTCAGGAAAATATATATCTCTCATCCGTGGAAGTGACAAGGCACGACTGACTCAAATACAATAAAAATGATAAGTATCAAAAGATTACTTTTAAATACCGATTGGCGCAAGCAGCTGCCTGTTGCCTGTGCATGGCTTATGACTTTTGCTCTATATCTGGCCATATTCATCTATTTCGCGCTAAGCGCACGGTGGTCGCGTTTTATAACAGTTGCCGTTAACGAGTATCTTTATGTGATTTTACTTGCAGGATATTTCTTTATAAACCACGCTTTTATAGCACGATATATAAGGCACGGCATGCTCTTTCTTTTAGAAATATCACTTGCGCTTGTGGTGCTTGTATTGTTGCTTATTAATTAAAGGCATTACACTTTAGAAATCATTCTCCGTAGAATTATAACTCTATTTATAAATACAAACACTTAAAGGAACATGAAGCTACTGAATATTGGAAATCGGCTCTTGGCGCTTATCATCTTGATATTCCTCAACTTGACTCCACTATATGGTGAAGGCGGCGAGGAATGGACAACTGTGCGCAATAATGAACGTATTATGGTCAAGTGCCGAAGTTTCGGAAAGTACTTTGACAATGGAGAGGAGCTTCAGTGCTCAGAAATTATTCTAAAGGCGAGGCAGCACGACTATATGTGCATGCTCCCTAAAGTAAACAGGGAAAATGGGAAACTGCGCACGGGGCATGGAGCTATGTTTGACGCAAGCAGGCTGCGCAATGAATTTGAAGACGCTTCGATAATCTATAATGCCGATGAGATGCCTGACCTCGATTATGCTTTCTATCTATATGCAAAAGTCGACGAGCCGCTGAGAATCATGGTTTTGCACTCTTCGTATTTCCCTATAGACTTGATTGCCCGGCTCATTATACCAATCCCCGCGCCGGAGAATATAGAGCAGACTATCTGCTGGCCTTTTGGCTATCACGACAATACGTTCATTTATAAATTGCAATGAAAGGTAAACACACTATTTATACAATAGTTATTCGCAAATTGCTCATGGCGGCCGCATGAGTGGTGCGGCCAGACAATTATATGGCGTTTATGATGAGATGTATATTTGTGATATTCACAAAAAAGTTATAATTTTGCGGATTAATAAAACTCACGATATGAAACGCACAAAAATAGCCGAAATATTCTCGCCGGAGCTCATAGGCAGCGAGGTGAGCGTCAAGGGCTGGGTACGCACCCGCCGCGGCAACAAGAACGTGCAGTTTGTGGCTCTCAACGACGGCTCGACTGTGCGTAACCTACAGATAGTTTTCGACCTCAGCAAGTTCTCCGACGAGGAACTCAAAGCAGTAACCACGGGTTCTTCGATTCATGTTACGGGCAAGCTTGTGGAGTCGATGGGTAAGGGTCAGAGCTGCGAGGTTCAGGCCGAAACTCTTGAGATTTACGGTACTGCCGACCCTGAGACTTATCCTCTTCAGAAAAAAGGACATACGCTTGAGTTCCTCCGCGAGAAAGCGCATCTCCGCCCGCGTACGGCCACCTTCGGTGCTATTCTGCGTGTGCGCAGCGCTCTTGCCTTCGCTATCCATAAATTCTTCCAGGACAAGGGCTTCTTCTACCTCAACACTCCGCTTATCACGGCGAGCGACTGCGAGGGTGCCGGCGCCATGTTCCAGGTTACTACCCTGCCCCTTGAAAATCTGCCCAAGACCGACGACGGCAAGGTAGACTACTCGAAGGATTTCTTCGGCAAACCTACGGCGCTCACTGTGTCGGGTCAGCTCGAAGGTGAGCTCGGCGCAACGGCTCTTGGTGAGATATATACTTTCGGCCCCACTTTCCGTGCCGAAAATTCCAATACTCCCCGCCACCTCTCGGAGTTCTGGATGGTAGAGCCTGAAATGGCGTTCTACGACATCACCTACAATATGGACCTTGCCGAGGAATTTGTGAAGTACTGCATAGGCTATGCTCTTGAGCACTGCCGCGCCGACATCGAGTTCCTTGCCGAGCACTTCGACCCCGAGCTCATAGAGCGTCTGGAGTTTGTACTCCACAACGATTTCGTGCGCCTCACCTACACCGAGGGTGTGGAGATTCTCAAGGCATCGGGCAAAAAATTCGAGTTTCCCGTCGACTGGGGTACCGACCTTCAGAGCGAGCACGAGCGCTACCTCGTTGAGGAGCACTTCAAGAAGCCTGTGATTCTCACCGACTATCCGCGCGACATCAAGGCTTTCTACATGAAGCAGAACGACGACGGCCGCACGGTGCGCGCCATGGACGTTCTCTTCCCGAAAATCGGCGAGATTATCGGCGGCAGCGAGCGCGAGGCCGACTACGATAAGCTCATGAGCCGCATCGAGGAGCTGCATATACCTATGAAGGATATGTGGTGGTATCTCGACACCCGCCGCTTCGGCACCGTTCCTCACAGCGGCTTCGGTCTCGGCTTCGAGCGCCTTGTGCTCTTCGTGACGGGCATGACCAATATCCGCGACGTGATTGCCTTCCCCCGCACCCCTAACAACGCTGAATTTTAAAGACTAACAGATACTTAAAAGCGGTGAGCCCATAATCATGTGTGCTCACCGCTTTTTATATTGTGCAAGGCAGAATTTTACAATGCAGCTGCCGACATTTCTTTACCAATCGCAATAAGACCGTCCTTGATTTTTGACAAAGCCTCGGGAGATGGCGTCCACACACCATATTTAAATCGGGCCAACTTGGTCCAATGCATGCCTATATATCGGGCAAAAGCCTTCAAGTCAAGCCAAGGAAAGCGTGAAAGAAGTCTGTTTACATCGTTATCATAGTTCACAACTTCTTTTTCGTAGAAATGCGATATATGGATATCTTCATCCAAGTCGTCCCAGCGGATACTGCAGTTATTATTCCACAAATAGTATTTCTGCCTTTGCTCAGGAATAGCGCAGAACAATGCCGGAAAAACTTCGAGAGGCTGGCTCAAAGTATTACCTTCGTCAGTAAGAATATATATTCGGTTCTTATCGAACCATAAAGATTTTATATGTTCCTCCATAATCGATAGAAGTTAACAGCTTCTAAATGAATAATACAGCAGGAATTCTTATTATTAGCGCTTTGCAAAAGTGCACATAATTTCTGATATAACAAAACAATATCTAAAAAAAGCGAGGATTGCACCAAACGCAACCGAGGCGCCAGCTTCACAGTGGCGCCTCGGTTGCTAATAAACCAATCATTATCACATTTCTTGCAA